>NZ_JBFTID010000001.1:0-982783 GCF_056394605.1 Rhizobium sp. 10N427 | reverse complement strand
CTCATGTTGAGAATTCAATCATTGGCATTTACGTCACGTTCTGAATCGACGAGAACTTCACACCTGTTTTCTAAACAGCCAACCCGAAAGCCAGCCGTCAAAAACCAGTGTAACTTCTCTTGATAAACGTGACCGCCAAAGTCTCTTTCCAAGATCAGGCATCTCTGCCCGATCCGCGAACTCCGCCGCCCACGTTTCTCTTTCTTCTCATCTTCAATTGTCAAATAACAGACCAGATAACCCGGTCAAAACTTCCCGCACCCAAACCCGAAAGCCTGGGAATAAATCAGCCTCAAAGGCCAACCTTCAAGAAATCCTAGAGCGAAAGACTTCGTCGCCTGCAGCGCCGCCGCCCTCGTTCAGTGACGCGGCTTATACGGCTAACCCCCGCAAACAGTCAACAGCACTCCGCAAAGAATTCCAATGTTTCTCGTAAGTAATTGTAATTGTACGATAATTCGAAATTGGTGTTCAGGAGCTCGAAGTTAGGCTGTCCGGCACCCCTTCTGGGAAAGCTGTCTCGTTGATTTCGATCAATGAAGGGGCCGGTGTCATCGCTAGGTTTGGCGCGCGGGCGAACGGTACCCGTGTCAAGTGGGGCAACTTGGCAGAGACTTGGCCGGTCCAGGGGCATAGCGCCGGGCAAGTCTCCCATGCCCTGGACCCTGACGGCACATCATCGATCCCGTTCCTAGATTGCCAGCCGCTCGGTTTCCAATATCGGCATGACGACCCGCAGCTGATCCCGGTAGGCACCGAGACCGAGGCCTTCGATCAGTGCGCGCACGGCCTTCCGCTTCAGCTCCGACTCGACCTGGCCGTTCAGGGTGATCTGGCCGTTCGTCACCGATACCTGCACCGTCTGCGGCGTCAGACCAAGATCGGACCGCAGACGCGTCCGGAGCGCAAGCCGGATCGCGCCATCCTCGCGCGGCAGCGCCGTCACAGGCGCATCGACGATCATGCCGAGAATATCCCGGCGGCTGACGATGCCGACCAGCCGGCCATCCTCGACGATCGGCAGGCGCTTGATGCGATGGGCTTGCAGGCTTTCGGCAATGTCGGAGACTTCGCTATCCGGCCGCGCGACGATCACATCGGTTGACATGACATCGCGGACTGACCAGCCATGGCTGCTGATGTAGCGTTCGAGTTCGAGCTCGGAGAGTACGCCGGAGGCACGAACCTGGTTCGGCTGCGGACGGATCTCGCGGCGCAGCAGCAGATCGCCCTCCGTCAGCATGCCGCAGATCCGGCCTTCGTCATCGACGACCGGCAGTCCGCTGATCTTGCCCTGCATCATCACCGCAACAGCGTGGCGGATGCCGGCGGCCGGGCTGATCGAAACCACGTCGGTGGTCATTATGTCTTTTGCCTGCATCGGCCTGCCTCATTCGTGCGGATAGCGACGTTCGGGGAAGGTTAGCGGTCGTCAAGCAGACACGCATTGATCTCCGTCAAAGATCGACAACCACAACGCGGCGAACGGGCAGCGCTACCGCTGCCTGCCGGTAAAGACATAGCCGACACCGCGCACCGACTGGATCAGCGCCGGTTCGCGCGGATCAGCCTCGATCTTCTTGCGCAGGCGAACGATCTGCGCGTCGATCGCGCGGTCGAACGCTTCGAGGTGACGGTTGCGGGTGAGATCCATCAACGTCTCACGCGACAAAACCCTGCCGCGATTGCGGACGAAGACCACCAGCATATCGAACTCGCCGGTCGTCATCGTCACGTCGCCGCCATCGGGAGAAGTGAGCCGCCTGCGGGAGACGTCCAGTGTCCAGCCGTCGAACAACAGGGTTTCATCGGCATCAGAGGCTGCGGATGGATGATCGGACACGGTTCGCCGCCGCAGAATGGTTCTGAGGCGGGCCAGCAGTTCGCGCAGGTGGAAGGGTTTTGCGATATAGTCGTCGGCGCCGATCTCGAGACCCACCACCTTGTCGGTGACGTCGTCCTGGCCTGTCAGCATCAGGACCGGAACGTCGGATGTGTTGCGGATTTCGCGCAGCAGTTCCAGACCGTTTTCGCCGTTCGGCAGAACGAGATCGAGGAAGACGGCAGCGTAGTGGCCCTTGGCCAGCTCGCTGCGCATCGCGGCGCCGTTTCCGACGGCATTCACCCTGTAACCATTGTCCTCGAAATAGCGAACAAGCATTTGTCTGATCCGGGCGTCGTCATCGACGACCAGAATGCGATCTGCTTCCATGTCACCCGTTCGTCCTGCTTTCTTCGTTTTCGTTAGAGATAACGCAGGTTTGTGGGCAGCGCTACCATTGCGGCCTTCGTCCACAATCTTCCGATCGAGATGATTTCGACCGGCGGCCGCCCGATCAGGAGCCTGGCGGATCCAGATCGTCATCAGCGATCGCCCGCCATGCCGCACCCTGCAGGTCATCGTACTGGCCGCTCTTCAGCGACCAGAGAAACGCTGCCAGTCCGATACCACCCATAAAAAGCGCGATCGGAATGAGATAGATCAGCATGTTCATGCCGTTCGCGCCTCGCTGGCTTTGCCGGCGGGACGCGCGATCGCGCCGGCGAGGATCGACTTGCCGAAGGCATTCAGCCTCAGCGCGTTCGAGACGACGATGATCGACGAGGTCGACATGGCGACGGCGGCAATCAACGGGGTTGCCAGCCCGGAAATGGCGATCGGAACCGCCAGAATGTTGTAGCCGATCGCCAGCGCGAAATTCTGGCGGATCAGCGCTGCCGAGCGGCGGGCGACGGCGATCGCCAGCGGCACGGCATCGAGGCGCTCGTTGAAGAACACCAGGTCTGCAGCCTGCCGGCCGATATCGGATGCAGTCGCTGGTGCCATCGACACATGGGCGGCGGCCAGCGCCGGTGCGTCGTTGATGCCATCGCCGATCATGAAGACCCGGTGGTTGCTACTGTTGAGTGCCTGGCATTGATCGACCTTCTGCTTCGGTGTCAGGGCGCCCAGCGCCCGGGGGATTCCGAGTTCGCGCGCCGTGTTGCCGGCAACGCGCTGGCGGTCGCCCGATATCATCACCGTCCAGAATCCAGCAGCATGAAGCGTAGCGACGGCCTCGCGCGCTCCCGGCCGCAGCGTGTCGTCGAAGAAGAACCGCGCGGAAACGACGCCATCCTGCGACAAGACGACTTCCGAGAACGGACAGTCCTCGGCCGGCTGAGTTGCCAGACCACGGCAGGCGAAGGATTCGCTGCCAAGGCGATAGAGCGTTCCGCAGCTGACGGCTTCGAGACCACCACCGGGGATTTCGGTGACGCGATCAAAGGGCACCGGGGTTGTACACGCGCTATGCATCATTGCCTGCGAGAGCGGGTGGCGCGAGTGGGCTGCGAGACCGGCCGCGATCGAGAGAAGGCGGCCTTCCGGCGGCTCGGCTTTCACCAACCGGGGCCTGCCCATGGTCAGGGTTCCTGTCTTGTCGAAGGCGACGGTGTCGATCTCCGCCAGCCTTTCGAGCGCCGAGCCATCCTTGACCATGATGCCGTTGCGGAACAGTTCGCCTGCCGCCACGACCTGGACGACGGGAACGGCGAGGCCGAGCGCGCAGGGGCAGGTTATGATGAGAACGGCGACCGCGACGAGCATCGCCTGCTTCCAGTCGCCGCCGATAAAACCCCAGCCGAGAAACGACGCCAGCGCCAGAAGATGAACGACCGGCGAGTAAAGGGCCGCCGCCCGGTCGGCGATCCGGCGGTAGCGCGCCCTGCCCCCTTCGGCGGCCTCCATCAGGGCGATGATTTCAGCAAGTAGCGACTCGCCTGCGCGTTTGCTGGCGCGCAGGATAAGCGAGCCGGTGAGGCTCATCGAACCCGAGCTGACCGGACTGCCGGCGTGAAGCGGAACAGTGCTGCTTTCGCCTGTGACGATCGAAAGGTCGAGATCGCTCTCGCCGCTGACGACAACGCCATCGACAGGGATACGCTCACCGGCGGCGACCGCAATCTCGTCACCGACCGAAATTTCCTCGACTGCCACATAGCGCCGCGATCCATCGGGCTGGATGAGCAGCGCGCCGCGCGGCGCGATCCGCGCCAGACCGTTGATCGCAGCCCGCGCCTTTTCACGCATGACATGATCCAGCGTCCGGCCGATCAACAGGAAGAACAGCAGCGAGACGGTGGCGTCGAACCAGGCATGTTCGCCGTGATGCATCGTCTCCCAGAGCGAGACGGCATAGGAGAGCGTCACGGCAAGCGAGATCGGCACGTCCATGTTGGTACGGCCATGCTTCACTGCATTCCACGCCGACTGAAAGAAGAAGCGGCCCGAGTAGATCAGCGCCGGGGCAGCGATCATCGCCGATATCCAATGGAACATGTCGCGCGTTGCGGCATCGGCGCCCGACCAGACGGAGACCGAGAGCAGCATGATGTTAGCCGCGGCAAAGCCGGCGACGCCGACGGCGAGCAGCAGCTGGTTGCGGGTCTTGTCGCCCTCGGCGGCAAGCGGCGCGTAGAGATGCGCGCGGTATCCCGCGCCCGCGACGGCGGCGATGATTTCGGCCGGATCCGTCGCCTGTGCGCCGATCTTTTCGTCATAGATGCAGGTGACGCGCCGCGAGGTCAGGTTGACGCGCGCCTTGCTGACGAAGGGCAATGCTGTCAGCGCCCTCTCGATCGTCGAGATACAGGCGCCGCAGTGGACATCGGGGACACTGAGATCAAGCTGATGCAAGCCGCCACCGAGCGGATGGCTGGCAAGCGCAATCTCCTCGGCACTGAAGGCCGTGGTGCTCATCGCCATCACCCCCTCGGCATCGATCGCACAGCAGGTCATCGAACGAACTCCGTAGTGTCGAACCGGATCGCCTCGTGCATGACGAGCCTGCCGGCCTTCTTCGAGATGAACTCGACGATCCAGTCGCCGGCCGGGACATGGCGATCCGTTTCAAACGCCCCCTCACCGCGATTGTCCAGCGCAACGGAAAAGTCCTCGTGGTCGCCGACCGGCCGCTTGAAAATGGCCGTCACGGTATCGACCGCCGCCGGCGATCCGTCCGGATTGGCAATCCGGTAGATGAAGCGGTCATCCTTCAGCGAGATATGCCCCGCGATGCCCGATGCGGTCATCGCCTTCATCTCGGCGGCGCGGTGATTGAACTCCTGGCTGGCGACATAGGTGTTTTCGACCACGAGGCCGCTCCAGCTTGAAGACGCGAACCAGGCCATCGTGACGTTGACGGTGATGACCACGGCAAAGAAGGAGGTGATGACGAGCAGCATGTGGCGGCCGGTGAAGCCTTGGACGCGGGTGGTCATTGCGGATCTCCAGGTGCGTTGAATGCTGCGCGATAGCTCGCCCGGTCGCTGCCGCCGGACTCCTCGATGGTGAAGAGGAATTCGTCGACAGCAGCCGTGGACGGCTTGCGGGTGACAAAGACCTTGATCGTGGTTGCCGCATCCGGTGCCGCGTCCAGCGTGAAGCTGCGGACATCGTCCTTGCTGAGTTCGGGGATGCGCATAGTGGCGCCATCGAGGCCCGACAGCGTCAGCGCGATCTGCCGCGGCCGCGGCACCATGTTGAGAATGCGGATCGTGTAGCCGTTGCGGATCGAGCCGTCGCTTTCCATGACGAATTGCGGATTGCGGTCGTGGACGACGTTCAGTTCCAGACGGCCGCGAATCGACAGATGGACGAGCATGCCGATGCCGATCACCGCCCATACGGCGGCGTAGAATACGACGCGCGGGCGAAAAATGATGCGCCAGTTGAAATGCCGGATGCCATCGACGAAGGAGCCACCCTCATCGCGCACCTTGGCCGGCTGCACCGCCGTGCGCCCGCTATCGGTGGCAATCGCCATATTGGCAGCATATTCGCTGAGCGTCGCATAGGCGATCAGGCCGCGCGTTTTGCCGATCTTGTCCATCACGCCATCGCAGGCGTCGATGCAGAGGGCGCAGGTGATGCACTCCATCTGCTGGCCATCGCGGATATCGATGCCCATGGGACAGACGGCAACGCAGGCATTGCAATCGACGCAATCGCCGACCGGAAGCCCATCCGCCTGCGCCTTCTTGCTGTGTCGCGAACGTTGCTCGCCGCGCCAGTCGTTATAGGTGACGACAAGCGAATTCTCGTCCAGCATGGCGCCCTGGATGCGCGGCCAGGGACACATGTAGGTACAGACCTGCTCGCGCAGCAGCCCGCCGAAGACGTAGGTGGTGGAGGTCAGGATGGCGACAGTGGCATAGGCGACGGCGGGTGCCGCGCCGGTTGCGAGTGCCACTGCCAGAGACGGCGCGTCGGCGAAATAGAAGATCCAGGCGCCACCCGTCGCAACGGCTATCGCCAGCCAGATGGCATGTTTCAGGGCGCGCTTCCGCAGCTTGCTCAAGCTCCACGGCGCGGCATCGAGCTTGATCCGGGCGTTGCGGTCGCCTTCTATGGCGCGTTCGACGACGAGAAAGAGATCGACCCAGACCGTCTGCGGACAGGCGTAACCGCACCAGGCCCGGCCGACCGCCGAGGTCACGAGGAACAGCCCGAACCCGGCCATGAGGAGCAGCCCAGCGACGTAGTAGAATTCCTGCGGCCAGATCTCGATGAAGAAGAAGTAGAAGCGGCGCGAGGCGAGATCGACGAGGATTGCCTGGTCCGGCGCGTAGGGTCCGCGATCCCAGCGGATCCAGGGGGCCAGATAGTAGATGCCGAGTGTAACAAGCATCACGATCCATTTGAAACGGCGGAACTGCCCCTCGGCGCGCTTTGGAAAAATCTTCGTTCGCGCCGCATAAAGCGGCTGACGGTTACGGCGGGCGTTCACAGGCTCGACATCGAGCCTCTCCACGCTCTTGGGATCGGGGGCTGTGAAAAGGTTCATAAGTAATGTCTTTCGCGTTCGATACGCCTGTTCTCCTCCGGGGGCCGTCGAGCGTCCTTGATAAAGATCAACAAGGATTAACCGGCCGCCTGCCGTAAAAAGACGGGCGGCGCTTCGAGACGAAGGCGCGGCCCCGGAAAGCAGTGGGAGAGAACGCCGCCTGGGTGTCCTCTCCCAATTTCTGGTGGCTCGACGGCTCGTCATCCCTGAGCGAGGTCAAGCTGACAATCGCGCTACCGATCTTCTCCGGCGCGTCGCCCTTGCAGCCGGGCGGCAGGGATTTGCCACGGACCGAGACACGGGAACGCACGATCGAGCGCGGCATGCCGTAAATCCGGAGGAGCGGATTGTTCCCGTGTGCCGTCACCGTCCCTCTCCTTACTGACCGCCGCCGAGCGAATGGACGAAGACCGTCAGTTCCTTGACCGTCGTATCGCCGAGGCGCGCCGACCATGCCGGCATCACGCCATGCTTGGGCGCCGTGACCTGGCGAATGATCGCCTCCTCGCCCCGGCCCTTCAGCCAGATCGCGTCGGCGAGATCGGGCGCGCCCATCTCTGCCTTGCCCTTGGCGTCCTCGCCGTGGCAGGCGGCGCAATTGTCGAGGAAGATCTGCTTGCCGGCAGTGGCCAAAGCCGGATCGGAAGGCGTGTTGGTCAGCCCCCAGACATAGGCGGCCACTTCCTTCGTTTGATCCTTGCTGAGGATATCGCCGAAGGCAGGCATCTCCGAGACATGCGTATCCGCATCCTCGTCGAAGCGGATACCGTGAGCGATCGTCGTCTGGATCGATTGCAGGTCGCCGCCCCAGAGCCAGTCGTCGTCATTCAGGTTCGGAAAGCCCGGTCCGCCGCTGGCGCCCGATCCGTGACAGGTGGCGCAGTTGACCTTGAAGGCCGAGGCACCACCGGCAATAGCGAATTCGCGCAGTGCCGGATCGGCGTCGATCTCTTCGACGCTCTTTGCCGCGATCATTTCGTGGAACTTCGCCTGGCCGGCCTTCGCGTGATCGAGATCCTGCTGCAACTCGGCGCGGCTGGAATAGCCGAAATAACCCTTCGTCGCCGAGGTTACCATAGGGATGGCGGGATAGACGACGACGTAGCCGATCGCCCAGAGGATCGTCACATAAAAGGTCCAGACCCACCATCGCGGCATCGGATTGTTCAGTTCGCGAATGCCGTCCCATTCATGCCCGGTGGTTTCGACGCCGCTGACTTCATCAATATGCTTTTCCGACATCTCAATCGTCCTTCAGGGGAATGTCAGCGGCCTCCTTGGCCGTCTGCTTGCTGCCGGGGCGGAGCGTGTAGGCGACGGCGCAGACGAAGAATGCCGCCATCGCCAGAAGCCCCCAGCTGTCGGCGAAGTGCCGCATTGCCGTGTATGTTTCCATGAGATCACCTCACCGGTAGCCGGTGGCATCGTCATAGGTCGAGAAATCGACCAGCGTGCCGAGCATCTGCAGGTAGGAGACCAGCGCATCCATCTCGGAAAGACGCTGCGGATCGCCGTCGAAATCGCCGGTCTTTGCCTTCGGGTAGCGCTGCAGCAGCGCCGAGGTGTCGGCGTTGGGATCGGCCTGCGCCTTCATGTCGGCTTCCGCATTGGCGAGCATGTCGTCCGTGTAGGGCACGCCGACATCCTCGTTGGCTTTCAGGTCCATGCCGATGTCCTTGACGGTGACCTCCTGCGTCTTCAGGAACGCGTATCTCGGCATGATCGATTCAGGCACGGCCGCCCGCGGATCGGACAGATGCTGAACATGCCACTCGTTCGAATAGCGGCCGCCGACGCGCGCGAGATCCGGCCCGGTGCGCTTCGAGCCCCATTGGAACGGGTGGTCGTACATGGATTCCGCCGCCAGCGAATAATGGCCGTAGCGCTCGACTTCATCGCGGAACGGCCGGATCATCTGGCTGTGGCAGAGGTAGCAGCCTTCGCGGATGTAGATGTTGCGGCCTGCCAGTTCGAGTGGTGTGTAGGGGCGCATCCCCTCCACTTTCTCGATGGTATTCTGCAGATAGAAGAGCGGCGCGATCTCTACGATGCCGCCGATCGAGACGACCAGCAGCGAGCCGACGAGCAGCAGCGTCGCGTTCTTTTCGAGGATCTTATGTTTGTCCAGTATCGATGCCATGGTTCACCTCACTCGGCAGGCTGTGCCTGAGGCACATAAGCGGTCGGGATAGCGGCTTCGTCGCGCAGGCGTCCGCGGATGGTCATGAAGACGTTCCAGGCCATGACGAGGCCACCGGCGAGATAGAGCGTGCCGCCCAGCGTGCGCAGCACATAATAGGGGAACATCGCCGAGACGGTTTCTGCGAAGGAATAGACGAGGAAGCCCTGCGAATTGTATTCGCGCCACATCAGGCCCTGCTGGATGCCGGCGACCCAGAGCACGGCGGCGTAGACGACGATGCCGAGCGTGGCGAGCCAGAAATGCCAGTTGACCATCCGCAGGCTGTAGAGCCGCTCGCGGCCCCAGAGCTTCGGCGTCAGGTAATAGATCGCCCCGAAGGTGATCATACCGACCCAGCCGAGCGCGCCCGAATGCACGTGACCGATGGTCCATTCGGTGTAGTGGCTCAGCGAATTGACGGTTTTCACCGACATCATCGGCCCTTCGAAGGTCGACATCCCGTAGAAAGCGATGGCGACGATCATCATGCGGATGATCGGATCGGTGCGGATCTTGTCCCAGGCGCCCGAAAGCGTCATCAACCCGTTGATCATGCCGCCCCACGACGGCATCCAGAGCATGATCGAAAACACCATGCCGAGCGTCTGGGCCCAATCGGGCAGAGCCGTGTAATGCAGGTGGTGCGGACCAGCCCAGATATACATGAAGATCAGCGCCCAGAAGTGGATGATCGACAGGCGGTAGGAATAGACCGGGCGGTTGGCCTGTTTCGGAACGAAGTAGTACATCATCCCCAGGAAGCCTGCGGTCAGGAAGAAGCCGACGGCGTTATGGCCGTACCACCACTGCGTCAGCGCATCCTGGACGCCGGAGAAGACCGAGTAGCTCTTCGATCCCAGGAACGACACGGGCACGGCGAGATTGTTGACGACGTGCAGCATGGCGATGGTGACGATGAAGCCGAGATAGAACCAGTTCGCCACATAGATATGCGGCTCGCGACGCTTCAGGATCGTGCCGAGATAGACGACGAGATAGGCGACCCAGACGATGGTCAGCCAGATATCGACATACCATTCCGGCTCGGCATATTCGCGGGCCTGAGTGATGCCGAGCACGTAGCCGGTCGCCGCCATGACGATGAACAGCTGGTAGCCCCAGAAGACGAACCAGGCGAGACTGCCGCCGAAGAGCCGCGCATGACAGGTGCGCTGTACGACATAGAACGAGGTCATGATCAGCGCATTGCCGCCGAAGGCGAAGACAACGGCCGATGTGTGAACCGGCCGCAGCCGCCCGAAATTCAGGTAGGGTGCCAGATTGAGATCGGGACATGCGAGCTGCGCGGCAATGATCACGCCGACGAGGAAGCCGACGACACCCCAGAAGACGGTGGCGATCAGCCCGTAGCGGATGACCTCATCGAAATAACCGGATGCCTCCGGCTTCGGCTGACGTCCCGCCGGCGAGAAATCGACGCGGCGTATTAAGATCACCGTTCCGGCAAACAGGCAGAAACACAGGATCCCCATATGGGCGGCAAAGAGCTGATCGTGGGCGAAGGCTGCTCCTAGCAAGGCTAGGAACGCTGCGACCGCGACCATCACGGTCTCGGTTGTGTAGTTCATGGTATCGTCCCCAGTGCGCAGCAGGCCGCGTGACGGCGCGCTTTCTCGTACTTTGCAGCAAGGACTGTCATGGAGCTCTCCGGCACTCCTTGATTTACATCAACGAACCGAACGGCTTAGCCGGTGATACCCAGCCTGTTACAAACTGTTACGCAGTCTCACCATTTGGCACCGTCCGCTCATCCTCGTGTGACGCAGCGGCTGTCTATTCCCTCGCGTGCAAACGAGGGGACTACGACGATGCTGATGCAGAACCACCAGGCGTTCGAACATGGAAAGCCCGCCGGTGAAGCGGCAAAGACGGGGCGCTCGCTGTCGTCGGTGTTTCATCTCTCGGCACTCGAACCGGTCGCCGCCGGCAAGGCGCTCTGCTGGGAAGGCGATGCGGCAAAGCATCTGTTTCAGGTGGTCGAAGGCGTTGTCCGCCTGCAACGCATCATCGGCGAGGGCCGCCGGGTGATCACCGGGTTTCATTTTGCCGGAGAAATCGTCGGCGCCTTCCTGCAGGGCGACTTCCTGTTCACTGCCGAGGCTGTCACCGATTGCAAGATCCGCCGCGTCTCGCGCAAGACCTTCCAGGACGAGGTGGCGCGCTCGGATGCGCTACGCCCCGAATATATCGCACTCCTCTGTCACGAGACGGCAGCGGCCCATGATCAGATGGTGCTCCTGTCGAAGAAGAATGCCGAGGAGCGGCTGTGCAGCTTCATCGCCACGCTCGCCGCCCGCCCCGGCGCCCAGCCGCGCCCGGGATTACTGCGCGTGCCGATGAACCGGCAGGATATCGCCGACTATCTCGGCCTGACGATCGAGACGGTTTCACGCACGATCACCAAGCTCTCGCAGCGCAACGTCGTGGTCCCCGAAGGCCGTCATGACTTGAGGATTCTCAGCAAGGGCAAGTTGATCCAGCTCTCGGGTAACGCAGATGATTTTCCGGAGAAAAACTGCCATAGGGTCAGCGTTCACTGATCGCAGCAGGAAGCAGCCATGCCCCATCGCCTGATCTCGCCGCGCACGGCCTCCCCCCAGGAACTGGACGCGCTTGTGCATGTTCTCGATGGCGCCGATATCATCGTGCATCGCCTCGAAGGCACGATCACCCATTGGTCGATCGGCTGCGAGAACATGTATGGCTGGGCGCGCGAGGAAGCGGTCGGCGAAAAGGTCGATGTACTGCTCGCCACGCGGTTTCCGGAGCCGGTCGAAGATATCCACGCACACCTGAGGTCACGCGGTTTCTGGCAGGGCGAGATCGTCCACCGCCACAAGAGCGGCTACGACCTTCACGTCGCCACCCGCTGCGTGCTCGTCAACCTTCCGGATGGTGAACCAGCTGTCATTCAGGCGAACAGCGACGTCAGCGCTCTCCGGAAAGCCGAAGAGGCCGTCAGCGCAAGAGAGGCGCATCTGAGCTCGATTCTCGAGACGGTGCCCGACGCGATGGTCGTCATCGACCAGAAGGGCAAGGTTCTCTCCTTCAGCACAGCAGCGGAAAAGCTGTTCGAGATGACCTCGGACCAGATCTGCGGCAGGAATGTCAGCAATCTCATGCCCTCGCCCTACCGCAGCGCCCATGACGGCTATATCGGCCGTTACCTGGAAACCGGCGAGAAGCGGATTATCGGCTACGGCCGCGTCGTCACCGGCCAGCGCGCCGATGGCTCGCAGTTTCCTATGGAACTGCATGTCGGCGAAGCGACCGCGAATGGCGAGCGGATTTTTACCGGTTTCGTCCGTGACCTGACCAGCCGCTTCAAGATAGAGGAAGACCTGCGCCAGGCGCAGAAAATGGAAGCGGTCGGCCAGTTGACCGGTGGCCTCGCACACGATTTCAACAACCTTTTGACTGTGATCAGCGGCAATCTCGAGATGATCGAAGACAAGCTGCCGCCGGGGCCACTGCGCGATATGCTGCGTGAAGCGCAGGGTGCGGCGACAGACGGAGCGAAGCTGACGGGACAGTTGCTTGCCTTCGGCAGGCGCCAGCCGCTCAATCCCCGGCATGCCGATCTTGGCCAGCTTCTCACCGGCTTTTCGGATCTGCTGCGGCGGACGCTCGGAGAAAATATCAAGCTCTCGACCATTCTCTCCGGATCCGAATTCAATGTGCTTGTCGATAGCTCGCAGCTCCAGAACGCCATTTTGAACATCGCTCTCAACGCCCGCGACGCGATGCCGAAGGGCGGCAGTCTGACAACCGAGATTTCGTCCGTGCATCTGGATGCCGACTACGCCAAGATGTATCCCGAAGTCCGCAGTGGAAACTTCGTGCTGATCTCGATGACCGACACCGGTTCGGGGATGACCGAAGACGTGAAGAAACGTGCCGTCGAGCCGTTCTTCACCACCAAGGAAACCGGCTCCGGCACTGGGCTCGGATTGAGCATGGTCTATGGCTTCGTCAAGCAATCCGGCGGCCATCTGCAGATCTACAGCGAGGACGGCCGGGGAACGACGATCCGCATCTACCTCCCGGCAATCGGCCCGACGCCGAAAGCATCCGCTGAGGACGGATCGGCCGTCGAAAGCCCGATGCCGCGCGGTCACGAGCAAATCCTGGTGGCCGAGGACGACATTCGCGTCAGACGCGTTGCCGTCGCAAGGCTTTCCGGCATGGGATACGCGGTGCTCGAAGCCGACAATGGCCGGCGGGCGCTTGAAATCCTCAAGGACAATCCGGAGATTGCCCTGCTCTTCAGCGATATCGTCATGCCCGGCGGAATGACCGGCGATGAGGTGGCACGCGCCGCCCGCGCTATCCGGCCCGATATCGCCGTGCTCTTCACCTCCGGCTATTCGGAGCCGGCGCTGGCGGCTAACGAGGTGATCCCCGGCGCCCAATGGCTGCGAAAACCCTATACGGCCCGCGAGCTCGCCGCGAAGATCCGCGACCTTCTCGACGCCAGATGATCCTGGGGCGAAACGCCGATTCCGCACCTGAAGTTTGACCGGCATCAAAGATGCATCTCTGGTGGATGACTTAGAACGTCTCGGGGCGAACGGCCCGCAAAACAGGAGACGTGCGATGAATTTGAAATACGGCCTGATCGCCGCAACGGCGGCCATGATCGCCTCGCCAGCACCGCTGATGGCAGCCGATCACCAGGTCCAGATGCTCAACAAAGGCACTGATGGCGCCATGGTCTTCGAGCCGGACTTCATCAAGATCGCTCCCGGCGATACCGTGACCTTCGTGCCGACCGACAAGAGCCACAATGTCGAGACCTTCAAGGGTCTGATCCCGGATGGCGCTGCGGAATTCAAGTCGAAGCCGAGCGAGCAGTTCCAGACGAAATTCGATATCCCCGGCGCATATGTCGTCAAGTGCACGCCGCATTTTGCCATGGGCATGGTAGCGCTGATTCAGGTGGGCGACCAACCCGCCAATCTCGACGCCATCAAGACGGCCAAGGTTCCGAACCTGGCACGCAAGCGCCTGGATGGCGAACTTGCGAGGGCCGCCGCGCAATAAGGCGCCGATCGTCGGACGGAGCGCGGGTTGCAATCCCTGGATGCGGCCCGCCTCTGGCTCCCGGCAATATATGTTGTCTGGCTAATATTTTGTGGCATGCTCATTACAAACTCCGTTCGATGTTGGGTTCCATGGGTGGAAGAGCGGCCGGGGACGCCATGACGGTGTCCGTTCATCGCAAGTCTGCAGCCTGCTACATGCCACCCATGCCCGTTGGCAGCGTGGTTCATGCGGGCAGGACCAATGGCGAACTTCCCGGCCGGCATCTCATCGCCGATTTCAGCGGCGCCACACAACTCGGTGACGTCGCACATATCGAGGCAGCGTTCCGCGCAGCCGTGAAAGCTGCGGGCGCCACCCTTCTCGGTATGAATTTTCACGTCTTCGACCCCGGCGGCGGCGTGACAGGAACCGTCTCGCTGGCGGAAAGCCACATGTCCATCCACACATGGCCCGAGCACGCGTATGCAGCGCTCGATATCTTCATGTGCGGCGCCTGCGATCCGCTGAATGCCCTGCCGGCACTGGTCGAGGCGCTCTCGCCTGCCCTGGTGGAACTGCGCCAGATCATTCGGAGAGAGGCAACGGATCTGTAATGGTCATTGTCATTTCGGACGATCCGGAAGAAACCGCACTGGAGCCGCTGCCAGCGATTTCGCGGCCCTACCCTCTGCCGGAGCTGCCGCCAGGCCGGGTCTTTGTCGAAGGGCTGGATACCGACGTGCCGCCGCGGAGCGGCAGCGTCTTCGTTCTCGAGGACGCCGATATCTTCGACGAGTATCACTATCGCGCCCAGTCCATCGTCTGCTCGTTTCGAACGCCGTTTCAGAACGTCACGATCGCCGATACCTACAGCTTCGGCCGTGCGCTGTTCCTCGACGGCGCCATCCAGAGCGCGGAGGACGACGAGGCGCTGTATCACGAACTGCTCGTGCATCCGGCCATGCTGATGCATGACAACCCGCGTCAGGTGCTGATCATCGGCGGCGGTGAAGGCGCAACGCTCCGCGAAGTGCTTGCCTATCGCGACGTGACGCGCGCCGTGATGGTCGATATCGACCGGGATGTGGTCGATTGCTGCCGCGAACATCTTGGCACCTGGAACTACGGCGCTTTCACCGATCCCCGGGCGGAATTGCATTATCGCGACGGCCGGGACTATTTGGAGACGACCGACGAACTCTTCGATATCATCATCATCGACGTCGTGGACATGCTGGATAACGGCCCGGCCCAGCACCTCTACACCAAGGAGTTCTATCGCTCGCTGCGCGGCTGCCTGCGCGACGGCGGCATTCTGGTCGTGCAGGCGCTCGAATTTTCGTCCTGCAACTACAAGGGCCACACCGCACTTCGCCGGACGCTGCAGACGGCCTTCACCAAGGTCAGCAGCTATCAGGTGCCGATCCCGTCGTTTCTCGCCGTGTGGGGCTTCATTCTGGCGTCAGACTGGCTCGACCCGGAAGAGGAGAATGCTGTCCGCCTTGACCAGCTGATCGATGCCAGGCTCGGCGATGACTGGCTCGATCACGCGACTGGCGCCTTCATCATGTCGCGCTTCTGCTTCGACAAGGAGACCGGCTTTCTGCTCGGCCTTGCCGGCCCGGTGCTGGAAGACGGCGTGGCATTCATCCCGCCTCCCGATGTCCATACGGTCGATGACGGCATGCGGCAGCTGCCCGCGCTGGCGGACGAGTAGCCGATGGCTGCGAACGGCGCTCAGCATTGCCGGCTGTTCCTGCTTCCTCCGGGTGAAGCCAGCCGCGCCGACGCTCCCCTCCTTTGCAGCCTCTCATATCCACGTCCGGTTTCGCTGCATGCATCGATCACGCCGATCGAGAGCGAGACCGTTCCGGGTGCGCCATTTCCCGATACCAATGATCAGCAGTTTGAAGTCATCTTGCTGCCGAGCGGCTCCCAGACCTCCTTTGCTCTACAGGAAGCGGCAGCAGACTGGCTGCGCAACGCAGCCGCGCAAGACCGATTCGAAAGCCTGTCCGCCGATCTCAAACTTCGCAACGGGCAGATCAGCATCCGCGGTCACCGCGTCGTCATCCAGTCCGCGCCGGAGCTTTTCAGAGACCTGCTCATAGGCATCGGGGCATTCGGCTGGCTCTGGCTTGGTATCGAGGATACCGAGCGGGCATTCGAGACCGCCTGGGATGGGCAATATCGCGATGCCGCGCTTCTTGAGCGCCGTACCTACAGCCGCCAGATCAGCCGTGAGCTCTCCGCCAAGGCGGCTGAAACCGCACGGCTTCGGCAGTGGTTTCTGAAGACCACGCTGCTTCTGGAGCGCGGCGACCGCGGCCTTCCAGCCGCCTCCCGCCGCAGCTTCTTCGAACTTTGCCAGCAGATGGACTTCGGCCGCCGGCTTCAGTTGATCGGCGAGGCGGTCGAAGCGCGGGAGACGCTCTACGGAACCGCTGCCGAACGCAGTTTCGAATACCGCATGTTCCTGGTGTCATGCGTGATCGAAGCGGCCATCCTGGCCGGTATCCTGATCGAAATCGCAATCATGCTCTACGATCTTTGAGGAGGGGTAGATGAGATTCCGCATAGTCCTGGCCGCCATGGCCATAGCAACGCCGGCGCTTGCCCAGGAGGCATCGCTGTCCGGGGCGCAGATCAAGGCCGCCTTCGCCGGCAGGACGGTCTCTGGAACGGAAGATGGCGCAGCCTATCAGGAGAAACTTCTTGCCAACGGTTCGATTCAGGGGCGCTCCAGCCTTGACGGGAGCTATACCGGGGAATGGGAAGTCGATGGCAACGAGATCTGCTTCTACTACGACGATGATGACGAAGACGACGATGAGGATTGCTCGCGCGTCATCCTGAAGGGAGCCAGTGTCACCTTTATCGACGAGGACGGATCCCGTTCGAGGGCGACCTTGCGATAGAGCGGCTGGGCGGCTCAGACGGGCACGGTTTCGCCTTTCCTCTCAAGCTTTTGCACCGCCGGGGCCGTGTCACGCCGATGTCACGCGACGATGATCCGAGGTTGTGATTAGCTTTTTTCCGAGGGGCTGGGGGGCCGCTCATGAAACGGCTTCGCCAGAGTTCGAGTAGCGAAGCGTCCTGTTCAGGAGACCCGCCTTTTTAGGCGGGTCTTTCAATTCGAGGGACCTAAATTGACCAAAATCCATATTTCATTCGGAATAGCTTTTCTCGTGGCGCTGACATCGCTGATCCTGGCACTTCTCGGCTCGCCACTGCCTTTCTGAGCGGCCGCCGCCTGGCCGCCAAAACAAAAATGGCACGGGCGAGCCCGTGCCATTTTTGTTTCATCGCAGCTGATTTCAGCTCAGTGGTTGTCGCGCGGCACGCCCTTGGTCTGGGCAATGCGCTGATACTTGACCGCCGGTTCGAGCACCGCGCCGGTTTCCAGCTGGCCGACGACCGAGCGCTGGATTTCCTGCCATGGCGTCTGGTGGTCGGGATAGCGGTAGCCACCATCGGCCTTGAGAGTCGCATGCCGCTCGGCAAGCTCGGCGTCCGAGATCAGAATATCGGCGCGGCCCTGGCCAACGTCGATACGCACCCGGTCGCCAGTCTTCAGAACCGCGAGCCCGCCGCCCGCGGCGGCTTCCGGCGAAGCGTTGAGGATCGACGGGCTGCCTGATGTGCCAGACTGGCGTCCGTCGCCGATGCAGGGCAGCGACGAGACGCCCTGCTTCAAGAGGTAGTCGGGCGCACGCATGTTGACGACCTCTGCGGCACCCGGATAGCCGATCGGACCGGCGCCGCGCATGAAGAGGATGGTATAGGCATCGATCCCGAGCGACGGATCGTCGATCCGCTTGTGATAATCTTCGGGACCATCGAAGACGACCGCCCTGCCCTCGAAAGCTTCCGGATCCTTGGGATTGGAGAGGTAGCGTTCGCGGAACTCCGGCGAGATGACGCTGGTCTTCATGATCGCCGAGGAGAACAGATTGCCGCGCAGCACGCGGAAACCGGCACGTGGCTTCAGCGGTGTCTCGTAGCGGCGGATGACCTTTTCGTCCTGGATCGTCTGCCCGCGACAGTTGTCGCCCATCGACTTGCCGTTGACCGTCAGCGCGTCTTCCTTGATCAGGCCCTGGCCCATCAGCTCATTCACCACGGCGGGAACGCCGCCAGCGTGATAATAGTCTTCGCCGAGATATTCACCGGCCGGCTGCAGGTTGACGAGCAGCGGCACTTCCTCGCCATAGGTCTGCCAGTCGTCGACCGTCAGCTCGACGCCGATATGGCGGGCCAGCGCGTTGAGATGGATCGGTGCATTGGTCGATCCGCCGATCGCCGAATTGACGCGGATGGCGTTGATGAAGGCATCCTTCGTCAGGATATCCGATGGCTTGAGGTCTTCGCGGACCATATCGACGATGCGCAGGCCGGTGCGATAGGAAATCTCCTGACGGTCGCGATACGGCGCCGGAATGGCGGCCGAACCCGGAAGCTGCATGCCGAGGGCTTCGGCCAGCGAATTCATCGTCGTCGCCGTGCCCATGGTGTTGCAATAGCCGGTCGAAGGGGCCGACGACGCAACAAGCTTCACAAAGCCCGCATAATCGATCTCGCCCTTTGCCAGTAGCTCGCGGGCCTTCCAGACGATGGTGCCGGAGCCGGTGCGCTCGCCGCGGAACCAGCCGTTCAGCATCGGCCCGACGGAGAGCGCGATCGCCGGAATATTGACGGTGGCCGCCGCCATCAGACAGGCCGGCGTGGTCTTGTCGCAGCCGATGGTCAGCACCACGCCATCGAGCGGATAGCCGTAGAGCACTTCGACGAGGCCGAGATAGGCAAGGTTGCGGTCAAGGCCCGCGGTCGGACGCTTGCCGGTTTCCTGGATCGGATGAACCGGAAACTCGATGGCGATGCCGCCGGCTTCGCGAATGCCTTCGCGCAGGCGATTGGCGAGCTCAAGATGATGCCGGTTGCAAGGCGACAGATCGGAGCCTGTCTGGGCAATGCCGATGATCGGCTTGTCCGACTGCAGCTCTTCCTGGCTGAGGCCGAAATTCATGTAGCGCTCGAGATAAAGCGCCGTCATGTCGGCATTATCAGGATTGTCGAACCAGGCGCGGGAACGAAGGCGGGGCTTGCTGTCGTGTTGGGTCATTGCGCTATCCACGTTGTTTATTGACATGCAAATATCCTAAGGCAGGCGGATTGTATAATACCGTTCTCCTATTCTGACTTAGCAAAACCGAATATCAGGAGTGATGATGACAAGGCTTGACGCCTTCAAACTCAAGCATCTGCGCATGCTCGTCGCTCTGGAAGAGCACGGCAAGGTCGGCAGCGTAGCCGGAATGTTCGGCTTGTCCCAGCCCTCGCTGTCGCGAACGCTGGTCGAGCTCGAATCACTGGCCGGGCATCGGCTGTTCGAACGGCACAACCGCGGAACGGCGCTGACGCCGGAGGGCAAGGTTCTGGCGCGCTACGCCCGGACCTTGCTGGCGGAAGCGGCACGCGCCGAATACGACATGAAGGTCATTGCCTCGGGCAAGCGCGGCAGCGTCAGCATCGGCACGGTGATGACGCCCGCTTCCGAGATCGTCGTTCCCGCCCTCAACGATGCGCAGGCTGGGTATCAGGATCTCGACATCAACGTCTCGCACGGCAGCAGCGATGCGCTTCTCGCACAGCTGAGCGCCGGGAGCCTCGATTTCGCGATCTGCCGTCTGCCCGAGAATTTCAACCGGACAATGTTCGACTACGAGCCGCTCGGCGAGGAAACCTTCCGGATGGTGGTGGCGCGCGGGCATCCGCTGGCTGCAAAACCGGCCGTAGAGGAGGCAGATCTCGAGGGGCTCGACTGGGTGCTGCAGCCGGAAGGCTCCTATCTGCGGGATGTGATGGATGATTATCACCGGGCGCATGCCATCGTGCCGCGCAGTGTCATTTCCACTTCGTCGGTGCTCATGACCATCCTGCTCGTCAAGAGCAGCGGCCGGGTCGGGATCTTCGCCAAGACCGTCGCCGAGATGCTCGACCAGCACCAGCTGCTGACGGCGCTGCCGATCCACGCCCGCATCGACATTCCGGGCTTCGGCCTGGTGCAATTGAAGGGCAAGGAGCTTTCGCCGCAGGCTCGAAGCGTGTTCGAGGCATTGCGGCAAAAAGCTCGCGAACGCAAGACGTGGGATTGAGGCGAGCAATCCCTGGCCTAAGGCGCCAGACGCCGCACCAGATGATACGCCGTCGAGATGTCGTCGTTGACGACACGCTTGATGCCTCGCACATTTCCGGCAGCAGCACCTGCCGCCTCGCGCGTTCCCGTGCTTGCCAGCCGCCCCTTGAGGGTGACGACGCCGTTCGCCACGGTCGCCTTCACCACGTCATGTGTCAGCCCGAGTTCCATCTGCAGCCGGCTGCGCACGGCAGTCGATAACGCGTCATCGCCGATCGGCACGATATCGTTCACAAACATCACGGAGCTCCTTCTCTCACCGCGAAGTGAACAACGGGCGGGAGCGCTACGCCTTGACGTAGATCAAGCGCCGGCAGGCGTCAGCTTCGCGTCTGATACGAGAGAAGGCACCGCGATCGCCTGGCGGATCTCGCCGATCAGCTGCCGCTCTTCTTTGATATGCCGGCGCGCCGGGCAGCAGAATGAACGGAGCGCATAGGCGATGGCGTCCGCCGAGAGGCTGCTTCGCCCCCTGCTCAAGTCGCACAACACCTTGACGGCGCGCTCTGCCATATCGCGTTGCTCGAGCCGATCGGAAATCCGGCGCTGCTCTTCGTCTCTCGGTGCCGGGACGCTGATAGCGAGGGCAGGATGCCGATCGACGCTGGTCTCTTCCAACTGATGTATCCTCACCAAAAGCGGAACGAGGTCTCGCGTCAGTGTCCTGCACAATCCCTCATCGACATGGCAGGGCAGAAAATCGGCAATCGCCTCGATCAGATCGCACCAAGACGACAATTCGCTAAGGTGCGTTTCCAGTGCATCGAGGCCGCCACGTGTCTCATCTATCATTCCAAGCCCCCTTGAACCGGCGAACACGAGGCCATCGGCGTGTTCGTCCGAAGACGGGCTATAGAGAACAGTCAGGATTTTCTTTGAGATCGATCAACAAGACCGTGATTTGGGCGGCAATGGGCTGTCACTTGACCTTGAAATCGACCAGCAGGGATTTCAGCTCGATCTCGCGAACGCGCCGCGCCGCCTCTTCCGGCTCGACCCAGGCAAGCACCCGCTGGCCTCGCTCCTTGAAGTTCTCGGACTGCTCCAGCACCTCGACCGTATAGACATCGACGATGCAGGGGGCGACGTCGCCATTGTCGAGCCATTTCAGGTACGTGTAGCGGCCGACCGGCTTCTTGCCGACGGTGCCACGCACGCCAGCCTCTTCCCAGGCTTCGGTCGCCGCCGCCTCATAGGGCTTCTTCTTCTTCATCGGCCAGCCCTTGGGGATCACCCATCGCCGGCTTTCGCGCGAGGTCATCACCAGCACTTCGATGCCGGAGCTGCCCGGCGCCTTGCGGTAGCAGAGCGCCCCATATTGCTGGCGGAAGGCGCCGGTGAACAGCTTGTCGGGCGTGGCGGCGAGCTGCTGGAGAAGCGTCTTCGGCTTTTCCGGCGCAAGCTTTCGCTCCTTCTTCTTCGGCACCATCTGAAGGGGCTGGCTCCGCCACCCATCGTGGTGGAGATCTGTGACGAAAAGATTCATTGCTGCTCCGACGGACAGGCACGGCCATCCGTTTTTCATGCCACGTCGGTCGGGCATTAGCAGACAATTTGCAGCCATCGGCCAAAAGGGCAACCCCGCGGGCAGCGCCCACTATGAGATTTTGATCGCAATCCCCGGCTATGGAGGGGTCGCCTCGTCAGAGAGTTGTAGCCGTTTCAGGCACCCTTGCTATGCGTGCGCCCCGGCGCTCCGAGATAGGCATCGAAGGCAGCGGCCACGGCGCGCACCATGAAGCGTGCTTGCTGCGAAACGGTCAGCCGCCCGTCCGCCAGCGTCACCACGCCGTCGGCCAGCAGTTGCGCCAGCCGCTCGTTGCGGCGCGTCAGGAAGGCAGGGTCATATCCGGCTTCGCCGCTGAGCGCAGCAAGATCGGCCTCGAAGCTGCACATCAGCCTTTCGATGACCTTTGCCCGCAGCCTGTCCTCAGCGCTCAGCACATAGCCTTTCGCAGTCGGCAGGATGCCGGAGGCGACGCGCTCCGCATAGCGGCCGGGGGCGACCTCGTTCTGGACATAGCCTCCGGGAAGCTTGCCGATCGCAGAGGCGCCGAGACCAATCAGCGTTTCGCAGTCGTCGGTGGTATATCCCTGAAAATTCCGCCGCAGCGTTCCCTCATGCGATGCCAGCGCCAGCGGGTCATGCGGCAGCGCGAAGTGATCGAGGCCGATGCGGACATAACCGGCGCCGACGAGTTCGTCGGCGATCGCCTCGGCCTGGGCATTGCGCTGGCTGGCATCCGGCAGCTGCGTCTCGTCGATCAGCCGCTGATGCTTCTTGAAGGACGGGATATGGGCGTAACCGAATACCGAAAACCGTTCCGGCCGGAGCTCGACAGCCATCCTGACCGTCTCAAGACAGGAGCGCACGGTCTGCAGCGGCAGGCCGTAGATCAGGTCGAAATTGATGCTGCGGGTGCCGTTTTCCCTCAAGCCTTCGACGGCTGCTTTCGTCTGATCGAAGGTCTGTATCCTGTTGATCGCATGTTGCACCCGCGGATCGAAACTCTGGACCCCGAGGCTGGCGCGATCGACGCCGTTGTCGCCGAGCGCGCCAATCATTGCTGCGGACAGGGTTCGCGGATCGATCTCGACGGCAACGCTGCAATCCGCCTCGAACCGGAAGGCGCTCCTCAGCTTCGCCATCAATGCGGCAAAGGCCTGAGGCGTCATGATCGTCGGTGTGCCGCCGCCGAAATGGATGTTTCGAACCGGCAGATCATTGCCGGCTGCCTGCGACACCAGTTCGATCTCCTCGCTCAGCACGTCGAGATAATCGGCAACCGGTCCGTCCTGGCGCGTCACCGACGTGTGGCAGCCGCAATACCAGCACATCGAGCGGCAGAACGGGATATGCAGATAAAGCGATACCGGATCGGCCGCACCGAGCCGCGCCAGCCCATCCGCATAGGCCTCCGGGCCGACGGCAGCCGAAAAGGCCGGTGCTGTTGGATAACTGGTGTAGCGCGGCAGGCGGGCTTCACCATATTTGGCGACCAGGGCATCGGACATCGTGATTTCCTTCATCTTCGTCTCGCGGGCTTATGCCGCGCGGCCGCTCACCCTTCCTTGTCCTAGATCAACGAACCGGACACGCCTCAGGCGGTCTTGATCGAAATCAAAGTATCGTCTCCATGCATCGCGTAGACTTGGCGCGTTGCGGGCGTGAGAGGACCATTCGATGCGATACGCGATCATTGCTGCGCGACTGGACGAGAGGGAAAAGTGCGGCCGTATCGAGATGCTCGATGGGGCAGTGGCACGCACCGTCATCATCACCCGGCGCGCGCTGCTCAGCATCGCTTCCCCGCCAAGGGCAACAGAAAGCCGGCTTCTGCAACATCTCGAAGCCTTCTGCGATGTCATCAGGACACAGAATATCGAACCCGACGCCACCGGGATGATCTTCATCAATGCCAACCACGTCCGAAACTGGCGTGGCCTGCGCGCGATGGACGATCCGGCGGACAGCGCTTCGATCCATACGCCAAACGCGGCCGGGCTCCCCTTCCCCAACCGGCCAGCCTTATAAATCCGCGCACGCACCCGCTGGAAATGGCAACGGGCAGGGACTATCGTTGCCTACTGAAACCGCAGGCTTCAAGGACACACAATCAGATGAACCTGCCGACTTTCTCTCTGGGCATCCTGGCACTGCTCATCCTGCCCGGGCCGACGAACGCCGTCCTTGCCATGATGTCACCAGGCCTGACGGTGAAACGCCTGACGTCCCTGCTGCTCGCTGTTGTCTCCGCCTATCTGCTGGTCATCCTGCCGGTATCCGGCATCGCCGGTCCATTCCTTCACGCGCATCCGGCCATTGCGCAGGCAGTGCGGCTGATATCGGCGGTCTGGGTTCTGTTTCTGGCATTGAAGCTCTGGCGGTCGCAATCTGAAGGGGCGGCAGCGCCGGTCGGCATCCGCGAACTTTTCCTCACCACCCTGCTCAACCCGAAAGCCATCATCATCGGCCTGACCATGGTGCCGGCCGTCGAGGCGCCGCTCCTGCTGACAGTGCTGATCTTCGTGGCATCGGTCACGGTGACGTCGACGCTCTGGATTGTCCTTGGCCGGCTGATCATCGGGCGGGGCACCGCCATGCCTCTGCTGGCGCAGCGCTGCGCCTCTGCCGTGCTGATGTTTTTTTCCGTGACCCTGGTGATCAGCGCCGTCGGCTGATCAGGGTTTGGTCTTTGCGGTCGAGGTTCTGACGACGAGCGGACCATCGACCTTGATGGTCATCGGCCGCAGCGTCTTGCCGTGGATGGCCATATCGATGAGCGTCTCCGCCGCCTTCTGCCCCATCTCGTAGTTCGGCAGGACCAGCGTCGAGAGCGGCGGATGGGTGTAGCGCGCCAGCTCCTGGTCGTCATAGCCCATGACGGAGAGATCTTCGGGAACGCGAAAGCCCTTCTCGGCCGCCGCTTTCATCACGCCGATCGCCATCAGATCGTTGCCGCAAAAGATCGCTGTCGGCGGATTGCTCATCGACAACAGGTCGAGACCAGCCTCATAGCCGCGCAAGGGCAGCCAGTCGCCGTCGCGCACCAGCGTCTCGTCGAAGGCGACATCGACGGTGGCGAGCGCCTGCTTGTAGCCCTTGAGGCGATCGACCGCCGCGTCCATCCAGGGTTCGCCGTTGATGAAGCCGATGCGCCGGTGGCCGAGCGAGGTCAGATGCGCCGTCGCGGCAAAGCCGCCCGCCACTTCGCCGGGCACGATCGCCATATGCTGACGCGGCTCGGCATAGCAGTTCAGCAATACGGTCGGGATGTTCTTCAGCAGTTCCGGCACCTTCACCTTGCGGGTGAAGATCGTCGCATAGATGACGCCGACGATCGTCGGGTCGCGCAGGATCGAGCGCAGCACGGCGTCTTCGAGATCCGGATTGGAACGCGTTGCATGCGCCGAGGTCAGGAAACCCTGCTCGAAAGCAAAATCGCGCACGCCGTCGAGGCTGACAACGGGATGCGGGCTGGTGGAGATTTCGTCGACGACGAAGGCGATCGTGTCTTTCTCGATTCGCGTGTCCGGCTGAGCTTCATGACGAACTCCAGGTAATTTATAACCAATTTTATGAGCAGCCTCCAAAACCTTGGCCTGGGTGTCCGGCGAGATGCGTGATCCCGACATTTCATTGAGCACAAGCGACACGCTGGACTGCGAAACGCCCGCAATACGGGCAACATCGGTCATTGTAGGCCGTCCAGCCTCACCGCGGCGCCCGTTTTCCCCGCCGCGGCCATTCTTTTTCGTCATCACAATATCCTCCCGATGACTTGCTGCAGCACAAACCAAAATTTGTGCAATAGCTCATAAAATGACGCTTGACTGCTAATATTATTAGCTACAAGATTAGCTCATGTGAAGCAGTTATTGCTCACTGCCGGTTGGGAAGATACCGGAAAATTCGGGAGGAGAAACTGAGATGTCCGCATTCTCACGTCGTACATTCATGCTTGCTGCAACCGCACTCGGCGCCGTCGCCGTGGCCGGCACAGTTGCCATGGCAGAAGTGCCTGCGCTGAAGCAGAAGGAAAAGTACAAGGTCGGCTTCGCGCAGACCGAATCAAACAATCCGTGGCGCATCGCCCAGACCGAAAGCATGAAGGCGCAGGCTGAAAAGCTTGGCTACCAGCTGGTCTATACCGATGCCGCCGGCTCGGCCGCCAAGCAGGTTGCCGACGTCAACTCGATGATCGCCCAGGGCGTCGACCTGATCTTCCTCTCGCCGCGCGAAGAAAAGCCGCTGATCCCGGCCGTCAAGGCTGCCGAGAAGGCCGGAATCCCGGTCATCCTGCTCGACCGTAGCGTCGATCCGAAGCTCGCCAAGCCCGGCAAGGACTACCTGACCTTCATCGGCTCCGACTTCATCAAGGAAGGCCAGCGCGTTGCCGAATGGCTGGCGAAGAACGCCAACGGCAAGAAGAAGATCATCGAGCTCGAAGGCACGACCGGCTCCTCGCCTGCCAACGACCGCAAGAAGGGCTTCGACGACGCCATCAAGGCCGCTGGCGGCTTCGAGATCGTCGCATCGCAGTCCGGCGATTTCGCCCGCGACAAGGGCCGCCAGGTTGCCGAAGCGCTGCTTCAGGCGCATCCGGATGCGGATATCGTCTACGCCCACAATGACGAAATGGCGATCGGCGCCATCTCCGCCATCGAAGCCGCCGGCAAGGTGCCGGGCAAGGACATCCTAGTGCTGTCGATCGACGGCGGCAAGGAAGCTGTCGGCCTCGTGGCTGAAGGCAAGATCGGCGCAGTCGTCGAATGCAACCCGCGTTTCGGACCGAAGGCTTTCGAAACGATGGCGCGCTATGCAAAGGGCGAGAAGATCGAGCCTTGGGTCATCAACGACGACAAGTTCTACGATGCATCCAACGCCAAGGCCGAGCTCTCCAGCGCCTACTAAACTCCCAGCGTGACCGCTCCGGCCGGTTCGGCAGACGCCGTTCCGGCCGGCTTTTCCTTTATTGAATACGGAGTCGACCGGCATGCTGCTGTCGATGCAGGGTATCTCCAAATCCTTTGCCGGGATCGCCGCGCTGCGCGCCGCTTCCCTCGATATTGCCGAGGGCGAGATTATGGCGCTTGTCGGCCAGAACGGCGCCGGCAAGTCGACGCTGATCAAGATCCTGACCGGCGCCTATCAGCGCGACGAAGGATCGATCTGTTTCAACGGCGAGGACGTCGCCTTCTCGACGCCGGCAGAAAGCCAGGCCGCCGGGATCGCCACGATCTATCAGGAGATCAACCTGGCGCCGCAGCGCTCCGTCGCCGAGAACATCTATCTGTCGCGGGAACCGAAGAAATTCGGCTTCCTTGACCGCCGCGCCATGCGCGATGGCGCCCGCAAGGTGCTTGCCACCTTCAATCTCGATATCGACGTCGATCTGCCGGTTGCGCGCTTCAGCGCCGCCACCCGCCAGATGGTGTCGATCGCCCGCGCCGTGACCCAGAACGCCCGGCTGCTGATCATGGACGAGCCGACCTCATCGCTGGACGAGCGCGAGGTCGCCGTCCTTTTCGAGACGATCCGCACACTGCAGAAAAGCGGCGTCGCAGTGATCTTCATCGGCCACCGCCTCGACGAGCTCTATGCGATTTGCGACCGCGTCACCATCATGCGTGACGGCCAGACGGTTGCCGTCAGCGCCATGAAGGATATCCCCAAAATGGAGCTGGTGCGCCACATGCTCGGCCGCGAACTGGCGGCTTTCGAAGCGCTCAGCCGCGATGCCGACAATGCGATCGAACGGCCGGTGCGCCTTGAGCTGCAGGGCGCCGGTTCGGGCCTGCGCGTCCGCGACGTCGATCTGCTGATCCGCGAGGGCGAGATTTCCGGACTGGCCGGCCTTCTCGGCTCCGGCCGCACGGAGACCGCCCGCATCATCTTCGGCGTCGACAAGCTGGAGCGCGGCAGCCTGAGCTTCAACGGCACCTCGCGCAGCTATGCCGAACCGGCCGCGGCGATCGCCGATGGCATCGGGCTCGTTTCCGAAGACCGCAAGATCGACGGGATCATTCCGGATATGAGTATCCGCGAGAACATGACGCTGGCGCTGCTGCCAAAACTGAAGAAAGCAGGCATCGTCGACCGCGCCCGCCAGGACGAGATCGTCGCCCGCTTCATCAAATCGCTCGGCGTCAAATGTGCCTCTCCGGACCAGCCGATCAAGGAACTGTCGGGCGGCAACCAGCAGAAGGTGCTGCTGGCCCGCTGGCTCTGCACCGATCCGCGAGTGCTGATCGTCGACGAGCCGACACGCGGCATCGATATCGGCGCCAAGTCCGAGATCCTGCGGCTGCTGCGAAACCTCGCAGATGATGGCCTCAGCGTGCTGATGATCTCGTCGGAACTGGAAGAGCTGCTGGCCGCCGCCGATCGCGTCACCGTGCTCAGCGACGGTATGTCGGTCGCGGTTCTGCCGAGACGTGAACTCTCGGAGCAAAGCCTCCTTGCCGCCATGGCGCATCAGGTGAATTGACATGACGATATCGGATACCGCCATCAAGCCGTCAACCATGTCGAAGGCGTCAGCGCTTCGCATCGCCAGCCGCTACGGCACCTTAGCTGCATTCCTGCTCTTGATCGCCGTCAACATTGCGATCACCCCGAACTTCTTCTCGTGGCAGACGCTGAACGTCAATCTGACCCAGGTCGCCACGATCGTCATCGTCGCAACCGGCATGACGCTGGTGATCGCCACCGGCGGCATCGATCTTTCGGTCGGCTCGCTGATGGCAATATCGGGCGCCATCGCGCCGATGATCTTCCTGGGAACCCTGTTCCCGATCGACAACGTCGCGCTTGCCGTTGGCCTTGCTTTCGTGGTGCCGGTCATCGTCGCCATGCTGTTTGGTTGGTTCAACGGCTTTCTCGTCACGCATTTCTCGATCCAGCCGATCGTCGCCACCCTGGTGCTGTTCATCGCCGGGCGCGGCATCGCGCAGGTGATGACCAATGGCAATCTGCAGGTCTTCAAGAACCCGGCATTCCAATGGATTGCCATGGGCCATTTCGCCGGCATCCCGGCGCAGGTGGCTCTGATGATCGTCATTGCCGCCCTCGCCTATGCGCTGATCCGCTTCACTGTCATCGGCCGCCAGATCATCGCCGTCGGCGGCAACGAAAAGGCGGCGCGGCTGACGGGCATTCCGGTCAAGCGGGTGAAGACGCTGGTTTATGTGATCAGCGGTGCGCTTGCCGGTATCGCGGGGCTGATCGTCGTGGCCAGAAACTCCGCCAGCGACGCCAATCTGGTCGGCATGGGCATGGAGCTTGACGCGATTGCCGCCGTCGCCGTCGGTGGATCGCTGCTGACGGGCGGGCGGGCCAATATCTTCGGCACGCTGCTTGGCGCCTTCGTCATTCAGCTGGTGCGCTACACGCTGCTTGCCAATGGCGTGCCCGATGCCGCCGCGCTGATCGTCAAAGCGGGACTGATCGTCATTGCCGTCTTCATCCAGCAGCGCGCCGACAAGACCTGAGGACACCGAGATGCTTTCCGCCCTCTTCAAACCCTTCGCCCCGAAATCCGCCGGTGACCTTGCCCGCCTCGGCGTACTGATCGCGCTGGCCGCGCTCATTCTCTTCGGCGCCCTGCGCTACGAGAATTTCCTGTCGCCCTTCAATATCCTGAGCTTCCTGCGCTACAATTCGATGTTCGCGCTGATCGCGCTCGGCATGGCCTTCGTGATCATGACCGGCGGCATCGATCTCTCCGTCGGCGGGGTTGCGGCGCTGGCAAGCGTCGTTTCCGCACTCGCCTCGCCCTATGGCTGGGCGGCGGGGCTGGTGGCGGGCGTCGGCGCCGGTCTGCTCGTCGGCATGCTCAACGGCTTCGTCATCTCCAAGATGCGGATTCAGCCGTTCATCGCCACACTGGCCGCTATGCTCGCCGCCTATGGCACCGCCTTGCTGCTAGCTGACAATCAATCGGTCTCCGTCGACTACGACACCGCTTTCGTATCGATCGGCCAGGACGATTTCCTCGGCTTTCCGATCCCAGCCTGGATCGCGCTCGCTGCTTACATCGCCGGATGGATTTTCCTCGAACGCCGCCCCTCCGGCCGCCATATTCTGGCGATCGGCGATGGCGAGCACACGGCCGCGCTGATGGGCCTGAAGGTCAATCGCACGCTGTTTGCGATCTATGCTCTCTCGGGCGCGCTTGCCGGACTTGCAGGCGTGATCCTCGCTGCCCAGTTCGGCGCGGGACAGCCGACCGAAGGCGTCGGCTGGGAGCTTTTCGCCATCGCCTCGGTCGTCGTCGGCGGCACGCTCCTGACCGGCGGATCCGGGTCGGTCGGGGCAACGCTGGCAGGCGCGCTGCTGCTAGGCATGGTCTTCAACGTGTTGAATTTCGAGAACGGTCTCGGCTGGATCTCGCTGTCTGCCTATTGGCAATCGGTGATTCGCGGCGCTTTCCTGCTCGTCGTCGTCATCCTGCAGGCACGGCTGACGGCCAAATCGGCCACCTAGGAAACCGCGAGACCGCCATCGACAGGCAGCGACACACCGTTGACCATCGATGCACCGTCGCTGAGCAGAAACAGGATCGCCTCGGCGACCTCGTCCGGATCGAGGAACCGGCCAAGCGGAATGCGGGCCTTGACCGGATCGGCCTTGGCCGGATCGCTCCAGGCAAGCTCGCCCATCGGCGTCAGCGTCACCGTCGGGTTGACGCTGTTAACCCTGATGCCTGACGGGCCGAGCTCGGCTGCCATCACCCGCGTCATCGCATCGAGCGCTGCCTTCGAGGCGCAATAGGCGGTGTGATTGGCGACACCGCGCCGCGCCGCATCGCTGGAAACGTTGACGATCGCGCCCTTGATGCCGCGGGCCAGCCAATCCCGCACCACGATCTGCGACAGCACCATCGGCGCGACCGTGTTGACGTTCATCACCCGGTTGAATTCCGCGAGATCACTGGTCACGAAGCTCTGCAGCACGGTCGTTCCGGCGCAGTTGACGAGCAGATCGACCGGAAGCGCCAGGCGGACCGCCGCTTCAATCGCACCGATCCCGGCAAGGTCGGCGCAGATCGTCTCGCAGGCGATCTCCGCGGCAAGGCTCGCCAGATCATCGGCACTGCGGCTGAGAGCGACGACCTTTGCCCCGCGCTTTGCCAGCATCACCGCCGTCGCCCGGCCGATGCCCTTGCCAGCTCCCGTCACCAGCACGCGGCGCCCATTCCAATCCATTCTGTCGTCCTCCTGCTCCTTCATTGGGCCGGATCATGAATGGCGAGCGAAGCGAAATCCACATCTATCGTGACGCCCGTGCCGGAAATTCTGCCGGGACCGCGCCCCCTCCAACCCTCTGAAATAGCGCTTGCATCCGCATCCGCTAAAGACGCCGCGATAGGCTAAAGCGGACGGGGGCTCCAGCGAACTTAAATATCGCCATTGACTAATTGATACGTAGCAATAAGTTGTTGCTACGTATCAATTATGGATATCTCAGGTGACGGGACGGCGGATTACGCAGAAGGAGGTGGCCGAAAGAGCGGGCGTTGCGCAAGCCACCGTCTCGCTGATCCTCAATGGTGGCCGTGAGAAGGTTACGCCTGAGACCGCCGAACGCATCGAGGCGGCAATCCTGGAACTCGGCTATCAGCCGAACCGGTTTGCGCAGGCGCTGCGGACCAAGCGGACCTATGTGATCGCCTGCGTGGTTCCGGATCTCGCGAACCCCTTTTATCCCTCGCTCGTCGTTGCCGTGCAGAAGGTCGCGCGCGCCGCCGGCTACGAAGTGGTGACGATCGATACCGAGGGCGAGCTGAACAATGAGCGGCAGGTGATCCTAGCCGCGCAGCAGGGCCGCTTCGACGGCGTGGTCGGCGTATTCTTCAAGACCAGCGCCAGGGATCTCGCGCCGCTCGGCAAGACGGGCGTTCCCGTCGTCCGTATCGAAGTCTCCAGGAAGGTCGGCGGCCCGCTGCCGATCGACAACCTGTTCATCGACAACGTCGCCGCCGCCCGGACGCTGACCAAGCACCTTCTGAACCTCGGCCACCGGTCGATCGCCATGATCGCAGCGCCCGGCGGTCCGCAGCAGGTCCGCCTGCAGGGCTATCTCGAGGCGATGGCGACCATGGGTGCCGCGCCGATCGTGCTGGAAGCCGCGCATTTCACGCTGGAGGGCGGGCGCGAGATCGCCGACCGCCTGCTGGAAAGCGGCCGTCCGGTCAGCGCCATCATCGCGGCCAACGACCTGATGGCGATCGGCACCATGCAGAGCCTCGCCGCCCACGGCCTGTCCGTTCCCGGCGACGTTTCGGTTGCCGGTTTCGACGACATTCTGGCGGCAGCGCTGGTGACACCGGCACTGACGACAGTCGCACAGTTTCAGGATCGGATCGGCGCCCGCGCCGCCGAGAAACTGATCGAACGGCTGGCAGACGGGGCCTCCGAACCCGGCCAGGCAGAAGAAATGCCATACGAACTCATCATCCGCGCCTCGGTTGCCCCCTTCAAGGGACAGCCGGAGCACATGCATCAAACCAGGGAGGAAACATTATGACCAGGCTGAAGCTTTTCGCCGCCACCGCATTGATTGCCAGCACGTCGCATATCGCCATCGCGCAGGAGAAGGTCTCTTGGTGGTACGAACAGGCGACCCCGGACCAACAGAAGCTGATCCAGAAAGATATCGTCGAGCCCTTCGCCAAGGCCAATCCCGATTACAGCCTTGTCATCGACTATCGCGGCAACGAACTCGACAAGCAGCTGCGCGTTGCCATGCTCTCCGGCAACGGTCCTGATGTCGTCTATACGGCAGGCCCGAGCTATGTCGCGCCGATGGCCCAGTCCGGCCAGCTGATGCCGCTGGATGACTATGCCGCCAAGTACAAGTGGCAGGACCGTATCCTGCCGGTCTTCCTGAAGATGGGCGAGTATAACGGCAAGATCTACGCCCTGCCAAAGACCTACGAAACGGTCGGCCTGTTCTACAACAAGACGCTGTTTGCCCAGAAGAACTGGCAGGCACCGAAGACGCTGGACGAACTCGAGACCGTCGCCGACGCCATGCTGAAGGACGGCATCACTCCGTTTGCGGCAGGCAATGCCGATTGGCGCGGCGCAAACGAGTGGTTCGTGACACTGGCGCTCAACTCGGTTGCCGGCCCCGAAAACCTGAACAAGGCGCTGCGCGGCGAAATGCCCTGGACCGCCGAGCCCTTCGTCAAATCGATCGACCGGCTGAATTCCTGGTGGCAGAAGGGTTATTTCGGCAAGAATTACTTCTCGGTGACGAGCAGCGAACAGGCAGCAGACGCCATGGCATCCGGCAAGGCCGGGATGATGCCGACCGGCACCTGGCAGTTCCAGAATGTCGATACCTACGGCAAGAAGGCAGGCAGCGAGGCGGGCTTCGTCGGCTTCCCGAGTGCTTCGGGCGACCCGGTCTTCCCGCTCGGCATCGGCTCCACCTTCTCGATCGCCACCAAGGCCAAGAACCCGGATGGCGCGGCAGCGGCGATCAACTATGTCTTCTCGCCTGAAGTCTACGAGACGATGAATTCGGCCTGGCAGGGCGAATGGAACATTCCACTGAAGGATATCTCCAACGTCAAGATGGCGAGCGAAGTGACGCCGCTCTTTACCGAGACGATGAAGAACCTCTCCTCATCGGTAAACGACGGCAAATACGGCTACACGACCTGGACCTTCCTGCCGCCGGCGACAGACAGCTATGTCATCAACGGCATCGAGGAAGTCTGGCTGAAGAAGACAACGACCGCCGACTTCCTCGCCAAGATGGACGCTTCCTTCCAGAAGGAAATGAAGGCCGGAAAGGCGCCTGCGGTCCCGGCCCGCTGATCAAAATGGCCGTGAGGGCGCAGCTTCGGCGCCCTCACCTTCGCCTGCGCCGCGTCGGCGCGGGAGTGGCCTGTTTGCCTTGAAAGGTCTGCAATGCACCGACTTTACGTCCTGCCGACATTGATCATCAATGTCGTCATCATCGCCATACCGGCGCTGCTCACGGTGGCTCTCGCCTTCTTCGAATGGGACGGCATCAGCACGCCCGTGTTCGTCGGCCTCGACAATTTCCAGGCCCTTTGGGACGACAGCGTGTTCTGGACGGCGTTGACCAACAACATCATCTGGACGCTTATCTTCCTGACGGTACCGATCGCCATGGGCCTGCTGGCAGCCACCATGATGCTGGTCGTGCGCCGCGGCTCGAACTTCTTCCAGGTCGTCTATTTCCTGCCTGTTATCATCGCCACGGCGATCACCGGCCGTGTCTGGCAGGGCATGATCTATTCGCCGGTCACCGGCATCACCGGCCTTCTGCAGCGCATGGGTCTCGATATCGCCAATCCTCTGACCGAGACGTCGAGCGCGCTCTATGGTATCGCGGTCGTCGACCTCTGGCATTGGTGGGGCTTCCTCTGCGTCATCTTCTTCGCGGCCCTGCGTCAGGTGCCGAACGAACAGATCGAAGCGTCGCGCATCGAGGGTGCAACCTTCTTCCAGACCATCCGCTATGTCCTCCTGCCAGGCATCATGCCGACCATCACGCTGATGATGATCATGACCGTCATCTGGTCGTTCCTGGTCTTCGACTTCGTCTACATCCTGACCCAGGGCGGCCCGGCCTATTCCTCCGAAGTGCTATCGACCTTCGCCTATCGCTCGGCCTTCTACGACCTTGCTGTCGGCAAGGCGGCAGCGATCTCGGTGGTGATCAGCCTCTTCGGCCTGGCCGCAACCGTCTTCTACATCCGCGCCCAAGCGACGGAGTTCGAACAATGAACATCACCGAAAGCCGCCTCACCTTCGCGATCGTCTACATCACCCTGTCGGTGCTGCTGATCGTCACCCTGTTTCCCATCGCGCTGACCGTGCTCAACGCATTGAAGCCATCGGCAGAGATCGTCCAGAATCCGCTGGCGCTCCCCTCCGTCATCCGCTGGGACAATTTCACCCGCGCCTGGACGGACGCGAATTTCGGCCAGACGCTGCTGAACTCCGCCGTGCTGACGGGCCTGACGATCATCCTCGTCTGCTCGACCGGATCGCTGACCGCCTATGTTCTGGCCCGCCAGAAGATCAAGCGCTGGAAAATCCTGACCTTCTATCTCTTGGCCAGCACCACCGCGCCGATCCAGCTCTTCCTCTTCCCGCTCTATTTCGGCTTTGCCCGCTTCGGGCTGATCAACAACCCTGTCGCCGTCGCCTTCATCTATACGGCGGTCTATTCGCCCTTCGCGATCATGCTGCTGCGGACTTACTTCCTTGCGGTTCCCAAGGAGCTGGAGGAAGCAGCGCTGATCGACGGGGCGACGCATTGGCAGGTGTTCCGCCGCGTCTTCCTGCCGATCGTCTCGCCCGGGATCCTGACGGTGGCGCTGATCATCGGCCTCTATTCCTGGAACGAGTTCCTGATCGCCACGACGTTCCTGCAGGGCCAGGACAGGCTGACGGCCGTCGTCTCGTTCTTCCTGCTTTCCGGCCAATACTCGTCCGACTGGGGTGAGATCATGGCCGCCGCCCTCATCATCATTCTTCCCATCGTAATCCTCTTCGTCCTGCTGCAGCGCCACTTCATCGAAGGAATGGCCGGCGGTTCGGTGAAGGGCTGATCAAGGAGTTCGCATGTCCATTCCCGCAGACTACAACAACCGCGTCTATGCAGGCGTTCTCGGCAAGCTGATCGGCGTCTATCTCGGCCGCCCGTTCGAGAACTGGCGCTACAAGGACATTCTCGAAAAGCTCGGCCCGATCACCTATTACGTCCATGACCGCCTCGGCGATCCGCTGATCGTCACCGATGACGACGTGGCCGGGACCTTCACCTTCCCGCGAGCGCTTGACGACTACGGCATCTCGCCGGATCTGTCGGCCGAAGACATCGGCAAGGCCTGGCTGAACTACATCATCGAGGAACGTTCGATCCTCTGGTGGGGTGGTGCCGGCAATTCGACGGAACACACCGCCTGGCTCAACCTACAGCGCGGCATTCCGGCGCCGGCCTCCGGTTCGATCGCCGTCAACGGCGCCACCGTTGCCGAGCAGATCGGCGCGCAGATTTTCATCGACGGCTGGGCGCTGGTCTCCCCCGGCAACCCGGCGCAGGCCGCCAAGCTGGCACGCGCCGCAGGCTCCGTCAGTCACGACGGAGAAGCGGTGAATGCCGCCGTCCTCTGGGCTGCGATGGAGGCGGAGGCCTTCGTCAGCAAGGATGTGAACCATCTGCTCGATACCGGCCTTGCGCATATCCCGAAGGACAGCCTGATCGCCAGGCTGATCGCCGATATCCGCGGCTGGACATCGGGCAACGAGGATTGGGAAGCGACGCGTCAGAAGATCGAGGACAATTACGGTTACGACAAATATCCGGGCAATTGCCATGTCGTGCCCAACCACGCGCTGATGATCATGGCGCTGTTGCATGCGCCGCACGACTTCCAGCGCGGCCAGATGATCGTCAACACCTCCGGTTGGGATACCGATTGCAACGCCGGCAACCTCGGCTGCCTGCACGGCATCATGCTCGGCCTCGACGGTCTCGATGCCGGTCCCGACTGGCGCGGCCCGGTCGCCGACCGTCTCTACATGTCGACCGCCGATGGCGGCCGCTCGATTGCCGACGCCGCCGACGTCTCGTTGTGGCTGGCCAATCTCGGTCGCAAGCTTGCCGGACAGACAGCCGAACCGGCGCCGAAGAATGGCGCGAAATTCCACTTCTCGCTGCCGGGCTCGGTCCAGGGCTTCCGTCCGCAGGCGGGCCAGACCGCTCTTGACGGGCTGAAGGTGACAGGAACCGGATCGGCGCTGGCGATCGATTACCAGGCGCTTGCCCAAGGTCGTGAGGCTGCGGCCACCACGCCGGTCTTCACGCCGCTCGAAGTCACCAAGATGCGCACCTACGATCTGGTCGCCAGCCCGCGCATCCATGCCGGACAGACGCTGCGCGCAACCATCCGCGCCGAAGCGGCAAACAGCGGCTCCGTCGAGGCGAAGCTCCGCATCCGCCACTATGATGGCAGCGATGCCCTCGTCGATATCGACATGCCCTCCGGCAAGCTTCTCAACCCCGGCAATTCGGCAGCGCTCGAATGGACCGTCCCCGCAACCGGCCACCAGCCGATCGCCGAAATCGGCCTGGTGTTGACGGCACCGCAGGGACGAGCAAACGGGCGGGTCCTGGTCGATGCGCTCACCTGGGATGGTTGCCCTGATGTGACCTTCAAGCGTCCGGAAGGCGCCAGCGACTTCTGGCGCCGCGCCTGGGTCAGCAATGTGCATTTCTTCTCGAAGAACTTCCCGCAGGACTTCCGCATCAGCCAGAACCGCGGTGAAGGATTGATCCTGCAGGGCACGCGCGACTGGACCGATTATGCTATCGAGGCCGACCTGATGCTGCATCTCGGCGATCACGGCGGCCTGGCGATCCGCGCCGAGGGACAGCGCCGCTACTATGCGGCTCTGGTTACCCGCGACGGCAAGCTGCAGATCGTCTGCCGCAAGGATGAGAAGCAGACGGTGCTCGCCTCGACCGCACTCCAGGTCGAATTCGAGACGCGCTTTACGATGAAGCTCTCGGCCAGGGGCGACAAGCTTTCCGCTACGGTCGGCGGCACCACGGTCGAAGCCAATGACCAGACCTTTGCCGGCGGATCGGCCGGACTGATCATTCACGAGGGAGCCCTCTCGGCCACCCGCATCCACATCGGCGCGGCGTAAGGAGATCCCCATGGCAAGTGTCACGATCGACAAGGTCGTCAAGCGCTACGGCAGCGCCGAGGTCATTCACGGGATCGATGCGGCGATCGGTGACGGCGAATTCGTCGTCCTGGTCGGCCCGTCGGGTTGCGGCAAGTCCACGCTGCTGCGGATGATCGCCGGTCTTGAGGACATTTCGGGCGGAACGATCTCGATCGGCGGCAAGGTGGTCAACACCCTACCCCCGAAGAGCCGCGACATCTCGATGGTGTTCCAGAACTATGCGCTCTACCCGCATATGACCGTCGAGGAAAACATGGCCTTCTCGCTGACGCTGGCGGGCGCCGGCAAGGCTGAGAAGGAAAAGAAGGTCCGCGAAGCGGCCGAGATTCTCGGCCTGGAAAGCCTGCTGCAGCGCAAGCCGAAGGCACTGTCCGGCGGCCAGCGCCAGCGCGTCGCGATGGGCCGTTCCATCGTCCGCAATCCGCAGGTCTTCCTCTTCGACGAACCGCTGTCGAACCTCGACGCCAAGCTGCGCGTGCAGATGCGCGGCGAAATCAAGAGCCTGCACCGCCGCCTCGGCACCACCATGGTCTACGTCACCCACGACCAGGTGGAGGCAATGACCATGGCCGACCGGATCGTCGTCATGCAGGCGGGCCGCATCGAGCAGATCGGCACGCCACTGGAACTCTACGACCGCCCGGCCAATGCCTTCGTCGCCCAGTTCATCGGCTCGCCGGCGATGAACCTGTTCCCGGCAACCGTCACCGGCGGCAAACTGATCCTGCAGAATGGCCAACCGTCGGGACTTGCAGCGCCATCAGCTGTTCAGGAAGGCCAGAAGCTGCTGATCGGCAAGCGGCCGGAAGAAATCGGCCTTGGGGCAGAAGGCGACCTGCACGCAACCGTCGAGAATATCGAGCCGACCGGCTCCGAAGCCTTCATCGAGCTCAAGCTCGGCGATCAACTCGTCTCGGTGGTGCTTCGCGAACGGCCATGGTTCGATGTCGGCAGCAAACAGACACTGACCCTCACCAAAGGCGCCGTTCACATCTTCGACGCGGCGTCGGGCAACAGGATCGGCTGAGGAAGCGCGCCGCCGGGAAGGCGGCGCTCATTTCAGCCTGTCGAAATCGCGGTAGCCGAATTCCTCGGCCTGCTTGGCAAGCGTCAGCAGCACTTCGTAACGGGCGTCCGGCAGGATGTCGAAATCGACCAGCCCCATCGTATCGCGCGCCACCGCAAGAAATGGCGCGCGGATCGAGGCCATGAGCGCTTCACGAAGCAGCTCAACCTGTTCGTCGGTTGCACCGCCAGACGTGATGAAGGGCAACCCGGGACTGGCAGGCGTGAGCGCAAGCTGCCGGATTTCAGTCACGCGCTCACGGTCGAAGCGTTGGATATTTGCAAGTGTAACGCAATCGATGGCCGCACAATCGGCGCGGCCCTGGGCAACCGCATCGATGCTGGCGCCATGGCTTCCCGTCTCGATAAAGGCAGCAAAGAAGCGCCCCTCCCGGGCAAGAGGAGTAACGGCGGCGCGCAGGAGATTGGCGCCGGAATTGCTGGTCGGGCTATTGATCGCCGCGACTGCGCCACGCAGATCTTCGATCGCAGCAAAAACCGAGTCGCGTCTGACGACGATGACGCTGCGCATCAGCGGCCCGTCGCAGCCCGGATGGCTGTAGACTGGCGTTGCGACGAGGCGGACCCTGCCCCGTAGCTGTGTCACATAGGGATAGCCGCAGGTCTGCGAGAGCAGGAGGTCGGGACGAAGCCAGGCTTCGTCATAGGCCAGATCGGTATCCAGACGATCCGGCAATCCTGAGACACCCGGGCGCGCGAGATATGCGCGCAGGAACTCCCAGAGTTCAGCGGTCGCCGCGGCAAGCGGCGGCGGGGTAACATACATTGCCAGGCAGACAAGATGCATCTTGTGCCTCAGCCGTTCGGGAAGTGCCGCGCAAACGAGAACAGGCCGTGCGGCAGCGCGCTGCCGCCCTCCAGCGCGAGATCCGCCAGAAGTTCGCCGATGACGCTGGTGAATTTGAAGCCGTGGCCGGAGCAGGCGGAGGAGACGACGACATCAGGCGCACCCGGCACATGATCGATCAGGAAGTCCTCGCTCGGCAGCATCGTGTAGCGGCAGGTCGTCGCCCGCACCCGCATCGAAGCCGCATGCGGCAGACGCTTGAGGACGAAGCTGTCAAGAAGCGCGGTATCGGCCTCGTTGACGGGCGGATTGGGAGCACGCGGATCGATCGGCTCGCGGAAATGCGCGTGACGGCCGACCTTGACGCCGTCGATGCCGATATTCGGAAAACCGAAATAGGATCCGCCCTCGCCGTCATCCCGCAGGAAGCAGGGCATGCGCTGCGGCTCGGCAACGAAGCCATCGGATGGCTGATACCAGGCCACCACCTGGCGGATCGGCACGGCACGCGACCGCAGTTGCGGCACGAGCTCGGCGATCCAGGCGCCGGTCGCAACGATGACCTTGCGTGCGCGGTAGGTCGCGGTGCCCGAGACGATCGTCACGCCATTGCCGCTCTGGTCGATCGAAAGCACCGGTTCGCCGAAATGCAGCGCAGCACCGTGTTCGGCGGCCAGCTTCAGGTAGCCCATGATCGCGGCTTCAGGCTTGACATAACCGCCCTGCGGATCGAGCAGCCCGATCTCGCCGTCATCGAGGGCAAAGGCCGGAAACCGCCGCGCCATCTCCTGCTTGTCGAGGATCTGATGCGCCAGGCCATGCATCTCACAGGATGCCTTCGTTCCGCTGACGATCTTGCTGTCCGGTGCGCCGATCTGCAGCACGCCTGTGACGGTCAGGATATCGGTTCGCAGCTGTGCTTCCAGCGCCCGCCAGTTTTCATAGGCACGCTGCAGCAGCGGCACATAGGACGGGTCTTCGAAATAGCCGAGCCGGATGAGACGGCTGTCACCATGCGACGAGCTGAGCGCATGGGCCGGGAAATAGGCTTCGAGCCCGATGACTTTGGCACCGCGCGATGCCGCGAAGGCGGCGGCCGAACTCCCCATGGCACCAAGACCGATGACGGCGACATCGAATTCTGCAGACATGTCCATTCTCTCACTCGGCCGGCTGATGGGTTGATATCAGGGTTCGGAGCGCCTCGATATCGCCATGCAACGGCCGGTCGTCATGGTAATGGCCTGCAACGCCGCGCACCATCGCGTGAATGGCGCCGGTTCCGGTGGCGCGTGCACCGTTGACGGCCACGAAATCATGCGCCTGCGCTGCCGCCATCAGTTCGACAGCCAAGATATATTCGGCGTTATCGATGATGGCGAGCAGCTTGTTTGCCGCCGCCGTCGGATGGGCCAGGAAGTCCTCCTGCAAACCGGAGGTGATGCCGCCGTCGAGCGAGGCGGGTGCCGCGAGACGGCGATTTTCGTTGGCAAGTGCCACAGCGGTATATTGCGCGATCATGAAGCCCGAATGGCTGCCGGCATCGCTGGCGAGAAACGGCGGCAACCCGCTGACAAGCGGATTGACCAGCCTGTCCGCGCGCCGCTCGCTCATTGCGCCGATCTGCGCGATCGCGATTGCGAGAGCATCGGCGGCCTGCGCCAGGGCGGGCGCCACGGCATGCGCTTCGGAGGACACCACGGGACGATCCGGCGTCCCGGAGATCGCGGGGTTGTCGGTCACGGAAGCCAGCTCCTGATCGACGATCCGGGCCGTCTCCTCGAACACGTCCCACGCAGCGCCGTGGGCGTGGGGCACCGAGCGGAGGCTGAGCGCGTCCTGCGTCCGTTTGCCCTTGGCGGCGTCGACCAGCGCGCTGCCCTTTAACCGGGAGCGTAAGCGCCCGCCTACCTTCGCAATACCTTTGGAAGGACGGAGCGACAGCACTGATTTCTCAAAAGCGGCTATCTGGCAGCCGACAGCTTCGAGCGTCAGCGCTGCGGCGGCGTCGGCCCAATCGAGCAGCCGTTCGGCGCGGGACAGGGCAACGGAAGACAAGCCCGTTGCGCAGGCCGTTCCGTTGACGAGGCTCAGGCCTTCCTTGGCTTGAAGCACAAGCGGCGCGAGCCCGATCGCGAGAAGTGCCTCGCGCCCCGTCATGCGCCGCCCGCCGACGGTTGCATGGCCCTCTCCGATCAGCACTAGAGCCGAATGGGCGTTGTGGGTGAGATATCCGGCCGATCCCCTGGACGGCACATCGGGAATGCAGTCCTTCGCGAGGAATGCCGTGAGATGTTCGAGGATTTCAGGGCGCACGCCGGAATGGCCGTGGCCGAAATTGGCGATCTGCGCAGCGATGATCGCGCGCACTTCGCGCGGCGCCAGCAGAGGACCGACACCGCAGGCATGGCTCAGAATGATATTGCGCGACAGGCGGCTCTGCGAGGTGCGGTCAACGACCGTGTCGGACAACGCGCCGACCCCGGTATTAATGCCATAAGCCCTGACGCCGCTTTCGACGATGCTCTCCACGATCTGTCTGGCGCGGGCGACACGGTCGCGTGCTGCGGCCGACAAGGCCAGAGCTTCACCCTCGCCAACGCGGGCGACATCGCGCCACGACAGACGTTCATGCAGGACGATGGTCATTGCCCGGTTCCGAAATGGCCGATGAACTGGCGGAAGGCCGGCGTGGCCGCACTGCCGAACATATCGTCGGGCGCGCCGCTGCTTTCGATCAGGCCTTCGCGCATGAAGACGACGCGGTTGGAAACGTTGCGGGCAAAGCTCATCTCGTGGGTGACGACGAGCATCGTCATGCCTTCCTCGGCCAGCGCGCGCATGACGCGCAGCACTTCGCCGACCAATTCCGGATCGAGCGCCGATGTCGGCTCATCGAACAGCATGACCTTTGGCTTCATGGCAAGGGCGCGAGCGATCGCGGCACGCTGCTGCTGGCCGCCGGAAAGATGCGCCGGATAGGCATGGCGCTTGTCGGCGATGCCGACCTTTTCCAGAAGCGCCTCGGCCTCGGCAATACACTCGGCCTTCGGGCGCTTCAAAACGTGGACCGGCCCCTCGATGACATTCTGCAGGATGGTCATGTGAGACCAGAGGTTGAAGCTCTGGAACACCATGCCGAGTTCGGAACGGATGTGGTCGACCTGCTTCTGGCTGGCAGGACGGCTGCTGCCGTTCTTGTGCACCATGCGGATTTGCTCGCCATCGACCCAGATCTCGCCATCGCTCGCGGTTTCCAGGAGATTGATACAGCGCAGGAAGGTCGACTTTCCCGAGCCGGAAGCGCCGAGCAGCGAAATAACATCGCCGTCCTGGGCCTCAAGGGAAATGCCGCGCAGGACCTCATGGGTGCCGAAGCTCTTGCGGATGTTGCGAACGGAAAGGCGTGTCACACCGGGCATCGCGGTTGCTCCTTAGGCCTTGAGTGCCGGCGGGATGGCGCGGCGGTGTTTGGAGAGTGAATATTCGAGCAGCGCCATGGCCTGCAGGATGATGAAGTTCAGCACCAGGTAGATGATGGCGGCGCACAGGAAGACTTCCATGGTGCGATAGGTCTGCGAAATCAGCCGCTGCGCGACGCCGGTGACTTCCCAGACGGTGACGAGGCTTGCGAGCGCTGTCGATTTCATCATCAGCACGATCTCGGTGGAATAGGCAGGCAGCGCATGACGGAAGGCGATGGGCGCGATGATCCGCCGGATCATCAGCATGCGCGGCATGCCGATGGCGCGGGCCGCCTCGATTTCCTTTGGCGAGACGGCGCGGATGCCGCTGCGGAAGATTTCCGCAGAGTAGCCTGCCGTGCAGAGCGCCAGCGAAAGCACGGCGCAGACCATTGGCTCGCGCAGGAAGGGCCAGAGGAAGGAGTAGCGGATGACGCCGAACTGACCAAGCCCGTAAAAGACCAGGAACATCTGGATCAGCAGCGGGGAGCCGCGGAAGATGAAGATGTAGCCCTTGGCGAAACCGGCCAGCAACGGATTGCCGCTGACGCGAAGCGAGACGATGACGAGCGCCAGCAGGCCGCCGAAAAAGATCGACAGCGAAAACAGGATCAGCGTCGTCGGCACTGCTTTCAGCAGCGTCACCATGGTGGAGAACAGAAATTCGAAATCCATCACGCTTGCCCCATCGCCGACGCAGGCATACTGCGGTTTGCGCGCCGTTCGGCGGTGTTGAAGATCCGGTCCGAGAGACTGGTGAGCAACAGATAGAGAAGGCCGCCGGCGATGAAAAACAGGAAATACTGACGCGTCGAGCCTGCGGCCACCTGGCTGGTGCGCATCAGCTCGGCGAGACCGGTGACGGAGATCAGCGCCGAATCCTTGAGGCTTAGCTGCCAGACATTGCCGAGACCGGGGATCGCGAAGCGCAGGACCTGCGGAATGATGACGCGCCGCAGGCGCAGCGCGCGCGGCATGCCGATCGCCGAGGCCGCTTCCAGCTCTCCCTTGGAGATCGCCAGAAAGGCGCCGCGATAGACTTCCGCCTGATAGGCGCCGGAGATGATGCCGACGGCAAGGGCGCCGGCGGCAAAGGAGGGCAGGCCGAGGAAGCCCTCGTAGCCTAGCCATTGACCGACGGATGTCACCGCCGCCGAGCCGCCGAAATAGATCAAATAGATGATCAGCAATTCAGGCACGCCGCGAAACACGGTCGTATAGATATTGCCGAGCGTCACCAGCAGCATATTGCCGGAGAGTTTGGTCGAGGCGATGATGGTGCCGAGTACGGCGCCGATCGCCAGCGCAGTCGCGGTCACGGCGAGCGTCATCAAGGTTGCAACAAGCAACAATGCGCCCCATCCGTTCGAGCCGAAGCCCAAGAGTCCCAAGGTTCCCATTGCGTCCGTTCCCGTCGATAGCAGCTTCAGGCGTCGAGATTATCACAGGCGTCTCCGGCAAGGTGCCGGAGACCGTATCGGTGATAGCCCGAAGGTTGCTTATTGCGGGCTGACGTCGACCTTGAACCACTTCATCGAGAGGGTCTTGACGGTACCGTCGGCCAGCGCGGACTTGATGGCTTCGCTGAACTTGTCGCGCAGGTCGGTGTCTTCCTTCCGGATGCCGAGACCTTCGCCCTCGCCCCAGATCGAGCCGGCGATTTCCGGGCCGGTGAAGGCAAGCGTATCGTTTGCCGACGCGAATGCGTTGTTGAAATAGACCGCGTCGTCGAAGCCGAGATCGATACGGCCGTTCTGCAGATCGAGATCGCGGTCGGCGCCGGTCTTGTATTCGCGGATTTCGGCGATCGAGCCGAAGTTGTCATAGACGAACTTCGCATAGACGGTCGCGGCCTGGATGCCGATCGTCTTGCCCTTGAAGGCTTCCTTCAGCGCATCGATTTCCTTCACGCCGGTCTGGCCGGGCGTCATCTTGATCGTCACGCCGGTACCGGCGGCATTTGCCAGCGGGCTATCCTTGGCGGTCGCGAAAGCGGCAGGCGTCGCGGCATAGGGAACGGTGAAGTCGATGATCTTCTTGCGCTCTTCGGTGATCGACAGCGCATCCATGATCACATCGAATTTGCCGGCATTCAGCGCCGGGATCATGCCGTCCCAGTCGGACGCGACAAGCTTGCATTCGATCTTGGCGCGCTCGCAGAGCACCTTGGCCAGTTCCGGCTCGAAGCCGCCTAGCGTGCCGTCGGCATTCGTCATGTTCCAGGGTGCGTAGGCACCCTCGAGGGTAATCGTCGCAGTCTTCCAGTCCTTGCCGAGAACCGGCGTTGCGAGAGCGGAGATTGCCACCGCTCCAGACACGATGATGCTATGCAATTTCATGTTCCAAACTCCTCTGAAATTCGATTGACCGTCTTTCCTGCCGATCTCCGCCGGCTTGCCTTTTGCGAAGATCATATCTCGCCGAAGGTTGTATAGGGTACCATATGAATAATTTTGTGATATGCAAGATGGAAAGTTGAGTTTTGCGGCAATTGCTGTCGATGCCAAGGGATTAGGCAATGAAACGTGCCGGTGAAATGAAGCGGGAATTGGCCGAGAATGACGCGACCCCGCTTTATGCGGGCGTCAAGCAGATCATTCTCGACAGGATTCACAGCGGCGAGTGGCCGCCCAAATACCGCGTACCGTCGGAAAACGAGCTAGTTGTCGAACTCGGCGTCAGCAAGATGACCGCCAACCGGGCGCTTCGCGAGCTTGCCAGCGAGGGCGAACTGGTGCGTATTCAAGGCGTCGGTTCGTTCGTTGCCGAACGCAAGGGCGTCTCCGCCCTCTTCGAAGTGCGCAACATCGCCGAGGAGATCGCCGAGCGCGGCCACGCCCATGAAGCGGCGGTTATCGTGCTGGCGCAGGAGACTGCATCGCCTGAAATGGCGGATGCATTGGGTCTGGAGATCGGCTCGGCGGTGTTCCATTCACTCGTCGTCCACAGCGAAAACGGCGTCCCGGTGCAGATCGAGGACCGCCACGTCCACCCGGATGCCGCCCCTGATTACCTTACTCAGGATTTCCGCAGCAAGACGCCGAACGCTTACCTCTCGGAAGTCGCACCGCTGACGGGCTCGGAACACATTGTCGAGGCGGTCATGCCGCAGCCTTGGGAATGCAAGCTGCTGACGATCCTGAAGTCCGAACCCTGCCTGACAATCCGCCGGCGGACATGGTCTTCACGCGGCGTCGTGTCCGTCGCGCGCCTCATCTATCCTGGCCACCGCTACCGGCTGGAAAGCCGCAACGGCGTAGAAGCCAAGTAGTTGTATATGGGAGTTAACGGTGATTTAACCGTTCACCGCTTGTCGGCGTAGTCGCTGCGAACGATCCCGTGACGCTGCATCTTGTCATAAAACGTCTTTCTCGGGATGCCCAAGGCGGCGATCGTCTGCTGCACGTTGCCACCGAACGAGATCAGTGTATCGCGAATGATCCCGGCTTCGTAGTGATCCAGCCGCTCGGGCAGCGGCACGCCGTTGGAAGCGCCGGGATCGGCCTTCGGCGGTTCGGGCTCGGCGGGCTGCATGCCCAGGACGGTGCGCTCGGCGAAATGCGAGAGTTCGCGGACATTGCCCGGCCAGTCATGATCCCGCAGATGGCGGCTGACGGTTGCGGTGATCTGCGGCACATCGCGATGGAAGCGGCGGGCCGCCCGCTCGGCAAAATAGCTGAAAAGCAGCGGAATATCGTCGCGCCGCTCGCGAAGCGGCGGGATCGCCAGCGTCACCACGTTCAGACGGTAATAGAGATCTTCCCGAAAACTCTGGCGTTGTCCGGGATCGCCGAGATCGACCTTCGCCGCCGCAACGATGCGCAGATCGACGGGGCGCACCTCGTTCGTTCCGAGCGGCGTCACCTGGCGCATCTCCAGAACACGCAGCATCTGCACCTGCGTCGACAGCGGCATGCTCTCGATCTCATCGAGAAACAGCGTACCGCCGCTCGAATGCTCGATCCGCCCGACGCGTTTCTTCTGCGCGCCGGTAAACGCGCCGGGCTCGTGGCCGAAAAGCTCGCTCTCGATGATCTGTTCGGGAAGCGCGCCGCAGTTCAGCGCCACGAAATTGCCTTTCGAACGGCGGCTCCAACCATGCAGCAGGCTCGCCACAACCTCCTTGCCACTGCCGGTTTCGCCGGTGACAAGCACATCGACATCGGTATCGGCGATCTGGCGCAGCATATGGCGCAGGCGCTCCATCACAGGGGTCTGCCCAATCAGAGGCATGCCCGGGTCGGCCTGCTGCGCGGCTTCGCGGAGATTGCGGTTTTCGATCACCAGCGCCCGCTTTTCGGCCGCACGCCGTACGCATTGAATCAGCCGCTCGGTGGCAAACGGCTTTGCAATGAAATCATAGGCACCGTCCTGGATCGCCTTGACGGCCATCTGGATATCTCCGTGGCCGGTCATCAGGATAACGGGTAGCTCGGCGTCGAGCTGGCGGATGCGCTCGAACATCTGCAATCCATCGAGGCCAGGCATGCGGATGTCCGACACCAGCACGCCCGGAAATGTGCGGTCGAGCTTGCCGAGCGCTTCCATCGCCGACGTGCAAAGCGTGACGTCGAAGCCGGCGAGATCGAGCGTCTGCCCGGTGGCGCGCAACAGATCCTTGTCGTCGTCAACGAGAATGACCGGGGCTGCCTTGCTCATGCGGAAACCTCCTTCAGATGGACGATGAAGCGGGTGCCGTCGGCCCCGCTCTCGACATCGATGCTGCCGCCATAGTCGGAGACAATGTCCTTGGAGATCACCAGGCCGAGGCCGAGGCCTTTTTCCTTGGAGGAATTAAAGGGTTCGAACAGGGCTTCGAGAATATCGGGGGCAATGCCCGGACCGTTATCGGCGACCGAAATGGCAACGCCGTCGCCGGAAACACCTGCCGAAACCGTCACCCGGCCGCCATCGCGCGCCTCCACGGCTTCCAGCGCATTCTGAAACAGGTTGATGAACACCTGCTCCAGCCGCAGCCGGGTGCCCATGACCTGCAGGCCTTCAGGGACAGGCTCGACGGTCAGCATCTCAAGCCGGCCGGTGAAACGGCTGCGCAGCAACATCAGCGCGCCGTCTATCATCTCCTCGACGCCAACCGCTTCGGGCGCCGTTCGTCCGCGCCGGGCGAGTGCCTTCAGATCCTCGGTGATGGTCCCGATCCGCTCCGTCAGTCCGGCAATCAGCGCAAGGTTCTCCGCAACCGGTTCGGTCTGCTGGCGCTTGAGATAGACCGCGGAATTGTCGGCATAGGCGCGGATCGTCGCGACCGGCTGATTGATCTCATGGGCGACACCGGCCGCGATCTGGCCGAGGATCGCCAGCCGGTTGGCATTGACCAGATCCTGCTGCACGCTCTGCAGCCGCGCATCGGTCGCCCGGTGACGGGTGATCTCGGCCTCGAGGCTATCGCGCGTCCGGCTGAGATCACGCGTCCGCTCGGCAACACGCTGCTCCAGCTCTTCGCGCGCCAGCTGCTCGCGCACGATGGTCATCAGCGCCACATCCCTGCGGCGCAGCCAGATGGCGGCAATGGCAATCACGGTCAAAAGCGCCAGCGCCGTCACCAGCAGGGCCTCGCGCACGGCCGCAGCCACCGGCAATTCGACCGGCAACAGATACTGAAACGTCCAGTTCGTCGAAGGCACAGGCGCTATGATCTTGAGATAGGTCGCGGCCCGGCCACCCGGAAGGATGGCGCGGATCAGCAGCGCGTCGGCTCCCAGCGCCTTCACCGGCCGGAAAGGCAGAGGCAAAAGCGGCGCATCGCCGAACTGCAGGCTCTCGCGGATCGAAAGCAGGCTATCGGCAGCAAGCGCTTCCGACGTCATGAACCGCCAGGAGGGCACGCTGGTGATCAGCACCACGTTGTTCTGATCGACCACGAAGGCCGGACGCTGCGTGTCGCTCCAATCGCTCTCCAGCTGATCGAACTCCATCTTGACGACAACGACGCCAAGCGGAGCCGATGCAGGCCCGATACGGTGCGAGATATAGAGCCCGGGGCGCTTGCTGACGGAGCCGAGCGCAAAATGCTCGGCCATCCCCTCCCGCATGCCGCGGGTGAAATAGCTGCGGAACGTATAGTCGTTTCCGACGAAACTCGTCGCTTCGTGCCAGTTGCTGGCCGAAACCGCGATACCATCCGCGTTGACCACGTAGATGACGGCGGCATTGGTGCCCTTGACCAGATCTTCCAGCTTGCCGCTCAACGCATCCTTCTTTTCCTGACCGGACTGGGTCAGCGCGTCCTCCACATCGCGGTCACGCGACAGCAGAAGGGGCAGCGCACGCGGCCGTTCCAGAACGGCCTGAAGCAGGGCAACCTTCAGATTGGCATCGGTGCGGCCCTGCTGTTGCAGCGCCGAAAGTGCTGCAGAGCGCCCATAGATCGCCGCAGTGGTCAGTGCGGCAGCCGCGATCAGCGCCGATATCAGCGCAAAGACGACCCACGTCCGGCGAATGCCGAGGCGAAGGCGCGCGTCTTCCGCGGATGGAACGGCTATGGCCATCGCCAATATTGAGCACAAAACCGCACTTCATTCAATATAATCCGTGCGGATTTACGCACATTCCGCATCAGACGACTTGCAGACCAATGTATAGTCTCAAAATAAATCAATGCCTTAGTCAGAATTTCCGAGTCTGGCACGCCGATTGCTGATCGTTCTGCGACGAAACGCAATTCGCCCCGGGAGAGCCAAATCCTTGGTTGGGGCTTCATGGAGGATATCATGGACATTGCACACCAAGACACGCAGCCGCGTGCGCCTCTGCCGTTCTACCGGCATCTTTACGTACAGGTGATCGCCGCCATTGTCGCCGGCATCCTGCTCGGCCACTTCTATCCGGATACCGGTACGGCGCTGAAGCCGCTCGGCGATGCCTTCATCAAGCTCGTGAAGATGATCATCGCCCCGGTTATTTTCCTGACGGTCGCGACCGGCATTGCCGGAATGTCCGATCTGAAAAAGGTCGGACGCGTTGCCGGCAAGGCGATGATCTACTTCCTCGTCTTCTCGACGCTGGCGCTCGCCGTCGGCATGCTGATCGCCAACGTTCTGCAGCCGGGCGCCGGAATGCATATTTCCGCCGCCTCGCTCGATGCGAATGCCGTCTCCAGCTATGCCAGCAAGGCGCATGACGCGACCATCACCGGCTTCCTGATGAACATCATTCCGGACACGATCGTCGGCGCCTTCGCCCAGGGCGACATCCTGCAGGTGCTGTTCTTCTCGGTGCTCTTCGGTATCGCGCTCGGCATGGTCGGCGATCGCGGCAAGCCAGTTCTCGACTTCCTGAACGCGTTGACTGCACCGATCTTCCGCCTTGTCGCCATCCTGATGAAGGCAGCACCGATCGGCGCGTTCGGCGCCATGGCCTTCACCATCGGCAAATACGGCATCGGCTCGATCGCCAACCTCGCCTTCCTGATCGGCACGTTCTACCTGACGTCACTGCTCTTCGTGATCGTCGTGCTCGGCGCTGTTGCCAAGTACAACGGCTTCTCGATCTTCGCGCTGATCCGCTACATCAAGGAAGAGCTTCTGCTGGTTCTCGGCACCTCGTCGTCGGAAGCCGCCCTTCCCGGCCTAATGCAGAAGATGGAACGGGCCGGCTGCAAGCGATCCGTCGTCGGTCTGGTCATCCCGACCGGCTATTCGTTCAACCTCGACGGCACCAACATCTACATGACGCTGGCAGCCCTGTTCATCGCCCAGGCAACCGACACGCCGCTCACCTTCGGCGACCAGATCCTGCTGCTGCTCGTCGCGATGCTGAGCTCCAAGGGTGCCGCAGGCATCACCGGCGCCGGCTTCATCACGCTTGCGGCAACACTCTCTGTCGTCCCGTCCGTCCCAGTGGCCGGCATGGCGCTGATCCTCGGCATCGACCGCTTCATGTCGGAATGCCGCGCCCTCACCAACTTCGTCGGCAACGCGGTCGCAACTGTCGTCGTCGCCCGCTGGGAAAACGAACTGGACGAAGGCATGCTGGCCCGAGCGCTTTCCGGTCAGGCAACCGAAGAGCCGGTCCCGGTTCTTCAGGCCGCCGAATAATTCCTCCCAGGGAAGAGACCCGGTCTCCGGAAGGCCCGCCGCTTGCGGCGGGCTTTTCCGTTTGCGGCTCGCTTTATGCGAGATCGAGTGGGCGCTGAAGAAGATCAAAACCCTCATCGATATAGTACGTGAGCGGATGTGCGCCATTTGCCTGCCGCCAGTTCTCCTTGGCGAAGCGAAGTGTTCCCATTGCGGTGATCGCCGCCAGCCGCAGTGCCGACCGCCCTGCCTCACCCGGCCATAATTCGTACATCGCCTCCGCCAGCACGTCCTCCAACTGAATGTGAAGCGCATCCTTGCGCAGCCGAAGCGTTTCCGTCGAGCGCAGGATCCGGTCGGCGAGAATGGATTCCTTGCTTTCATATCTTGAAGCAAGAATCAGGAATGTCTTGCGAGCAGCCTCCAGCGGCGGCTGGTCCGGTGACTGCGCAAGAAAGGTGGGGCGCAGCATGTCGGGAATGCCGCCGCTCTCGTGCGCCAGGAGAACATCCTCCTTCGACTTCAAATAAGAAAAGAACGTCCGGCGCGATATTCCCGACGCCGCCGCGATCGCGTCAAGCGTGGTGGCCTCGTAGCCATTCTCCATGAACAGTTTCAGGCCTGCTTTTGCGATGCGGTCGAGCGTCGATCTGCGTTTGCTTTCGCGCAAGCCGATGGGGGCGGTGTCAGCGGTTTCCATGACCACAACTCTTACCGCAAAAAAGGCGCTTGCCAAACTTGCACTCAGTGCGATATTTATTTTCTGCACTCAGTGCAATTATATCAACGGAGAAGCGCAATATGACATCGGCCAAAGTTTGGTTCATCACCGGAGCGGCGCGAGGATTTGGGCGTGTCTGGGCTGAAGCCGCCCTGCGGCGCGGCGACAAGGTCGCTGCCACCGCACGAGACATCACATCGCTCGAAGAGCTCGCAGCAGCTCATGGTAATGCAATTCTGGTACTGCCTCTCGATGTTGCGGATCGCGGCGCGGTATTCGAGGCGGTCGGCAACGCGCACAGGCACTTCGGGCGTCTGGACGTCGTTGTGAGCAATGCCGGCTATGGCTATTTCGGGGCTATCGAGGAGATCGAGCCCGAGCAGGCCAAGGCCAATTTTGAAACGAACGTGTTCGGCACGCTGTGGCTGATGCAGGCCACCTTGCCGATCCTGCGGGCGCAGGCCAGCGGTCACATCATAACGGTGTCGAGCATCGGCGGCGTCATCGGCTTTCCGACCGGCGGGACATATACGGCAACCAAATTTGCGGTCGAAGCCATTTCAGAGGGATTGGCCGGTGAAGTCGCAGCATTCGGCATCAAGGTCACGATCCTTGAGCCGGGCCACTTCACCACCGGCTTCGGCTCATCGGCCCGGTCTGCACCGGCGATCGACATCTACAACCCGATACGCCAGGCCATTCGCGCCTCGTTCAAGCCGGAAGACTTCGGCGATCCGGAAGCAACAAGTGCGGCACTGTTTCAGGCCGTGGACGCAGATCAGCCACCGCTCCGCTTGGCGCTCGGCACGGGAACGATCGTGAAATTCAAATCGGTCTACGAGGCGCGGCTGAAAAATTGGGGTGAATGGGAAGCCGTGACGTACGCCGCTCAAGGCCGCCCGGACGCCTAAGCCATATAAGCCCCGGGAATTGCTTGACGGCTTCCGGGGCCAGGGCATTCTCTATGCCTGACAAGGCCGGCGTGATCTCACCCTATGAAAGAGCTGAAGATGAAGCTGCTATTGCTTGGCGCAACGGGACTGGTCGGCAACAAGGCATTGGAGTTGGCACTTGCCAACGCCGCGATCTCCGAAGTCGTCGCGCCGACAAGAACGCCGCTGCCTGCCCGCGACCGGTTGTTGAACGCCGTTGCCCCGCGTCTGGAGGCGCTTGTTCAAACCTCCATATCGTACCAGCCGGACGCAATCCTGTGCGCGCTCGGAACAACACAAGCTAAGGCTGGTTCGAAGGAAGCATTTCGCTACGTCGACCACGAATTACCGGTCGCGTTCGGCCAAGCGGCGTTTGACGCCGGCGTCAAAACCTATGCCATCGTCAGCGCCGTTGGCGCATCGGAAAAGTCCATGAATTGCTATTCGCGGACGAAAGGCGAGGTCGAGCGGGACATCCGGAATATCGGTTTTCGATCCCTGACGATCTGCAGGCCGAGCCTGATCGGCGGAGAGCGTAGCGAGACGCGGCGGGCGGAGAGAGCGGCACTCGCCGTGGTTCGGCTTCTGGCGCCGGTCCTGCCGAAGAAGTTTCATCTCAATCCGGCGGAAAGGATTGCCGCAGCCGCGCTCGACGCGGTCATCGCCGCAAAGCCGGGATGTCATTTCATCTATGCTGAACAGATGCGCTGACATCATTCGATAGCGACAGAATCTATGCCTTCGCCAGTTTCTCTATCGTCTGCAGATTGATCACCGCCTTGATCGGCAGATGATCAGAGGCAACGCGCGACAGCGGCGTATCATGCGCTTCAATCGTCGTCAGAACGCCCTTGCGGTTGGCGATGATGCGATCGAGCGCCAGGATCGGCAGTCGCGCCGGGAAGCTTGGAACAGCCGGCGGCTGCGGCCCGAAAGCCGATTGAAAGCTGTTCAGCGACGAGCGGTCGCCGAGCCGCCATTCGTTGAGATCGCCAAGCAGGATCGTCGGCATCTCGTGCCGGTCGGCCATCAGTTCGACCAGCATCTGCGCCTGACGGGCGCGCGAATGGCGCAGCAGGCCGAAATGCGCGGCGATGATGCGCAGTGCCCCGCCACGCTCCAGCTCGATTTCGGCCACCAACGCGCCGCGCGGCTCAAGGCCGGGGAGCTTGATCTGGTGGACGTCGCGCACCAGGCCTTTCTTGAAAAGCACGACATTGCCGTGCCAGCCATGCGCCTTCGCCATGCCGGTGATCGGCACCGGGATAAGGCCGGTCTCGCGCTCCAGACGGGCAAGATCGAGAATGCCGGTGCGCTCGCCGAAACGCGTGTCGGCCTCCTGAAGCGCGATCAGGTCGGCATCAATCTCGTGGATGACGCGGCTGGTCCGCTCAGGGTCGAACCGCCGGTCAGCGCCGACGCATTTGTGCACGTTGTAGGAGGCGATCAATGTGCCTTCGGCACGCGGCCGCGCTTCGGCAAGGGCGGCGTCAAGCCGCTTCTTCCTGTTGCGGATCGAGGCCAGGATGCTGGCGGGGATACTGTCTTTTCTGGCATGCATCGGAGTGGGCAAAGGCTCCGTTGATCGAAAATAGCTCTCCCGGGATTATAGGCGGCACAACAGAAGCTGCCATAGGGGAAGCGCAGAAAATCAGAGATAGGGCGAGCCGAGCCAGAGAACCTTCTCGACGAGACGAACCAGGAAGGGCCGGGCGCGCAAGCCCTCCAGCGTCACCGGCGTTGCCGTGCGCAGCACCTCTTCGGCGTGCTCGTCGATCTCGGCTGCAAATCCTTCATTGAACACTTCGAGATCGATCTCGAAATTCAGACGCAGCGACCGCGGGTCGATGTTGGAGGAACCGACATAAGCCCAGGCGCCATCGACCGTCATAAGCTTGGAATGGCTGAAGCTGCCGGTCGCCCGCCAGATTCGGCAGTAATTCTTGAGGATCTGGTCAAACTGCGCCGTCATTGCCCGGTCGACCAGCATCAGATTGTTGACGGCGGGAACGATGATATCCACCTCGACGCCGCGCCGCGCCGCCGTCACCAGCGCGCTGATCAGTTCACGATCCGGCAGGAAATAGGGAGACATGATGCGGATCGATTTTCGCGCGACAGAGAAGGCACCCATCAGCATCTTGTGATTGGTTTCGACGCTGCGGTCCGGCCCCGATGCAACGACGCGCATGAACACCGGATCACCCGGCTCGCGCTCCGGCGTGGCGGTCTGCCAGGCCGCGCTGTTCAAAAGCTCTCCCGTCGCAAACCGCCAGTCTTCGGCGGCGACATCGAACAGATCGGCGACGGCCGGACCGGTGACAGAAAAATGCGTGTCGCGGGCATAGCTCTCGCCCGACATCTCCTCGCTGAACCCTTCGCGGATATTCATCCCGCCGGTCAGCGCCAGCCGCCCATCGACAATGACGATCTTGCGGTGGGTCCTGAGATTCGCATAGGGCAGCCTGAGGCCTATGATGACGTTGCCGTTAAAGACCGAGACGGTCACGCCGCCCTCGGCGAGATAGCCGAGGATGCTCGGCACGGAATAGCGGGCGCCGACGGCATCGATCAGGACCCGCACTTCCACGCCGCGCTTGACGGCCGCTATCAGCGCATCGGCGATCCTGAGGCCGATCCTGTCGCGGTCGAAGATATAGGTCTCCAGCAGAACGCTGCGCTCGGCACCATCGATCGCCGCCTTCATTGCACGATAGGCATCGTCACCCGTTTCCAGCATGTCGATCGTGTTGCCCGTTGTCAGCGGATTGCGCGCAACGCGGTCGCCGAGCGTCTGCATGGCGGCAAAGCGGTAGCCATAGCCGCTGATCACCATCTCCGCATCGGCATCGAAGGTCTCGAGCTCGTCCAGCGCTTCATCGGGCAGCAGTTCATCGCGCCGGATACTCAGCGACTTGCGGCGGATGCGATTGACGCCGGCAATGGCATAAAGCACGGCACCGACGATCGGCGACAGGATGATGACGCCGACCCAGCCGATCGCGGCGCGCACTTCCTCCTTGGTCATGGCGGCGTGAATCGCCGCCGCGGCTCCCATGGCGATCGAGATGATGAAAAGAATATGCGGCCAGTAGGTCGAGATGAGATAAAACATCGGTCAGGAATATAGCCGCGAAATGGCAGCGTTCAATTCGCCACTCTTCGCGTCAGGCGTGAATCTTTCATGCGGCTGTGAAATGCGGTCAGGCAATGGCGAAAACCACCGATTCCGCCGGCAATCCCTCCCCATGTACCTCGCGGACCAGCTCGAAGATCGTCTGACCATTGACCGCGGGCAGCGTTATCGATTGCGACGTGAGGTTGGCACGCAGCTGCAGCCGCGCGCCGTCCATCGCCCAATCGATCGCCAGGGCGCCATCGGCGGTTTCCGGTGCCTCGGCCTGCATCCGCGGTGTCCGCTTCAGCAGCGGTACGACATGCTGTTGCCGGATCCGCGCAAGCTCCGCGACGAACGCTTTCCGGCGCCTGCCATCCGAAGTCTCGGCGCGCTGCCATTGCAGGGCTGAGCCATCGAAGGTCGCGCGCGCATTCGGGTCCGGCAGCGTCTCCTTCGATTGGCCTTCCTTCAGACCACCGAAGCCTTCAGCTTCCCTCATGCGGCCTTTGCGGATCATATCGCCGAGTTCGCCGGCGTAGTCGCAGAAGAAATAGAAGGGCTGCGTCTCCCCATATTCCTCGCCCATGAACAGGAACGGGATCTGCGGCGCCAGCATCATGATCGCTGTCAGCGTCTCCACCATCGGCGGCCGGGACAGGCTCAGCAAACGCTCGCCGAAGGCACGATTGCCGATCTGGTCGTGGTTCTGCAGAAAATTCACAAAGGCTTCGGGCGGCAGATAGACACGTTCGTCGCGCGGCAGCACCGGCGGATCGGCACGGTCGGGATAGACGAAGCCATGCTGCAGGGCGAGCTTCGTCTTTTCCCAGAGGTCGCCGGCAAAGGGCTTGTAGTGACCGTTGTCCTCGCCGGTTGCGATGATATGCGCGACATGGTGGAAATCGTCGTTCCATTCGGCCGTGTAGGTCTTGACCTCGCCTTTTTCATCCCGCTCCAGCAGACTGACGAGATTGCGCTGATCCTCGACGATCAGGTGAACCTTTCGGCCCGGAAAAGCGCTACGCACTTCTTTCGACAATTCTTCGAGGACATGGCGCTCCGACAGGTCATGGATCTGTTCGACGGCATCGAGCCTCAGGCCATCGAGCTGAAATTCGCCGATCCAATAGAGTGCGTTGTCGATGAAATAGCGGCGCACCGCGGGCTGAGCGAAATCGATTGCCGCTCCCCACGGTGTCTGACGGTCGGCGCGGAAGAAATCCGGGGCATAGCCGTGCAGGTAGTTTCCTTCAGGGCCGAAGTGATTGTAGACGACATCGAGCAGCACCATGATGCCGCGGGCATGCGCTGCATCGATGAAGGCGCGAAAGTCATCCGGTGTCCCGTAGGCCGAATGCGGCGCGTAATGCAGCACCCCGTCGTAGCCCCATCCGCGCTCGCCGGAAAACTGCGCCACCGGCATCATTTCGATTGCCGTGATGCCCGCCCCTGCCAGATGATCGAGCTTGGAGATCGCGCTTGAGAACGTGCCCTCGCCGGTGAAGGTGCCGACGTGGATCTCGCTGATGACGGCCTCTTCCCAGTCCCTTCCCTTCCAGTCGGTCCGCCAGCGATAGACGCTGGCAGGCACAAGCGACGGGCCATGCACATCGCCGCGCTGCTGGCGCGAAGCAGGGTCGGGCACGGCGCGTCCATCTCCGAGAACGAAGACGTAATCCTGTCCTTCGAGCGGTCCGGGCACGCGCGTCTCGAACCAGCCATCACCGGTATCTTGCATTGCATGGCCGGCGCCAGCCAGCTGCAGAACAACCGCCGCTTCTCCCGGTGCCCAAAGCCGGAACTTGGTCTCATCGCCGTCCCTGATTGGCCCCCAGGCGTGCTTCGCATTGCCGGTCATGCCGTCCCCTTGTCGCTGATATCCGAACATGTTCCGAAATCCGTGATCGCGCCGGTTGTTCCATCGGTACAGACCCACGAACATTAGCAGTGAGAAAAGCACAAGTTTTGTGCAGTATTGCAGGCTGCCAGCGAGCAAAACTGCCCATTTATATTGCACCGCAAACAATATTTTGCAGTGTGTCAAAATTCTTCTTGAAACTGCATGATTCCTCTGGAACCATCCCATCTAGTCTAGCGTTTGACTGCGGCATGTTGTGACGGGAGATCAGCGATGGCAGAAACTCGCGACGAGTGGATCAAGAAGCGTGCATATTCCCTCTGGGAAGAAGAGGGCCACCCGACGGGGCGCGATTCAGTTCATTGGGAACAGGCAAGGAAAGAGCGCGAAACGCTCGAGACCTCTGCCGCATCCAAGGACGGCACCGAAGTCAAGACCAGGGCAAAGCGGACCACAACGGCCGGTGCCAAGACCAATGGCGCCGTGAAGGCCGTGGCCGCACCCAAGAAGACGGCAAGCCGCAAATCGGCTTAGCCTGACATCATTTATCCGATCTTCGCAGACGCGCGGAAACCCGCGTCTGCCTATTCGTGTCATATATCTGAATTACTTGCGTTTTATGGTGTGATTCATGGAGCAGACAGCTCCCCGGGGGATCGATCAGGCCAAATGAAGACCACAATCTGGCATCTTCAAAATATTGCCGCGAAATGGCCACGAATGGCGGAACCAAAGCCCGCCTGGAATGTTATTGGCGGGAATGGGAGAACCGCCATGAACAAAGGCTATTTCGACGTCATCCTCGTGTCCCTGATCGTAGCCAGCTGCTACATGTTCATAGCGCCGGTGTGAGGGAACAATGCTTGTCCTGACGATCGCCGCGCTGGCCTATTTTCTGCTCGCTATCGGGCTGGTGATTGTCATCGACAATATGGTCGGCTTCGTCTTTCCGGAGCGCCGTCCGGCATCCGGCCGCTTCTTCGATCTGACCAAGGCGATCGCGGTTGCCCAGCGCTTCGGCCGCAAGTAGTTCCCCCATCTCCGGCAGTCCTTCGCGCGCAAGAATACACGCGTGTTAAGCTTATTTTCCGTCAGGCCTTTCCCAATACGTGCGACCCTCTATTTTAGCCTGCAATTGGGCAGAATCGCGCTGCGAAAGCAGCGGCATCGCACGGAAGTGAATTTGAATGACGGGGCAGACTGAAGGCGATTGGCCGAAGGGTGGCGGCGGGATCGGCAAAATGCTTCGGGATCCGGAGTTCCGCGCCTCAGGTCTGGGACCTGTCGATCAATGGCCCGCCTCGCTCCGCTTCATCGTCGACGCCGCCCTCGATTCCCGCCATGCCAAGTTCATCGCCTGGGGTCCGGACCTCGCCTTCATCTACAACGACGCCTATGTGCCGATCTTTTCGGAGCGCCATCCACATGCTCTCGGTCGTCCCTTCAAGGAAGTCTGGAGCGATATCTGGCCGCAGTTCGAGCCGATCGTAAAGGCAACGCTTGACGGCCAGGCGCAGCTTTTCGAAGAGCTGCTGGTTCCGATGCGCCGCGGCGGCAAGCTTGCGGATGCCTGGTTCACCTTCTCCTATACGCCGCTACGCGACGAGACCGGCTCGATCGTCGGCATTCTCTGTGCGACGATGGAGGTCTCCGGCCAGGTCACCGCGAAACGTGGCGAGCGGCGGGCGCTCGATGAACTCCGGATCAAGTCGGATGCGCTATCGATCGTCAATGCGGCGGGATCGGCGATCACCGCCGAGCTGAATGTCGAGCGTCTGACGCAAACCGCAGTCGATGCCGGCGTAGCACTGACCGGCGCCGAGTTCGGCGCCTTCTTCTACAATGTCGATGACGGAGAAGGCGGCAGCTATATGCTCTATGCCCTGTCGGGCGTTGACCGGAAGAACTTCGAGCGCTTTCCGATGCCGCGCAACACCAAGGTCTTCGCGCCGACCTTCAATGGTGAAGGCGTCGTACGCTCCGACGACATCCTGCTCGACCCACGCTATGGCAAGAACGCGCCGCATGCGGGAATGCCGAAGGGCCACCTGCCCGTGCGCAGCTATCTCGCCGTGCCGGTCAAGTCGCGCGACGGCTCGGTGATCGGCGGCCTGTTCTTTGGCCATGCGCAACCCGGCCGCTTCAATGATGCCGCGGAATCGAGCCTTGTTAGCCTCGCCGGCCAGGCCGCCGTGGCGATCGACAATGCGCGCCTCGTTCGCGCCCAGGAGATGGAACTCAATCAGCGCCGCAATGTCGAGGAACAGCTCCGGCGGCTGAACGAGACGCTCGAGGTTCGTGTTGCCGCAGAGATCGCCGATCGCCAGCATGCGGAAGCTGCCCTCCAGCAGGCGCAGAAGATGGAATCGATCGGCAAGCTGACCGGTGGCGTGGCGCATGACTTCAACAACCTGCTGCAGGTGATTTCGGGCAATCTCCAGCTGCTTGGCAAGGATGTCTCCAGCAATACCCGCGCCAAGGAGCGTATCTCCAACGCCCTCACCGCCGTCGATCGCGGTTCACGGCTTGCCAGCCAGCTTCTGGCCTTCGGCCGCCGCCAGCCGCTGGAACCGAAGGTGATCAATATCGGCCGCTTCGTCTCGGGCATGGACGACATGCTGCGCCGCGCGCTGGGTGAGGAAATCGAGGTTGAGACCATCGTCTCCGGCGGGCTCTGGAACACCTTTGCCGATCCGATCCAGATCGAGAATGCCCTGCTCAATCTGGCGATCAACGCTCGCGATGCAATGGATGGCTCGGGAAGGCTGACGATCGAGGTCGGCAACGCGTTTCTCGACGATTCCTACAGCCGCACCCATCCCGAGGTCGTTGCCGGCCAATATGTCGTGCTCGCCGTCAGCGACACCGGTTCGGGCATGACGGCTGATGTCATCGAGCAGGCTTTCGAACCGTTCTTCTCCACCAAGCCGGAAGGCAAGGGCACCGGGCTCGGCCTGTCAATGGTCTATGGCTTCGTCAAGCAATCCGGCGGGCATGTGAAGATCTATAGTGAGATCGGCGAAGGCACGACGCTGAAGCTGTATCTGCCGCGCTCCTTCCAGAGCGAGGATCGTATCGCCAGCATCGAGACCGTGCCTGCCGTAGGCGGCACCGAGACCATTCTGGTCGCCGAGGACGACGAAGGCGTGCGCGCCACCGTCGTCGAGATGCTGACCGATCTCGGTTATTACGTGCTTAAGGCCCGCGATGCGCAGAGCGCGCTGACGGTCATCGAGAGCGGCGTCCATATCGACCTTCTGTTCACAGATGTCGTCATGCCCGGCACGCTGAAGAGCCCGGAACTGGCCCGCATGGCGCGCGAACGGCTTCCGCATGTCGGCGTCCTCTACACATCCGGCTATACCGAAAACTCCATCGTCCATGGCGGCCGTCTGGATCCGGGGCTGGAGCTGCTTTCGAAGCCTTATACCCGCGAAGCGCTGGCCCGGAAGATCCGCCATGTGCTTGCCAATCAGGCCCAGCGCCGCCAGAGCGCCGCAGCGGCAATCAGCGCGCCCGGAACGCCGCCGCGCGAAATCGTCCAGGAAAAGCTCAAGCTGCTGCTGGTCGAAGACGACGCTTTCATCCGCATGGATACAGCCGAGATCCTGCAGGATCTCGGCTATGACGTGATCGAAGCCGAGAGCGGCGAACGCGGCGTAGAAATCCTCGCTGCTGCCTCGGTCGATATCATCGTCGCCGATGTCGGGTTGCCGGGTATGTCCGGCCCCGCCTTTGCCGCCAAGGCGCGTGCGGCATTCCCGTCCGTCGGATTGGTCTTTGCCACCGGCAATAGCAGCCTTCCGGAAGCGGCCCGCTTTGCCGGCTCCGTGTTGCTGACAAAACCCTTCAGCAGCACGGCTCTCGACACAGCCATCAAGACCGCGGCCCAGCAGCGCCCGATCGCCTAGAACCCATCGAGCTTGTGGCTGCCGCTGTTGAACTCGGGATATTTGCGGACGATGTCATCGGTGCTGACGCAGCTGTCGTCGCGCGCAATCAGTTCGACCGCCAGACTGTCGCCGATATTAAGCGCGCCGCCAGGGTGATAGACGGGAATACGCGCGCCACTGGCGCTGATCAGCACGGCATCGCTGGCGAAGCCGCGTTGCAGCAGCCAGTCGCGCGACGCCATCAGGCGAACGTTGATCTCAAAGGATTGGCCTGTGCCCTTCCTTACCTTGAGGCTGTAGGCCACAGGCGATAGCTGGCCATTCAGATCGATCTTGCCGTTTCCATCGGCTTCGCTGATGTGGTTGTCCATGTCTGTGCTCCTTCCTTTTTGGTCATGAGGTTTCAGGACTCGCCGCCAAAAACGGGGTCAACGCGATTTTTGTTCCGTTTACGTAAGAATCGTACCGCGCCGCGGAATGGACGGAACTTTTCAAGTTCCGGGCGGTTGAAACTTGTTTGGAGCAACAGGAGGCGATGATGCCCAGAGGCGAAAAATCGGCCTATATCGGCAAGCAGAAGCGCAAGGCGGAGCATATCGAAGAGAGCTACGAGGATCGCGGGCTCTCCCACGAGGAGGCCGAGCGCCGGGCCTGGGCGACCGTCAACAAGGAAGACGGCGGCGGCAACAAATCCGGATCCGGCCGCGGCAAGACGGACACCCACGTCTCCGCGGGAAAGGGCGGCCGGACCGGCGGCAAAGCCTCTGCCTCACGCACGCCCGCCGAGCGCTCCGCTTCCGCCAGCAAGGCAGCGGCAACTCGCAAGCGCAATGCGCAACACGCTCATCACTGATGGTAAAAGCCGCGCCTGTTGACGGATGCGCCAGCCGCTACACTTCAATGGATGAAACATGGCGTATCTGGCCGGGGAGTTGAATGGCATACGAGCTCTATTATTGGGACGGCATACAGGGTCGCGGCGAATTCGTCCGCCTTGCGCTTGAGGAAGYTGGCGCCAGCYACATCGACGTGACGCGGGAGCCCGGCAGAGGCACGGGCGAAATGATGGAAATCATGAAGAGCGGCTCGGGTAGTGACATCCCCTTCGCGCCGCCATTCCTGAAGGACGGCGACCTGATCATTTCCCATGTCGCCAACATTCTGTTCTATCTCGGAGCGAAGCTTGACCTGGCACCGAAGCATGATACGGCGCGCTATGTCCTCAACGGCCTGCAGCTGACGATCACCGATTTCGTCGCAGAGGTGCACGACACGCATCACCCGATCGCAACGTCACTCTACTATGAAGACCAGAAGGAAGAGGCAAAGGCGCGCTCGGGCGAGTTCATCAAGGAGCGCATCCCCAAATTTTTCGGCTATTTCGAGCGCGTCATCGCCAACAACCCGAAGGGGCCGGCGCATATCTCGGGCGACAAGCTAACCTATGTGGACCTGTCGCTGTTTCAGGTGCTCAAAGGACTGCGCTATGCCTTTCCCAAGGCGATGAAGGGCTCGGCGGAGACATATCCGTTGTTGCAGGCGCTGCACGATAGGGTCGAGCAGCGGCCGAATATCGCTGCCTACCTGAAATCCGCTCGCCGCCTCGCCTTCAACGTAAACGGCATTTTCCGCCACTATCCGGAACTGGACAAGGCGGCCTGAGGAGAACCGAGATGCCCCGGCAGACATTCTGGAAAGGCTATCTGAAGCTCTCGTTGGTGACGGCGCAGGTGTCGCTGACGCCGGCGACGACGGACAGCAACAAGGTGCGGTTCAACGTTTTGAACCGCAACACCAAGAACCGCGTCGAAAGCCGCTATGTGGACAGCGTTACCCACCGGGCGGTTGCGGCCAGGGAGCAGGTGAAGGGCTATCCGCGCGGCGAGGACGATTATGTGCTGCTCGAAGATGCCGAACTCGACGAGGTCGGCCTGGAAAGCACGCGGACGATCGATATCGACACGTTCGTGCCGCGCGGCTCGATCGACTGGATCTGGTACGACAAGCCGCATTTCCTGGCACCCGAAGACAAGGTCGGGACCGAGGCTTTCTGCGTCATCCGCGAGGCGATGGCTGCCAATGACGTGGTCGGCATCGCCCGGCTGGTGCTCTATCGCCGCGAACGCGCGGTGCTTCTGGAGCCGCAGGGCAAGGGGATCGTGCTCTGGACGCTGCATTACGGCGACGAGGTTCGCGAGGCTGTGGGAACGGTCGCTATCGACGCCAAGCCCGATGCCAAGGTGCTGGCGATGATGAAGAAGCTGGTGAAGGACCAGACGCAGGACTGGAGCCCCGCCCTGATGCAGGATCCGGTGCAGAAGCGGCTGCAGAGCATTATCCGCGCCAAGCTGAAAACCATGAAAAAGGCGGCACCGGCCAAGAAGGCACCTGCTGTCAAATCGACAGGCAATGTCGTCAATATCATGGATGCCCTGAAGAAGAGCCTGGCGAAAGAAAGCGGCCAGCCGAAGCGGCACTAACAGGCCAATTCCGGACCCAAACCGTCGCATTCGGAACGGTGCCTGTTTGCATATGCTCTAATCTGTGAGCACAGCCCGCAGCGGGAGGAGCCCTGCGGGATGGCGGCATTTTCAACGGAGGAGACGAGAATGAGCAAGAATAGAGGCGTAGTCTATCTGCGGCCCGGCAAGGTCGAAGTCCGCGACATCGACGATCCGAAGCTGGAGGCCCCCGATGGCCGCCGCATCGAACATGGCGTCATCCTGAAAGTCATTTCCACCAACATCTGCGGCTCCGACCAGCACATGGTCCGCGGCCGCACGACAGCCATGCCCGGCCTGGTTCTCGGCCACGAAATCACCGGCGAAGTCATCGAGAAGGGCATCGATGTCGAGATGCTCGAAATCGGCGACATTGTCTCCGTTCCGTTCAATGTTGCCTGCGGCCGTTGCCGCTGCTGCAAGTCGCAGGACACCGGCGTCTGCCTGACGGTCAATCCGTCGCGCGCAGGCGGCGCCTATGGCTATGTAGACATGGGCGGCTGGATCGGCGGTCAGGCCCGCTACGTCACCATCCCCTATGCCGACTTCAACCTCCTGAAGATTCCGGATCGCGACAAGGCGATGGCCAAGATTCGCGACCTGACCATGCTGTCCGACATTCTGCCGACCGGCTTCCATGGCGCGGTCCGCGCCGGGGTGGGCGTCGGCTCGACGGTGTATGTCGCCGGTGCGGGTCCTGTCGGCCTTGCTGCCGCCGCCTCGGCCCGCATCCTCGGCGCTGCCGTTGTCATGATCGGCGACTTCAACAAGGATCGTCTGGCGCACGCCGCCAAGGTCGGTTTCGAACCGATCGACCTGTCGAAAAGCGACCGTCTCGGCGACATGATCGCCCAGGTCGTCGGCACCAACGAAGTCGATAGCGCCATCGATGCCGTCGGCTTCGAAGCCCGCGGCCATGCCGGTGGCGAACAGCCGGCAATCGTCCTGAACCAGATGATGGAGATTACCCGCGCCGCAGGCTCGATCGGTATTCCCGGTCTCTACGTCACCGAGGATCCGGGCGCCGTTGATGCCGCCGCCAAGCAGGGCAGCCTGTCGCTGCGCTTCGGTCTCGGCTGGGCGAAGGCGCAGTCCTTCCACACCGGCCAGACCCCTGTCATCAAGTACAATCGCCAGCTCATGCAGGCGATCCTGCACGACCGTCTGCCGATCGCCGACATCGTCAACGCCAAGGTCATCTCGCTCGAAGATGCCGCACAGGGCTACGAGAGCTTCGACCAGGGCGCGGCGACGAAATTCGTCCTCGATCCGCATGGCGTGGTGTCGAAGGCAGCCTGATTTCGGAAGGGGCGGCGCAAGCCGCCCTTTTCATATGTGCTCGCGATTGACCAGCCCAAGGTTTGCCGCTAGCTCTAGGCAATGATGATCGCAACGGTTCTCGTAGTGGTGATAGGGCGCATGGGCAGGATGGCGTAGCCATCCGGCGAAAGCACCCATGCGCGGTAAGCAGGCTCCCGGCGGGGCCTTTTTTATTGCCTGGATTCCGGGCAGCGGCCTGCCGGACATCCCTCTTCCCATCACCCGAGAGACCGACCGATGACCGGACAATCCGCATCCGAACCCGCGCCCGCAGGGCAACTTCAATCCGTGCCGCCGCGGCTGATCACCCTGATCCTGCTGACCGCCCTCTCCGTCCTACCCGTCAACCTGATCCTGCCGTCCCTGCCGGAGATTGCCGCCGATCTGCGCGCCGATCCGGCACTGGTGGCGCTCTCCGTCGCCGCTTATGCTGCGCTGACCGCCTTTGCCGAGATCATCGGCGGCGCCCTGTCCGATCGCTTTGGCCGCAGGCCGGTCGTGCTTTCCTCGCTGTCTGTCTTCATCCTGGCCTCAGCTGGTTGTGCGCTTGCGGATAACATTCATGTCTTCCTGCTCTTCCGTACCTTGCAGGCGGCCATTGCGGCCTGCTTCTCGATCGCGCTCGTCATCGTCAAGGAAAGCTGGGGCGGGCAGAAAGCGGCCAGCAAGTTCGGCTATCTCGCCATGGGCTGGGCGGTAGCACCAATGATCGGGCCGACGATCGGCGGATCGGTCAGCGAGCTTTTCGGCTGGCGGGCAAATTTCGTGATGTTCGCGGTGCTCGGGGCAATCATGCTGGCGCTCGCCGCCCGTGAGATCCGTGATGAGACCGGGAAGCGGAAAACTCACTCACATGGCTATCTCGCGGCATACCGGCTGCTGCTCGGCTCGCCGCGTTTCCTCGCCTATGCCGCCTGCATGGCCTGCTCGATGGGAACGCTTTACGTCTTCCTCGCCGGCGCGCCGCTGGTCATGAACCAAGCGCTCGGCGGATCAAGCGCCAGGCTTGGCCTCTACATGGGACTGGTGCCCGCGGGCTTCATCCTCGGCAGCTATCTCGCAGGACGGTATGCTGGCCGCATTCCAATCGCCGCCGTATTGGTTGCGGGACGCGCAGTCACGTGCACCGGATTGCTCGGCGGCCTGGCTCTTGCCGTCGGCGGATTGACCGCGCCTCCCGCCTTCTTCGCGGCCTGCATCTTCATCGGCATCGGCAACGGGCTGACCATGCCTGCCGCCAATTCGGGGATACTGGCCGTCCAGCCCGATCTCGCGGGCACGGCTGCGGGGCTAGCGGCGGCCGTCAGCGTTGGCGGCGGCGCCGTCATCGCCTCGATCGCCGGACTTCTCCTCAATGACGCTTCGAGCGGCCGGGATCTGCTCTACGTGATCCTCATCCCAGCGGCATTGGCTCTTGTCAGCGCCGGTCTTGCTTGCCTGCTCGACCGGCGGAAGCCGATCGCGGCATGATCAGACGAGAGCGATCCCGATGCGTCAGGACCGCTTCTTCTTTTCTAGAGGCCTCGCTGCATCGAAGAAATCGGCCCAGGGGTCGCTTGACAGCGCGTTGACCCTCGCCGGCGCGTTGTCGACGGTGAAATAAGCGGGGCCGATCTCGCCTGTCAGCTCGCTCCAATCGATGGGCATCGAGACCGGCGCACCTTTGCGGGCGCGGGCCGAATAGGGCGCGACGGCAGTATTGCCGCGCCCGTTGCGCAGATAGTCGATGAAGATCCTGCCCGTTCGTTCGGCCTTTGTCGCCTTGGCGATGTAGCGGGATGGGTCGGAGGCTTCCATCGTGTCGGCGATCCATTTGGCGAAGGCTTTCACTTCGGTCCAGCCCGCCTTCGGCGCCAGCGGCGCCACGACATGCAGCCCCTTGCCGCCCGAGGTCTTGACGAAGGCAGCCAGCCCCTCGCCTTCCATGAGCGCCTTGATCTCATGCGCCGCCGATATCACCGCGTCCCATGGCACATCATCGGCCGGATCGAGATCCATGGTCACCATATCGGGCTTTTCCCATTTGGCGGTCGTCGCGCCCCAGGGGTGGATCTCCAGGACGGCCGACTGCACCAGCGCGACGAGCCCGTCGAAATCCCTGATCCGCAGCAGCTTCTCGCCGCTGCGATCCTTGGGGTCGGCGATCTCTTCGATATATTCGTTCATTCCCTTCCAGGCGTGTTTCTGGAAGAAACGCTGCTTGCCGGCAATGCCATCGGGAAGGCGCAGCAGCGAGAGCGGCCGGTTGACGACGAACGGCTTCATCAGTTCCCAGACATGGGCGTAGTAATCGGCCAGCCCGGCCTTGGTAATGCCCTCGTCGGGCCAGTAGATGCGATCGGGATGCGTCAACGTCACGCTCGATACCGGCAGTTCTTTTGCAGCAGTTCCACCCATTTCGCGCCCCACATCCTTTGCCGCCTTGTCTTCGCGCAAACCGCGGAAAGCCGCATGGCGGAGATTACCATCGGCTGACCAGGCGCCAAACTCAACCTCGGCAACCATATCAGGCTTGACGAACACCAACCCGCGGCGCTCCTCGGCCGTCAGCTTGCCGTCGAAAGGACTGGCGGATTGCTCGATCTTGGAGAGCTGAGTGTAGAGATTGTGCGAGAGCTTCGCGGTATATCCGGTACCGACGCGCCCGACATGTTTCAGCTTGCCCTTGTCATAATAGCCCATGGCGAGCGAGCCGATGGCGCTCTTCATCGAGGTCGAGGGCACATAGCCGCCAATGACGAATTCCTGGCGCTTGACGCATTTCGATTTGATCCAGTCGCCGGTGCGGCCTGACACATATTTGCTGTCGCGGCCCTTAGAGATGACGCCTTCCAGGCTGAGCTGGCAGGCGTGGTCGAGAACCAGGCCGCCATTCTCGTCGAAATGATCGCTGTAGCGCAACTTGCTACTGCCCGCCGGCAGCAGCTTTTCCAGCAGCGCCTTGCGATCGATCAGCGCTGCATTCTGCAGATCATGGCCGTCGAGATAGATCAGGTCGAAGGCATAGAAGGAGAAGCGGTCGCTACGCCCCTCGCTCAGATCGTGCTGGAGTGCCGAGAAGTCCGATGCACCGTTCTCGCGTTCGACGACCAGTTCGCCGTCGATCAGCGCGGTCTCGACAGGCAGTTCGCCGAAGGCGGCAGCGATCTCTTCCCCGAATTTCTCCGTCCAGTCCAGGCCGGTGCGCGTCAGCATCGCCACCTTCCCGTCGCGGATGCGGATCTGCAGGCGGTAGCCGTCGAACTTGATCTCGTGGATCCAGCCGTCGGCGGCCGGAGGACGCGGCTTCAGCTTGGCAAGCACCGGCTCGACGAAATCGGGCATCGCCGCCTTGCGCACACCCTTCGGCCATTGGTGAGCCTGCGGCTTCGCCTTGGCCTTGGTTGCAAGCCTGGCTGCCGCCTTCCGGCCATTCGGCTTCGAATTCCAGGTATCATCTGGGTTCTTGGCGACCTGTTCGATCGTCCGGCCGCTCTTGGCCGATTCCGGACGCTTCTTGAGGATGTCCTCGCGGCCATGGCGGGCTTCGGCGTCCTCGCCCTTGATCAGCAGCCAGTTCTCGTGCTTTTCGCCCGGCTTGCCGTGCATGCGGACGAGATGCCAGCGGCCTTTCAGCTTGTCGCCGTCGAGCTCGAATTCGATATGGCCCTTTCGATAGGCTTTCTTCGCATCGTAAAGCGGCGTCCAGGTTCCCTGATCCCAGACGATGACGGTGCCGCCGCCATATTGCCCCTTCGGAATGACGCCTTCGAAATCGCCATAGGAGAGAGGATGATCCTCGACATGGACGGCCAGCCGCTTGTCATCGGGGTTCAGGCTGGGGCCGCGCGTCACCGCCCAGCTTTTCAGCACGCCGTCCATCTCCAGCCGGAAATCGTAGTGCAGCCGCGTCGCGTCGTGCTTCTGGATGACGAAGCTGTTGCCCTTGCTCTTGCCTTTTGCGCCGCGCGGTTCGGGAGTGGCCTTGAAGTCGCGCTTCTGCTGATAGGTTTCGAGCGCCATCGTCAGCTCGCCTTCTTGCGGCGGCTGGATGCGCTGGCGGCAGGCTTACCAGATCCGGATTTGCCGCCGATCTTGGCGCTTTGGCGCAGCGCCTCCATGAGATCGACGACCTTGCCCTCCGGCTTCGGCTTGCGCTTCGGCGGCTCCCGGCCCTCGATCTTGGCTTTCACGAGTTCGGTCAGTGCCGCCTCGTAGCGGTCCTCGTATTCGGCCGGATTGAAGCTGCCCTTCTTGGTGCCGATGATGTGGCCGGCAAGCTCCAGCATTTCCTTGTCAAATTTGATATCGGGAATGTCCTTGAAGACTGTCTCGGCGGAGCGGACTTCGTAGTCGAAATTGAGCATGGTGGCGATGACGTGATCGCCCTGCGCGCGGATCAATAGCGTCCGGTTGCGGCGGAACAATACGGCCTGGGCGAGCGCTGCGACCTTGTTGTCGCGCATGCTGCGCATGATCAGGCTAAGCGCTTCGGCATCGTGATCCTCGACTGGCGCCAGATAGTACGGACGATCGAAATAGAGCTTGTCGATCTCTTCCAGCGGGATGAAGCTCTGGACGCCCATCACCTTGTCGCTCTCCGGCATGACGCTGGCGATCTCGTCACCTTCGATGACGATGTATTCGCCATTGTCCATCCTGTAGCCCTTCACCTGGTCTTCGCGGTCCACGGGCTTTCCGGTTTCGCTATCGACAAACTGCCGCTCGACGCGATGGCCGGTCTTCCGGTTGATGATATTGAAGGACAGGCGGTCCGACGATGAAATGGCCGTGTAGAGACCGACGGCGCAGACAAGGTCGCCGATCTTCAGATGGCCTTTCCAGCTTGCCCGCGCCGCCATGTCACTCTCCTACGCTTGTCCCGTCAGAGCCTGCTTCCGCTCTTGTCCGTTTCCAGGGGTTGAAACTGCCAGCCGCCATCCGGCGAGGGATAGGCGAGCGTGGCATCGCCGGCCCCGATCTTCTGCCGCGACGCAGCACTTCGCGCCCGGTCTGCGGCTTCCTCGGCCGTGGCATAGGTCTCGGAAATGGTTTCGCCGAGCTTGTAGGCCCAGCCTTCGTCATGCGGCACGATCTGATATGTAATATCCACCATCTTCAGCTCCTCTTTCTTCAGTCGTAGTCGCGTGGCGCACCTTTGCGGCGCTCATCCAAAGCTATGATCTTTTCGACCGATGCGATCTCGTCGCTGGTCACCGGCCTGACGGGATCGGAGGCGATCGCTTCCAGCACCGCGTCCGACAATCCGCCATTGCGGATGACCCATTCGAGCGTCTCGCGCGTCTCCCGCTCGGCTTTCAGCTGCGCGTAGAGAGCGACGATCAACCGGTCGCGGGGATCGAACTTTCGGTCCTTGTCAGCCGCCTTGCGGACATTCGGCATGGGAGCGCCCTTTCAGAATGACTTCCGATCAAGCTTTTCAACGAGATGTAAGAGAATTTGTTCCGCGGCCACCGCTTTAAAGCCAAGTTTGCAGATCGCGCGTCGCATTTCAGGAACGATCTGGCGCTTGAGTGGTTCTACTTCTGCGACCGCACTGATTGGAGCGCGCATTTACTGCGACATCGGCGCGGCGAGTAGATCGAGGAAGGCCGTCTTTCAGAAGCGGCTGCTTGATAAGACCTCCTGTTATCTTGAGAAGCCCGCGCTCCCGAGCGCGGGCTTTTTTCATCATCTTGAAGAGGGCGTGATGCCCGCTTCGCGCATCAGGAAATCGAGCAGGCGGTTTTCCTCGGCGCGAAGACCGCGCAGCGGCTCCGCCGGCTCCGGCAGTTCTTCCGCCAACGCGCTGCCGCGGTCCGAAAGAGCGATGATGCGCGGGTGGATATAGCTGGAGCGCGAGATGGCCGGCGTGTTGTGCAATACTTCGGCCGAGGCCTCCGCCATCTCTTTCACAGTTGGGTGGCGGCCATCGAGGATTGCGCCGCGTGCCGCGCCGAACCCGGCAAGCGAGCCCGCCCAGGTACGAAAGGTCTTGGCGGAAATCGCGATGCCGGAAATTTCGGCCAGATAGGCGTTGAGCCTGCCGGACTCGACCGGCTTCAGCGATCCCGTCTCGTCCTTCCAGACAAAAAGCTGGCGGCCGGGGAGATCGGCGATTTCTTCCAGGATTTTCTGCAACCGCGGATGCTTGAGGCTGCGCTGCACGCGCTTGCCGCCCTTCGCCCGAAATTTGAGCTCGATTCTGCCGTCGTTCAGCTTGATGTGGCGCTTGAGTAGCGTCGTTGCGCCATAGGTGCCGTTTTCCCTGACATAGGCCTGATTACCGACGCGCAGATGTGCTTCATCGAGCAGCGTCGTCAGCGCCGCAAGGACGCCCCTGACATCGTCGGCGCCGGTGTCGAGATCTCTGAGAGCCTGCCGGCGAATCTTCGGCAGCGCCTGGCCGAATTCGATCAGCTGATGGAATTTCTCGACGCTGCGGAAGCTGTTCCAGTCCTTGTGATAACGGTACTGCTTGCGCCCGCGCGCGTCGTAGCCGGTTGCCTGCAGGTGGCCGTTTTCCTGCAGGCAGATCCAGACACCCTCATAGGCGGGCGGCAGACCGAGCGATGCGATGCGCTTCTTTTGATCCGGATCGGATACCAGCGAACCATCCGGCAGACGGTAGGAAAAGCCCTTGCCCTTCCGGCTGCGGCGGATACCCGGTTCGGTATCGTTCACATAGGTCAGTCCGAGCTCAGTTATCGCGTCCGCATTCATCGCTTTGTTCTGGGCCTGTCACTTCTTCTTGCGGCCGAAACTGAACCAGCGGCGGCGCTCGGCGGTATCGGCATCCTTGGGCGGCTCGGTGGCGCCTTTTGGCGCAAACACCGCGATACTTTCGCGATAGAGCGTGAACGGGTTCTCTGCGTGGATGACCTCGAAGGCATCGTCCGCCCCGGTCTCGACGAGGCGTTGCCATTCCCTGACACCGTTCACCTCCGGCAAATTGATCTCGCAATCGCCACCGGCATTGAAGAGCATGTAGAGACCCTGCATGTCCTCGTTCTCGGGTGCGCTGACGCTGCGCGACAGATAGACCCCAAGCACGCGCAGCTCGCCATCGTTCCAGGCGCCGTCATCCATGAAGCTGCCGTCGGCCTTGAACCACGCGATCTCGATCCGGCCATCCTCGCTGGTTTCGCCGGTCAGGAAGCGCTCCTGGCGCAGCTCGGGATGGGCTTTGCGGAAGCCAATCATCTTCTGGCAGAAGGCCAGGAACGGATCGTCGAGACCGCTCCAGTCGATCCAGCCGATCTCGTTGTCCTGGCAATAGGCGTTGTTGTTGCCATGCTGGCTGTTGCCGACCTCATCGCCGGCGACGATCATCGGCACGCCCTGAGACAGCATCAGCGTCGCCATCATGTTGCGGCGGCGCCGCGCGCGATTGTCGTTGATGCCCTGATCGTCGGTCGCGCCTTCGGCGCCCATATTGTCCGAATGATTGTCGGAATGGCCGTCATTGTTGTCCTCGCCATTCGCTTCGTTGTGCTTGTCGTTGAAGGACACCGTATCCATCAGCGTGAAGCCGTCATGGGCAGCCAGCAGGTTGACTGAAGACGTTGCGCCGCGGTCGGAATGATTGAACTGCACCGAGGAGCCGGTGATGCGCTGCGACAGGCTGGAAACCAGACCGCCGTCGCCCTTCCAGAAGCGCCGGACATCGTCGCGGAACTTGTCGTTCCACTCGCGGAAGGGATGCGGGAAACCGCCGACCTGGTATCCGCCCTCGCCGACATCCCACGGCTCGGCGATCAGCTTGACGCCCGCCAGCATCGGATCCTGACGGATGGCGCTGAAGAAAATGCCGGCACGGTCGAATTCGAGATCCTGGCGGCCTAGCGTGCTGGCGAGATCGAAGCGGAAGCCGTCGATATGCATGACGCCGACCCAATAGCGCAGGCTGTCGAGCACCATGCGCATCACCATCGGGTTGGCAATGTTCAGCGTGTTGCCGGTGCCCGTCGTATCGAACGTATGGCGCGCATCGTCTGGCGAGAGAATGTAGTAGCTCGCATTGTCGAGGCCGCGGAAGGAGAGTGTCGGGCCGCGCTCGCTGCCTTCAGCGGTGTGATTATAAACGACGTCCATGATCACTTCGATGCCGGCCGCATGGAACTTGCGGACCATCGTCTTGATCTCGGTGATCTTGTCGCTCGACATGTAGCGCGACTGCGGCGCGAAGAAGCCGAGCGTCTGGTAGCCCCAGTAATTGGTCAAGTTCTTTTCTTCGAGATACCGGTCGTTCGGGAAGAACTGGATCGGCAGAAGTTCGATGGCGGAAATGCCGAGCTTCGTCAGATGATCGATGATCGGATCGCTCGCCATGCCCAGGAACGTACCGCGCAGATGATCGGGCACCTTGGGATGGGTCATCGTCATGCCGCGCACATGCGCCTCATAGACGATGGTTTCCGTCCATGGCCTGCGGATCGCCTGGTCGCCATCCCAATCGAAATCCGGATCCTGGACGACACCCTTGACCATGAAGGGCGCACTATCGCGCTCGTCGAAGGACAGATCGTCCTTTCCGATCGCATATCCGTAGAGAGCATCATCCCATTTCAGATCGCCCTTCACCTGCTTGGCATAGGGGTCGAGCAGCAGCTTGTTGGGATTGAAACGGTGGCCGTTCTTCGGATCGTAAGGGCCGTGGGCGCGATAGCCATAGACCGTTCCCGGCCCGACGCCGGCGATATAGCCCGACCAGATGTCGCCCTCGCGCTTGGGCAGCGCCAGCCTCGCCTCTTCCTTCTTGCCGTCGGCCGAAAACAGGCAGAGTTCCATCTGTTCGGCATGGGCAGAGTAGACGGCGAAATGCGTCCCGGATCCGGTATATTCCGCACCAAGCTCCGGCTTGAGGAAATCGAGTTCCGAGAACGAATAGCTCATCTTTGTGTCGCCCATCCTTTATGTCGCTTCATTATACGGTTTTCGCTGCCGCGGCAGCTGACGAGGCGGATGGGCAATTCAGCCAGCAGACACAGCAAAGCACTGCGTCCGGCAGCGTTGCCCGGCACAGCGATTGGAGTGGCTTGGCTTGAACATGATCATCCGTCTCAGATAACAAGGAACGGCGATCGCCTTCCCCCGTCTCCGAAACGTCAAGGGAACCCGAAGGTTCCCTTGTGCAGTGCAAAATATCGGGGAGAGAAAATGCCGGATTACGGCATCAGTTGGCCGCCATTCACTTCGATGATCTGGCCGGTGATGTAGCCAGACAGGGTCGGCGAAGCGAGGAAGAGATAGGCGCCGACGCAATCTTCCGAAGTGCCGACAAAGCCCATCGGGATCGACTTGCGCTGCATCTCCATCTGCTCGTCATTGGTATAGCGCTCATGGAACGGCGTGGCGATAACGCCGGGCGCCACTGCATTGACGCGGATACGATCGCCGACAAACTCTTTGGCATGGCCGCGGGTAATCGTCGAGACGAAGCCCTTGGATGCCGCATAGAGGATCGCGCCGTTACCGCCGCCATTGCGGGCGGCGATCGAGGTGGTGTTGATGATGAATCCACCCTGCTTCTTCAGCCAGGGATGAGCGGCGCGCACGGCAGCGAGAACCGAGCGTGCATTGAGGTTCATGACGTTGTCGTAGTGCTCGTCGGTATATTCGGCGGTCGGCTTGCGGCCGAGCATGCCGCCGGCATTGTTGATCAGGCCGTCGAGATGGCCGAAGGTCTTTGCCGTTTCTTCGACGACGCGCTCGGTCTCGCCCTCTTTCGATACGTCACCATGCACGAGATGCACGGTGGCGCCGGTGGCGCGGATTTCCTCGGCGAGTTTTTCGGCCGGTTCGCGGCTGGCATTGTAATGAATGCCGACCTTCATCCCCTGTGCCGCGAAGGCGCGGGCAAGTGCGGCACCGATACCGGTCGAGGCGCCGGTGATGAGCACCGCCTTGCCGACCAGATCCGGCAACTTGATGGACGCGAGTGATTGAGCAAGATCAGCCATGGCTGCAAAGCCTCCCTAAAACCAATGAAGTGTGATTATGGCTGGGAGTCTTAGCAGCAGGCGTCGCTGATCGGCAATGCCGAACACGCGAATTTGTACGATGACCGGCTGTCCCTAGACCCGCTCCAGCGCTACGGCGATCCCCTGCCCGACGCCAATGCACATGGTCGAGAGCGAATAGCGGCCGCCGGTTTCGGCAAGTTCCAGCGCCGCCGTGCCGGTGATGCGGGCGCCCGACATGCCGAGCGGATGACCGAGCGCGATCGCCCCGCCGTTACGATTGACGCGGGCATCGTCATCGGCAATCCCGAGTTCGCGCAAAACTGCCAGACCCTGCGAGGCAAAAGCTTCGTTGAGTTCGATGACATCGAACTGCTCCTGTTTGAGGCCAAGCCGCGCCAAAAGCTTGCGCGAAGCCGGGACCGGGCCGATGCCCATGATCCGCGGCGGCACGCCGGCGGCGGCACCGCCGAGAATGCGGGCGATCGGCCTGAGGCCGTATTTCTTCGCCGCCGCTTCGGAGGCGACGATCAGCGCAGCCGCGCCGTCATTGACGCCGGAGGCATTGCCCGCGGTAACCGTCCCGCCTTCCTTCTTGAAGGGTGTGCCGAGCTTGGCGAGCGTTTCGATCGAGGTGGCACGCGGATGCTCGTCCCGGTCGACGACAACGGCATCGCCCTTGCGCTGTGGAATGGTGACGGCGCTGATTTCCTTGGCCAGCCGGCCGCTTTCCTGCGATGCCGCGGCCTTCGCCTGCGAGCGGACGGCAAAGGCGTCCTGATCCGCGCGGCTGACCTTGTAATCCTCGGCAACGTTCTCGCCGGTCTCCGGCATGGAATCGACACCATACTGCTTCTTCATCAACGGATTAACGAAGCGCCAGCCGATCGTCGTATCGTAGATCTCGGCATTGCGCGAGAAAGCCGTATCGGCTTTCGGCATGACGAACGGCGCCCGCGACATGCTTTCGACGCCACCCGCAATCATCAGCTCTGCCTCGCCGGAACGGATCGCCCGGGCTGCCGTGATGACTGCATCCATGCCCGATCCGCAGAGCCGGTTGATCGTCGTGCCGGATACGCCGAGCGGCAGGCCTGCCAGCAGCAGCGACATGCGCGCCACATTGCGGTTGTCCTCGCCCGCCTGGTTGGCGCAGCCGAAGACGACGTCATCGACGGCCTCCCAATCGACGGAAGCGTTGCGCTCCATCAGCGCCTTCAGCGGCACGGCACCGAGATCGTCAGCGCGGACGGAGGAGAGCGAGCCGCCGAAGCGGCCGATCGGGGTGCGGATGTAATCGCAGATGAAAGCGTCAGCCATCGGTCAGTCCTCAGAGTTCGGGCACGATGAGATCGGCGACCGGGCCTTCGACATGCAGCTTGGCGCCGGTCATTGCCTGCAGTTCCTCGACAGTCATGGCGGCAAGCTTTTCGCGCAGCACGAAGCGGCCCTTGACGATATCGATCACTGCATGGCTCGTGTAGATACGCGTGATGCAGCCGACTCCAGTCAACGGGAAGGTGCATGTTTCGACGAGTTTCGGCTCGCCGTTCTTGGTGACATGCTCGGTGATGACGCAGACCTGCTTGGCGCCATGCACCAGATCCATCGCGCCGCCGACGGCGGGCACGCCCTTCGAGCCGGCGCGCCAGTTGGCGAGATCGCCGTTTTCAGACACCTGATAGGCGCCGAGGATCGCGATATCGAGATGACCGCCACGCACCATGGCGAAGCTGTCGGCATGGTGGAAGAAGGCAGCGCCCGGCTTCAGCGTCACCGCCTTCTTGCCGGCATTGATCAGATCCCAGTCTTCCTCGCCCGCAGCCGGCGCCTCGCCAAAATTCAGGATGCCGTTTTCGGTATGGAAGATCGCCTCGCGGCCCTCGGGCTGATAGCGGGCCACCATCTCAGGAAAACCGATGCCGAGGTTGACATAGGCACCGTCGGTGATGTCCTGAGCGGCGCGCCAGGCGATCTGGGCGTTCGAAAGCTTGATGTCTTCGCGTGTGTCGATCTTGCTTGGTTCAGGGGTCATACGTAAGCCACTCCGGCTCGAATGAGCTCTTCTTCCTGTTGCGGATTGGCGATCTCGACGACGCCATCGACGAAGATGCCGGGTGTCACCACCTGTTCCGGATCGATGCCGCCGGCCGGCACCAATCTCGACACCTGGGCAACGGTCTTGGCCGCCGCCATGCACATCAGCGGGTTAAAGTTGCGGCCCGCCTTGTTGTAGGTCAGATTGCCATGCGTATCGCCGAGATGCGCCTTGACGATCGCAAAGTCGGCTTTCAGCCAGCGTTCCTGCACATATTTCCGGCCGTCGAACTCGGCAATCGGCTTACCCTCGGCAAGCTCGGTGGCATAGGTCGTCGGCGTATAGAATGCCGGGATCCCGGCGCCGCCGGCACGGATGCGCTCGGCAAGCGTGCCCTGCGGCACCAGCTCAAGCTCGATCTCGCCCGCCAGATACTTGTCGGTGAAGGCGCGCGGGTCGGACGAGCGCGGGAAGGAGCAGATCATCTTCCTGACCATCCCGGCATCGATCATCGCCGCAATACCGATCCGGCCATTGCCCGCGTTGTTGTTGATCACGGTCAGGTTCTTCGGCCCCTTGTCGATCAGCGCGTGAATGAGCTCGATCGGTGCGCCCGAACCGCCGAAACCGCCTATCATGACGACGGCGCCATCGCCGATTTCGGAAACGGCATCCGCCGCGCTCCGGATTGTCTTGTCCATGCCGGATATCTCCTCGCCTGGCATCGCGAGGCTCACCGGCCTCGATCTGACTGCTACGGATAAATCCGGGACCTTGGGTCAGGCAAGTTAATTGTGCGATATTTGATATTTGTTCGTATATCGCACCGATGATTATATGATGTGGTTTGGAAACATTACCCGTTATTTACAATTAGCCCGCATATTTGCTCGCAAAAGAGGTGGCAAATGGCGGTTGCTAGGGCATTTGGCAGATCATCGGTCGAGGCGGCGCAGCGCGAGCTGGAGCGCCTCAATGCGCTTGACGAGCTTGATATGCTCGATACGCCGAGAGACGAGGGCTTCGAACGGCTCGTCCGTCTCCTCAAGCAGGTCTTCTCCGTCGATATCGGCATCGTCTCGTTCATCGATGCGCACCGTCAATGGTACAAGGCCTGCTCAGGCCTGACCAACGACGAGATGCCGCGGGAAGACACCTTCTGCCGCTATGTCGTCGATGACGAACAGCCGATCGTCGTCCAGGATGCCACGCGCGATCCGCGCTTTGCGGCCAATCCTGCGGTCACAGGCGAGGCTCATATCCGCTTCTATGCCGGCGTTCCCTTGAAGACCCGCGACGGCCATACGGTCGGAACGGTCTGCGCCATCGACCGCAGACCGCGTTCTTTCGGCAGCAAGGACCTCGGCATCCTGGAAGAAATCGCCGGTATCGCGATGGATCGCGTCGAGCTGCTACGCTCTGCCGCGACCGACAGCTTGACGGGCGTCCTCAGCCGCCGGGCCTTCAATGAGGAAGCACGCCGCCTTCTCTCGCTTGCCACCCGGCATCAGCATGATGCGGCCTGCATCGTGCTCGATGTCGACCATTTCAAGAAGGTCAACGACACCTATGGCCATTCGGCTGGCGATGCGGTTTTGAAGGCGGTTGCCGCGACCTGCCGGGAACAAATTCGTGCCGGCGATATCCTCGGGCGGCTCGGCGGCGAAGAATTCGCGGTGCTGCTGCCGCATGCCGATCGGGACGCGGCTCTCGCCGTGGCCGAAAAGCTGCGCGGCGCGTTGGAGGCCAGTCCGGTTCCCGTTGCCGACAACGCGATCCGCGTTACGGCCAGCTTCGGAATAACTGGCATGTCGATCATCGCCAAGGACATCGATACGCTTCTGGCGCAGGCGGACGCCGCCATGTACCGGGCCAAGCAGGCGGGCCGGAATCGCTGCGCTTCCTCCGCCCCGGCCTCGTCATCAGAAGCCGGCGAGCGGCGCCGGGTGCTCAAAGCGGGCGTGATCATCTTCAATGACAGGCGCTCGACATTCGATTGCACGATCCGCTCTCTCGGACCTGATGGCGCCAGCCTTGCCGTCTCGAACGCAACGGGCATCCCGCCGGAATTCACCCTAGGCATTCCCGGCGATCGCTTCGAAACCGCCTGCCGGGTCGTCGCGCAAGATCGCCAGCATCTTGAAGTCCACTTCCGATAGCGGGCGCCCAGCTTTGCCGGAGAGCAATGCCGTGCTAGCAAACCGCTAGGCTCGATCGAGCCAGCAACAGAGATTCTGGACCGGATCGAATGCGCGAAACGGACTTCGTCAGCGGCTTTGCGAGAGGCCTGAAGGTCATCGAAGCCTTCGGAGAGATGCATCAGCGGCTATCGATTACCGATGCCGCGAAGCTGACCGGCCTCGACCGCGCAACGGTGCGGCGCTCGCTGCTGACGCTCTCCGAACTCGGCTATGCCGATTACGACGGCAAGTTCTTCACGTTGACGCCGAAGGTTTTGCGCCTCGGCCACGCCTATCTCTCGGCGACGCCGCTGCCCGCCATCCTGCAGCCGCATCTCGATCAGCTGTCGGATAAGGCCGGGCAGAGTGCCTCGGCCTCGGTGCTCGACGGCACCGAGATCCTCTATATCGCACGGGCCTCGCAGAAGCGGGTGATGTCGATCAACCTGACGCCGGGGAGCCGCCTGCCCGCCTATTGCGCCTCGATGGGCCGCGTGCTGCTGGCCGCCTTGCCCGAGCCCGAGGCGCGCGCCGTTCTCGCCCGCAGCGATCTCAAGGCCAGTACGCCGCGCACGATCACCGATCCCGAAAGGCTGATCGCCGAGTTCCAGCGCGTCCGCGCTCAGGGCTATGCGGTTATCGATCAGGAACTGGAGCTCGGCCTGTGCTCGATCGCCGTACCGGTGGAAAACGATCGCGGCCAGCTGATCTGCGCGCTGAACATCGGCGCCCCCGCCGCTCATGTTGCAGCGTCGGAGATGGCAGCGCGCTATCTGCCGCTGCTGAAGGAAACACAGGCCGCCCTTCGCCTGGTCCTGCGCTGATCACATGCCGAGCTTCGCCCGCTCGGCAATCCGCCAGGCCCGCGGCGTCTCGCCCGTCTGCTTCAGGAAAAAGCGGGAAAAATAGGCGGGATCGGCGAAGCCGAGCCGGTAACTGATTTCCTGGACACTGCCGAAGGTGAAGACCAGCTCGCGTTTGGCCTCATCGGTCAGGCGATGCGCAATCATCTCATGCGTGCCCTGCCCGGTCGCTGCCTTGACGATGCGGTTCAGATGCGTTGCGGAGACGCCGAGCTCACCGGCATAGAAGGCGGCCGGCCGGTGGGATCTCAGATGCTGCTGGATCAGGCCGTTCAGCAATTCCATCCGCCGCCCGTTTTCGTCGCCAGCCTGCCCGGCATCACTGCCGGAGAGCCGCATCGTCAGCTGCAGCGCGATCGTCACATAGGCTTCCAGCAGATCGGCGCGGCCACTGCCACGTCCCGCGAACTCGGCACCAAGGCGTGAGAGCGTCTGCCCGGCATAGACTGCGTCCGGATCGTCCCGGTGCAGGCTCGTCAGATGCGGGCGGGCAAGCCATTCGCCAAGCGGGCTGCGGCCACCCGGCAGCGCCTTCAGATGCGACGCAAGCACGGTGATGACGAAGCCGTCGATATCCTTCGAGAACCGGAAGCCATGGTTCAGCCCCGGCGGCACGGTGATCACCGTGTTGGGCGTGATCTCATGCCGCTCTGCGCCAAAGATCGCATCGCCGGATCCGGCGCTGATGTACAAGATCTGAAAGAAGCTCTCATGGCGATGCAGCTTGATCTCCCAATGATGCAAGCTGCTGCGCGATGGTATCGTCTCGCAATGCAGCCAGAAATCGGGATTTCTGCCGGTGTTCTCGCCATAGAGCTCATAGGTCGGGACGAATTTCGTCATGGCCGCATCCTCCTGCCACGTTCGATAAGTGCAATTTCTGGCGCGAAATGTCCATTGCTGCGGGCCACCGCGTTCCGCAAAATCCGGGCAAGAGGATGCAAGGAGGAACCATGCGCACCAAAGTCGCCATTATCGGCTCAGGCCCCGCCGGTCTGCTGCTCGGCCAGCTGCTGACTGATGCCGGGATCGACAACGTCCTCCTCGACCGCGCCGCCAAGGATTATATCCTCGGCCGGGTTCGCGCTGGCGTGCTCGAGGAGGGTACCGTCGGGCTGATGGACCGGGCGAAATCCGGCGCGCGCATGCATGCCGATGGCTTGCCGCATGACGGTTTTTCGCTCGCCTTCGATGGTAGGGATCACCGGATCAATCTCCATGGACTGACCGGCGGCAAGCGCGTCATGGTCTATGGCCAGACGGAGTTGACCCGTGATCTGATGGAACATCGCGAGGCGAGCGGCGCGCTGGCGATCTACGAAGCGGCCAATGTGACGCCTCACGATTTCGACGGTGCCGCGCCCTACGTTACCTATGACAAAGACGGCGTGACGCACCGCATCGACTGCGATTTCATCGCCGGCTGCGACGGCTTTCACGGCGCCAGCCGCAAGGCGGTGCCGGAGAAGGCGATCCGCACCTTCGAGAAGATCTATCCGTTCGGCTGGCTCGGCATCCTGGCCGATGTCGCGCCTGTCAGCCACGAGCTCGTCTATGCCAATCATCCGCGCGGCTTTGCGCTCTGTTCGATGCGATCGGAAAGCCGCAGCCGCTATTACATCCAGTGTCCGCTCGACGAGAAGATCGAGGATTGGAGCGACGAGCGTTTCTGGGACGAGCTGCGCCGCCGCCTGCCTGCCCATCACGCCGAGGCGATGCAGACGGCACCGTCCTTCGAGAAATCGATCGCGCCGCTGCGCTCCTTCGTCGCCGAGCCGATGCGCTTCGGGTGGCTGTTCCTTGCCGGTGACGCGGCCCATATCGTGCCGCCGACCGGAGCCAAGGGGCTGAATCTCGCCGCGAGCGACGTCCATTACCTGTTCTCCGGCATCGCCGAATATTACGCCGAGCATTCAAGCGCCGGGATCGATGTCTATTCGCAGCGCGCCCTGTCGCGCGTCTGGAAAGCCGTTCGCTTCTCCTGGTGGATGACGACGATGCTACACCGCTTCCCGGATACCGGCGATTTCGGCCAGAGGATCCAGGAAGCCGAACTCGATTATCTGACCCATTCGACCGCCGCCTCGACCGCGCTTGCCGAAAACTATGTCGGGTTGCCCTACTGACGACACGCCTTCCGCCATCCACGGAAGGCGGCCCACCGATGAATATGCTCGACAACTGAAATACGATGGCCGATCCTGTCGCCCTTGGGTTTTGATATCGATCAGCGGGTGGGGCAGATCGTGGCGACGCGGGAAAAGGAAATATCGACAGCGCGCAAGAACGCGCATCTGATCGGATTGGTGACGCTGATCATGCTCGCCGGCCTGCCGCTTGCGGCCTGGCTTGATGTCAGCACACTGTCGCGCGATGCCGTGCACCGGCAGGCGCAGGACATGAGCTCGCTGATCACGAGTATCCGCTCCTATTACTCGACCAACGTCGTCGGCCGGATTCTCGCAGCCCACGCGGCGGGCCAGGAAAACGGGACGGTCCTCTCCCACAACTACGCCAATATTCCCGGCGCCATTCCGATACCGGCGACGCTATCGCTGGAACTCGGCGACGTCATCAAGGAGCAGCAGGCGAATATCACCTACCGCTTCGTCTCCGATCTTCCCTTCAAAAACCGGGCATCGCACGATCTGGACAAATTCGAGAGCGATGCGCTCACCGCGCTTCGCACCAATCCGAAGCAGACGATGACGGAGAACAAGCGTTCGGGCTTCACCAATATCTTCCGTCTCGTCACGCCCGTGCTGATGGGGCCTGCCTGCGTCGCCTGCCACAACACCCATCCGGAGAGCCCGAAGACCGACTGGAAGGTAGGCGATGTCAGAGGCATTCAGGAAGTGATCATCCGTCAGCCCTTTGCGGCCAATGTCTTTGCCTTCAAATATCTGCTCGCCTATTTCATCTGCGTCGCGGTACTTGGCGCGTCCTTCATCGTCATGCAGCGCCGCCAGGCTTCGGTGCTGCACGCCTTCAACCGCGATCTCGAATCCACCAACGAGTTCCTGGCCAGCATCTCGCTGAAGATCTCGCGCTATCTCTCGCCGCAGATCTACAAGAGCATCTTCAGCGGCCAGCGCGACGTCGTCATCCAGACCGAGCGCAAGCGGCTGACGATCTTCTTTTCCGATATCAAGGATTTCACCGCAACCACCGAGCGGCTGCAGCCGGAAGCGCTGACGGAGATGCTGAACGAATATCTGACGGAGATGTCGAAGATCGCGCTGAAACACGGCGGCACCGTCGACAAGTTCATCGGCGACGCGATCCTGGTTTTCTTCGGCGACCCCGAAACCAAGGGGGCGGCAGAAGATGCAAAAGCCTGCCTGCGCATGGCCGTTGATATGCAGCAACGCCTCGGCGAACTGAAGGCGAAATGGCGACGCGACGGTACGGCCGAGCCCTTCATCGTGCGCATGGGCATCAACAGCGGCTATTGCAATGTCGGCAATTTCGGCAGCACCGATCGCATGGACTATACGATCATCGGCGCCGAGGCCAATCTGGCGGCGCGGCTGCAATCAATCGCCGAGGGCGGCAAGATCGTCATGAGCTATGAAACCTATGCGCTGGTGGAGGATATCGTCGAAGCCGTGCCGCTGGCGCCGATTACGATGAAGGGTATCCAGCGCGATATCGTGCCTTACGAGGTGCAGGGCCTACTCCTCGGTAACGACGGTCATTCAAGGGTGATGAGCGAGCATTTTGCCGGTCTGGATCTCCACCTCAACATGTCGCAGCTGGAGCCCGGCGAGAGGAGCAAGGTCAAGGCGGCGCTGATGGAAGCGCTGGCGGCCGTGGAAAAACCCACGGAGAAACCGGCCTAGCATTTCGCCGCGCGGGCGGCGATCGCCTTGATAACGGCAGCCATGTCGAGCCCTCCGAAACCCATCTCTTCGGTTTCGGCATAAAGCGCGCGGCAGACATCGAGCAGCGGTGAAGCGATACCCAGCCGCCGCGCGGCATCGACAACCAGCTGATTGTTCTTCAGCACGTCGGAGATCGCCGCCTGCGGCGAGAAATCGCCTTCTGCAAGCTTGGCGTTCTTGAGCCTCAAGATGCCGCTCGCCATCTGGCCGCCATCGGCAATCCGCTTGAAGAGATGCAGGTCGAGGCCGTGGCTGGCGGCAAAATTCGCGGCCTCGGCGAGACCTGTCACAGTCGAGATCAGGAAGATATTGACCGCCAGCTTCATCAGCAACGCGTTTGGAACCACGCCGCAGACGATCGCATCGCGGCAGAGCGGCTGGAGCAAGGGCTGCACAGTTTCGACTGTTTCAGGCGCTCCCGCCAGCATGGCCACAAGCTCGCCAGCCTCGGCCGGAACACGCGATCCTGAGACCGGCGCCTCGACATAGGCGCCTCCTGCTGAAAGCACGTCCGCTTCCAGTGTCTTTGAATAATCAGGCGCCGTGGTGCCCATGTGAACGAGGGTGCGCCCGGCAACGAGGCTGGCAAAGGCAGGGGTTCCGCGCTGCAGAACCGCATCGATTGCCACATCCGTCGCCAGCATCAGGATGATCACATCAGCGCCTGCGAAAAGGGCCGCGACGCTTGCCGCCACTTCGGCGCCTTCAGCTTCGAGAACGGCTGCCTTTTCCGCAGAGCGGTTCCAGACGATGACGTCGCGCCCCGATCGCACCAGATTGAGGGCCATGGGCGTCCCCATGATCCCGAGACCGATGAAGCCTATGCGCATGTGCCCTCCAATCGCCGATAGACGACAATGGCAGGCGGCGATGGCGTCGTCTTGAAGATTAGTGCTCCGTCAAATTGTCGCGGCACCGGGAAAAGACGTGTAGAACGGCACCATTCACAACTTTAGACCACAATTGAGCGGTAAAAAATACAGCAACCAGTTGTTTAGGACCGGCGCTCATAATATTCATCAGCATCGCCCTTGGTGCTTCGTTAGACAGTGGCCATGACAGTCGTTTTCAAGCGGATCAATAAAAACCAGGCGCTTCAGGGCGCCGCCATCATCGTCGAAGCCTATAGTGCCGCGCCATGGCACGAACACTGGACGATCAAGCGGGCAAACGCCCGGATGGTGGAACTGTCGACGACGCCGGGTTGGCTCGGGGTCGGTGCGCTTGATGGCGAGGATCTCCACGGTTTTGCGATCGGCTACCCGCACACAGCGGCAACCGGCTGCATGCTCTATATTCCGGAGATCGCCGTCATGCCTGCCCACCAGGGCAAGGGCATCGGCACCGCGCTGCTGAAGCTGCTGGAGGAAGAAGCGCTGGCGGCCGGATTTTCGAGCACATGGCTGCTGTCGCAAAATGAGGGGGTCGCGGCGGATTACTACCGGTCGGCCAACTACCGGCAATCTCCCAATCACCGTATCTATTCAAAGCCGCTCAAGTAGCGGTTTTTTTGGCATCGCCCGGCGCGTCCCATGCGGGCCGGTGGAATAGCGCTCCAAAGCGCACGACCACCCTGTGTGAGCAGCGCCGCTCGCTGCTCACATCGGCGATTGTGATGCTGGTTGTCTTAAGGCGTGACTAGCCGTCGTAGTGGCCGGCTGCGACAGTATCCGCCGACTTGACGGCAACGGCCAGATTGACGCCCTTGGTGATGACGCTGCCCTTGGCGGCGAGAGCCGCAGCCTCGGCAAGTGCGCCAGCCTTCGGCACGCTCAGCGGCGTGACCGTGCCACGGCCGAGATCCGCCACCCAGAGCCCCTTTTCACCCTCAACACTGATTACAACAACTTTGGTCATGCTCTTATTCCCTCTTCCAGAGTTGACGTTAAAAGCCTGCCTTCTTCAGTCCTTCGCGATAAAGGTCCTTGTGCCACTGTTCCTTGCTCGGAACGGCGGACAACCATTTATCGACATCGAAGTTCGGATTGGCCTCGCGGACGCGGCGCACCAGAACGCGCGCCTTGTCCTTGTTGCCAAGCATCGCCCAGCTGGCGGCAGCAAGTCTGTCTGCCAGGCTGGGATCGCTCATCTGGCTGATATAGTCGATCGACGCGGAAAACTCGCCGAGCGCATAGTTGGCGCCGGCCGCAGTCCAGAGATAGGGATCGGGGCTCAGCGGATTGAGCTCGATCGCGCGCTCGATCTTCTGCAGCGCCATGCCGGGGCGCGAGCAATGCACCAGCGTATCGGCATGATCGGCAATGACGTCGGCATAGTGCGGCGACAGGGTTTCGGCGATTTCCATCGCCTCTGCGCTGTCGTCGAAAGCGCCCTGCAGCAACTTGGCGACACCGAATTCGCGGTAGCCGTCGGCCAGATCGTTGCGCGCTTCGATGGATTTGGTCGCAAATTCCTCTGCCGACTTCAGAAGTTCCATATCGCCGCGGGCTGTCAGCAGCCATTCCTTCGAATAGGTTCTGGCGGTCGAGCTCAGCGCCGGTGCGAAATCGGGCGTCGCCTTCAGTGCCGAGCGCATCTCCTTGCGCGCACGGCGCAGGTTGGGCAGCGTCAGGCGCCCGAGGTATTGCTTGCCAACCAGATATTGATGATAGGCGGCCGGATTGAGCTCAAGGTACGAGCGCGTCGCCTCATGCCGCTCGATCTCGCTGGAAACAGACAGCGCCACGCGCCGTGAGATCACCCGCCTGTCGCGCAAGAGATCGGCCTGATTGAGGCTGAAGCGTTCGGCCCAGACGATCTGGTTGTCGTCGAAGAAGATCAGCTGCGCGAAGAGCTTGACCTCGTCGAAACCGGTGATCTGGGTTTCCAGCACATAATTGACGGCGTGCCGTTCGAAAAATGCGGTCTGGTCCTCGCTCTGATGGCCGATCTGTACGGCCGAATGCGGCGCGATGACCTGCAGACTGTTGAAGGCGCAGAAACCAATGGTGATATCCTCGATCAGCGAGGCGGCAATCATCACCGATTGCGGATTGCTGGAGAGATTGCGCGGCGCGAGCAGCACCAGGCGGGGAATGGCCGGGCGCCCTGCCCTTTCCAGTGACAGACCCTCGATCCCATCCCCTGCTGCGGTACCTACCGGTCTTGCTTCCAGCTTGCTGCTGCCATTGCCAACGGTGGGCGACACGGCATCGAGGCCGCGCGCGATCGAATTTCTCCGCTTCTCGATATAGTCGCGGATATATTCGACCTCTTCCTGCGCATCGAAAATATCGAGCAGCAGGCGCAGCATGTCCGGGTCTTTCGGCTCGTCGCGAAACACCAGAAGCCCGGCTTTCCTCAGAACCTCCCATTCCTCGGTCGTTTCGACGGGAAAAGAAACCGCTTTCAGCGTATCCTGAAGCACGCCGGAATGGCGGTAGTTCTGATCCTTCAGCCAGCCATCGAAAACGTGGCTCTGGCAATTGACCTGCCCCAGGAAAGGCTGGCCCATTGCTTTCGTTAGCTTCGCCAGCCGGGCCATCGGCTCGCCTGTTGCCTGCAGCGCAACGAAGTCGGCGCTCAGCGACGATGGATCGAGGGAGACGGAGCTTTCGGTGAATGTCAGGAATTCGGTGCCGAGCTGCTCCTGGCGGGCCTTGATGCGCGAGATGGTCTTGCGCAGGTTGGACAGCGAGATCGCCTTATCCTCATTGCCCCACAGAAAATCGGCAGCCATCGTGCGGTGCGCCGCATGCTTTTCGAGCGTCAGCAGATAGGCGACGAGCAGCAGGCCTTTCTCGGGGAAAGCAATATCGTTGCCTTCCGCGTCGGCAAGCCGCAGACGTCCAAACGTTTCTACGAGAAAAGCCATTTCAACCTTTGAGTTGCGCCGCCCTGATTCGCATCCTTCGTGCGAGATATTAATGCAACCAAAAATACGAATAATGCTCGGCAAAGCAAGCTTTTGCCGAGTGCCCTGGAAATATGAGTTTGGCTTAATGTGCGGGCAAATTCAACTGTTGTGCACCGCACGCGCCACCGCAGCTCAGCCGGGAGTTGGTGAGCCGGCTATTCGGGGCCGGACGCGGGCTGCGTCCGGCCCCGCTGTCTTCATTTTTTAACCGGATATCCGGCGGCCGCGAGGATCAGATTGGCGATCTCGCGCGGATGAGAAATCAGCGATACGTGGCTGGAATTGAGCTCGACCCTGGTGGCGTTCATGCGCTTGGCAAGGAAGCGCTCGAGATCCGGATTGGTCGTCCGGTCGTTCTTCGAAACGGCGTACCAGCTCGGCTTTGTCTTCCACGCAGCCTGCGTCGTCTTGGTCGAAAACAGCGTATCGGAGATCGGGCCCTGGACGGCGTAGAGCGCGAGCGCGTCCTTCTTGCTCAAATCACCCGCGAAATCATGGACGAAAGCATCCTCGCTCAGCTGCGCGAAGCCGCCGCTATGCACCAGGCCCTTGCTTGCGGGAGGAGCCGGGAACTTTGCGGCAAGCGCCGGATAGTCTTCACCGGCATCAGGTGCACGGGCGGCGACGTAGACCAAGGCCGAGACCTTGGGATCGACGCCCGTCTCGCTGATCACCATGCCGGCATAGGAATGGCCGACGAGCACGGTCGGGCCGTCCTGAAGGGCAAGAGCACGCTTGGTGGCGGCAACGTCGTCGGCAAATGAGGTGAGCGGGTTCTGCACCGCGGTCACATGCAGCCCGGCCTTCTGCAGCAGCGGGATGACTTTCGACCAGCTGGAGCCGTCGGCATAGGCGCCGTGGACGAGCACGACGTTGCGCGCCTTGACCGGCGCCTCACCGGCTGCCGAGGAGGCACCGGCAAAAGAGACCGCAGCAATAAATGTTGCCGCAGCAAAAGCGGCCTTCTGGAAAATGTTCATGATCTGACGTCCGTATCGTTTCGTGATGAAGCACGTCGCTTCAAAAGCCCTATTCGACCGGCATTTCAGGTCCGCAACACTATCACGCTTTTGTGACGGCCTCAATTTTTTCACCAGTCCATGTAACGAAACGCTGACAACAGCGAAAAGACGATCATGACCCCTCGCGAAGACAATTGGGCGGATGCCATGCGCGCTGCTCGCCGCGGCGATGCCGGAGCCTACGAAGCGCTGCTCGAAGATATCGGGCGAACGCTGCGCGTGCTCGTCGGCCGCAAGCTGACAAGGCTCGGCATGGGGACCGACCAGACAGAAGATATCGTTCAGGAAGCCCTGCTCGGCCTGCACATGATGCGCGACCGCTGGGACGATAGCCGGCCCTTCCTACCCTGGCTGCACGCAATCGTCCGCTACAAGATCGGCGACGCCATGCGCAAGGGCAGCCGCGAGGCGCGCCACCGCTGCGACGTGACGCTCGACGAGCTTTCGGATGTCATCGCCGCACCCGATCAGGGCGACCGCCACATGCCTGATATGGACCGGGCGCTTGCGAGCCTTTCTTCCGGCCAGCGCGACGTCGTCTCATCATTGGCGATCGAGGGGCAGTCGGTTCGCGAGACGGCTGCGAGATTGAAGACCAGCGAGGGCGCGGTCCGCGTCACCCTGCATCGCGCGCTTCAGCGCCTGACGGCCTTTGCCGATCCGGGGCCTGGCTACGCAAGAAAAGGCAAATCATGAAATCCGCCCAAGACACATCCGCCTTGATCCGCAGCCTGGCGCGCGAAGCCGCCGAGGAGGAACCGTCGCAGGGCCTGCGCTTCGATCGTCTGCTGATGCTGGCGGGCGGTTTCTCACTGCTGCTGTCGATCGCGCTGGCGCTCGGCCTGTTCGGCATCCGCCCCAATCTGCCTGCCGTTCTGATTGGCGCGCCGTTTCTCTTCAAGTTCGCGACGATGCTGCTTCTGGCCGCTGGCGGCTTGGCGCTGGTTCGCCGGGCGGGCGAGCCTGACAGCGGCGGCGCTGCCTGGATGATGCTCATTCCAGGCTTCCTGGTGCTCGCCATGGGGCTGGCACTCGATGGTTCCAGCTTTCCGCTTTTGGGCCGGCATGGCGGTGCGGTGCCAAGCTGCGTCGGCGCTATCGTGCTTCTATCGCTTCCGGCGCTTGCTGCCGCTCTCGGCGTGCTGAAGCGCGGCGTGCCGACGCAGCCCCTGCGCGCCGGTTTGTCGGCAGGATTCCTTGCCGGAACGATCGGCGGGGCGGCCTATGCCTTCGTCTGCAAGAACGACGGCGCACTCTTCGTTGCCGTCTGGTACGGATTGGCGATTGTCATCGTCGCAACGCTTGGAGCACTGATCGGCCGCAAAGCGCTCGCCTGGTAAAAGTCAGGTCTTCGCCGAAACCTCGTCTGCCGCCTCGCGGATCGTCTGCATCAGGATCGACAGCGGCAGAGACGGGATCGCATCGGTGCGCATCGTCAGGCCGACCGGGCCTTTCGTCTCGCTGGTATCGATCGGCAGCACCGCCAGAACCCCATCCTCGATATCCTTGGCGACGACGCCGGTCGAGATGATCCAGACCGCATCGCTCGCACGCACGAAAGCGCGGCCGAAGCTGTCTGAAACGGTCTCGATCTGGTTCGGCAGGCTCGGCACACCGTTGGCGATCAGGAAACTCTCGACGAAGGGCCGGATGATCGAAGCCCGCGTCGGCATCAGCACCGTGTAATCGGCGAGCGCTGCAAAATGCGATTGCCGGGTCTTCAGCAGCGGATGGCCGGCGCGCACGGCAAAGACCACCTGCTCCGAATAGAGATGCTCGAAGGAGAAGCCGGTCATCTTCTCCGGCCCGGCAAGACGGCCGACGACAAGATCGAGATCGCCGACGCGCAACTGCTCCAGAAGCACGGCGTTTTCGCCGGTGACGATCTTCAGCCGGCTCCAGGTATTCTCCTTGAGAAACAGCTCCATGGCCCGCGGCATGATGCGCGTCGACACGGTGGGCAAGGCCCCGACCCGGATCGGCGGTGCGTCGCCGACACGCTCCTGGGTGACGGAATCGAGCCCCTGCCGCAGCGCTGTCAGAGCAGCACCGGCATGCTTCAGAAATACTTCGCCGTAACGGGTGATCTTGATGCCGCGGCCGTCGCGCTCGAAGACCTCGACGCCGAGAACCTCCTCCAGCTCACGGATCGTCTTAGTCACCGCGGGCTGGCTGACATGCAGCAGCTCGGCCGCCTTCATCACGCTTTTCTGCCTGGCGACCTCGACAAAGGTTTGCAGATGGCGGAACTTTATGCGGCCGTCGATCATCGATCACATAACTCCGGAGTTATCGGAAAGCCACGAAATATCATTTTACCTAACCAGATTAAACCTTCAATTTCCTGTCCGGAGGAGTTTCCAGTGCAGTTTGCCCGCGTCAACGACATCGCCATTCACTATCAGGTTATCGGCGGCCCCGCCGACAAGCCGGTCCTGGTCTTTGCCAATTCGCTGGGCACCGACTTCCGGATCTGGCGTGATGTCGTCGTCCGCCTGGCAGGCGATTTCGCCATCCTGCTCTATGACAAGCGCGGCCATGGCCTTTCCGATGTCGGCCAGACGCCCTATTCGATCGAGGACCACGCGTCCGATCTCATCGGCCTGCTCGAAACGCTGGATATCAAGAAGGCCATCATCTGCGGCCTGTCCGTCGGCGGACTGATCGCGCAGTCGCTCTACCAGCAGCGTCCCGATCTCGTCAGCGCGCTGATCCTCTGCGACACCGCGCACAAGATCGGCACGGCCGAGAGCTGGAACAACCGCATTGCGGCCGTCGAGCAGAATGGCATAGCCAGCATGTGCGACGCGATCATGGAGCGCTGGTTCACGCCGGCCTTCCGCCGCCCTGAGAACGCCGCCTATGACGGCTATTGCAACATGCTGGTCCGCCAGCCGGTGGCCGGCTACGCCGCGACCTGCGCTGCCGTGCGCGACGCCGACTTTACCGAAGCGGCAAAGACCATCGCCGTACCAACGATCTGCATCGTCGGCGCTCAGGACGGATCGACACCGCCAGACCTCGTCAAGTCGCTGGCGCAACTGATCCCCGGCGCGCGCTTCGAAATCATTCTCGATGCCGGCCACATCCCCTGCATCGAGCAGCCCGAAGCGCTGACGTCAGTCATTCGCGCATTCATCGATTTCGCATTGCATGGAGAAAAGAGCCCATGAGTGACAGTTCGCGCGCCTCCGAGCGCTACAAGCAGGGCATGGCGACGCGCCGCGCCGTGCTCGGCGACAGCCATGTCGACCGTGCCGAGGCCGGATCGACGGATTTCGACAAACCGTTTCAGGACCTGATCACCGAAGCCGCCTGGGGTCATGTCTGGTCGCGCCCAACGCTTTCCAAGCGCGAGCGCTCGATCGTCACCATCGCGCTGCTCGCCGCTCTCGGCCAGGACGATGAAGTGGCGATGCATGTGCGCGCCACAGTCAATACAGGCGCCAGCCGCGACGATGTCTGCGAGGCGCTGCTGCATGTGGCGATCTATGCCGGTGTTCCGGCGGCCAATCACGCGATCAAGATTGCCAAGCAGGTCTTCGAACAGATGGACGCTGATAAGGCGGCATAAGAGGAAGCCATGTCCGACATACCGAACCGCAAGCCCGAAACAGGCGCCTTTTTCGCCCGCGACCACGCCTGGCATCCGCCTGCCTTTGCGCCGGGATACAAGACCTCGATCCTGCGTTCGCCGCAGCGCGCCCTGCTGTCTCTCGACGGCACGATCTCCGAGATCACCGGCCCCGTCTTCGGCCACGGCATGATCGGCGAACTCGACAACGACCTGCTCCACAATTATGCCAAGCCCGGCGAGAGCGCGATCGGCGAGCGCATCATCGTTCACGGCCAGGTGCTGGACGAGCGCGGGCGGCCGCAAACAGGCGTGCTGGTCGAGTTCTGGCAGGCCAATGCCGGCGGGCGCTACCGCCACAAGAGGGAAAGCTATCTGGCAGCGATCGACCCGAATTTCGGCGGCTGCGGCCGGGCGATCACCGACGAGGAAGGCCGATACTATTTCCGCACCGTGCGGCCCGGCGCCTATCCTTGGCCGAACGGCGTCAACGACTGGCGCCCGGCACATATCCATTTCTCGGTCTTCGGCCACGGCTTCTCGCAGCGCCTGATCACCCAGATGTATTTCGAAGGCGATCCGATGATCTGGAAGTGTCCGATCGTCAGCACGATCCCCGACAAGGCGGCGATCGAACAGCTGATCGCCCCCATGGATTGGGGCAACACCATTCCGATGGATAGCCGCGCCTACAAATTCGACATCGTGCTGCGCGGCCGCCGCTCGACGATGTTCGAGAACAAGCTGGAGGGCAACTGATGGCCCAGGAAATCCGTTACCTCAAGGAAACGCCATCGCAGACCGCGGGACCCTATGTCCATATCGGTCTCACGCCGAATTTCTGCGACATATCAGGTGTCTATGACGGCGACCTCGGCACCGCGATGGTCAACGACAAGACGACGGGCGAGCGGATCACCGTGACGGGCCGGATCTTCGACGGTGCCGGCGCTTTGGTGCGCGATGCGGTGATCGAGATCTGGCAGGCCGACAGCGCCGGGCTCTATAACAGCCCCTCGGAAATGCGCGGCGCCGCCGATCCGAATTTCACCGGCTGGGGCCGTTGCCCGACCCGGGCGGAGGACGGCGTCTACAGCTTCGAGACCATCAAGCCCGGCAAGGTGCCGTTCAAGGACGGGCGCAAACAAGCGCCGCACATCACCTTCTGGATTGTCGCACGCGGCATCAATCTCGGCCTGCACACCCGCATGTACTTCCCGGAAGAATCGGAAGCCAACGCTGCCGACCCGCTGCTGCAGCGGATAGAGCACCGCGACCGCGTGGCGACACTTATTGCCGCACGCGATGGCGCAACCTATACGTTTGACATCCGCCTGCAAGGAGAAAACGAGACAGTCTTTCTCGATATCTGACAAGCTTTACTGCCGCTGGATTTTCGCCTGATCTCGGAAATCCGGCAGCAGCCGGCTTTCGTTAAGCACGCGCAATTCAAAATACAACCGGGAATGTATTTTCCATGCTGCATCCGCGTAAAGCGGGTTGGCTTTCATGCTGCGCCGCGGTATGAAACGGACGGGCTGAAACGTTGATGGTGGAAACATGCAGAAAACTTTCGGACACGTCCTGGCGGCGCATAGGGGCCTCGGTCCAGGTTTTGATTTCTTGCGAATCGCGCTCGCTTTTTCAATTGTCCTCGCGCACTCCTTCCTACTGACCGGCAATGACGAATTCTTCCGCTCCACGCCACTGTGGTTTGCGGAATATGCGCTGGTGCCGATGTTCTTTGCGTTGAGCGGCTTCCTGATTGCAGGCAGCGCCCAGCGGCTGAGTCTCAAGAACTTCCTCCTGAACCGCGGGCTGCGTATCGTGCCGGCGCTTGCCGTCGATATCGTCGTCTGCGCCCTGATCATCGGCCCGCTGCTGACGCCTGTCGCGCTCAGCGCCTATTTCTCAAGCGCCGATTTCTTCAAATATTTCCTGAACATCATAGGCTGGATCCACTACAGCCTGCCGGGCGTCTTCGAGAACAACCCGACGCATCGCGTCAACGGCGCATTGTGGACGGTTCCCTGGGAGATCTTCTGCTACATCATCATGTCCGGCCTGATGATGACCTCGATCATCTCTTCCTGGCGGAAGACGGCTCTGCTGACCGCAGGCTTCATCGTCGCCGGTCTTTTGATCCAGGCCTTGGGACCGCACCTGCCCTACCGCGTCAACCTGGTGCTCGGCACGATCTTCGTCAGCCGCGGCGCCCAGCTGGTCTTTGCCTTCCTGCTCGGCATTCTTGCCTATCAGCTGCGTGACGTGATCCCGCACAGCCGCACTTTGCTTGCCGTCTGCGCCGCGATTGCGATTGGCGCGGTCTTCGTGCTCAACAGCTCGTCGATCGAGACGGTACCGAACCGCATCATCGTCATCCCGGCGCTGGTCTACATCACCACCTTCATCGGGCTGACACCGGTGCCGTTGCCCTCCGTCTTCCACAAGGGCGATTATTCCTACGGCGTCTACCTCTATCACGACCCCTTCCTGCAGATCCTGATCGGCCTGGCGCCGGGTGTCTTCCTGGTGCCGGAAACCGGCGCGCTGGCGCTTTATGCGATCGGCATCTGCGCAGCGATGGCGGTGGCAGTGATTTCCTGGCACATGATCGAGAAACCCATCCTCGGCATGCGCAAGAAGTTCTCCTTCGTCGCCAAGGCCCGTGGCGTCGATGAGACCAGCGAACCGAATATCCTGCCTGTCGAGAAGCCAGCCAAGGCATAGGCTTGAGGTCTATCGGCTATTGACGTCTCGACGGGCTCAAGGCTTTCTGCCGCCATAAGGCGGCAGCGGCCGGCCATGAAAGAAGAGACGACAGTGAGCGCAACGGCCTTCGACCACCCCTTCCTCTCCGGCCTTTTGGGCGATGAGGAGACCTCAGCTTATTTCACCGCGGAAGCCGATATCCGCGCCATGCTGCAGTTCGAGGCGGCGCTGGCGCGCGCTGAGGCGGCTCATGATGTCATACCCCTGCCCGCTGCCGAAGCCATTTCCGCCGCATGCACAAGCTTTGCCGCCGATATCCCGGCCCTGCGCACTGCCACCGCCCGCGATGGCGTCGTCATCCCCGAGCTGGTACGCCAGCTGCGCGCCGCTGCAGGCGAGGCCGGCCATCACGTCCATACCGGGGCCACCAGCCAGGATGTGATCGACACCAGCCTGATGCTGCGGCTGAAGCCCGTCGCCTTCATTTTTGCGGCACGGCTCACCGCCATCGAAGTCAGGCTTGCCGCTTTGGAAACAAGCCTCGGTGCAAAGCCTCTGATGGGCCGCACCCGCATGCAGGCGGCAATCCCGATCACCGTTGCCGACCGGCTGCTCGCCTGGCGCACGCCCTTCGACGGCTATCGCGAAAGGCTGACGGATTTGCGCTTCCCGCTACAATTCGGTGGTGCTGCCGGCACGTTGGAAAAACTTGGCGGCAAGGCGGCCGCCGTGCGCGGTTCGCTCGCCCAGGAACTGGGCCTCACCGACCTGCCGCAGTGGCAGAGCCAGCGCGCCTTCATCGCCGAATTCGCCGGACTGCTGTCGCTTGTCACAGGCAGCCTCGGCAAGTTCGGCCAGGACATCGCGCTGATGGCGCAGGCGGGGGACGAGATTGCGCTGAGCGGCGGCGGTGGCTCGTCGGCCATGGCGCACAAGCAGAACCCTGTTGCCGCCGAGACGCTAGTGGCACTGGCGCGCTTTAACGCCACGCAAATCTCGGCGATCCACCAGTCGATGGTCCATGAGCAGGAACGCTCCGGCGCGGCCTGGATATTGGAATGGCTTGTCCTGCCGCAGATGGTCGTGGCGACCGGGGCTGCCCTTCGTCTTGCACGCGAGCTTGCGGACAACATTCAGAGGCTCGGCGCCGCGAATTCATAACCGTTCGATCATGAATTCTGGCATTTATTTCATTTTACATTACCGTTTCGCATGACAAACTAGCGCGAAAAGTTTTAGCTGCGAGCTAATACGGCGCTGGAGTACGCCGAAAAAGGGAGAGAGAAGAATGAAGAAGCTGCTTCTGGCCGCCGCTGCGGCCATGCTCATGGGCTCGGGCGCCTATGCGGATACGATCAAGGTCGGCGTTGTCGGACCCTTTTCCGGTCCGTTCGCCCTGCAGGGCAAGAACTTCAAGGCAGGCATCGACGCCTATATGGCGACCAATGGCGCCAAGATCGGCGACAACACGGTCGAGGTCATCTATCGCGACCTGCCCGCCGCTGATCCGGCGCAGTCGAAGGCGCTTGCCCAGGAACTGGTCGTCAAGGAAAAGGTCCAGTATCTGGCCGGCTTCTATTTCACGCCTGACGCCATGGCCGTCACCCCGATCCTGAAGGAGGCCAACACACCGCTGGTCATCATGAACGCCGCGACGTCGGCGATCGTCACCAAGAGCCCGCTCGTGGTACGCACCTCTTTCACGACATGGCAGACCTCGACGCCGATGGCACAGGTCGCCTTCGACAAGGGCGTCAAGAAGGTGATCTCCGTCGTCAGCGACTACGGCCCCGGCGTCGACGCGGAAAATGCCTTCAAGGCCGGTTTCGAAAAGGCTGGCGGCGAGGTCGTGGAAGCGATCCGCATGCCGCTTGCGACCAACGACTTCAGCCCGATCATGCAGCGCATCAAGGATTCTGGCGCGACCGGCGTCTTCGCCTTCCTGCCGTCAGGCCCGACGACGCTCGGCTTCGTCAAGGCTTACAACGAAAACGGCCTGAAGACCGGCGGCATCCAGCTCTTTGCCCCCGGCGACCTGACACAGGAATCCGATCTTCCGGCACTCGGCGACGCGGCGCTCGGCATGCTGACCACCTTCCATTACGCGGTTTCCCACGACTCGCCCGAGAACAAGGCCTTCGTCGAAGCCGCCGGCAAGACGATCGGCAACCCCGCCGAACTGACCTTCCCGGCTGTCGGCGCCTATGACGGCATGCATGTCATCTACAAGATGATCGAGGCAACCGGCGGCAAGCAGGACGCGGCAAAGGCTGTCGAAGCGGTGAAGGGTCTCGCCTGGGTGAGCCCGCGCGGACCTGTTTCCATCGATCCCGATAGCCGCCACATCACGCAGAACATCTACCTGCGCGAAGTCGCCAAGGATGCCGACGGCAAATACATCAACAAGGAAATCCAGACCTTCGAAAAGCAGGGCGATCCGGGCCTTGCCGCTGTGAAGTGAGGATTTCGACTTCGACGTTGTGCCGTGAGCCCCCTCACCCTACCCTCTCCCCGCTGGGGAGAGGGGAAGCGACCGTGGTGCTCCAATTTCCCTTCTCCCCATCGGGGGTCCGAAGGACGGGTCGAGACGAGCGGCTCGACCCCGGGGTGGCCCGAAGGGCGGATGAGGGGGCCACGCGGCGCAAGGGCTGCTAGTCGCCGCTCGTATAGAACAAGGACCACACCAAACCCATGCAAACCGTCTTCAGCATAGCCGTCGATGCGCTGGCCTATGGAATGGTGCTGTTCGTGATCTCGATCGGCCTGTCCGTCACCATGGGCCTGATGCGCGTCGTCAATCTCGCCCACGGCGCCTTTGCCATGATCGGCGGCTATATCGCGTCCTATGCGGTGCGCGATCTCGGGCTTGGCTACGGCATCGGCGTCATCGCCGCCGTCATCGGCACGATCATCATTGCCATCCCGATCGAACGCTTCCTCTACCGCCGCATCTATGGCGCGCCCGAGCTGACGCAGGTGCTGATGACGATCGGCATCACCTTCTGCATCATCGGCATCGCCAACTATGTGATGGGTCCGACGCTAAAGACCATTCCGCTGCCGCAGGGGCTGCAGGGTTCGGCCGATCTCGGTTTCCGCACCATCCCGATTCATCGCCTCTTCGCGATCGTCTGCGGATTGGGTGTCGCCATCGCGCTGTGGTTCACGATCGAACGGACGAGTTTCGGGGTGAAACTGCGCGCCTCCGTCGACAACGCATCGATGGCGGCGGCCCTCGGCGTGCGCACCGAGATCATCTACGCGCTGAGTTTCGCGGTTGCCGTTGGCCTTGCCGCGTTCGGCGGCGTTGTTGGGGCGGAGCTGCTGCCGGTCGAGCCCTACTATGCGCTGCGCTACATGGTCACCTTCCTCGTCGTCGTCTCCGTCGGCGGCGCGGGATCGATCCCAGGCGCGCTGATTGCCTGTCTCGTGCTCGGCGGCATCGATACGACAGGACGCTACCTGATGCCTGAGTTCGGCGAGTTTTTCTTCTATCTCGCCGTCATCGCCATCATCTGCATCTTCCCGCGTGGTTTTGCCGGGAGGACGAAATAGGATGACGCTCGCCATGAACACTGACACGGCCGCCGCTGCCGCACGCCGCCATCGCTCGGCGGGGAGAGACTTCGCCGGCGTTGCGGCAATCATCGTGCTTGCCGCCATCGGCTATCTGCTTTTCCCTGATAATCTGGCTTTGCTGACCCGCATCATCGCCATCGCGCTGCTCGTTCTGTCGCTCGATCTCGTGACCGGCTATTGCGGCGTGGCGACCCTCGGCCATGCAGCCCTCTTCGGTTCCGGCGCTTATGCCGCCGGTATCGTCTCGGCCCATTACGGGATCACCGATCCGCTGCTGATGGCGCTTGCCGGTATCGCCGGCGGCGCGATTGCCGGTCTGATCTGCGGCGCCGTCATCCTGCGCGCCCACGGCTTGCCGCAGCTGGTTCTGTCGATCGCGCTGATCAACCTGTTCCATGAATTCGCCAACAAGGCGTCCTCCTGGACCGGCGGCAGCGACGGTCTCTCCGGTATTTCGGCCGATCCGGTGCTCGGCTATTTCGAATTCGATCTCTACGGGCATACCGCCTATATCTTCGGCGTTATCCTGCTGCTCGCCGTCTTCATCCTGCTTCGCCTCCTGGTGCGCTCGCCTTTCGGCATGCTCTGCCGCGGCATCAAGGAAGACCCGTTGCGCATCCGTGCCATGGGCGCATCGCCGAAGGCTGCGCTGATGAAGATGTATGTCATCTCGGGTGCGGTGGCCGGCATCGGCGGCGCGCTGACGGCGATCTCGACGCAGGTGGTCGGCCTCGACAGCCTGTCCTTCACGCTCTCGGCCGAAAGCCTGGTCATGCTCGTGCTCGGCGGCACCGGCTCGCTGTTTGGCGCACTCTCCGGCACCGTCATCTTCATGCTGTTCGAGGACTACGTCTCAGCCGCCAACCCGTTCCACTGGCTGACGATGGTCGGCGCACTGCTGATCGCCGTCGTGCTCTTCGCACCAAAGGGGCTCTACGGCACAGCTGCTGCCGTCCTCTCTCGTCGCAAGGAGGCAGGCGAATGAGCGCCGTATTCGAAGTCGCCAACCTGAAGAAATCTTTCGGCGGCCTTGCCGTCACCAACGACGTGTCGATTGCAATGCATCCGGGCGACCGGGTGGCGCTGATCGGGCCGAACGGTGCCGGCAAGACCACCTTCGTCAATCTGGTCACCGGCAATCTGGCCCCCGATTCCGGCGAAGTCCGCCTCGGCGGCGAGACGGTGACGAAGGTCGATGCGGCCGGGCGCGTGAAACGCGGTCTGGTCCGTTCCTTCCAGGTGACCCGCCTTTTCCAGGAGATGACGCCAGCCGAACATGTCGCACTTGCCATCCTGCAGCGCGACGGGAAGACCGGCCGGATGTTCGGAAACTTCCTGTCGATGCCCGGCGTCATGGACGAAGTTGCGGGCATGTTGCAGACGCTGGGGCTGACAGGCCTCATGCACCGCAAGGTCAGCGAGATCGCCTATGGCCAGCAGCGCCTGCTGGAGATCGCCGTCGCCATGGCCTTGGAGCCGAAGGTGCTGCTGCTCGATGAACCCGCCGCCGGTGTGCCGCAGAGCGATACCGGCCGCATCGAACAGGCGCTGGCCGATCTGCCTGCCGATCTCGCGGTGCTGATGATCGAGCACGACATGGACCTCGTCTTCCGCTTCGCCAGGCGCGTCATCGTGCTTGCCGCCGGCGCCATCATCTTCGACGGCTCGCCCGCCGACGTCACCAAGGATGCCCGCGTGCGCGAGGCTTATCTCGGGAGCTATGCCAATGCCAGCCACGCCGCTTGAGGTGGAAAACCTGTCGGCCGGCTACGGCCCGACCCGCGTTCTCGAAGGCGTGTCCTTTTCGGTCCCGGCAGGCGCCCGCCTCGCCGTGCTTGGCCGCAACGGCATGGGCAAGACGACGCTGCTCGCTACCCTTGCCGGGCAGACGAAACGCTATGACGGCCGCATCCGGCTGGGTTCGACCGACGTGACGGCGATGCCGAGCGCCGCACGCGCGCATCAGGGGCTGGGCTTCGTGCCCCAGGCGCGCTGCGTCTTTCCGACACTGACCGTCGAGGAAAACCTCTTCGTCGGCCTCAAGGGACGCCCGAAGACAGCGCTCGACGAAGCCTACCAGATGTTTCCGCGCCTCAAGGAACGCCGCCGCAATCTCGGCAACCAGCTTTCCGGCGGCGAGCAGCAAATGCTCTCCACCGCCCGCTCGATCCTCGGCCGCCCTTCGGTGCTGCTGCTGGACGAGCCACTCGAGGGCCTGGCGCCCGTCATCTGCGAGGAACTGATGGCTGCCTTTGCCGAACTCGCCAAGACCGGAGATATGACAATCGTTCTGGTCGAGCAGCGCATCCAGAGCGCGCTCGATTTCGCCGACCAGGTCATCATCCTGGAACGCGGAAGGCTCGCCTGGAGTGGCACGCCGGCAGCGCTGTCTGAGGATCATGGTTCGGTGGAACGGCTGCTCGGCGTAGGTGGGCTGCACTAACGCTCAGCTCGCGGAAAAGCCCTCGTCATATGTCACCTCGCCCGACGGTGTGTCACCGCTGAAAGTCGCTGCCTGAAAATACTCGGCCGGGACGCCCGGAAGCGTTAGTTTCGCATCTGCCTGGAAGCCGAAGCGGCTGTAGAAAGCCGGATCACCAAGCAGAACGCAGCCTCTGGCACCAAGCGCCAGGCCCGCGTCCATCAGCGCGCGTCCAATTCCCTGTCCCTGCCATTCCGGTGCAACGGCAATAGGGCCGAGCCCGTACCAGCCGAGATCGGCGCCATCGATCGCCACTGGGGAGAATGCAACATGGCCGACGACATTCCCTTCATCTTCGGCAATCAGTGAGACACTGAGCTTACCGCGGTCGCGTAAGGCGTCGACAATCGCCGCCTCCGTCTGACTGCTGAATGGCATCGGCGCAAAGGCACGGGTTATCAGCGCCCGGATGAGCGGAATATCGGCTGCGGTTTCTTCGCGAAGCTTCATCGCTGTCCTCTAATAGCAGCAAATCGGGTAGCAAATAGCAACACTTGCGTCAAAGCCGCGGCTTGCATTGGCGAGCCGACTCCTCTTTGATCGCAGGCCAAAGAGGAGTATCCCGCTTGTCCTTCCCCCTATTCGACCTCACCGGAAAACGTGCGTTGATCACCGGCTCCAGCCAGGGCATCGGCTATGCGCTGGCACTCGGGCTGGCCGAGCATGGGGCGTCCGTGGTCATCAACGGCCGCAACGCCAGCAAGGCTTCGGAGGCGGCGGAAGTGATCCGGGGCAAGGGTCATCATGCGCTGAGCGCCGCCTTCGACGTTACGGACGCGCAGGCGGCGCGCGGCGGCATTGCCTATATCGAAGAGGAAATCGGGCCGATCGATATCCTCATCAACAATGCCGGCATGCAGTTTCGCACGCCGCTCGAAGATTTTCCGGTCGAGAAGTGGGACGAGATCTTCAAGACCAATGTCTCCAGCGTCTTCTATGTCAGCCAGCCGGTCGCCAAGGCGATGATTAGCCGCGGACGCGGCAAGATCATCAACATCGCTTCGGTTCAGGCCGAACTCGCCCGCCCGAGCATCGCGCCCTATACGGCGACGAAAGGCGCGGTGAAGAACCTGACGCGCGGCATGGCGACGGATTGGGCCAAGTACGGTCTGCAGGTGAACGCGATTGCGCCCGGATATTTCAAGACGCCACTGAACCAGGCGCTGGTCGATGATCCGAAATTTTCCAGCTGGCTGGAAGGGCGCACGCCGGCCGGGCGCTGGGGCAATGTCGAGGAGCTGGTGGGTGCTGCGGTATTCCTGTCCTCGGAGGCTTCGTCCTTCGTCAACGGCCATATGCTGATGGTCGATGGCGGGATCACCACCAGTCTCTAATCGGCGGCGATATTTCCGCGCCGCATCAGCCGCATCAGGATGAGCGGCAGCAGCGTGGTAATGCAGATGGCGATGAAGGCCATGGCCATGCCGAGGCCGATCGAACCCTGCTCGAACTGCCGCCAGATGAAGGTGGCGATCGTCTGCATTCCGACCGGGGCGACGACGACGGATGCGACAAGCTCGCGCGAGGCCAGTGCAAAGACCAGCAGCATCGAGGAGGCAAGGCTCGGGAAGACCAGCGGCAGCAGAATGCGCCGGAAGGCCACGGTGCCGCTGGCGCCGCAGACGCGGGCGGCGGCTTCCAGATTGTCACCGATCTGCTGGAAGGCGGCTGCGGTGTAGCGCACCGGCTGCGGCAGCAGGATGCAGCAATAGGCGAGCAGCAGGATGAAGCCGGTATTGTAGGGCGTGAACGGCAGGCCCGGCATGTTCCAGGCGAGGATCAGCCCGACAGCGACGACGATGCCGGGCAGCGCGTTCGGCAGGATGGTCATGATATCGATCACCATCCGGCCCCGCATCTTCGTCTTCACGACGGTATAAGCGGCGGTGACGCCGACGAGGCCGGTGATAACAGCCGTGCCGATGCCGAGCGAGAAACTGTTGATCAGCGCGGTGACGGCACCGGCACTGTTGCTGAAAACGGCGATGAAATTGTCGAGGCTGACATTGTCGAGCGCAAGACCGCCGGAAATGGTGCGCGCCAGCGCGGTTGCAAGGATCGCCAAAAGCGGCACGCCTGTCGCGAGGAAAGCGACAACGGCAAAGCTGATCATGACCGGGACCTTCAGCGCGCCGAGCGGCCGCTTGTCTTTCGCGGTCGGCTTGCCTCCAACCGTCTGGTAGGAGCGGCGCGCCAGAATCCAGCGCTGCAGCAGGAAGGTGGCGAGCGACATGGCGACGAGCACCAGCGAGAGGATCGCAGCGCCCGGCAGATCGATCGGCCAGTCGGTGACGCGAAGGTCGATGCCCGTCACCAGCACCTGGAAGCCGACCCGGCGGCCAAGTGCCGCGGGCGTGCCGTATTCTTCGATCGCTGCGGCGAAGACGAGCATCAGGCTGGCCGTCAGGCCGGGTGCGGAGAGCGGCAGGGTGATGCGCCAGAAGGCGCGCGCCGGGCTGGCGCCGAAAACACGGCCGACATCGGCATAGCGGGCACCGACGGCCTCGACAGTGCGCGACACCGCGAAATAGACGACCGGGAACGTGTTGAAGGCCATGACCACGGTCATGCCGGCCAGCGAGAACAGGAAGGGCGCCAGGTTGAAGCCGGCAAGCTGCTCAAGATAGCCGCGCGGCTGCAGCGTCATGATCCAGCCGAGTGTGGCGATATAAGGCGGGATCATGAAGGGGACGAGTAGCACCACATCCCAGAGGGTCGCGAAGGGGATGCGGTAGAGGGCGCGAAAGACGCCGAGCGGCACGGCAACGAGCGCCGAAGCCAGGACGACGCACGCGCCGAGCAGGATGGTATTGCCGCCCATTCGGATCAGCGAGCTATCGGCAAGCGTCGCGTAGAGCGAGGAGAAGGGGCTCCCAAACGAGCCCCGTCCAAGTTGGGGAAAGATGCCTTGCAGGACGACGGCGATGAAGGGAACGGCAACGACGAGGATGAGACCCGCTGTTGCCAGCCAGGCGGCCGGAGCCGTGCCGCCGATGCCGTTCGCTTTCATCTCGTCAGACCTTACTTGGCGCCGTAGAGTTCTGCGAAGGACTTCAGCGTTTCCTTACGCTTGCCGTAAACGGCGGCCGTATCATACTTCAGGAGCTTCAGATCGCTGATCAGCGGGCGGGCAGCCGCAATATCGGTGCGCGACGGCATCAGCATCTCACCGGCAACGAGCTTCTGGCCTTCGTCCGAGAGCATGTAGTCGATGAACTTCTTGGCATCGTCCTGGTTCTTGGACCAGTTCATGATCATAGCCGGGCGCGGCGCGATGACGGTGCCCGAAGCCGGGAACACGACTTCGATATTCTCGCCCTTCTTCTGGGCGGCAAGCGCGATGTAGTCGACCGCGCCGAAGACAACGGCCTTGGCACCCTGCAGAACCGGGTTGAGGGCGTCAGCATTGGCACCGGCGATGATGGCACCGTTGGCCTTCAGATCCTTGAACAGCTTCCAGTCGTCTTGGCCACCGAGAGCGGCGGTCAGCTCGAAGGACGAGCCAGACTGCGCGGGATCCGGAATGTTGACGAGGTCCTTGTATTCAGACTTCGCGAGATCGGCCCATTCAGACGGCTTTGGCGTGCCGCTCTTCGAGTTCCAGACGATGCCCAGAGCCGAAATGCCTTGCGCAACGGCGCCTTCCGACTTCAGGAAATCAGGAACCTTGGCAGCGTTCGGGCTTGCATAATTGACGAGCCAGCCGCGCTTGGCGAAATCGTTTGCCGTATCCCAGGAAGCCGAGATGACGACATCGACGACCGGGTTTGCAGCTTCGGCTTCGATACGGGCCATGACCTTGCCGGTCGTTGCCTGGAAAACATTGACCTTGACGCCGGTCTGAGCGGTGAAGCCAGCCGACAGCTTGTCGATCAGGCTCTGCGGGCCAGCGGTGTAAACGGTGACGTCGGCATGGGCGACGCCCGCCATAAGCGCGGCAGCAACCACGCCAAAAGTGATGCTCTTCAAAGACTTAAACATTTTCGAGTCTCTCCTGTTTTGAATTATCGGCAGTCTGTTCAAAAAAGCGGATCTGCGTGGGATCGACGGCAAGGCCTATGCGTTCGCCGGGGCGCAGCTTGAGACGGCTGAGCACCTGCAGCTCGACGCCAGGCAACCCGGCGAGCGAAACCGTGGCCAGATGGCCGTCGCCGCGAAACTGCGAACGCAGCACTTCGGCGCTCAGACGATCGGGGGCGTCTCCAGATGCGGAAATCCCGGCGGTCGGGATCAGGATGCGGGCGCTGCGCGCCGCCGCCTCTTCGGCCGGCATTAACGCCACATCGCTGTCCTTGAAAAACCAGATCGCACCGCGGCGCTCGATATCGGCCAGACAGCCGAGCCGCAGGAAGTCGGCAACCTCAGGCGTCGCAGGGCGCTCGATCAGCATATCGGGTGAAGCAAGCTGCTCGATCAGCCCGCCGCGCATCACCGCAACGTGATCGGCAAGCGTCAGCGCCTCGCTGTGATCGTGGGTGACGTAGATCGCCGTCAGCCCCAATGTCGCAATCAGATCAGCAAGCTCACCGACCATGTTTTCGCGCAGCTCGCGATCGAGGTTCGAAAGCGGCTCATCGAAAAGGATCAGCTGCGGCTCGGCAACGATGGCACGGGCGATCGCCACGCGCTGCTGCTGGCCGCCGGAAAGATCGCTCGGACGGCGGTCGGCAAAGGCTGCAAGCCCGACCTTGTCCAGCGCCCGCATCGTCCGCTCCCGGCGCTCGGCCTTTCCGACGCCGCGCATTTCAAGCGGAAACGAGACATTGCCGCCAACCGTCAGATGTGGCCAGAGCGCATAATCTTGGAAGACCATGCCCAGCCCGCGGCGCTCCGGAGGCACGAAGGTGCCCTCGCCTGCAACGCGCTGCCCGGTAATGGCGATATGGCCCCTCGTCGGCGCCAGCAGGCCGGCGACAAGCCTGAGCAGCGTGGTCTTGCCGCAGCCTGATGGGCCAAGCAGCGCCAATGTCTCACCCTTGCGAAGAGAGATGTCGATCCCCTTGAGGATGCGCGTCTGCCCATAGCTCAATTCGAGCCCGGCCGCGGAAACGGCGGTATTCGACGGAATTGCGGGGGCGTTCATGGGGAACCGGATGTCGCTTCAGAAATTACGGCGACATTTAGGCAGGCCGGATGACAGCTTTGCGACAGTTCGATTTCAGTTTCATGACAATGGGTTGATGCGCTCTTGGACGCGAGGTCCGGTGGTCAGCGATCCAGCAATTCGATCGGCCCCAATGTCTTGCCCGATATCTTGCTGGCGGCGACCGCATAGCCGCCGCTGGCGCCGTCGATGAAATGGATGTGGTCGCGCGACATCGGCGTCGGCACGAAACAGGTCATCAGCGCCGAATCCTGCCGGTGCAGGCCGTAACGGGCGATCCCCTTGCTCTGCGCCTCCTTGAGCAGGGCTTCGATCCGCTCGAACCGCGCGCTATCGACATCGATCGTCATTTTCAGTCCGTCGTCGAATTTGCGGAAATCGGAATTTCCGGCGACGTCGCGCTTGTATTGACGCGCGTCGAACCTGCCGAAGGGGATGCACAGCTTGAAGAAAATCACGGTCAGTGCCAGCTGCAGCATGATGAACAGTTTTTGGCGCCATTGCCTGCCAGCCGCCGCGGTTGCCTTGGCCTCGCGCTCGATGCCCTTCCTCGAGAAAGACAGGTCCGGGCCGTCTGCAGGCACTGGATGGCCGCCGCGGCCTTGTTCCGACGAGATGGCGACGATGGCGGTGACCAGCGACTGGAACTCCGGACCGGAGCCCGCTTCACCGGGAACGGCGATGATCGAGACGATTTCCCCGTTCTCGGCCTCGATCGGGTTCCAGCGGCAGGAGAGACCGGCCAAATCCGGCCGGGTGCCCGCGGGGGCTGCGGCAACGCCGTAGCGTCCCGATTTCATCTGCTTTTCGGCCCAACTGTTGCCCCCGCCGGCAAACATTGCGTAGGTCACGTAGGGGCTTGCCGAATAGCGGGCAACGCGCACATCCAGCCCTTCCTTGCGGATATCGGCAACGGGAACGATCGCGGTCCGCAGGTCGAGGACGAGATCTTCCCTCACCCAGACCTGGACCGCGGCAAGTGCCGCGCGGGCAGCATCCTCATGCGATGCAGGCAGGGCGATCATCGCACCGTCGCCGCCGAAGACGAAGGGAAAGTCACCCTTTCCGACAGCGTTCAGCACGGCGGAAATCACCGAAGCGCCCGCCATGTTGACGTCCTTGTAGCGCCCGTCACCGATCGCCTTGGTGGAGCCGACGATGTCGGCCAGCGCCAGGATCCATCCCTCGGGCAGGGGGCGGTAATTGCCAGTATCGGCCACACCCTTGAACTCGGCAAAGACCGGCACGGAAGCAAAGAACTGATCGTTGGAAGCGGCGCTCATGACCCGACCTTATCACAGACAGTTGTAGCGGCGGCAACGCCATTTCAGGAGTTACGGCAATCGACTTCGCACAGTTTCGTGTGATAGCACCGCAAGATAAATGAATGACGGACAAGGACATAGATGAGCCGCCTCGACAGCTTCATCCGCCGCCTGACGGCTCAGCGCGATATCTTGAATTCGATCGTCGGTCTGGTCGGGCCGCTTGAGGGCCCGGTCATCGAATTCGGCCTCGGCAACGGACGGACCTACGACCATCTACGCGAGATTTTCGCCGGCCGCCGCATCATCGCCTTCGACCGCGAGGTCCGCTCCTATTCCGCCTCGACGCCGCCCGCCGAAGATATGGTGACCGGCGATATCCGCGAGACGGGGCAGCGTTTTCTCGGCGTCAACGCGGCGCTTGCGCATGCCGATATCGGCACCGGTCACGACGATATCGATGCCGTGACCCTGACCTGGCTGCCGCAGCTGATGGCCGGGGTTCTGCGCTCCGGCGGCATTGCCGTCTCCGGCCTGCCGCTCGACCGGCCTGAACTCGATCCCCTGCCGCTGCCTGACGGCATCAAATCCGGGCGTTATTTCCTCTACCGCCGCACATAGCTTTCAGTCGCTACAGATCTCCGGCATTGGGCCGGACGCGCCGAGCTTCGCGTAGCGGCGCTCGAATTCGCCGGCGAGATCGCCGAGCGTCACCGCTTTCAGCCGGGCGAGGATCAGCGCCTCGGCCTCCCGCAAGGTGTCGCCGACGGCATTGTTGACCGCCTGTTCGACCAGGCATTCCGGATGATCGGATGCCGGACCGATGGCGAACAGCTCCGGCTCGCCGATCGCCTGATAGACATCGAGCAGGGCGATCTCGGACAGTGGCTTGACCAGCGTCCAGCCACCATGATGACCCTTCTCCGAGCGCACATATCCCTGATCCCTGAGCCCCGCCATGGTGCGGCGGACGACAACGGGATTGGTGCTCAGCATCCCGGCGATCATCTCGGATGTCACCGGTTTCTGATACCGATCCATGTGGAGCAGCACATGCAGCATGCGGGACAGGCGGCTGTCACTTCTCATCATCATCCTCGTATGCGTCTACTCCGCACTATCCCATGCCATTCGTAACAACACAAGTGACGTAGGACTTGACGACATCATTTCACGTAACTTATGTAGATGCGTGAAATGCAAGAAGGAGCGACATCATGCATTATGAAGCAATCGTCATCGGCGGCAATTTTGCCGGGCTCTCCGCCGCCATGCAGCTCGCCCGCGCCCGCCGCAGCATCCTGCTGATCGATGCCGGGCGTCCGCGCAATCGCTTCGCCGAGGCATCGCACGGGTTTCTCGGCCAGGACGGCATGACCCCGGCCGCGATCATGCTGGAGGGCAAGCGCCAGCTTTCGGCCTATCCGACGGTGAGCTTCGCCGAAGGGGAAGCGATCACCGCCGAAAAGACCGGTGGCAAATTCAATGTGGTGCTGGCGGATGGACGGCAGTTCAGCGCCGACCGGTTGCTGCTGGCGACAGGCGTCAGGGATACGCTGCCGGATATTCCGGGGCTTGCCGCACGCTGGGGCCGCTCGGCGCTTCATTGCCCCTATTGCCACGGATACGAGGTGCGCGATCGTGCGCTCGGCGTGCTCGGCAGTCATCCCTTCTCGATTCACGCGGCGCTGCTGATCCCGGATTGGGGTCCGGCCACCTATTTCTCGCAGGGCCTCGTCGAGCCTGATCAGGAGCAGCTGGCGCAACTGGCGGCCCGTCAGGTTCGCGTCGAAAGCAGCCCGATCGTCGAATTCCTCGGCACCGCGCCAGATCTCGAGGCTGTCAGGCTTCAGGATGGCCGTGTCGTACCGCTCTCGGCGATCTTCGTCGCGCCCAAAGTATCGATGGCCACCCCGCTTGCCGAACAGCTCGGCTGCGAATTTGGCGATGCGCCGCTTGGCCCTGTCATTCGTCTCGATGAGCGCAAGGAAACCACAGTGAAAGGCGTCTACGCCGCAGGCGACGCGACGAACCCGATGCACAACGCCACACTGGCCTCAGCCTCCGGCGTGCTTGCCGGCGTCCATTGCCACCACTCGCTGGCGCTGGGTATGGCGCATTAGGGTAGAAACAGCACGTCGTACTGGTCGATACCGCCGGGCAGCTCGCGCACTTTCATCTGCTGCTCGCCCTCCTCGAAAAACACGAGGCAGTTCTCGTAGAAGGAAGCCAGGGTGGAGATGAAATCGCGGGTCTGATCCGGGCCGTAAAAGAGCGGCGTGAACTCCATGTATAGAGGCACGCGCCGCTTCATCAGCTCGGTCATCGAGCGGCAGGCGACGGGCTCGTATCCCTCGATATCCATCCAGACCAGACCGACGGCGCTCTGTTCGAGGCCGAGATCGCCAAGGATTGCCGCGACCGGGCGGACGGGAACGCTGATCTTGATATCGGACGGGCTCTGTCTAATCGCGCTGCTCTTGCCATGATTGGCGGCGTTCATGAAGAAGTCGATCTCGCCTGCCATCTCTCCTGCGGCACAATTGACCGGTGTGACGATCCCGTCCAGCCGGTTCTGGCGGATATTCGTCTGCAGCAGGGGAAAGTTGCGCGGATCCGGCTCGACGCTGACAATGCGGGAATAGGCGCCGCTCAGCGCGAAATAGACGGTCTGGGTGCCGATATTGCCGCCGAGTTCCAGCAGCACGCTGTCTTTGCGCGACAGGCCGCGCTCCCGGAGCACGGCCAGCAACCGGTCGACATGATCACGCTCGAAATGCCCCTTCCGGAAGACCTTGCGGCCGATATAGTCGGATGGCGAAAAGGTCATGCGGTGGTCGCCGGCATCGACGGTCATCGTCAGTACCCGCGGCCCGATGCTTTCGATCAGCAGACGGCGGCCAAGGCGGGTATCGAAGAAGCGGGCAGCAGTGGCATTGCGCATCTTGCGAAGCCGCTTGATCCAGTATTTTTGCGTCAGCAGCGCATTGGCGGCCATCAGGCTTTTCCTTGCAGCGGCAGCGCCGCCTTGTCCTTGGGAATCACGAAGACCTTCAGCGGCAGCGCCCGGCCGCGGACGTTGATCTCGTGGCTTTCGATGCCGGTCATGTCGGCGCCGGCGCGCTCGGCGACTGGTTCGGAAATGACGATCGCCGCGTCGAATTCCTTGGCGGCATGCTCGAGGCGGCTGGCGACGTTGACGGTATCGCCGACGGCGGTCAGGCTGCGGACGCGGCCGTATCCCATCGTGCCGACGACTGCCGGACCGGTGTGGATGCCGATAGCGATCTGCAACGGGATCGACAGCTCCTCGGCCAGTTCATGACCGAGCTTCTCGATCTCTTCGGCGATGGTCGCGGCCGCCTTCAGCGCCTGCCTGCAGCCCTCTTCCGGCGAGGTGTTGATGCCGAACAGCGCCATGGCGCCGTCCCCGATGAACTTGTCGACGCGGCCGCCGGCCTGCTCGACAGCCTTGCCGACCAGCGCGAAATAGCGGTTCAGCAGGAAGACGATATCGAAGGGAAGACGGGGCTCCGTCAGCGCCGTGAAATTGCGCATGTCGCAGAAGAGTACCGCGATATCCCGCTCGCGGCCGGGGCTCGTTTCCTGCGTGTTGGCAGGTAGAGTCGCCTCCGTTGCCGGGATCAGCAGCGGCACGACGGTCAGGTCATGGTTCGGCCGCAGCTGGCAGGCAAGCCGGACATCCGGGGCGGCATTGATCCGCCGGAGCGTCGTCTGTTCCATTTTGTCGGGTGGCGGCAGGCTCTCATAGTCGCTGAGGATCTGCACGCGGCAGGTGGAACACTGCCCTTTGCCGCCGCAGACAGAATAATGCGGCAAGCCGCCAAGACGGCTCGCCTCCAGCACGGTGAAGCCGCGCGGCACATGGATGGTCTCACCAGCCGGGTAGTGGACGGCGATCTGATCGGTGGCTTCCTTCCATTTGCGCAGGCTGCGGGCGAGGACGACCGAGAGCAGCGCCAGCGAAAAGCTGCTGTAGAGACCGGCGCGGATCAAGGCGATCTGCCTTTGCGCTTCCGGGTCGGAATAGTAGCGGCGGTTCAGGTTCTGCAGATAGTGGCCGGTATCGACGAGACCCTCATAGGCAGGCTCGGCGATCGTCCGGCCCATTTCGGCAAAGCCGAGAAGGGCGAGCACCGGAAGCAGGATTGCCAAAGCCAGAAGCAGCGGCGAAAAAGCCTGATACCACGGGCGATAGCGCAGCCAGAAATGCAGGCCGATGCATCCGTGGGTCCAGACGACGACGACCGCAAGTGCCTGGCGCACACCCGAACTTGGCGAATTGATCCACAACAGACTGACGATCGTTTCGTAGTTGTCGGAGTAGTGAAACAGCTCGTGGACGATGCGCGTGCCGATCACATGGTCCATGATGATCAGTGGTATGGCCAGGCCGAGGGCGATCTGCGCCAGCTCACCCTTTGGCATGACGAGGCTGCGCCGGATATAAAGCGAGCGCAGCGCCAGCGTCATGTGGGTGAGGATGGCGCCATAAAGAGCAACCGTCCCGACCGGGTTACGCCACAGCATCATGAACAGCCGGCGGCCATCTTCGGCGGCTCCGACCGAAATCAGGCCGAGCGCATGGTTCGACAGATGCAGCGTCACGAACAGGAACATGATCAGCCCGGCGCCCAGCCGGGCACGCCGGATGTTCCGCTCGGTGAAAATGCTTGTGTCTGCGACGGCGGCCATTCATTCCCGTTCTTGAAGATCGAATCTCTTATGCAATAGAGATGTTCGAAGAGAAGCGGAATGCCGCCTTCTTCAACTGCGATCACATTCTATATGTTTATCAGCAACTCTTAAGGAAGCGGACCATAGCGCAGAATTTCGCCGCAGGCTGGATCGGGAATTGGAAACGCTCTGTCTCGGCGGGCGCTCGCTGATGAAGATTGCCTTTTACGCGCCTTTGAAGTCTCCCGGCCATCCCGTCCCCTCCGGCGACCGGCTGATGGGCAGGCTTCTGATGCGCGCGCTCGATCTGGCAGGCCATGAGGTCGAACTCGTCTCCAGCTTCCGGAATTTCGCCGCAACACCGGAGGCCGCAGCGCTCCTGGAAGAGGGCCGCCAGAGCGAATTGCAGCGGCTGCGGGCAGAGTTTGCTGCCGGCGCTAAGCCGGACTTCTGGTTTTGCTACCACCCCTATTACAAATCGCCGGATCCGTTCGGTCCCGTCCTTTGCGGTGAACTCGACATTCCCTATGTGACCGTCGAGGCATCCTATTCGCCGAAGCGTGATCAAGGCCCCTGGCAGCCGGCACAGGCGCTGGTCGCCAGCGCTATCCGGCAGGCGGCGGTTAACATCGCGATGACGGCGCGGGACCGCGCCGGTGTCGAGCGGGCGATTCCCGAGGCACGCATGGCCTCGATCCAGCCATTCATCGATCCGGCGCTCTATGCGGAGCCCGGCACGGTTGCCGATCCAACGCGGTTGATCGCGGTCGCGATGATGCGCCCGGGCGACAAGATGCAAAGCTATGCGATGCTCGCGGCCGCTTTGCATCAGATCCGCGATACGGCCTGGACGCTGGCGATCGCCGGTGACGGTCCTGAAAGGAATGCTGTCGAAGCGCTGTTTGTCGGTTTCGAGCCCGGACGCATCGAGTGGTGCGGTGAGCGCAGCCCGGTGGAGATCGCTGCGCTGCTGAAGCAGTCTGCGATATATGTCTGGCCGGGTTGCGGTGAGGCCTATGGCCTGGCCTATCTGGAGGCGCAGGCCGCCGGACTTCCCGCCGTCGCCCAGGAGACCGCGGGTGTCCCCGCAGTGATCGGCAACGGCTCCACCGGCGTATTGACATCTGAAGGCGACGTGGCGGCCTATGCAGTCGCGATCCGTGAGCTGCTGGAGCGCCCGGAGAAACGGCGTAAGATGGGCGCCGAAGCGCGCCGGTTCGTTCTCGAAGAGCGGTCGATCGCAACCGCGGCAGCGGCCCTCGACGATATCTTGAAGACCTATGCAGGAGTGAAGCGATGAGCGGCAATACGGCCTGGGAACCCCTTCGCGGCGAGTTGGCGCGGTGGACTGCCGCGGGCCGCACCGCGGCGTTCTGGTGGCGCGATGACGATGCGATCGAACCGACCGGCGCGCTCGACACACTGCTGGGGCTTGCCAATCGCTACGACGTGCCGGTGACGCTTGCTGTGGTGCCGGCGAAGACCGGACCGGCGCTCTCGCAGCGCCTGGCCAATGAGAAACATGCAGCCGTGGCAGTTCATGGCTGGGCGCATCAAAATCACGCCCCGGCGGAGGAGAAGAAGCAGGAGCTTGGCAGCCATCGCCTGGCCGAGGCGGTGCTTGGCGAGCTCTATCACGGCTTCCTCAATCTGAAGCAGCTTCACGAGACGTCTTTCGTGCCGATGCTGGTGCCGCCGTGGAACCGGATCGACGATGCGCTGATCCCGAAGCTTTCCGCACTCGGCTTCGAAAGCCTCTCCACCTATGGACAAGCCGCGCCGGGCCAGCCGATCGGCATTCTGAATACCCATGTAGATATCATGGATTGGCATGGTACCCGCGGCGGGCGGCCGGAAGAAGAGCTGATTGCAGAACTGGTCGCCGAGCTGCAGAACCGCTTCGAGGGCAGCGACGAGCCGATCGGTCTTCTGACGCACCATCTCGTCCATGACGCCGCAGCCTGGAATTTCTGCGATGCGCTGTTCAGGGAGACAGCCGGGATCAAGGCGGTCGCCTGGACGCCCGCCGCCAGCTTGCTCAAGACCTAGATATCGATAACCTGATTGTCGCGGGCGGCAAAGGATGTCGGGAAAGCGGCCTGCGCCTCACGCTCCATCTGGCCGAGCTGCTGGTCGGTACGCGACGGCGCGTGATGGAAGAGCGCGAACTGCTTCGTGCCCGCCATCTTGGCAAGCTCGACGCCGTGCTGCCATGTCGAGTGACCGAAACCCTTGAAGCGCTGCATCTCGTCTTCGTTATAGGTGCAGTCGTAGATCGCCAGATCGGCGTCCTTCATCATCTCCAGCGACACCGGATCGTAAGAACCCGGGATATGCTCGATATCAAAGATCAGCGCAACGGACCGGCCACCCCATTCGATACGGTAGCCGATGGCGCCGCCCGGATGGTTCAGCATGTAGGTCTTGATCTTGATGCCGTCGCGCGGCGACAGGACTTCACCGGCGTGGAAATCGCGGAAATCCATCGTCGCCTGGCAAATATCGGTCTTCACCGGAAACCAGGGCGGGCTGATGAACTGGTTGACCATCTCCTTGGTGGTCATCTTGCCGTCCAGATGTCCTGACCAGATGTTCAGGTGGATCGACGGGTAATAGATAGCCTTGAAGAAGGGCAGACCGATGATGTGGTCATAGTGGCAGTGGCTGAAAAACAGATCGACGTCGCTGACGCTCTCGTTGAGCATCGCGAGCCCGGCTTCGCGCAGGCCGGAGCCCGCGTCGAAAATCATACGGTGGGCGCCGCAACGGATTTCGATGCACGTGGTGTTGCCACCATAGTGATCGAACTCGGGTCCCGAAACCGGAATGCTGCCCCGGACGCCCCAAAACTTAACCTGAAATAGTTCTTTGCTCATTCTTTCGTCGATCGGACGTTCCCGTGGATGCGATCGTAACCACAAACTGATCTGGTTGCGAAGAGCACCATGCTACGGACATGCCGTTTCCTTACCAATCCGCCTACCGCTACAGGCAGAACAAGTAGATTTTCCTAAGCAAGCGGTTTTCGCCTTGGATTGCAACTGGATATGGTTTGTTTTCGGTAAACGGAAGCGGCTGGGCCTGCAAATGGCGGAGAACGGATCCGTGTTTCCTGACATTAGATGGGTTCTAATGTCGCAAATTGCAAATTGGAGCCTAATGCGACCTTCGTCTACAGAGGACTGATCTCAGTGCTGGAAAGAATAGGCACCGGGCCAAGCACCCTGCGATCACGCCTTGATGATGTGATCGCCAGCCAGGCCGAGGCGCGCGAATACATTGCGCGTATCGACGATCAGAGGCGCGCTCTTAGCCAGCACGCCGTAGTCAACCGCGTCATGATCGGTGGCGATAAGAACTACATCATAGTCCGCAAGCGTCTCGGTGCTGATCTCAACGGACTTCCGGCCCTTCAGCGCCTGGTATTCGCGCGTCGGCGGGATTTCGGCCACGAAAGGATCGCTGTAGTCGGCCTTGCCGCCGCGCTCCTCAATGATCTCGATCAGCCTGAGCGACGGGCTCTCACGAATATCGGCGACGTTCTTCTTGTAGGCAAGACCGATCACCAGCACCTTGCTGCGGCTCAGCGCCTTGCCGGCGCGGATATCGAGTGCCTCGGCAAGCTTTCCGACGACATAGCGCGGCATTGCGGAATTGATCTCACCGGCCAGCTCGATAAAGCGTGTGGGAAGCTCGTATTCGCGCGACTTCCAGGTCAGGTAAAAGGGATCGATCGGGATACAGTGCCCGCCGAGACCGGGACCGGGATAGAACGGCATATAGCCGAACGGCTTGGTCTTGGCGGCGTCGATCACTTCCCAGACGTCGATACCCATGGCGGCGTAAACGGTCTTCAGTTCATTGACGAGCGCTATATTGACCGAGCGGAAGATGTTCTCCGTTAGCTTGACAGCTTCAGCGGTCGCATTCGACGAGACAGGGACGACTGTCGAGACGGCCGCCCCGTAGAAGCTCGTCATCAGCTCCAGCGCATCCGGCCCGTCACCCGCGACGACTTTGGGAATGGTCGCCGTGTTGTAATGCTGGTTGCCGGGGTCTTCGCGCTCCGGAGAAAAGCCGATGAAGAAATCGGCGCCCGACCTCAGACCGGTCTTTTCGAGGATTACCTTGACGACGTCATCGGTTGTCCCCGGATAAGTGGTCGATTCCAGCACGACCAGCTGGCCCGGCCGAAGGTGTTCCGCAATGGCGCGCGACGTCGCCTCGACATAGGAAAGATCCGGATCCCGGTGCTTGGTCAGCGGCGTCGGCACGCAGATGACGATGACATCGCAAGCTTTCAGCCCGGCAAAATCGGTCGTTGCCGAAAAGCGGTCTGCGTCGATCTCAATGGCGAGCGCCACATCGGTCACCGCATCGATGTAGGATTTTCGCGCATCAAGCGCGACGATCTTCTTCGGATCGATGTCGAAACCGGTGACCGGAAAGCCGCTGCGGGCGATCGCCATGGCCAGCGGCAGGCCGACATAGCCAAGGCCGATGATGCCGGCGCGGGCGGTGCGATCGCTGATCTTTGCGGAAAGGGCGGCTGATGTCTGCGAGGTGGCCAAGACGGGGTCTCTTCTGACGAGGAAAGTCATGGGTGAGATAATGCAAGATCGCAATGATTTAAACCCGCCTTCTGCCTGACAGGATGGTGAAGCGGTCGTGATCGGCGCTGCCCGATACAAGCCGTAATCGCATCGCACCTCTTTTGCACTGTGGCCGAAAAGACTCGCTGGCCGCAGACATCGAAACCGGAGGCAGAAAATTATCCGGATAGCATTGTTTCGGATCGATCAAATGCCTATCTGATTAGGATAATGAACCACCAGAAAGGACACCCGTCCTCGCTCTTTTCGGGCTCTGACAGGTAGGTTTGCCGGGTCTTCGGCAGATCGTTGACACAATAATACCGCTCGTCCATCTTGCCCCCCGCCCTGCGCGTGACCGCGCTGCAGGCAGGTTTTTCGTCGCTTTCAGGAACGGACGTGCTTGATGAGGATAATACCAAAAATGAGCACCATCGAATCCAGCGTGTCCTCCATTCTTCTGGACCGCGTCGCCGAATGGCTGACCAATTCTTCGCTGGCCGGCGATGATCTGGAGAATATCGTTCGTGGTTTTTGCGAGCGCATCGCCGCTGCCGGTCTGCCGATCGCCCGCGTTCACCTGACCTTTTCAATGCTGCATCCGCTTTATGATGCGCTGAGCTTCACCTGGCGGCGCTCGAGTGGCGTCACCATCGAGGGTTACCGGCATTCGGCCGGCGCCAAGCCGGATCGTTTCCTCCAAAGCCCCTATTACTACCTGCTCGACAACAACCTGCAGCACATTCGCCGCCGGATGAGCCAGGAAGGACCGGCCGAATTCCCGATCTTCGACGATCTCCGCAAGGAGAAGATCACCGACTATCTCGCCTTCGTGCAGCCGTTCGGCGATGGCTCCGTACAGGGCATGATGGGCTCGTGGTCGACGGACGCGCATTCCGGCTTTTCCGACGACATGATCGAAGCGCTGCTGCGCATGCAGAACCATCTGGCCGTCGCCGCCAAGATGGCGGTGCTCGGCAAGCTCGCCAACAATATGCTGACCACCTATCTCGGCGGCGATGCCGGCAAGCGGGTGCTGAACGGCCAGATCCGCCGCGGCGACGGCGAGACGATCCGTGCCGCGCTCGTCATGGGCGACATGCGCCAGTCGACGATGTTCGCCGAAAAGGAGGGCCGCCAGGCCTATATCGATACGCTGAATGAGTTCTTCGACGCGATTGCCGCACCCTTCAACCGCAATGGCGGCGAGATCCTGAGCTTCCTCGGCGACGGCTTTCTCGCCGTCTATCCATGCGGCCGCCACAAGGATCCTTCAAAGATTGCGGCACAAGCAGCACTATCGGCCGTCCATCAGGCACAGTCGCGTGTTGCCGAGCTCAACAATGAGCGCGCCGGAAAAAGCATGAGCCCGGTGCGCTACGGCATCGGCCTGCATATCGGCAACGTCATGTTCGGCAATGTCGGGCTGAAGGACCGGCTAACGTTCTCGGCCTTCGGTTCGGCCGTCAACGAAGTCCAGCGCCTGCAGTCGCTGACCAAGAAGTATAATCGTGAGGTTGTCGCCAGCCAGGCGTTCGCCGGCTATTGCGGCGGCGAATGGACGACGCTCGGCGAGGAAAAGCTGCGCGGCATCCGCCAGAAGGTCACCGTGCTGCAGCCGCGCATCACGCCGCCGCCGCTCGCCGATGGCGGAACCTTCCAGGACGTCGCCCAGAATGGGCTGTCCGAAGCCGAACAGGTGATCCTGCTGCATCGTGACGCGAAGAAGCAGGAGAAGCGTCCGATGGTTGAAAGGTTCGTTCAGTAAGTGGCCTTCAAAGAGGCCGATTTTTGCTTGAATATCAGCGCTAAAGCGCCAAATTCTCCAGAGCTGTCATAAACTGGACACCCCGCTTACGGTAGGCTAGTGTGCCTTAACGGGAACAGAATAAGACTGGGGAATATCATTGGTATGGCGTCCGCGTCCGACTTGTTGCGTATCGAGAATCTCGACGTCTCATTCTCGGTTTTCGGGGACAAGCTGCGTGTCGTAAAAGACGCCGGGCTACGTATCCTACCGGGTAAGGTCACCGCACTTGTCGGTGAATCCGGCTCCGGAAAATCCGTCATCAGTCAATCGATCATGGGCATTCTGCCGACGCCGGCCAAGGCGACGGGCAAGATCCTGTTCACCGATCCCCTCGACGGCAAGACCACCGATATTCTGCAATATGGCCGCGACAGCGAACAGATGCGCGATCTGCGCGGCAAGCGCATGGCGACGATCTTTCAGGAGCCGATGACCTCGCTTTCGCCGCTTCATACGGTTGGGAACCAGATCAGCGAGTCGCTACTGATCCACACCGACGCCGACAAGAAGGAAGCGCGCGAGAAGACCGAGGAGATGCTTGCCCTCGTCGGCTTCGCCAATCCGAAGCGCACCTACGACATGTACCCGTTCGAGCTGTCTGGCGGCATGCGCCAGCGCGCGATGATCGCGATGGCGCTGATCTGCCGGCCGGCGCTGCTGATCGCCGACGAACCGACGACGGCGCTCGACGTGACGATCCAGGCGCAGATCTTGGAACTCCTGCGCGACCTGCAGCACAAGCTCGGCATGGCGATGCTCTTGATCACGCACGATCTCGGCGTTGTCGCTAACATGGCCGACGAAGTGGTCGTCATCTATCACGGCGAGATCATGGAAGCCGGTCCGGTCAAGGAAATCTTCCGCAACCCGCAGCATCCCTATCTGAAGGGCCTGATGGCCGCGGTCCCGCATTTCGACATGAAGCCCGGCGAACGGCTGAAGGCGCTACGCGACGTGCCGGTCAATCTCGAATCGCTGATCGGCAAGAAGAAGTCGTCCGTCGATCACGACGCGCCGAAGGTGCTGCTGTCGGTCAACAATCTCTCGAAAACCTATGCGATCCGCAAGCGCGGCCTTTTCGGCCAGGGCGAAAAATCCGTGCTGCGCGCCGTCGATGACGTCAGCTTCGACATCAGGCGCGGCGAGTGCCTGGGTCTCGTCGGCGAATCCGGCTGCGGCAAGACCACGGTCAGCAAGATCCTGATGCGGGCGATCACACCGGATAGCGGTTCGGTGGTTTTCAACGACGGCAAGGAAGTCATCGACGTTCTGACCGTCAAGGGCGACGAGCTGCAGGAGCTGCGCACCAAGATCCAGATGGTGTTTCAGGATCCGGTCTCATCACTCTCGCCGCGCATGACGGTGCGAAATATTCTCAGCGAGCCGCTCGAGATTCACGACCGCGGCGACAGCGAGGAGCGCAAGCGCAAGGTCGAAGCGCTGATGGGCGCCATCGGCCTCGACCGCCGCTACCTCAGCCGCTATCCGCACAGCTTTTCCGGAGGCCAGCGCCAGCGCATCGGTATCGCTCGCGCGCTTGCTCTCGGCCCCAAACTCATCATCCTCGACGAGCCGGTTTCGGCGCTCGACGTCTCGGTTCAGGCGCAGATCCTCAATCTCTTGAAGGACCTGCAGAAGGAACTTGGCCTGACCTATCTGTTCATCTCGCACAATCTTGCCGTCGTCGACTACATGGCCGACCGCATCGCCGTCATGTGCAAGGGCCGCATCGTCGAAATCGCACCGCGCGAAATCATCCTGCGCGATCCGGTTCACCCCTATACCAAGTCGCTGCTGGCAGCCGTCCCCTTCCCCGATCTCGACCGGCCACTCGATTTCGAAGCGCTGCGCAAGAATGGTGCTGCCGACAAGCAGAACTGGGGCCTGACCTTTACCGCCGAACATGACGACGCTTCCGAGCTTGCCTATGCCGATCTCGGCGAAGGCCATTTCGTGCGCGCCCGAAAAGGTGCCGACGTCAAGGAGCTACGCGCATGGTAACGCGTCGCACCTTCCTCGGCGGCATGATCGGCGCAACGGTTGCGCCTACCCTTGTCCGCGCCGCCTCCGACGATCGCGATATCGAGCCGGAATTCCTGCGCGACCAGCTGCGCGCCGACGCCATTCCGCCGATGGCGCAGCGGCTGCCGAAGCATCCGCGCATCATCAACATGAAGGAAGCGGGCCTGGCGCCCGGCACCTATGGCGGCCAGGTCAAGACCATCATCGGCGGCCCGCGCGACGTCCGCTACATGACCGTCTATGGCTATTCGAGGCTGATCGGTTACGACAAGCACCTGCAGTTCCAGCCGGACATTCTCGGCGGTTACACGACAGAAGACGACCGCATCTTCACCTTCCACCTTCGCGAAGATCACAAGTGGTCGGATGGCAAGCCGTTTACGGTCGATGACTTCCGCTACTGGTGGGAGGATGTTATCCTCAACAAGGAAGCGACCCCAGGCGGCGGTGCGTTGGAGCTGCGTCCGCACGGCGACCTGCCGAAGTTCGAGGTGCTCGACGACCTCATCGTCCGCTATACCTGGGAAAAGCCGAACCCAAGCTTCCTGCCGGCACTCGCCGGTCCGCTGCCGCTCGTCATCTTCGGGCCGGCACACTACCTGAAACAGTTTCACAAGAAGTATCAGGACGATTTCCGCCTTTCGGCGCTGATGAAGGAAAACCGGGTCAAGAAGTGGGCCGACCTGCACATCAAGATGTCGCGCGCCTCGCGTCCCGAGAACCCGGATCTGCCGACTCTCGACCCCTGGAAGGTCATGACCAAGCCGCCGGCCGATCAGTTCATCTTCGACCGCAACGCCTTTTTCCACCGTGTCGATGAGAACGGCGTGCAGCTTCCCTATATCGACCGCTTCATCCTGAATGTCAGCTCCTCGTCGATCATCGCCGCCAAGGCGGGCGCCGGCGAATCCGACCTGCAGGCAACCGGCATCGACTTCAACGACTATACCTTCCTGAAAGAGGCCGAGCAGCGCTTCCCGGTGAAGGTCAATCTCTGGAAGCAGGCCCGCGGCTCGCGCGTTGCGCTGCTGCCGAACCTCAATTGCGCCGATGAGGTCTGGCGCAAGCTGTTCCGCGACGTCCGCTTCCGCCGGGCGCTGTCGCTGGCGATCGACCGCCACGAGATCAATATGGTGGCGTTTTATGGGCTTGGCACGCCGAGCGCCGATACGGTTCTGCCCGACAGCCCGCTCTTCAAGCAGGAATATGCCGACGCCTTCATCCAGCATGATGTCGATCAGGCAAACAAGCTGCTCGACGAACTCGGCCTGACGAATCGCGACGAAGAGGATATCCGCCTTCTGCCGGACGGGCGGCGTGCCGAGATCACCGTCGAGACACCCGGCGAAAGCACGCTCGATACCGACGTGCTGGAACTCGTGCGCGATCACTTCCGCACGATCGGCATCGCGCTCTACACGCGGACCTCCCAGCGTGACATCTTCAGAAGCCGCGCGATGAGCGGCTCGATCATGATGGCGATCTGGTTCGGCATCGAGAACGGCGTGCCGACCGCCGACATGGCGCCGGTACAGCTTGCACCGACCGTAGACGATCAGTTGCAATGGCCGATCTGGGGCATGTACTACCTCTCGGCCGGCCAGGAAGGTAGCGCGCCCGATATCCCCGAGGTCGTGCAGCTCGTCGATCTGCTGAGCCAGTGGGGAGCAACCGCCGACTTCAAGAAACGGGAGGAGATCTGGCACAAGATGCTGGCGCTTTATACCCAGCAGGTCTTCTCGATCGGCCTGATCAACGGCGCGCTGCAGCCGATCCTGATCTCGAAGAAGATGCAGAACGTTCCGGAACGGGCGCTTTACGGCTTCGACCCGACCTCCTTCCTCGGCATCTACATGCCTGACGCGTTCTGGCTGAAGGAGGCGTGAGATGCTGAGATATATCCTCTGGCGTATCGCCGCCATGGTGCCGACGCTGTTCGTGATCTCGGCTCTGGTCTTCACCATCATCGAGCTGCCGCCGGGCGACTTCTTCGAAAGCCAGATCGCCGAGCTGCGCGCCCAGGGCGAAGCCGCCAACCTCCAGGAAATCGAGGAACTCCGGAAGCAGTACGGCTTCGACAAGCCGGAGATCGTCCGCTATTTCTACTGGGTCGGCGGCATGCTGCATGGCGATTTCGGCTATTCGTTCGAATACCAGCTGCCGGTTTCCGATGTCGTCGGCGACCGGTTGTGGCTGACGATCCTCGTCTCCTTCACCACCATCCTCGTCACCTGGCTTATCGCGTTCCCGATCGGCATCTATTCGGCCACCCATCAATATAGCTGGGGCGATTACGGGTTGACCTTCTTCGGTCTGCTCGGCATCGCCATCCCGAATTTCATGCTGGCGCTGATCCTGATGTATTTCGCCAACGTGTGGTTCGGCCTCTCCATCGGCCATCTCATGGACCAGCAATATCTGAACGAGGCGATGAGCTGGGAGAAGGCGAAGTCGATCCTCGCGCATCTCTGGATCCCGGTGATCATCGTCGGCACCGCTGGAACAGCAGGCATGATCCGCCGCCTGCGTGCCAACCTGCTCGACGAGATGCAGAAGCAATATGTGACGACGGCGCGTGCGAAGGGCCTGCATCCGACCCGGGCGCTGATCAAATATCCGCTGCGCATGGCGCTGAACTTCTTCGTCGCCGATATCGGCTCCATCCTGCCATCGATCATTTCGGGCGCCGAAATCGTTGCCATCGTATTGTCGCTCGAAACGACCGGGCCGATGCTGGTCAAGGCGCTGCAGAGCCAGGACATGTACCTTGCCGGTTCGTTCCTGATGTTCCTCGCCTTCCTGAACGTTATCGGCGTGCTGATCTCGGATATCGCTCTCGGCTTCCTTGATCCCCGCATCCGCTTGCAAGGCAGGAGCACCAAATAATGTCGCCCTTGCCGCCACCAGGCGCCCCCCTGGAGCACTTTGTCTCGACCACCCCGTTCGATCCGCAAGCGCAGGAGACGATGACCTCTGCGCAGTCGCGCATTCATCTCGCGTCGCAGAAGCAGCTGATGTGGTGGAAGTTCAAGCAGCACCGCCTGGCGCTGATTTCCGGCATCTTTCTCGCACTGGTCTATTTCGCGATCCTGATCGTCGAGTTCCTGGCGCCTTACGGCCTGCATAGCCGCAATGTCGACTACATCCATTCGCCGCCGCAGCGGGTGCATTTCTTCGACAAGGGCGAATTCATCGGTCCCTTCGTCTATGGCCGCTCGATGCGGCTCGATATCGATACGCTGCGCCGCATTTACACCGAGAAACCCGACGACATTCAGCCGATACGCTTCTTCTGCAGCGGCGATGCCTATCGTTTCTGGGGTCTGTTCGAATCCAGACGGCACCTCGTCTGCCCGGCCGAAGGCGGACAGATGTATTTGCTCGGGACCGACCGGCTCGGCCGCGACGTGCTGTCGCGCATCCTCTATGGCGCGCGAATCTCGCTGACGATCGGCCTGATCGGCATCACCATCAGCTTTGTGCTTGGCATCGTCATCGGCGGCCTCGCCGGCTATCGCGGAGGCGTCTTCGATCTGATCGTGCAGCGCATGATCGAGGTGCTGCAATCGCTGCCGAGCTTGCCTCTCTGGATGGCGCTTGCCGCCATCATGCCGGTGACCTGGAGCCCGATCGTCATCTATTTCGGCATTACCGTAATCCTCGGCATCATCGACTGGACCGGGCTGGCACGTGCCGTCAGATCCAAGCTTCTGGCGCTTCGCGAAGAGGATTATGTGCAGGCCGCACAGTTGATGGGCGCCAGCACACCGCGCATCATCGGCCGCCATCTGGTTCCCGGTTTCATGTCGCATCTCATTGCTTCTGCAACGATTTCCATCCCCGGAATGATCCTTGGCGAAACGGCGCTGTCGTTCCTCGGCCTTGGCCTTCGGCCACCGATCACCAGCTGGGGGATCTTGCTCACCGAAGCGAAAAGCGTCAGTGTCATCGCTTTCTACCCGTGGCTTCTGTTCCCGATAATTCCGGTGGTTCTTGTCATTCTTGCCTTCAACTTTCTGGGAGACGGGTTGCGCGATGCCGCAGATCCCTACAAATAACAGCAAGTCCAGCGGATCATCGGCCCGCTGTCTCTTGGCCTCCGGCAAACGGGGGTGAACTATGTCATTCGCCCCAGAGGTACTCTCCATGGCCAGACGTGTTGAAGATGCACGTATCCTCATGTACAGCCACGACACGTTCGGTCTCGGCCATCTGCGCCGCTGCAGAACGATCGCCCATGCGCTGGTCGAAGACTATCGCGGCCTCAACATCCTGATCATCTCGGGCGCCACGATCGCCGGCGCCTTCGATTACCGCGCCCGCGTCGATTTCGTGAAGATCCCGAGCGTGATCAAGCTTCGCAACGGCGAATATACGTCGATGGCGAGCCATATCGATCTGCAGGATACGCTGAAGATGCGCGAATCCAGCATTCGCCATACCGCCGAGACCTTCCAGCCCGACATCTTCATCGTCGACAAGGAGCCCATGGGTCTGAAGGGTGAAGTCGAGGATACGCTCGCCTATCTGAAAGCGCGCGGTACGACGCTGGTGCTTGGCCTTCGCGAGATCATGGACGCGCCGCACCTGCTCGATGCCGAATGGAAGCGCAACGGCATCATGCAGAAGATCGACCAGTATTACGACAGCGTCTGGGTCTATGGCCCGCCGGACTTCTACGATCCGTTGGTCGGCCTCGATGTTCCCGCCAATGTCCGACGCAAGATGGATTTCGTCGGCTTCCTGCAGCGCAGCGTTTCGAAGAGCAAGAAGTCGGTGAACACGCCTAAGGAAAAATACATTCTCGTCACGACGGGCGGCGGAGGCGACGGCTCCGATCTCGTCCACGACGTGATGAACGCTTACGAGCAGGATTCGACCCTTCAATTGAAGGCGCTTGTGGTGCTCGGCCCCTATATGCCGGCCGCAGAGCGCACGAAGCTCGTCAAGAAGGGTGAAAAGATCCCGTCCATCGAGGTCATCGAATTCGACAATCACATGGAAGAGCTGATCGAGGGGGCAACGGGCGTGGTCGCCATGGGCGGCTACAATACCTATTGCGAGATCCTCTCCTTCGACAAGCCCGCGCTGATCGTGCCGCGCGTCAAGCCGCGTGAGGAGCAGTTGCTGCGGGCGCAGCGCGCCAGCGAACTCGGCCTCGTCGATATGCTGCTGCCGGATCAGTCCGCCAATCCTGCCATCATGGCCGAAGCCCTGAAACAGCTGCCAAACCGCCAGCCGCCGTCGCAGAGCGGCTGCACAATGCGGCTTGAGGGCCTCGATCATATCTCGCAGACCGTCGGCCGCTGGCTCGACAATCGCGGCCGTCATCTCTCCCTCGTCGGCGCAGAGTGAAGACACCGACATTGCCAGAGCGCCGGAAGATCCTCGTCGTCCTGAAAGGCTATCCACGCCTTTCGGAAACCTTCATTGCCCAGGAGCTGCTTGGCCTCGAAAAGGCAGGCTTCGACCTGACATTGATTTCCATGCGCCGCCCGACCGACAAGAAGCGGCATCCTGTTCATGACGAGATCAAGGCGCGCGTCGTCTATCTGCCGGAATATCTGCACGAGGAACCGCTTCGCGTCCTGAAGAGCCTTTTCGCCGGCTTCAGCAGGAAGGGGTTCGGAGCGCTGATGAAGCGCTTCTTCGCCGACCTGCCGCGCGACATTTCCCGCAATCGCTTCCGCAGGCTTGGCCAGGCGCTGGTTCTCGCGCGTGAATGGCCTGATAACGGCCAGTGGCTGCATGCCCATTTCATCCATACGCCGGCCTCGGTAACGGAATATGCCAGCATTCTGACCGGCGTCCCGTGGACGGTTTCCGCCCATGCCAAGGACATCTGGACCTCGCCGGATTGGGAGCTGAACGAGAAGCTTTCGAGCGCCCGCTGGGCGGTGACCTGCACACGCACCGGCTATGAACACATGCGGACGCTGACCAGCCGTCCGGATGCGGTGCATCTCAGCTATCACGGGCTCGATCTTGCCCGTTTCGGCCATTTTTCAGGCGATCGGTCGAAGCGTGACGGATCGGCCACCAGCGATCCGGTCTTCCTGCTCAGCGTCGGCCGCGCCGTCGAGAAGAAGGGTTACGACATCCTGCTCAACGCGCTGGCCCTGCTGCCGAAAGATCTGGCCTGGCGCCTCGAGCACATCGGCGGCGGCGACGAGCTTGCGAAGCTCAAGGCACTTGCCAGCACTCTTGGTCTTTCTGAGCGCATCGTCTGGAAGGGCGCGCTCGCCCAGGAAGATGTTCTCGATCACTACAGACGGGCCGATCTCTTCGTGCTCGCCTGCCGGATCGCCGCCAATGGCGATCGTGACGGGCTGCCGAACGTGCTGGTCGAGGCGTCGAGCCAACGGCTTGCCTGCCTGTCCACCAATATCTCGGGCGTGCCGGAACTGCTGACAGACGACAAAAATGGCCTTGTCGTGCCCCCTGAAGACCCGATAGCGCTGGCTGCAGCGCTTGAGCGGGCAATCCGCGATCCGGCTCTGCGCCACCGCCTCGGCGACGCCGCCGAACAGCGCGTCCGGGCGCATTTCGACTACCATTCCAGCATCGCGCAGCTGACGCAGCTTTTTGAAGCCGAGTGGGAGAAGACCCCATGAGCGGCAAGCGAGCCTTCTTCTACGTTCAGCACCTGCTCGGCATCGGCCATATCGCCCGCGCGAGCCGCATCGCCAATGCCATGGCAACAGATGGTTTCGACGTCACCGTCGTCACCGGCGGCCTGCCTGTTCCGGGCTTTCCGGCCGGGGGACTGAAGACGATTGCACTTCCTCCTGTCGTTGCCAGCAACGCCGGGTTTTCAGGGCTTGCAGACGCAAACGGCAATCCGGCCACCGAAGCGTTCCTGTCTTCCCGCCGCGACATGCTGCTTTCGGCATTTCGCGAGACCAAGCCGGATGCAGTCATCATCGAAGCCTTTCCCTTCGGCCGCCGGCAAATGCGCTTCGAATTGCTGCCGCTGCTCGATGCGATCGCTTCGGTCAATCCGCGGCCAAAACTCTTCAGCTCGGTCCGCGATATCCTGCAGGAGAACCGTAAACCCGGCCGCGACGAAGAAACCGTCAAGCTCGTCAAGGATCACTTCGATGCCGTTCTCGTTCACGGCGATCCTGATTTCGTGCGGCTGGAAGACACCTTTCCGCTGACTGCTGATATTGCCGACAAGGTGCGATACACCGGCCTCGTCGCCCCGCCCCCGGCGGCCGATCCGGCTGAGCGATTCGATATCATCGCATCAGCAGGCGGTGGCGCTGTCGGCCTGGATTTGATCCGCGCCGCCCGCGATGCCGCATGCTCGCTTCCGGCGAGCTATCGCTGGCTGCTGATTTCAGGCCCGAACCTTCCCGAACGGGATTTCGCAGCACTGCAGCACGAGGCCCCCGCAAACGTGACGCTGGTGCGGTTCCGCAAGGATTTCCCCTCTCTGCTGAAGGGCGCCAAGGTGTCGATCTCGCAAGCCGGCTACAATACGGTCGGCGATCTGCTGCGCACCGATTGCCGGGCAATCCTGATCCCCTTTGTTGCCGGTGGCGAAACGGAGCAGACCGTGCGTGCCGAGCGGCTGAAAGCCATGGGTCTGGCCAGCATTCTTCCGGAGACCGGGCTCACCGCTGAGCATGTCGCAAGTGCCGTCTCCGAAGCCCTTGCGCGTCCCCCCCGGCAGGCCGCCGCGCTGGACCTTGCGGGCGCTGAAACCACAGCGGCGATCATTCGCTCAATGCTCGGCTGAATTGCTCGCACTTTATGAAAGTCCTGTGATATAAACGGATTTCCGGCAGAATCGGCAGTTCGATGGTAGTCCGCTTCGCCTTGTTTTCGTTACGATATCCGGCGGTCCGGCGGCATGAACCTGTTTTCCGAATCCCCCTTCGTAAACGTCTCCGGACCCTCCCTTCAGGTTGACGGTTAGCAATGGAAAAGAGTCTCGCCCGCTACATCTGGTCGAACACCCGCCTCCAGCAGCTCTGGATTCTGGCGGTCGTTGCGGCATCGATGATCCCGTACTTCCTGTCGTTCGATCTGCCGAAGCAGATCGTCAATGGACCGATCCAGGGTGACGGCTTCGACAATGCCAACGCCACGCAGACCTTCATGCATCTGGCCTACGATCTGCCGCTGATCGGGCATGTCGAGTTCTTCCAGGGTCTGCAGCTCAACCGTCTGCAGATGCTGATGGCGCTCAGCCTGGTTTTCCTGGCGCTCGTGGTGCTGAACGGCCTCTTCAAATTCTACATCAACACCTACAAGGGCCGCCTGGGCGAGCGCATGCTGCGCCGTATCCGCTTTCAGCTGATCGACCGGGTGCTGCGCTTTCCGCCGGCGCATTTCAAGCGGGTGAAATCCGCTGAAATCGCCACGATGATCAAGGACGAGGTGGAGCCGATGGGCGGCTTTACCGGCGACGCCTTCGTCTCGCCTGCCCTGCTTGGCGGCCAGGCGCTGACGGCGCTCGCCTTCATCATCATCCAGAATTTCTGGCTCGGCATGATCGCCGCCGGTATCGTCGGCGTGCAGGCGATCGTCATCCCGCGCATGAGGAAGCGCCTGCTCGAACTCGGCCGCCAGCGGCAGCTGACGGCACGCGAACTCTCGGGCCGCGTCGGCGAAATCGTCGATGGCATTGGTACCATCCATGGCAACGACACTTCCAACCTCGAGCGCGCCGATATCGCAGCGCGCCTCGGCCTGATCTTCTCGATCCGCTACGACCTCTACCAGTGGAAGTTCATGGTGAAATTCCTGAACAACTTCCTGGCCCAGGTCACCCCGTTCCTGTTCTACGCCATCGGCGGATATCTGGCGCTTCAGGGCCGCCTCGACATCGGCCAGCTGGTAGCCGTCATCTCCGCCTACAAGGATCTGCCGGGACCGCTGAAGGAACTGATCGACTGGGACCAGATGCGCCAAGACGTTCAGGTCAAGTATCAGCAGGTCTACGAGCAGTTCAACGTCGAGCCGTTGATCGACAGCAAGATCCAGGACGTTCCGGCCGAAGCGATCGGACCGTTGACAGCGGCACTCGTCGTAACCAATCTCGCCGTCAATGACGACAGCGGCGCGCGGCTGGTCGACCACGTCTCGGTAGAGATCAAGCCGAACGAAACGGTGGCGATCGTCGGCCCGAATGGAAGCGGCGCGGAAGCCTTTGCCGAAGCGCTCGGGCGCATCGTCTGGCCGGAAGGCGGGCGCATCAGCATCGACGGCCAGGATTTGCTTGCGCTGCCGGAATATATTACCGGCAGACGGATTTCTTACGTATCGTCAGATACCTACTTTTTCCACGGTACGCTGAAAGACAACATCCTCTACGGCCTTAAGCACGCGCCGCTGACGGATCCGGGCTACCAGGGTCAGGACGCTCTCGAATTCAAATGGCGAAACGCGGAGGCGCTGCGCGCCGGAAACCCGATTTTCGACCTCAACAGCGACTGGGTGGATTATAACGCCGCCGGTGCGACAGGCCCCGACGATCTGCTGAAAGCGATCCGCCCGGTGCTCGACGCTGTGCTGATTTCGCAGGACATTCTCGATCTGGCACTGCGGTCTTCGGTCGATACCAGCGTTCATGTGGCACTTGCCGAGCGCATTGTCGATCTACGCGCCTCCTTGCGCGAGAGGCTGGAGGAAGAGAAGCTCGACACTATCGTCGTTCCCTTCGATTTCGACGCCTACAACGCTCAGGCGACGGTTGGCGAGAACCTGCTTTTCGGCACGATGAAGCGGCCGCAGATGACCAACCGCCGCCTCGCCGCCCACCCCTATTTCCAGCAACTGTTCCGCGACACCGGCCTCAGCAACGATCTCTACGCGATGGGCCTGGAGATCGCCGAAAACGCCGTGGAACTGTTCCATGACCTGCCGCCGGATCACCCGTTCTTCCAGCAACTGACCTTCATGACCGCGGACGACATCCCTGCCTACCAGGCGCTGCTGCAAAAGCTGCAGAGCCGGAAGTTCGAGGATGCGACGGCCGAGGAACGCTCAAGTATCATCCGCCTGAGCTTCGCCTATATCGAGCCCCGCCACCGCTTCGGTCTGCTGACCGACGAGCTGATGGAAAAGATCGTCTCGGCGCGCAAACAGTTCCACGAACATATTCCCAGTGATCTCTCGGCACTTATCGAGCGCTACGATCCGGAACGTTTCACCGCGTCTGCCAGCCTGATGGACAACGTGCTTTTCGGCCGCATCGCCTATCAGCAGGCCGATGCATCGGAGCATATCCGCTCGATCATGGGCGAGCTCTTCGACAAGCTCGATCTGTTCGACGACGTGCTGTCAATCGGTATGGAATTCGATGTCGGCTCTGGCGGCAAGCGCCTGACGATGGTTCAGCGCCAGAAGATCAACCTGGCGCGCGCGCTGCTGCGCCGTTCCGACTATTTCATCCTCAACCGGCCGCTTCTGGCGTTGGACCAGCGCGTCCAGGACCAGATCACCCGAAACGTGGTGACCGGCCTTCATGAAGAAGGCAAGCGCCCGGCAATCATCTGGGTTCTGTCGAACGCACGCCTTGCGGAGGTCTTCGACAGGATCCTGCTTTTCGAACGCGGTGGCCTGGCGCAAGCCGGTGGCTATCCGGAACTTTCGGAGAAAAACACTATGTTCAAGGAACTGTTATCGTAATAATCTACTGGGGCGGCTGAGACGGCATTCTTGCGAGGGAATGCCTGGTAGAGTTTTAGAAAACGCTTTCTCCTTATACGAGAGGAGGCGCCAGGGGGTAAAACACTCATGCTGTTGAGAGATGAAGTCGAAATGCTGCGGCGGGTGCCGATCTTTTCCAGGATCGCGCCGGCAAAACTCAAGCTTTTGGCATTCACCTCCGACCGGATGACCTACAAGGCCGGTCAGAACCTTTTCCATCAGGGCGATCCGGGCGATGCAGCCTACGTGATCCTCTCGGGAACGGCCGACATTCTCGTCCATTCTCCCGCTGGCGATATCAAGGTCGCCGATGTCGAACTCAACTCGATCGTCGGCGAGATCGCCATTCTCTGCGACGTCTCGCGAACGGCAACCGTGCGCGCCACCTCGGGGCTCGAAGTCCTGCGCATCAGCAAAGAGCACTTCCTGAAGCTGCTCAGCGACTTCCCAGAAATGGCCGTCGAAATCATGCGCGTGCTGGCCGACCGCCTGAACCACACGACTGCCGAACTGACCGCGGCGCGCGCCAAGCAGCCACCGGAACCGGTTAACTGATCAGCATTAATCCGGCGGCCATTGCTGGGCGCCGTGAAGCAGGCGCAGGATCTGGATTTCCTGCGCGTTCTCATCGATGCGATAGATGGTAAGATATGGACTGCCGGGAACCACCAGTTCCCGGGTTCCGTCCTTGCGTCCGCTGCGGCCCACACGCGGGTGTGCGCTAAGGATATCCGCCTGGCTTCGTACAAGCGTCTCCAGCCGGATGGCGGCCTGCGGGTTCTGCTGAAAAACGTAGGATATCTGGCGCCGGCGATCATTCAGCGCGCGAGGCAACCAGTTGACGATCACTTACCGTCTTCCTGTACGCGAGACATCAGGCTAGCCAGAAACGCATCCATTTCCTTGTTGGCATCTTCGTTACTGATCCAGACGGTATTCGGATCATCCGCCTCGCGAAGGCCGATCTCAACTTGCTCGCGGAACCACCGGTCGTGTTCGGCCGCCTCATGCGCGCGCTTCAGCGCTTCGGCTCGATCGGGACGCTTGCTGGACTCCGCGGCGTACTCCGCAGCATCCACATCGAATTGCGAGATGCCGACATCCTTGAGATAGGAGACAAGCGTCTCCATGCGCTTGAAAAGCCTGACCTGGCGGCTGCGCTGGGCGGCAAGCGAATGCTCGCTCTTTCCGTAGCGCACGACGATAGACCAGCCACCGAGCTGGCCGACGACAAGGGTTTTGTCGATGGCGCCGGCTTCCGCGAGGCGCGAGAGAGTCGCATGGTCGATCATCGAGTGGGTCATCAGAGCATCTCCTTGGTCTGGAAGGATATGCAATCAATTATAATTTGCAATGCGCCATTTAATAAAAAGCCCGGTACGAAACCGGGCTCTTCTGTTTGATCAGGATATCAGGCGCTACTCGCGTTGTTCCAGCGCCTTGCTGAAAGCCAGCGCTGCAAGCGTGCAGATCGCGCCCGAGAGCAGGTAGTAGCCGACGAAGGTCAGGCCGAAGCTGCTGGAGAGGCTCAGCGCCACCAGCGGCGCAAAGCCGGCGCCGACGAGCCATGCGAGGTCGGAGGTAAAGGCGGCACCGGTATAACGGTAGCCGCGGCCGAAGCGCGAGGAGATCGAGCCGGTCGCCTGACCGAAGGACAGGCCGAGCACTCCGAAGCCGATGATGACGAAGGCATCCTGTCCGGCATCGCCGGATGCAATCAGCATCGGCCCGACGAAGGAGAAGATCGCGATCAGCACCGCACAGACGGCAAGCTGGGCGCGGCGGCCGATGCGGTCGGCGATCAGGCCGGAGGCAATGATCGCGACGATGCCGACGAGTGCGCCGATGATCTGCACCACCATGAACGTGTCGAGCGGCTGCGTTCCATAAAGGCTCATCCAGCCGAGCGGGAAGATGGTGACCAGATGGAACATCGCGAAGCTCGCCAGCGGCACGAAGGCACCGATCAGGATGTCGCGGCCATGAACCTTCAGAACCTTGCCGATCGGCGCGGCCTCGAGCTCATGCTGTTCCAGCAGCGTGCCGAACTCCTGGGTCATGACCAGGCGCAGGCGGGCAAAGAGCGCCACGACGTTGATCGCGAAGGCGACGAAGAACGGGTAGCGCCAGCCCCAGGAGAGGAAATCCTCGTTGGAGAGATTGGCGATGAAGAAGCCGAAGATAATGCTCGCCAGCGCGAAGCCGATCGGCGCACCGAGCTGCGGGATCATCGCGTACCAGCCGCGCTTGTTCTGCGGCGCATTCAACGCCAGCAGCGATGCCAGGCCGTCCCAGGCGCCGCCGAGCGCAAAGCCCTGGCCGAGGCGGAACAGGGCCAGAAGCGCGATCGCCCAGTAGCCGATCTCGTTATAGCCGGGCAGGAAGGCGATCGACGCCGTAGAACCGCCGAGCAGGAAAAGCGCAATCGTCAGCTTCGTGCCGCGGCCATAGAAACGGTCGATCGTCATGAAGACGACCGAGCCGACTGGACGCGCCAGGAAGGCCAGCGAAAAGATCGCAAAGGAATAGAGCGTCGCCGTCAGGCGATCCGGTGCGAAGGGAAAAATCAGTTGCGGGAAGACCAGAACCGAAGCCAGGCCATAGACGAAGAAGTCGAAGAATTCCGACATTCGACCGATGATGACGCCAAGGGCGATACTGCCAGGCGAAACCTTTTCGCCAGAGTGGATCTGTCTTGCGTCGCGTTCAAGTGTCGTGGACGATGGTCCATAATTTGCTGCAGTCATTAACGCCTCCCTCGTTGAGACGCCGCGGCAAAGCGCCTCAAGACGATTTTGATCAAACCCGCAAGCTTATCAAGTCTGATGGACGTAAATAGTTCATCATCCATTCTCAAAATTAGATGTGGACGAGAAATCGGGCGTGATCCGGCGAATCGAGCCGCCGCCAGGTGGCCCTTTTCATTTTCACGGATATATTATGCCGCTAACATGCATGCGCCCGGGCCAAATCCTTCGTAATTTTATCAGGATTTCAAAGCCGTAGCGTCTTACAATTTTTGCCGCGCTGCGGCATCTTTGCTGCAGTGCGACCAAACACCTCATGTTGCCATCAGGTTCAGTGCTTTAGTCGCGGTTTGGACGAAACAACAAGAGCTTAGAGACGTGCAAAAACTCGTGAAGTTTTCCCGCCTTCTATCCGTGTTGCCGCTGATGATGCTGGCAGGATGCAATATGGTCGTGATGTCGCCGTCGGGCGATATCGCAAGTCAGCAGGCAGATCTCATTCTGGTCTCCACCTTCCTGATGCTGCTGATCATCGTGCCGGTCCTGTTCCTGACGCTGTTCTTCGCCTGGCGTTACCGGCGTTCGAACACGGCAGCGACCTACGATCCGGAATGGCATCATTCGACACGACTGGAAGTGGTTATCTGGTCTGCGCCGCTGGCGATCATCATCGCGCTCGGCGCGATCACCTGGATTTCAACTCACAAGTTGGACCCATACCGGCCACTCGACCGGATCGACGCGGAACGCAGCATTCCCGCGGACACCAAGCCGCTGACCGTTGAGGTCGTTGCGCTCGACTGGAAATGGCTGTTCTTCTATCCGGATCTCGGCATTGCCACGGTCAACGAACTGGCAGCGCCGGTCGATGTGCCGATCAATTTCAAGATCACCGCATCGTCGGTCATGAACTCCTTCTATATCCCTGCCCTTGCCGGCCAGATCTATGCGATGCCGGGCATGCAGACCAGGCTGCACGCCGTCATCAACAAGGAAGGCGAATACGAAGGCTTCTCCGCAAATTATAGCGGCGACGGCTTCTCGCACATGCGCTTCAAGTTCCACGGTCTGAACCAGCAGGGCTTCGACGATTGGGTCGCCCGGGTGAAGAGCCAGGGTACGGCGCTGAATCGCGACACCTATCTGAAGCTCGAAAAGCCGTCCGAACGCGAGCCGGTGCGCTATTACGCCACTGCCGACAAGGATCTCTACGACGCGATCCTCAATCTCTGCGCCGCACCCGGTAAGATGTGCATGAGCGAGATGATGCATATCGACATGATGGGCGGCGGCGGCAAGGAAAGCGCCGAAAACCGCGAGAAGCTGCAATATGACAACCGCCATGTGGAGAAGGGCGAAGGCACCAATGCCGCGACCTTCCCGGCAACCGGCACGCCTGCCCGCAGCGACGAGAAGCCCGCCGGCACCGGCGAAAATGGCCAGCAGCCGATGCAGAACGACATGCCAGGAATGGACATGAACGGCGGCGGCCACGATGGCCATTCGATGCCCGGAATGAACCACGGTACTGGCGATCCGGCTCCGGCTCAGCTGAACAACAATTAAACCTGGCGCTTTGCGTCGCTAAGACATCAATGAACGGGTTATTCCATGTTTTCCAATCCTGACCTCCTGAAGTTTATCTTCGGCCGGTTGACCCTCGATTCGATCCCCTATCACGAGCCGATCCTGGTCTTCACCTTCATCGGCGTGGCGATCGGCGGCATCGCCGTGCTGGGTCTCATCACCTATTTCAAGTTCTGGGGTCCGCTCTGGCGCGACTGGATCACCAGCGTCGACCACAAGAAGATCGGCATCATGTACATCATCCTCGCGGTGATCATGCTGCTGCGCGGCTTCTCCGACGCCATCCTGATGCGTATCCAGCAGGCGATCGCCTTCAACGGCAATGAAGGCTATCTGCCGCCGCATCACTATGACCAGATCTTCACGGCGCACGGCGTGATCATGATCTTCTTCGTGGCGATGCCATTCGTCACCGGCCTGATGAACTTCGTCGTGCCGCTGCAGATCGGCGCGCGCGACGTCTCGTTCCCGTTCCTCAACAATTTCTCGTTCTGGATGACGACGGCAGGCGCGATCATCATCATGATGTCGCTGTTCGTCGGCGAATTCGCCCGCACCGGCTGGCTGGCCTATCCGCCGCTTTCGGGGGCTGACTATAGTCCGGGTGTCGGTGTCGACTATTATATATGGGGCCTGCAGGTCGCAGGTGTCGGCACGACGCTATCGGGCATCAACCTGATTGCGACGATCGTCAAGATGCGCGCGCCGGGCATGACCTTCATGAAGATGCCGGTCTTTACCTGGACCTCGCTCTGCACAAACGTGCTGATCGTCGCTTCCTTCCCGATCCTGACCGCAACGCTCGTTCTGCTGTCACTCGACCGCTATGCCGGCACGAACTTCTTCACGAACGATCTCGGCGGCAATCCGATGATGTATGTGAACCTCATCTGGATCTGGGGTCACCCGGAAGTCTACATCCTGATCCTGCCGGCCTTCGGCATCTTCTCCGAAGTCGTCGCCACCTTCTCCGGCAAGCGCCTCTTCGGCTACGCATCGATGGTTTACGCCACCTGCGTCATCATGATCCTGTCCTATCTCGTGTGGCTGCACCACTTCTTCACGATGGGCTCGGGCGCCAGCGTCAACTCGTTCTTCGGCATCACGACGATGATCATCTCCATCCCGACAGGGGCGAAGATGTTCAACTGGCTGTTCACGATGTATCGCGGCCGCATTCGCTACGAAGTGCCAATGCTGTGGACCGTCGGCTTCATGGTGACCTTCGTCATCGGCGGTATGACCGGCGTCATGCTCGCCATCCCGCCTGCCGACTTCGTGCTCCACAACTCGCTGTTCCTGATCGCCCACTTCCATAACGTGATCATCGGCGGCGTGCTGTTCGGCCTGTTTGCCGGCGTCAACTACTGGTTCCCGAAGGCCTTCGGCTTCAAGCTCGACCCGTTCTGGGGCAAGATGAGCTTCTGGTTCTGGCAGATCGGCTTCTTCTTCGCCTTCATGCCGCTCTACGTGCTCGGCCTGATGGGCGTGACCCGCCGCGTCTCGCAGTTCGAGGATCCGTCGCTGCAAATCTGGTTCATCATCGCCGCCTTCGGCGCCGGCCTTATCGCCCTCGGCATCGTTTCCTTCCTCGTGCAGATCTTCGTCAGCTTCCGCAAGCGCGAGGCGCTGAAGGACGAGACGGGCGACCCCTGGGAAGGCCGTACGCTGGAATGGGCGACGTCCTCACCGCCGCCGGACTACAACTTCGCCTTCACGCCTGTCGTCCACGACCATGACAGCTGGTACGACATGAAGAAGCGCGGCTATGTCCGTCCGCACGAAGGTTTCCGTCCGATCCACATGCCGAAGAACACCGGCACCGGCGCGATCCTTTCGGCCCTCAGCATCGGCCTCGCCTTCGGCCTGATCTGGTACATGTGGTGGCTGGCTGCCGTCTCCTTCGTCGCGATCGTCGCGGTGTCGATCGCCCATACGTTCAACTACAAGCGTGATTTCTACATTCCCGTTGAGGAAGTCACCGCGACAGAGGACAAGCGCACCAAGCAGCTTGCGGTTCAGGCATGACGACCATGACCGATCACACCATCGACTCGGCCGAAAAGCCCGTCTTCTATCTGACCGAGGATCATCATCCGGAGAGCAGCACCAATCTCGGGTTCTGGCTCTATCTGATGAGCGACTGCCTGATCTTCGCCGTGCTCTTTGCCACCTATGGCGTGCTCGGCCGCAATTATGCGGCCGGCCCGTCGCCGAAGGATCTGTTCGATCTKCCGCTGGTGGCGATCAACACCTCGATGCTTCTGTTCTCGTCGATCACCTATGGCTTCGCCATGCTGCAGATGATGAGGGGTTACAAGGCCGGCGTGCTATTCTGGCTGGCGATCACCGGCCTGTTCGGTGCCGCCTTCATCGGGCTCGAACTCTATGAGTTCGCGCATCTGATCCATGAAGGCGCCGGACCGTCGCGCAGCGCGTTCCTCTCGGCCTTCTTCACGCTGGTCGGCACCCACGGCCTGCACGTCACCTTCGGCATCATCTGGCTCATCACGCTGATGGTGCAGGTCTCGATGCACGGCCTAATCGAAGCCAACAAGCGCCGCCTGATGTGCCTGTCGATGTTCTGGCACTTCCTCGATGTCGTCTGGATCGGCGTCTTTTCCTTGGTCTATCTGCTGGGAGTTCTCGGATGAGCTCGAACACTCACGCCCACGACGCACATCACCACCACGGCCATGGCGGCCATGATCACGGCGGCCACGATGCGGATCACGGCTCCTTCAAGAGCTACATGATCGGCTTCGTGCTGTCGGTCATCCTGACGGCGATCCCGTTCTGGCTGGTTATGGCAGGCGTCTTCGAAAGCCCGCTGGTGACGGCGGTCACGGTGATGGCGCTCGGCGCCGTGCAGATCGTCGTTCACATGATCTACTTCCTGCACATGAACACCCGTTCGGAAGGCGGCTGGACGATCATGGCGCTGATCTTCACCATCGTCATCGTCGCCATCGCCCTCGCTGGCTCCTTCTGGGTCATGCATCATCTGAACACCAACATGATGCCGATGAGCCCCGAAATGATGAAGAACATGCCGTAAGGCAGATGCGGGCGGCCTCCGGGCCGCCCGCTGCATTTGACCATGACCGATCTGTCCGGCTCCAAACCCACCACACCGCGCTCGACCGGCAAGCTCATTCTGCTTGGCGGCCTGATGCTGCTCGCGATCGCCACTTTCGTGGCGCTTGGCATCTGGCAGGTGGAGCGGCTCTACTGGAAGCGCGACCTGATCGCCCGCGTCGATCAGCGCATTCATGCGGCACCTGTACCCGCTCCCGAAGGCGCCACCATCGACGCCATGGCCGACGAATACCTCCGGGTCACCGCGACCGGCACGTTCGACAACAGCAAGGAAACGCTGGTCTACGCCTCCACCGAGCTCGGCCCCGGATACTGGGTGATGACGCCGCTCCGGCTGGAAGACGGCAATGCCATCCTCATCAATCGCGGCTTCGTACCGCTGGAAAAGCGCGACCCGAAAATGCGCACTGAGGGCCAGCTTTCGGGACCGGTCAGCGTGACAGGGTTGCTGCGGCCAACAGAGCCGAAAGGTTCACTGCTGCAATCCAATGATCCCACGACCGGATGGTGGTATTCGCGCGACGTGGCGGCGATCGCCGCGGACAAGGACATCGGCAAGATCGAGCCCTACTTCATCGACGCCGATGAAGCTCCGAATCCGGGTGGCGCCCCGGTCGGCGGGCTGACGCGCGTCGTCTTCCCGAACAGCCACCTGAGCTATGCGATCACCTGGTTCGCGATGGCGCTGATGGTCATCGGGCTGTTTGCAGCTGCCGTTCGCAGCGAGCTCCGCCGCCGATGAGCGAAGCGACGGCTACATGGCCCGGCATTGCGGAAATGCACGGACCGCAACCTGTTCGGCAGCGGCATAGGCCTGGCTGACGATTTCCGGCACCAGATCAATATCCGGAAGGCTGCCGAGCCCGAGCGGACCGATTGCGAAAATCCCCCCGACGGACGATCCGTCGGCAAGATAGGGCTCGCCGCGCTGGTTGACGGCAATGCCGAGCGACAGTTCGTCCGGCATCGCAAGCCCTGAGGCAAACAGGCTCTGCATCAGCGGCACATCGAGGTCGGCTGCTCTGCAACGGCAATCGATCACGCGATCGGCATGGATAACTTCCTCGGTTCGCGTACCTGAAGGCGTGAAGAAGATACCGCTCAGGCCCTGACGACCCGCCAGGCCGCGGCGTAGAACGGTATTGCCGCCTGCAAGCTCACGCTTCAGCCGCGCATACATCGCCTCCGGTAGTCTGTTACGGTGACTGTCGTAGATTGCCCGCAGATGCCGGTTGAATTGCTGCTTCTGGCGCGCAGGCAGCGAGCGCCAGAGCGAACGCGCATGCTTGCGCAGGCCGTTCATCACGGATTGCCAGCTGCGGCCGCCCTCCTCGGCATCCCTGCAGGCCTTGCGGATGAAATGGAGAATGCCAGCGAGATCCTTGGGAAGCTCTTCGGCCGGGAAAAGCGGATCGGCGGAGTTGGGCGTATGGCTCTGCGGCAGGAAGCCATGCTTTGAAACGATGGAGATCTGGCCGGAATAGCCCTGATCCCGTAGCTGCAGCAACTGATCGACGACGCGGATGCCGCTGCCGAGCAGAATCGTATGCGGACGCGCGACCAGCCTCTGGGCGCGCACCGGCGAAGTGTTCTCCGTCACGGCAGCGGACGGCGCAAGGCCATAGCCGGTGGCGAGGAAAACGGTGTCGAAAAGCGGATTGGCGGGACCGGCATGTTCCAGCAGGAAGCGGTTTCCGTGGCTCCTGCGAATTGCCACGACGGGCTCATGACAGACCTGGACAGTGATATCCTTGCGGGTCGAGAGCGCTTCGGAAAAGCGCTGGTAGACATAGTCGCTGAAAATTTCCTTGGGCACGAAGATCTGGCGGAATCCCGGGATCGCCGCCGGGACGGCAGCGCGGAATTCCGCGTTGCTACAGAGCCAGTCGTTGAAATCATCAGCATCGCCAGCCGACACCGAAAGGTCGCGGACGCGGGTGTTGAGGATGGCGGAACTCTTTGCCGACGACAGCGCCTGTCCGCCGCTGACGGAGGAATTCGGATCGAAGAGTTGCAGATGGAAGGGCGTACGCACTGTCTTCATCAGCGCAATTGCCGTCATCATCCCGGAAAAGCCGCGCCCGACAATCGCGATGCGCGGAATAGCCGACGGCTTTGCCGCGGCCGCGGCCTTCGCAGAGAAAAGTCCTTGAACCGTCATCTCAACTCCCTTGCGGTCATCACCGCATCCGTGTCTCGATCAAGGTATCGACGCAGAAAAATCAGGCTGCGTCGGCCGGGGTTCGAACTGCTATACGAGCAGTCGTCCGGAACTGGCCGGAAAGGAATTTAGGGGAGCAAACTCTCCCGTCCATAGTCTATTAAACTAGTCGTGTATGAAAGCGCTAAAATGGCTTCGCCGCAAGCCTCTGATTTCCGCTGAAGCGAAAATGCGGGTTAAGGCATTGATTGCGGGTGCTGTTTTTTAGCTCTCTTCGCCGGGATATTGCTTCGCCTTGAGCAGTGCGGCGAGATGGGTGACGTTTCGCGCCAGGGTCTCGATCATCGTGGTGACGTTCTCCGGCACCTGCTTCAGATCGGCGAAATTCGTTGATCCCATCGCCTCACCGACCCAATAGGCGACGGCATTAGCCGGCACCGTGAAACCGACATCGTTCAGCGCCTGATAGAGTTCGGCCGAGACATGGTGCGCGCCGTCTTCGTTTCCGACCACGGCAACCGCCGCCACCTTTCCATACGATACCATGCGACCCTCCGCGTCGGTTTCCGATAGGAACGCATCCATCCGCTCGAGGGCTCGTTTGCAGACGCTCGACGGTTGGCCCATCCATATCGGCGTCCCGACGAGCAGAATGTCGGCGGCGAGGATCTTTTCGCGGATGCCGGGCCAATCGTCCCCCTCGCCTTCGTCGGATGTGACGCCGGGCTTGATGTTGAAATCCGCCAGCCGGAGAACCTCGGTCGTGACATCGTATTTCGCCAACTCGTCGTCGATCAGCGCGGTCATTCGTTCGGTCGATGACTGCTCCTGGCTTTCCGCGGTTTTCAGGGTGGCGTTGAGGGCGAGTGCTTTGAGAGACATGCGGTGCTCCACGGACTCATATCGGTCCGTCACACGAACACGGCAAAGCATCGATTGTTCCGCGCGGAAACGGCGCGTGATCGCGCTCACGAGAAAATAACCAGTTGGTGAATTCTTTACTTGAACGGCCAGGTGGAATCGGCAAAAGTAAGCGCACTACCAATCCCATCATGGAATTGCCGTGTTTTCGGGTCAGCGTCCGAATGCACTTATCTATTTGGAATCATTACCGTGAGCAGCGATGCGTCCTTAAGCGCGACGAAGCATTCGGCTTCGCTCGCGAAAGCAACCGCGGCAGGCTGGGGCAAGGGCCTCTACACACTGGTCCGCATCACCGTCATGGCCTTCCGGCGTCCCTGGCAGGCAAGCCTGGCGATCGGCGCGACGCTTGTGGCGTCCACCTTTCAACTGATGATCCCGCGGCTACTCGGCCAGGCGGTCGACCACACCCAGGTCGCCCTGAGCGGAGGCACCGTCGGCCAGGCGGCGCAGGACGCGCTGCTGACGACGGCGCTGATGCTGCTTGGCGCCAGCGTGCTGCGCGGCCTCTTCACCATGGTGCAGAACTATTATTCCGAGAGCGTCGGCCACCATATGGGCTATTCGCTGCGGCTGGCCTGTTACGAAAAGATCCAGCGGCTGTCCTTCAGCTTCCACGACACCGTGCATTCGGGCGACCTCATCACCATCGGCCTGCTCGATCTCGAAGGCGTACGGATGTATTTCTCGACGGCGCTGGTGCGTGTCTTCCTGCTGTCGATGCTGATCGGCATCGGCGCCTATATGCTTATCACCACCGATCCGGTGCTCGGTCTCCTCGCCCTGAGCTTCGTTCCCTTCGTCGGCTGGCGTTCATCAGTCACGCAGCTGCGCCTGCGCGCCACTTGGCTGGAGCTCCAGGAGCGTCTTTCGGTGTTGACCCGCATCATGGAAGAAAACCTCGGCGGCATTCGCGTCGTCCGCGCCTTCGCGGCTCAGGACCATGAGATGGCGAAATTCCAAGCGGCATCCGAAAGTGCGATCGAACTCGCGCATCAGCGTGTCGGCATCCGCGTCGCCAATACCAGCGCCATGACCTTCTCGTTCTTCGTGTCGATGGGTCTCGTGCTCTGGGTCGGCGGCGGCAAGGTCATGGCCGGCGAAATCACCGTGGGCACGCTTGCCTCGTTCCTGACCTTCATGACCATCCTGCAGATGCCAGTGCGCCAGCTCGGCCTGATGGTCAACGCCTTTGCCCGGGCCTCGACCTGCGGCACGCGCCTCTTCAATCTTCTCGACCTCGAGATTGCCGTGCGCGATGCACCCGATGCCGCGGAGCTCAAGATCACCGAGGGAACGCTTCGCTTCGAGCATGTGGACTTCGCCTATCCGAGCTCGGAGATGCACCAGGTTCTCTACGATGTCAGCTTCGAGGCGAAGCGCGGCGAAACGATCGGCATTGTCGGCCCTCCAGGTAGCGGCAAGTCGACGATCGCGCATCTGATCCCGCGCTTCTATGACGCCACCGGTGGCCGCATCACCATAGACGGTCAGGATATCCGCAAGGCGACACTGCAATCGCTGCGCCGCTCCGTTGCCGTCGTGCAGCAGGATTCCTTCCTGTTCACAACGACGATCGAGAACAACATCGCCTATGGCGACCCATGGGCGAAGGAGCCGCGTATCGAGCGCGCCAGCGAAAGCGCGCAGCTGCACAACTACGTTCTCGGCCTGCCGACGGGATATGGCACCGTCGTCGGCGAGCGTGGCGTCTCGCTGTCGGGTGGCCAACGCCAGCGCCTGTCGATCGCTCGCGCCCTGATGCTGCGCCCCGCCGTGATGGTCTTCGACGACTCGACGGCCGCAATCGACGCGGCGACCGAACAGCGCATCCGCTCGGCGATGCGCAAATACGCCGCCGACCGGGTCACGATCATCGTCGCGCACCGGCTGAGCTCGCTGATGCATGCTGACCAGATCCTCTTCGTCGAGGACGGCCGCATCGTCGAGCGCGGCACGCATGCCGAACTGCTGGCTCTCGGTGGGCGCTACAAGGCGCTCTACGACCTGCAGGTACGGCCGGGAGATGAGGCGCTGAGTGCTTGAAGTCCCTTCTCCCCAGCGGGGAGAAGATGTCCGTCAGGACAGATGAGGGGGCGCGCGACATCGGAGCGAGCGCCTGAGCGGCAAGCGAAGGCGAGTTTGTGAGTGCGTCCCCCTCATCCGACCCTTCGGGCCACCTTCTCCCCGCTGGGGAGAAGGGAAAAGAACCAATATGCCGGCCATGGAACGAGAAATGGCCGCGGGAGGAATGGCATGGCCGAGGAAATGGAAACCGAGCGCCCTGATCCGCGCGAAGACGGCAGACGGCCGCCGCGGGCGGTGGTCGGTTCGCACCGAATCGAAGAAGAGATGTTCGGTACCGCCTTCGACGGCAACATCGTCAAGCGCATCTGGACCTTCGTCGATCCCTACAAGGACAAGATCATCTGGTCCGTCGTGGCGGTGCTGACCTTCACGGCCATGCAGCTGCTGATCCCGCTGATCATCCGCTACGCCATCGACCACGGCATGCGGCAGGGCGGCAGTTCCAACGCGCTCACCTGGTCGATCCTTGCCTTCCTCTGTGCCATCCTCGTCAATTATGCTGCCAGCTATGCGCAAGAGACGCTGGTGGGCGGGGTGGCCGAAAACGTGCTCTTCGATATGCGCAAGGCGATGTTCTCGCATCTGCAGCGCGTCTCGCTCTCCTTCATGGACAAGACCGAAGTGGGCCGCCTGATGTCGCGGCTGCAGGGCGACGTCAACTCGATGCAGGAGTTTCTCGAAACGTCGGTCCTGTCCGTCGGCGATATCTTCCTGCTCTTCGGCATCGTCTTCGTGATGCTGTATCTCGATTTCAAGCTCGGATTGCTGACGCTGTCGGCCCTGCCGGTGCTCTTCGTCGTCCGCCTCTTCTGGCTGCCGCTGGCGCGCAAGTCGTTCATGGCAGCACATGAAACGAACTCGGTGGCGAACGGCGCGCTGGCCGAGGCGATCCATGGCGTGCGCGCAGTCCAGAGCATGGACCGCCAGAGTGTGAATTTCACGCTCTATGACGACAAGGCCCATGCCAACCTTCTCACCCATCTAACGGCAGCGCGCTATGCGCAGGTGATGGTCCCGATCGTCGACAGCCTGACGGGCGTTGCTATGGCCCTCGTCATCGTCGTCGGCGGGGCACGTGTCCTGAACCAGGCGCTTGACGTCGGCGTGCTCGTCGCCTTCCTCTTTTATATCCAGCGCTTCTTCGACCCGATCCGTTCGCTGACGCTGCAATATTCGGTGATGCAGCGCGCCATGGCCTCCGGCCAGCGGCTGACAGAGGTGCTGGACGTTCCCGTCGACATCCAGGACGCCCCCGATGCCAAGGTGCTTTCGCGAGATATGGACGGCTCGGTCGAATTCCGCGACGTGGTCTTCGGCTACAACCCGAAGCATCCGGTGCTGAAGCATGTGAGTTTCCGCGTCAATCCGGGCGAAACGGTTGCGCTCGTCGGACCGACAGGCTCTGGCAAATCGAGCTGCATGTCGTTGATCCATCGCTTCTACGATGTGCAGCAGGGCCAGGTGCTCGTCGGCGGCAATGACGTGCGGGATCTGACGCAGGATTCACTCGGCGACCAGATCGCCATGGTTCTGCAGGAGCCTTTCCTCTTCACGGGCAGCGTCTTTGAAAACATTCGCTATCACAAGACAAATGCCACCCGCGAACAGGTGATCGAGGCGGCCAAGGCCGTCGGTGCGCATGATTTCATCATGCGGCTGGCAGAAGGCTATGACAGCATTCTCGGTGAGCGCGGCGGCAATCTCTCGCTCGGGCAAAGGCAGCTTCTGTCCTTCGCCCGCGCGCTCGTCGCCGATGCGAAGATCCTCGTTCTCGACGAGGCGACGGCCAATATCGACAGCTATACCGAAATGCTGATCCAGAAGGCCCTGGTGAAGCTGCTGGAAAACCGCACCGGTCTCGTCATCGCCCACCGTCTCGCGACGATCCGCGAAGCCGACCGCATCATCGTGCTGCAGAACGGCGAGCTGATTGAAAGCGGCAATCACAGTGAACTGATGAAGAACGGGAAGCTCTATTCCCGGCTCTATAATCTCAACTACGCGTCTTTCGACGATATTCCCGAAGACGTGCTCGAAGAGACGGCATCAGGCAGCTCGGCGACATAAAAGGCACGAAGCATGGCGTCGCCTGCCTCGTGCCCATCAGCACCATGGAGCTATCAGATATCCGCCCTGACGGCCTGCCGCTGGTTGCCGAGCTTTTCGATGCCGAGCTCGACGATATCGCCTGGTTTCAGATAGCGCGGCGGCTTCATGCCCATGCCGACGCCCGGCGGCGTACCGGTCGAGATGATGTCACCGGGATGCAGCGACATGAACTGGCTGAGATAGGAGACCAGATAGGCGGCGCCGAAGACCATGGTATTGCTGGAGCCGTTCTGCATGGTTTCACCGTTGACCTTCAGCCACATCTTCAGGCCTTGCGGATCAGGCACCTCGTCCTTGGTGACGAGCCAGGGACCGGTCGGGCCGAACGTGTCGCAGGACTTGCCCTTGGTCCACTGGCCAGAGCGCTCGATCTGGAAGGCGCGTTCGGAGACATCGTGGATCGTGCAGTAGCCGGCAACATAGTCGAGCGCATCGGCTTCGCTGACATATTTCGCCGTCTTGCCGATGACGATGCCGAGCTCGACTTCCCAATCGGTCTTCTCCGAGCCGCGCGGGATGACGAGATCATCATTGGGGCCGACAATCGCCGAGGTGGCCTTCATGAAGATGATCGGTTCGGGGGGAACCGTCGCACCGGTCTCGGCAGCGTGGTCGGAATAGTTGAGACCGATGCAGATGAACTTGCCGGTACCGGCAACGCAGGGGCCGAGCCGCGGTGTTCCCTCGACAACCGGCAGCGTGCTGGTGTCGAGCCGCGACAATTCGGCGAGACGATCGGGGTTCAGGGCCGCTCCGGCGAGATCGCCAAGCTGGCCGGAGAGATCGCGGATCTTGCCGCCGGCATCGAGAAGGCCGGGCTTTTCCTGGCCGGCTTCACCGTAACGAAGAAATTTCATGCGGATTCCATTCCTGTGTCGGTTCGAAGGTCAGATGGTCCAGCCGCCGTCGATGGCGTAGGCCTGACCTGAGGTATAGGTGGCGCCGGCGAGATAGACGGCGAGTTCGGCGATCTCTTCGGGTGAGCCCAGACGGCCCATCGGCTGGCGCGAGATGAAGGCGGCGCGCGCCGTCTCGTAATCGCCCTGCGCCTTCATGCGATCCTGCAGCGACGGGCTCTCGACCGTGCCGGGGCAGATGGCGTTGCAGCGGATGCCCTGCGCCACATAATCGGCAGCAACAGACTTCGTGAGACCGATGACGGCAGCCTTGGTGACGCCGTATGCGAAGCGGTTCGGCACGCCCTTGATGCTGGATGCAACGGAGGCCATGTTGATGATCGAGCCGTCCTTGCGCTCCAGCATGCCGGGCAGCACGGCGCGGATGGTGCGGATCATCGCCTTGACGTTGAGATCGAGGGCAAACTCCAGATCGGCGTCCTTCATCTCGAGGATTGAACCGGCATGGACGAAGCCGGCGCAATTGAAGAGCACGTCGATCTGGCCGATCTCTGAGACCAGCGCATTGACGGCGGCTTCGTCGAGAACGTTCAGCTTGTGGGTCGCAATCCCGGTTTCGGCAGTCAGCTGCGCCAGTGCATCGGTGTTGATGTCTGTGGCATGTACGATGGCACCAGCCTGCTGAAAGGCGATCGCCGAAGCGCGGCCAATCCCCTGCCCTGCGGCGGTGATCAGAACGGTCTTGCCGGTCAAATCCTGTGACATGATCTTATCCCTGTTTCTGTTGGCGCTCGACGAGCAGGATATGGTCTGCGGCCAGCACCACTTCATTGCGCTGGTTCAAAACCTCGCAGCGCTCGACGACGCGGCCCATATCCGGCCGCTTCGGATCGTCTTCCTTGGCTGAGATGGTCACCCGTGTACGGATCGTGTCTCCGATATGGACCGGGCGGACGAAGCGCAGCCGGTCGTAGCCGTAGGAAAAGGCGACGGGGTTGATGAGCGTCGCCGTTAGGCCGATACCGATCGAGAAGACCATCGTGCCATGGGCGATACGCTGGCCGCCCGGCAGCGTCTTGGCGAATTCGGCGTCCATGTGATGCGGAAAGAAATCGCCGGTATGCCCGGCATGGACGACGAAATCCGTCTCGGTAATCGTGCGGCCGATCGTCGTGCGCGACGCGTTCAGTGCGTAGTCTTCAAAATGGATGATCTGTTCCGACATCGGTCTATTCCTTCGGCAGCGGGCTGAGCGGGGTCGCCGGGCTGGCACTCGATTGATAGGCTGCTTCGACCAGCGCCATGGTCTGCCAGCCGTCCTCGACGGCGCCCACGAGCCTGTCGTCTTCGCCCGAAGCGAAGCGCTGGAGGTTCGCCATGCGGTTGGCGAAGGCATCGGGGAACCATGTGCCTTCGAGCGGCACGGAGACCCAGTCGCTGGCGCCCTCCGTCTTAATCCAGAGCTCGTCCGGCTCGCCGCGTGGATAGTCGAGATTGACTCCAAGCTTCAGGTAGGCGGCCCCGTTCGTCCCCGATATCCGGAACTCGCAAGCCTGGAAGCGGCGGCCGAAATCGTGGTCGTGGTTGATCGACAGGGCGCAGCGGATGCGATCGCCATAGTCGAGGATCGCAGCCGTGCGGGTCTGCGCCACGTCATGGTTCGGATGGCCGATGGTCTTGGCGTGAACGCCGAGCGGATTGCCGAGCAGATCCCTGACGACATCGAGATAGTGGATCGAATGCATGGCGATCTCGATGCGCGGCAGGCCTTTCAGGAATGGCCAGAGACCCCAGGGGGTCGCCAGCGCCAGCCAGGCGTCAAAATCGACGATCTCGCCGAGATGGCCCTTGGCGATCGCATCTTTCAGCGCCAGCATCATCGGCGCGAAGCGCAGCTGGAAATTGACTGCAGCCTTGATGCCGCGGGCGCGGCACAGCCTCAAAATTTCGGTCGCCTCATCGAGATTGCTGCCCATCGGCTTCTGCAGCAAAGCAAAGGAGCCCTCCGGTAGCTTCGACAGGATGGCAGCATGGGCCGCGGGCGGGGTGGCAAGATCGAAGATCGCACCTGCGGTTTGCAGAGCCTCGCTCTCGGAGGCAAAGGCTGTCGTGCCCCATTGCTCCGCCAGCGCGCTGGCCTTGGCGAGATCGGGATCAAAGATTCCGGCGACCGGGAAGCCAGCCTTCCTGTAGGCCGGCAGATGGGCGTCGCCGACGATGCTGCCGGCGCCGAAGATGACGATCGGACGCGGCTTGGCGGGCCGCGGCCAGAATTGCTGCAGACGAATGGGATCGAAGACCTCAGTCATGATGGAAGACCTCCTCCATCATCGCCCACCATTCGCCGGGCTTGCGGGTTTCCAGCGGCTGTTGCTGTGGCATGCAGACGGCCCACCATTCCTTGTTTTTCGGGTGATCGGCCATCTTCGCCATATCGGCCGCAAAGTCGCTGCCGGTATATTCCCAATAGCCGAAGAGCAGATTTTCCGGCTCTTTCAGGAAGATCGAATAGTTGCTGATGTTGCATTCCGAGATCAGCGCCAGGATCTCCGGCCAGACGGCGGCGTGCAGACGCTTGTACTCGGCGATCTTCTCGGGCTTCAGCCCGACAACCATTCCCATGCGCTGCATGGCCCGTCTCCTCAACCGCGAAACTCTCGGATGAATTCCTTGATCGATCGCTCCTCGATCGCCTGCCAATCCCAGCTGATGCCGAGGCCCGGTTCGGACGGGGCAATCGCCCGGCCGTCGCGGATTTCCATACCCTTGGTGGTCAACTGGTCGAGCTGCGGAATGTATTCGACATATTTGCCGTTCTGCACAGCGCAGACGAGGCTGACATGCAACTCCATCAGGAAATGCGGGCAAACCGGAATGTCGAAGGCTTCTGCCGCATGGGCGACCTTCAGCCAGGGCGTGATGCCGCCGATGCGGGCGACATCGACCTGGACGATCGAGCAGGCGCCCTTCTGCATATATTCGCGGAAATGACGGATCGAATAGATCGACTCGCCGACGGCAATCGGCGTGGTGGTCGAGCGCGACAGGCGGATATGGCCGTCGAGATCATCGGCGGGCAGCGGCTCCTCGATCCAGGCAAGATCGAGCTCCTTCAGCCGGGCGGCACGGCGGATCACTTCATCGACCATGAAGCCCTGATTGCAGTCGGTCATGATCTCGAAGCCATCGCCGACCGCAGTACGCACAGCCGACAGACGTGCATAATCCTCCGAGCCATGCGGCTTGCCGATCTTCACCTTGGAGCCGGAGAAGCCCTTCGACTTGGCGAGCAGCGCATCTTCGACCAGCGCCTCCTTCTCGATATGCAGCCAGCCGCCTTCGGTGGTGTAGAGGGGGCAGCTATCCTTGGCACCACCCGCCAGCTTCCAGAGCGGCAGGCCCTGCTTTTTCGCTCTGAGATCCCATAGCGCCGTATCGACGGCGGCAAGCGCCAGCGCAGTAATCGCGCCGATCGTCGTGGCATGGGTGGCGAACTCCATCTTGCGCCAGATCGCCTCAATGCAATCGGCATCCTCGGCGATCAGCAGCGGGACGAGATGATCCGACAGCAGCCGCATGATCGACGATCCGCCGGTGCCGATCGTGTAGCTGTACCCGATCCCCGTCGCGCCGTCGGAATCGGTGATCGTGACGATCGGCGTTTCTTGGCTGACGAAGCTCTGGATCGCGTCGGTGCGCTTGACCTTGGGAGCAAGGTCGACCATCCGGATGTCAATTTTCTCGATGCGCGCCATGTCTCTCTCCCCTCTCAGATCGCTAGCGTCTTGCCGGTGTCGGCGGCAAACAGATGCGCCTGTGACAGATCGAAGCTCATCCTGATCTGTTCGCCGGTTGCCAGCCCCCTCGGGTTCAGCATGCGCGCCACCCATTCGCGGCCGGCGAATTCGACGAAAACCAGCGTCTCGTTGCCGAGCGGCTCGGTGATGACAACGGGCAGGCTGATCTCATGAACCGCAGATGTGCTGTCCGAGACCAGGCCATGGCCGGTCGGGAAGAGATCGTCCGGGCGCAGACCGAAAGTGACCTTCTGCCCATGCGTGACGGCATTCCTGAATTTCGGCGGCAGCGGCAGGCGATCGCCATTGGCGAAGACGATGCTGTCGCCATCGACGGTGGCATCGAGGATATTCATCGGCGGCGAACCGATGAAGCCTGCGACGAAACGGGTGGCCGGGCGCTTGAACACTTCGTCGGGCGTTCCGACCTGCTCGATGTAACCATCGCGCATGATGACGATACGATCGGCAAGCGTCATTGCCTCGACCTGGTCGTGGGTGACGTAGATGACGGTCGCCTGAACCTTGGCATGCAGCTTCTTGATCTCGGTGCGCATCTGCGTGCGCAGCTTCGCGTCGAGGTTGGACAGCGGCTCGTCGAACAGGAAGACCTCGGGATTGCGCACGATGGCGCGACCCATGGCGACGCGCTGGCGCTGGCCGCCGGAAAGCTGCGCCGGGCGCCGGTCCATCAGCGCTTCGAGGCTGAGAATGGCGGCCGCCTCGTTGACGCGCTGGTCGATCTCGGGCTGCGGAACCTTGGCGATCTTCAGCGAGAAGCCCATGTTCTCGCGCACGCTCATATGCGGATAGAGCGCATAGGACTGGAAGACCATCGAGATGTTGCGGTCGCGCGGCGGCAGATCGTTGACGACGCGTCCGCCAATTTCGATATCGCCGCCGGAAATCGGCTCGAGGCCTGCGACCATGCGCAGGGTCGTGGACTTGCCGCAACCGGAGGGGCCGACGAGGGCGATGAATTCCTTGTCGGCAATATCGAGATCGATACCGTGGACGATTTCGAGCGAACCGTAGCGCTTGACGAGTTTTTTAAGAGAGACCTGAGCCATGGGAAATCAACCTTTGACCGCGCCGAATGTCAGGCCGGACACGAGATGCTTCTGAATGATGAAGGTGAGCGCCAGCGCCGGAACGATCATCACGACCGCAAGCGCACACATACCGCGCCAGTCGATGGTGAATTCCGCCGTATAATCGAGGAGCCCGACCGGGAGTGTCTTTGAATTGACGGACCGCGTCAGCTGAGACGCCAGCGCATATTCGTTCCAGCAGGTGAGGAAGGCGAAGATGCCTGCCGACGCAATGCCGGGACCGGCCAGCGGAAACTCGACCTTCCAGAACGCCTGCCAGCGCGTGCAGCCGTCGATCTGCGCGGCTTCCGCCAGATCCTTCGGCACCTGGCGGAAGAAGCCGTCGATCAACCAGATCGTGAAGGGCACGTTGAGCGCCACATAGGTCAGGATCAAGCCGAAATGCGTATCGATGATGCCGATGCGCGAATAGACGATGAACAGCGGCAGCGAAAGCGCGATACCGGGAACGGAGCGTGTCAGCATCAGGCCGAGGAAGGTTGTCGACTTGCCGGCAAACCGGAAGCGCGCGAAGGCATAGCCGCCGGACATGCCGATCACCAGCGCGATGACGGTCGAGGTGATCGAGATGATCAGTGAGTTGCGGAAGTAATCCCAGATCGGGATGCCGCCCTTGCCGATGCCGGAGAACATCGCTCTGTAGGCATCGAGCGACAATTCGTTGGGGATCCAGACCGGCGGCTTGGCCATGATCTCGACCGGCGGCCGCAGCGAGCTAAGAACGATCCAGAAGCCCGGCAGGCAGATGATCAGCATCGCCAGAAACAGGCCGACGAGATAGAAAACCTGGCCGATACGGCGGCGCAGACGTTGTTGAGCGTTGCGATCCATGATTACCACTCCGCGCCGATTTGGGTGCGGGCAAGCGCCAGCTTCCGGAAGAAATAGACGGTGAAGCCGATCGACAGGATGATCGAGACATAGGCCATGGCGTTGGCAAGGCCCATCTGCGCATCGGCATAGGCGGTGCGGCCGACCAGTGTCCAGAGCAGCTCCGTGCGCCGCGCCGGGCCGCCATCGGTCATGATCTTGACGATGTCATAGGCGCGCGCGACGTCGAGCGAGCGAATGGTCATGGCGATGAAGGCGAAGGGCATCAGGAATGGCCAGATGACATAGCGGAACGTCTGAAGCGGCGTGCAGCCATCGACGCGGGCAGCCTCGACCGGCTCCTGCGGCATGGCGAGCAGGCCCGAGAGGATCAGGATCGCGAAGACCGATGTCGATGACCAGACCTCGGCGACGACGATCGAAAACAGTGCCAGATTGCCGTCGATCAGCCACGGGATGGCATTGTCGGTCAGCCCGAGCGCCTGAAGCGAGTTGTTGATCAGCCCGACATTGTCGTTGAACATGAACTTGAACTGGAAGCCGACGAGCACGGGTGAGAACATCATCGGAAACATCATCAGCGTGCGCAGCACGCGCTGGCCCATCGTCGCCTTGTTGACGAGCAGCGCCAGGCCGAGGCCAAGCAGCATTTCCAGATTGAGCGCGATGGTCAGAAGCACAACGGTGCGGACGAAAGCGGCGAGGAAAACGGGATCGGTCAGAATGCGCACGTAATTGCGCAGGCCGACGAAGACATAGAGCGTCTGCGGCCGGGTCAGGCGGAATGGCGTGAAACTGGAATAAAGCGAAAGCAGCAAGGGAACCAGGACGACTGCGACCAGCACGACGATCGCCGGCAGAAGCAGAAGAATGGGTGTCGGAATTTTTTTCAACATCGAGTGACCTGTCCACACCTGATAGGGCGCCGGGACCGCAAGAGGGAGCGCGGGAAGCGCTCCGGTCTTCCAAAAATGAGGCCCCGCACCCGTTGCCGGATGCGGGACCTGTTATGACAGGATTAGAGGGCGCCAGCGTCCTTGAGGATGCCGGTTGCCTTTTCGGCAGCCGCGTCGAGCGCTTCCTTGGAGGTCTTGTCGCCGAGGATGGCGGACTGCAGCTCCGGATAGACCGCGTTGGAGATCTCGATCCATTCCGGCGTGCGCGGAACCGGGAAGGCATGCTTCATGGCTTCCTGGAAGGCGCCGAGGGCTTCCTTCTTGTAAGGATCGCTGGCAGCCTGCTGGATATCCCAGTCCCAGACAGCCTTGCGGGTCGGCAGCGTGCCGTTTGCCGCTTCGATCTTCTGCGAGTCCTCGTTTGTCAGGAACCAGACGAGCGAGGCCGCCGCATCCTTGTGTTCGCAGGCTTCGGTCACCGAGAAGCCGTGGTGACCGGACCAACCGGTCCGCTTGCCGGACGAACCGGCAGGCTGGACGATCACGCCGACATTGCCAGCAATCTTGGAGTTCTTCGGGTCGTTGAAATAGGCGGCCCAGCCCGGCCAGTCGAGATCGAGCGCCACGGTGCCGGACGCAAAGCCGGCGCCGAGGTCGTCCCAGAGATAGTTGGTGGTGCCGGCCGGAACGGCCTTCGCCTTGTACATGTTGACGAACCAGTCGAGCGCACGAATACCGGCTTCGGAGTTGAACGCAGGCTTGCCGTCCTTGTCGAGATATTCGCCGCCTTCGGCGACCAGCATTTCAAAGAAGCGTCCGTTGATCGCTTCTTCCTTGCCGGGGAACTGCGTGCCGAAGAAATTCGGCGGATTGAGAAGAAGATCGCCTGATCCGAAACCTGCTTCCAGGTGTCCGGCGGCGTCAGATCGTAGCCGTACTTTTCCTTGAAAGCCTTCTTCTTGGCTTCGTCGGTGTAGAGGCTCTTCTGGTAATACAGCGCCGAAACGTCGAACTGGGCGCGCGGCAGCATCACCAGCTTGTCGTCGATCGTCGACGCTGAAATGGTGGAATCGACGAACTTGGCGATTTCTTCTGCCGGCAGAAGCGGCTTCAGATCGGTGTAGAGGCCTTCGTAGATCGGCGCGAAGGACGAGTGGTTGGAACCGACGCACCACTTGATATCGCCGGACGCGATATCGGACTTCATTTCCTTGTCGAGCTCGAAATAGTTCTTCTTCGAGAGCACGTTGACCTTGGCGCCGGTCGCCTTTTCCCATTCGGCGATGCGTCCATAGAGCGGCTCGTACTGCTGTCCGCCGATCAGCTTGGCATCGATCGTCACGCCTTCGAACTTGCCGGGCAGGTCCGCAGCATTGGCAGAGCATGCAAACAGCGAAATTCCAGCCGCGAGGCTGGCTAGCAATCTTTTCATATTCCTCTCCTCCACAACGGCGATCTTGATGAGTTCGCCGATTCTCCTCACATATGAGTTTTATGTTTATATACAAACGACAAGAAAGTTGCGGCGTCAAGCGGAACTTTCCCTTCTCGAATGGTTCATCTGCGTATATGCAACTATCATTCATGGGAGATCGCACATGGACATGGACGACGCAGACCGTTACCGCGCGCCCGCGCTCGACAAGGGTCTCGATATTCTGGAACTGCTCGCCAGCGTCGAGGACGGCCTGACGCAGGCCGAGATATCGAAGCGGCTCGATCGCAGCCCGAACGAATTCTACCGGATGCTCGACCGCCTGGTGCGCCGCGGCTACGTCACCAAGCTGGAGGGCGACCGCTTCGCGCTGACGCTCAAGCTATTCGGCCTGTCGCAGCTTCATGCACCGACAAGACGCCTGGCATCCTTCGCAACGCCGCTGATGCGCGATCTGGCACAGAAGACCCGCCAGGCCAATCATCTTGCCGTTTTCGACCGCGGCTATGCCGTGGTCATCGCCCAGCAGGAAGCCCCTGATTACTGGGGCATCTCGATCCGAGTCGGCTCGCATGTGAACCTTTTCGACACCGGCTCCGGCCATGTGCTTCTGGCCTTCCGCGATGCCGAGGAACGCGAACTGATGATCTCGGAGCACGTCCGCAGCAAGGACGATCCCCGCCTGACGCCTGACTTCTACGAAAGACTCGATCAGATCCGCGAGCGGGGATACGAGATGATGGCCAGCGCCCAGACCGCCGGCGTCTATAACCTTTCCGCGCCGATCATGGGTCCCGATGGCCGGGGCATCGCCGCCCTCACCTGCCCCTACATCGCGCTGGTCAACGCGCCGTCCGCGCCGGATATCACCCGAACGATCACCCATCTCCAGAAGACCGCCGAACAATTGTCGCTGCTGGTCGGATCGGACGTCAACGTCGCGCCCTGAGCGCGTTCCATTCATCGCAAAACGCGGAGGACGCTTTGCTTATCGATACCCATCTGCACCTGATCGACAGGTCGAAACTGACCTATCCCTGGCTCTCCGGCGTCCCGGCTCTGGACAGGGATTTCCTCTACAATACCTATGCGGTGGAAGCCCGCCGCTGCGGCATCGATGCAGCGCTGCACATGGAGGTGGATGTCGATGCCGGGGAAATGCAGCGCGAAACCGATGTAGTCAGGGATCTCTCGGACACCAGTGGCCAGCTGATCCACGGCGCCATCGCTGCCTGCCGTCCCGAGGACGAGGGCTTTGCCGGCTATCTCGAACGGCAGACGGCCGATCCCTTCGTCAAAGGCTTTCGCCGGGTGCTGCACGTCGTTCCCGACGAACTTTCAGAGTGTGCAGTGTTTCGCGAGAACATCAGGCGCATGTCCGGCTCGCGGCTTACATTCGATATCTGCGCTCTACCGCATCAGATGAACCGGGTTTTGGCGCTCATCGACCTCGCACCCGAGGTTCAGTTCGTCCTCGATCATTGCGGCGTGCCGGCGATCAGCAGCGGCGCCTTAGACGCATGGAAGGACGGCATTCGCGAGGTCGCCAAGCGGCCGAACGTCGTCTGCAAGGTATCGGGCGTCGTGGCCTATGCCGATGCAGAGACCTGGGATGTCGAGACCCTGAGGCCCTATATCGAGCAGGTGACGGCGAGCTTCGGCTGGGACCGCCTCGTCTGGGGCAGCGACTGGCCCGTCTGCACCCTCGGCGGCGGGCTTTCCACCTGGATTGCGACCACCCACGCGCTGTTTGCAGGCAGCAGCGAAGCAGAGCGGACGAAGGTCTTCTCCGGCAATGCGAAGCGGCTCTGGAATCTCTGATAACAGGTTCGCCCTGGCGCTCTCATCCTTGATGGATCAGAATGCCAGGGCTGCCCCTTAGAAGCTGACGGCAAACAGCCTGTTCAGATCGGCAACGATTGCCGCGGCACTTTCGCCACTCTTCAATCCGGCATTCAACCTGTCGGATCCCTGCTGCTGGAACGCCATGTAGCCATCGTGCCGCGGACGCACCCAGGCGCCTTCCAGCGTTGCGCGCGTGCCGCGATAGAAGTCCGCCGTTGCCAGATTGACCGCGCCGTCTTCCCATGCCGCCGCATGGCCCGGCTGCCCGCCGGCGCTCGCATAGAGTCCGCGCTGGACACCTGCGGCCGCAACCCAATAGGCAAAATCGACCGCCTCCTTGGGATTGCCTGAAAAGGCCGAGACGGCGATGCCCGTGCCGCCCAGCGCCGAGCCGACTGGCCCGAGGTCACCGGCAACGGGAATATCGGCAAACTTGATCAGCCGGCCGCGGAAACCCGGCATCGAATAGCTGACATAGCCGTAGATCAGCGGCACGCAGACGATCCTGCTATCGGCAGCCGCCATCTGCTCGAAGACCGCGATCGGATCCATCTCGAAACAGGCGGGGTCGATCAGCGCGGAGATTTCACGCATCATCTCGACGGTTTCAGCGCCGGCTTCAGGGTCGATCAACTGCCCAGCCTGTGTCCGGCACGGATGCCCGCGGTTGGCCGACAGGGTGTAGAAGGTCATCAGCGTGTGCGGCGGGCGAAGCGGCAGAAGCACGCGTCCGTCCTTCGCCAGCGCGATCACCTCCTGCCAGGTCGCAGCCGGTTGCGGCAGCTGGTCGGGCCGGAAGGCCTGGACCTGGGTCGCCGCATCGATCGGGAAGGCCCATTGATGTCCCTGCCAGAGATAGCTCGGATAGGAGGCGCCGACGCTGCCGTCTTCCAGCGCCTTGCGCTCTTCCTCGCGCCCGGAAACGTCGAGCGGCAGAAGGCATTTCTCATTGGTGATCTGACCGACATGCGGGTGATCGATGACGATGAGATCATAGGCGCGCGCCAGCTCTTCGACCGGATAGGTCTCGAAATCCTGCAGCGAGCGCTTCTCCCATTGAACAGCCACGCCCGTCTGCTCTTCGAAGAGCCGCGCGCAGGCCACCATCGGATCGTAGCCGCGCGGATGGCTCCAGGTCATGCCTTTCAAGGTCACCTTGCTCACAGGCCGAACTCCTCGCGAATGGCCGCGCTATGCTCGCCGATCCGGGGAGCAGCGCGCTGGAAGACCGGGCGGGCGCCATCGACGCGAAGCGGCGAACGGGTCGTCAGGATCGAGACGTCGTCCTCGCGCGTCACCGTCTGCAGCATGTCGAGCGACTTGAAACCGTCGCTGTCCATCAGCTCGTTCCAATTCAGAACCTTGGCGCACCAGATATCGGCCGGCTCGAGCACTGCCAGCCACTCGTCGATTGTCTTGGCCGCAATCCGCTTGGCGATCAGTTCCTTGATGCCATCACGCTGCAGGAACCAGCTGGACGGATCGTCGCGATAGGGATCGAGCTCGGGCATACCAAGGAGATCGGCGAGCTTCGGGATCGGCGTCATGGCGATCGCCAGATAACCGTCCGAGGCGGCATAGACACCATAGGGAGCGGCGAGATAGGCATGGGCGCTGCGGAAGTTGGACCGCTTCGGCAGCCGCTTGCCGTCGTTCAGATGCGTCGTCAGCACCTCGAACTGGAAATCGACAAGTGCCTCGAGCAGGCTGGTCTCGACGAGCGCACCCTTGCCGGTGATGCCGCGGCGCACCAGCGCTGCAAGAATGCCCTGGCAGGCAGCCGCTCCCGCCAGCATGTCGCCGATCGCCAATCCGAACGGCACGGGCCCCTGGTCCTCGTCGCCGTTCAGCCACATCACGCCGGAACGCGACTGGGCGAGCAGATCCTGGCCGGGACGCTTCACCCAGGGGCCTTCATCGCCATATCCGCTGATCGACGCATAGACGAGGCGCGGATTGATTTCCTTGACCGCATCGTAGTGAAGGCCGAGCCGTTCGATCACGCCGGGGCGGAAATTCTGGATCAGCACATCCGCCTTCAAGAGCAGGGCGCGCAGCGCCTTCAGGTCGCTCTCGTTCTTCAGGTCGATCGCCAGGCTCTCCTTGGCGCGGTTGATCGCGTGGAAGATCGTCGAGTCGCCGCCTATTTCGGTGTCGCTGAGATAGAGCCGGCGCGAAAGGTCGCCGCCGTCGGGCCGTTCAACCTTGATGACACGCGCGCCGAGATCCATCAGGCGCAGTGAACAATAGGGGCCGGAGAGGAACTGGCTCATGTCGACGACGACGAGGCCGTTTAAGGGAAGATCGCTGGATTGCGTCATTGCATCTTACTTTTCTGTCTTACCGGCGAAGTCGGCCGGGTTCTTGTACTTCACGGTTTGCAGATGCTCGCAGTAGAGCACCAATTCCCCTTCGCCCTTGAAGATCTCGTAGCTCGCGCGGATGAGGCCGAGCTCCTTGTAGCGCGGGCGTTTGTCGAGGTTCGTTCGGATCGTATAGATCGTATCGCCGATGAAAACCGGCTTGATGAAGCGCAGCTTGTCGTAGCCATAGGAAAAGGCGTTGACGCAGTTGGTGGCGACCAGGCCAAGCCCTGCCGAGAAGACGAAGGCGCCGGCAACGAGACGCCGCCCGAACACGCCGTCCTTTTCCGCAAACATCTGATCCTGCACATAGGGATGGATGTCGGTCACCAGCACATTGAAAAGGTGGCTGTCGCTCTCCCCGATCGTGCGGCGGAGCGAGCGGATTTTCTGGCCCTCGGGCCAATCCTCGTAGAACCAGTTCTCGGCATTCCATACCGGCAGATCGGCATGCGCTTGCGGCATGTCGGACGGATGGGTGGACGAAATCCCGACTGTTGGCGCCTGTGCCACGATCACGCCTCCTCCCGGCCATGAATTTTCTTATGTGAAGATTATTTTCACATATGGGTTATCTTTGCAAGAGCTGTCGATTGTGCCAAGACACACTGGAAGGTCAGCGCCGGCACGGCCGGTGCAATATCGGCAGCGAAATGCTGATGATGTCACGCAGGTTCATCGACGGCGGCGTGCCGATGTGTATAAAGACGATAGCGGCGCGGCTCCCCGCCGGCGCCGCCGCCAATTTCCAACCAGGGTAGCGCTTGCCGTCCGCCGGCGGCTCGCGCTTCTCGATCAATCCAAGCAAGCGACGCTCTGCGACAACGAGATTCTGGACACAAACATGCGCCTTACGGATTGCCATAACTTCCACGACTTCCGCCGTCTCGCGAAGCGCCGCCTGCCCGGCCCGATCTTCAACTACATCGACGGCGCGGCTGACGACGAGGTGACCTACCGGCGCAATACGGCATCCTTCGAAAGCTGCGATCTGCTGCCGAGCGTGTTGCGCGGGGTTACCGATGTCGACATGTCCGTGACGGTCATGGGCCAGCGCCTGGCAATGCCGGTCTATTGCTCGCCGACGGCGCTGCAGCGGCTCTTCCACCATGATGGCGAACGGGCGGTTGCGCGGGCTGCCGGCAAGTTCGACACGATGTTTGGCGTCTCCTCGCTCGGCACCGTAAGCCTTGAGGAAGCGCGGCGGATCAGCGGCGCGCCGCAGGTCTATCAGTTTTATTTCCACAAGGACCGCGGCCTGAACCGCGAGATGATGGCCCGCGCCAAGCAGGCCGGCGTTCAGGTAATGATGCTGACCGTCGACAGCATCACCGGCGGCAACCGCGAACGCGACAAGCGCACCGGCTTTTCCATCCCCTTCCGCCTGAACCTCGCGGGCATCGCACAATTCGCGGTCAAGCCGGGCTGGGCACTCAACTTCTTCACCCACGAGAAATTCAAGCTGCCGCAGCTCGACAGCCACGTGGACATGGGCAGCGGCACCATGTCGATCAGCCGCTATTTCACCGAGATGCTCGACCCCGCCATGAACTGGGATGATGTCGCCGATATGGTGAAGACCTGGGGCGGCCAGTTCTGCCTCAAGGGCATCATGACCGTCGAGGACGCCAAGCGCGCCATCGATATCGGCTGCACCGGCATCGTGCTCTCCAATCACGGCGGCCGCCAGCTGGATGGCTCGCGCAGCGGCTTCGACCAGCTGGCCGAGATCGTCGATGCGGTCGGCGACAAGATCGACGTGATGATCGATGGCGGCGTGCAGCGCGGCACCCATGTTCTGAAGGCGCTTTCGCTCGGGGCCAAGGCCGTCGGGCTCGGCCGCTACTATCTCTTCCCGCTGGCCGGAGCCGGCCAGGCGGGCGTCGAGCGCGCGCTAACGCTGATGCATGCGGAACTCGAGCGCGGCATGAAGCTGATGGGTTGCTCGTCGATCGACCAGCTCACCCGCGCGAACATCCGCTTCCGCTAATCAGGGCCTTCCCGTTCACGATTGAGAGAGCAAGCGTTGTGTGTGACGGCACAGCGCGATAGATCTGGCGTTGTCTTTTGAAATGGAGGATTTTCAATGGATTATCGCAAGCTCGGTCCGAGCGGCACGATCGTGACCGCCTATTGCCTGGGGACCATGACATTTGGCGCAGAGTCGGATGAGGCGACCTCGCACAAGCTGCTCGACGACTATTTCGCCTGGGGCGGCAATTTTATCGATACCGCTGATGTTTACAGTGCAGGCGTTTCCGAAGAGATCATCGGCCGCTGGCTGAAGGCGCGTCCGGCGGAGGCCAAGCAGGCCGTGATCGCCACCAAGGGCCGCTTTCCGATGGGTGACGGCCCCAACGATATCGGTCTGTCGCGGCGCCACCTTCACGATGCGCTGAATGCATCGCTGAAGCGCCTCGGCGTTGATTATATCGATCTCTACCAGATGCATGCCTGGGACGCGCTGACGCCAATCGAGGAGACATTGCGCTTCCTCGACGACGCCATATCGTCGGGCAAGATCGGCTATTACGGCTTCTCGAATTATGTCGGCTGGCATATCGCCAAGGCCTCGGAAATCGCCAAGGCGCAGGGCTATACGCGGCCGGTGACGCTGCAGCCGCAATACAATCTGCTGATGCGCGATATCGAGCTCGAGATCGTCGCGGCCTGCCAGGACGCCGGCATGGGACTGCTTCCCTGGTCGCCGCTCGGCGGCGGCTGGCTGACCGGCAAATACAAGCGCGACCAGATGCCGACGGGTGCAACGCGCCTCGGCGAAAATCCGAAGCGCGGCGGCGAGGCCTATGAGGCCCGCAACGCGCAGGAACGCACCTGGAATATTATCAGCACGGTCGAGGAAATCGCCAGAGCCCGCGGCGTCAGCATGGCGCAAGTGGCGCTTGCCTGGACCGCGGCACGCCCCGCGGTGACCTCTGTCATCCTCGGCGCCCGCACCACCGAGCAGCTATCCGACAATCTCGGCGCCGCCAAGCTGGCGCTGTCGGATGAAGAGACGCAGCGGCTGACCGACATCAGCGCCCCGACACCCGGACAATATCCCTACGGCGTCAACGGCACCAACCAGCGCCACCGCAAGATGGAAGGCGGACGCTGACAATCGAAGGCGGCGTCAGATCCTGACGCCGCTCGTTTCGTCGAAGAGATGAAGATGGGCAGGATCGACGGTCACGCCGATGGTCTCGCCCGCATGTGCGCCGCTGCGGCCGGTCTGGACGATCGTCAGCTCGGGTGCCGTTGCCGTGGCGACGAAGGTCGATGAGCCCGTCGATTCCACGAAGGCGACAGGCACATCGAAAGTCCCCTGCCCCTGCCCGGTGATCCCCAGATGTTCGGGCCGCAGCCCCGCCGTCACCCTGGCGCCGGGCTGCAGTTGATGGTTGGAAGCGATCGTTTGCCTCACGGTGCCGAAATCGAGAACGAGGCTGCGTCCATCTTCGCCGGCGATTGCCGGGATGAAGTTCATCGCCGGTGAGCCAATGAAACCGCCAACGAACTTGTTGGCCGGCTTGTCGTAGAGATCGAGCGGTTTGCCCTGCTGCTCGATGATCCCGTCACGCATGACGACCACATGGTCGGCCATGGTCATGGCTTCGATCTGGTCGTGTGTCACATAGACCGACGTCGCATGCAGCCGGTCGTGCAATGCGCGGATCTCCTTGCGCATCGAAACACGCAATGCGGCATCGAGATTGGACAAGGGTTCATCAAACAGGAAGGCCTTGGGGTTTCGGATAATAGCCCGGCCCATGGCAACACGCTGGCGCTGGCCACCGGAGAGCTGGCGGGGATACCGATCCAGCAGGCCTGTCAGCCCGGCGATCGTCGCGACTTCCTGTGCCTTGCGCTTGGCCTCCGGCTTCGGGACCTTGCGCATGCGCAGCGAGTAGGTGAGATTCTGCTCGACGGTCATATGCGGGTAGAGCGCATAGGACTGGAAAACCATGGCGATATCGCGCATGCGCGGCGGCACATCGTTCATCACGTCGCCGGCGATCTTCATGGTACCGCCGGTGATCCTTTCGAGCCCAGCAAGCGAGCGTAGCAGCGTCGATTTTCCGCAGCCGGACGGGCCGACCAGGGCAACGAACTGCCCCTTCGGGATCGTCAGATTGATATTCTTGAGGGCATGATAGGCGCCGTAATGCTTCTCGATTCCGGAGAGTTCGATCTGGATGTCCTGGTTCATGCGAGGCGACCTGTGATTGGAACGGAGAGCGGATTGTTCACGAGCATCATTTCACGGCTCCCACGGCAATGCCGCGCGTCAGAGTGCGTTGGAAGATCAGGAAGAAGATCAGCGTTGGCGCAATGCCGAGCAGGGCTGCGGCAGCCGTCGTTGTCGGTGTCTGTACGAACTGGCCGTTGAGGACGCCCATCGATACGGAGACCGTCTGGTTGACGTTCGACACCAACAGCACCAGCGGCAGCAGGAACTCGTTCCACGTCCAGATGAAGAAGAAGGTCGCCAGCACCGCAAGCGTTGGCATTAGCATCGGCACGACGATCGTCCAGAGAATTTTCCACGGTGTCGCGCCATCCATCTCGGCCGCCTCGATGATCTCGCGCGGGAATGCGGTCATGACCGACGAGAGAAGATAGGTGCCGAAAGCGCTCTGCAGGACCGAGAAGACGATGATCACCGACCAGATCGTGTCGAACAGTCCGACGGCCTTGGAGAGATAATAGATTGGATAGATCAGCGATTCATGCGGGATCATGATGCCGACGAGCAGGATCGTCAGCATGTATTTGCTGCCCTTCACCTTGCCGATGCCGAACGCATAGGCATTCAACAGACTGAGCAGCACGGCGATAACGGCTGTCGATGCGCTGATGATCGTGCTGTTGATCAGCTTCTGCGTGAAATCGACATTGTTCCAGAACGTCTTGAGTGCCGTCAGGTCGAAGCTTCGGGGAATGGCGAGCGGCCCGTAGGTGCCGTAGTCCTCAGGTGTCCGGATCGCGTTAGTGAACGCCAGCACGAAGGGGCACAGGAAGAGGATGAGCGCGAAGGAAATGGCGGCAAGCACCCACCAGCGCGATGATCCGTACATCGACCCGGTCGATGCCGCATGCGCCGGCCGGCTGGCCGTGTCGAGGGAGATCGCTGCTTCGCTCATCGATCGTTCTCCGTGTGACGCGACTGGATGCGGATGAAAATGAAGCAGATGACGAGGGTCATCAGCATCTGCGCCGTGGTGATGGCCGCACCATATCCAACGCGGTTGGTGGCGAAGAATTCGTGGTAGGACATCTGCGACGGCACCATCGTCGCGTTATCGGGCCCGCCCGAAGTCAGCACGAAGATCGGCGCGAAGACCTTGAGCGCAGCGATGGTCGTGGTCAGGCCGACGACGAAGATCTCAGGTTTCAAGAGAGGCACGGTGATCGTCCAGAAGCGCTGCAGCCAGGCAGCGCCATCGAGTTCTGCCGCCTCTTGCAGCGAAGGATCGACACGGGCCAGGCCCGACATGAAGACGACGAGGCAATAACCAAGCTGCAGCCAAACCATGACGACCATGATCGCCCAGAGCGCCAGCTGCGGTTCGCCGAGCCAGTTTTGCTTGAGGCTGCCCATGCCGGTTGCGTCGAGGATGGCGTTGATGATGCCGAACGGGTTCAGCATCCAGCCCCAGAGAATGCCGGCGGCCGAGACCGGCAGGATCTGCGGCAGATAGAAGCCGGCCCGGAAGAAGCTGGCAAGCGCGTTGGAAAAGCGCGAACTGATGTAATCGAACAGAAGCGCGGCAAGAAGAACGCCGATGGCGGTCGGGATGATGGCCATGGCGAAGACGAAGGCGGCGGTGTTGACCAGCGAATGCCAGAACGTATCGTCCGTCAGCAGCCGTTCGTAGTTGCGCAGGCCGGCGAATTTCGGAATGCCGATGCCCTTCCAGGTCGTGAAGCTGATCATCAGATTCATGACGAACGGGATGAGAATGATGGTCACGAAACCAAGCATTCCGGGTATCAGGTAAAACCAATAGACCCTGCCCGGCTGTGCGTCCGCGGATGCGCCCGACATATTTCCTCCGGCTTCATTTGAGAGGGGAAGCAGGGCGCCGGGGCGCCCTGCCGGTCAGGAGACTTACTGGTCGCCCTGCACTTCGTCGTAAGGCTCCTTCAGGCGCTCGGCGAACTCCTCGGGAGTGACCGAGCCGCCGATGACCGCCTGCGTGGCCTTCAGCATGACATCGTAGTAGCCGGGAACCGGCCAGTCCGGATAGAAGCCGAGGCCATTCTGGGCGACGAGCTTGTTGAAGAGCTCGACCTCGATCTTGCCGACCGGATCGGTGACCATGGCCGGATCTGCGGCGATCGGCAGACCGCCGGAATTGCCGAACAGCGCCTGGTTATCCTTCGACAGCGTGATGTCGATGAAGTCGTAGGCGAGATTCTTGTTCTTGGCGTTCTTCGGCACGACCCAGATATTGCCGGTCGAGGCGGGCGAAATGACATTGCCCGGGAACAGGAACTGGCTGGCCTTGAAGTTCTTGATGGCGCCGAACTGGGCACCGTACCACGTACCGGTCACAACCATCGGAGACTTGCCGGTTTCGAAGAGGTTCGCCATGTCAGGCGCCTTGAGGCCGGTCGAATCCTTGGAAATATAGCCCTTCTTGACCCATTCCTGCAGTTTCTGGCCAGCATAGACGAAGGGGGCCGTATCGAGTGGCGTACGGATCGCCTGGAAGTCGTTGACCCACTTCGGATCGGCCTTCGACAGCGCGAAGAGATACATCAGATGCTGGGCCGGGTAATCGTTGGCAGCCTCTGCGATCGGCGTGACGCCCTTCTTGACGAAGACGTCCATCACCTTTTCCATCTCTTCGAGGGTCTTGGGAACCTCGACGCCGGCTTCCTTGAACATGTTCTCGTTGTAGAACACCGAGACGAATTCGCCGTAATTGGCAACGCCGATCAGCGGACCGTTGCCGTAAATGCCCTTCTCGTCATAACGGCTCAGCTGGTTGCTGGCATCGGAGAGAACCTTGTCCCAGCCGCGCTGCTTGGCAACGTCGCCGAGATCGGTCAGCAGGCCCTGCGATGCGGCGAGACCGGCAACGGCATTGCCCTTGTTATATTCCATCAGATCCGGCGCTTCGGCCGAATTCAGGATCATGGTGCCGGATTTGGTGATCTGGTCAAACGTCTTCAGCTCGAACTGAACTTTGACGTCGGGATGCTTTTCCTGGAAGGTTTCAAGCGCCTTCTTCCAGGTGATACCGGCAGCACTTGCCGCGTCTTCATACCACCAGATCTTGAAGGTCTTGTCCTCGGCATGGACGGTCGTGGACAGCAGCATCGAAACGCCGAGCGCCAACGCAAGTTTTGATATCGCTTTCATACTTTCCTCCCAAAAGCGGCCATGCCGCGAAAGCTTAAATGATCGCGTTGCACGCCTGGCCTCCTCCGCCCGCGCACGCCGCACGATAGGTCAGTCAAACCGGATCGGCAACAAAATCACCGCCCCGGGCATGCTTTAGGTGGTTCAGCGCATGAACCTGGCCGGTCATCTCCAGCGCATCACGATAGACCGGGTCATGCCAGCCTTCGATATCGATCGAACCGGACCATCCGGCGAGGCGCAGTTCGGAGATGATATCGGTCCAGTTGCTGTCGCCGAAGCCCGGCGTGCGCATGAAGACGAACTTCTCCTTGCCGAAAATGCCGTGCTCCTTGATCACATCCCAGCGGATCGTCGCGTCCTTGCCGTGAACGTGGAAGATCTTCGAGGCCCATTTGCGGATCTGCGGCAGCGGCTCGATCAGATAAACCATCTGATGGCAGGGTTCCCATTCGAGGCCGATATTGTCATCGGGTGTCTCGTTGAACATCAGTTCCCAGGCATCGGGGTTATGAGCGATGTTCCAGTCGCCGGTCGCCCAGTTGCCGTCCATTGCGCAGTTTTCGAAGGCGATCTTGACGCCCTTGTCGGCTGCCCGCTTTGCGAGATCCCCGAAGATCTGCTTGTAGCGCGGCAGGCTGTCGGTCAGCACCTTGCCGCGGAGACGGCCGGTGAAGCCGGCAACGCAGGTGGCGCCGAAATGATGGGCATTGTCGATGCAATCCTTCCAGCCCTGCAGCGTCTGCAGGTCGATGTCGGTCTCTTCGAGCGGGTTGCCGAACATGCCGAGCGTCGAGATGGTGATGTCGCGGTCGCCGATCGCATCCAGCGAGCGCTTGCCGAGTTCGGCGAGATCCTGGCCGTTGGTCGTCTGCCAGAAGAACGGCTCAAAACTTTCGAAACCCATGTCGGCGATCTGGCCGATGCGCTTGTCGGCGCCGCCATTGGAGGCGCTGATCATGGTGCCGATACGGATGGACTTTGCGGGGTTGCTCACGATCTCATGTCCTATGCTGAAATTTCAATGCGCATGCCTGTCTTGGCGCTCTCGATGGCGCCGAAAACCATGGCAAGACTTCTGATATTGTCGGAGCTGACGGTCTCCGGCCGTTTGCCGGAGCGGATGGCCTCGACGAAACTGGCGATGACGCTGGCATGGCCATGCGTCTCGTCGTCATGCTCGGGCTGTGGAACCTCGACGGCGCTGAAGCCATGAAGCAAGCCCGGCTCTGCGCCCGAAACGGCGGCGCTGAAATTCTCCGCGCCGTCCCAGGTCAGCATGCCCTTCGAGCCGACCAGCCGCCACTCGCTTTCCCAGCTGGTGCGCTCCCCTTCGGCGCACCACGAGCCGCGATAGGTGAAGATCACATCATCGGCAAATTCGAAAGTGGCGTTGGCGGAAGCGCCATGACGATACCACGAGCCCTTCGGGTTCTTCTCGACGCAATAGACGGCCAGCGGCTTCTTGCCTGCCACATAGCGGGCGGCGTCGAAGGTGTGGATTGCCATGTCGAGCAAAAGAACATTGTCCATCTCCTCGCGGAAACCGCCGAAATGCGGGGCGATGAAGAAATCGCAATGGATGCCGGTGAGATCGCCGATCGCCCCGCTTTCGATGAAGCGGCGCATGCGGCGCACGCCCGAGATGTAGCGGCGGTTCTGAATGATGGCGTGGATTTTCCCGGCATCGGCAGCGAGGTCGATCAGCGCTGCCCCTTCAGCAAGCGAGGTCGCCATCGGCTTTTCGCTGAGCACATGGCAACCAGCCTTCAGGGCCGTGGAGACCACATTGAAGCGGGCAGCGGGAATGACGACGTCGAAGACGATATCGGCCTCTGTCCGCGCGATGACATCGCCAAGGTCGGCGCCGATGACAGCATCGCTCAAGCCGAACTCGGCAGCGAGCGCTTCGGCGACAGCAGGGTTCAAATCCACGAGGCCCTTGACGGCGATCGCACCGGCCAGCGCCGGCGTTTCCTGGATTGCGCGCAGCCAGCCTTTCGACATAGCTCCGCACCCGCATAAAACGGCATTCAATGTCACGATTTCCTCCCGCGGCGCGCTTTCAGTCTCCTCCGAAAACGCATCCCGTAAACGTTTACGATACTATTCGGAAAGGTTTCCCGCTGTCAAGGCACCGGCAAATTAGAAAAAATGCTGCGGAAAACATCAGTGAAAGCCAGCGCTTAGGCTGGTTTGCGCGGCAGTGCAGCACAGAAATATCTGCGATGTCATCTGGCTGTTAAACAAACATTCTACTAAGCTCCAGATCGGATTGCACAGCCGTGCAATGGGAGGAGACACGATGAACCAGGACGCGTTTCTGGAACTGAATTCCGTTGCCTGCAGATATGGCAGCACCAAGGTTCTGAACGATATCAACCTCAGCATTCAGCGCGGCGAATTCGTGGCCCTGCTCGGCTCTTCCGGCTGTGGAAAGACGACGCTGTTGCGGGTGCTGGCTGGTTTCATCGCGCCCTCCTCCGGCACGGTTTCCGTGCGCCATCGCGACGTTACTCACCTGCCGCCGGACAAGCGCGGCATGGCGCTGGTCTTCCAGTCCTACGCGCTGTGGCCACATATGACGGTGGCGCAGAATATCGGCTACGGCCTGAAGCTGCGCGGCGTTGCGAAGGCGGAGATCGCGACGCGCGTCGCCGCCATGCAGAGCCTGCTCGGCCTCGACGGGCTTGGTGCACGAAAGCCCGCGGCACTGTCAGGCGGCCAGCGCCAGCGCGTCGCCCTTGGCCGTGCATTGGCCATCGACCCTGAGATCCTGCTGCTCGATGAGCCGCTTTCCAATCTCGACGCCCGCATTCGCCTCACGGTCCGCCATGAGCTTCGCGCACTGCAGAAGCGCCTCGGCATTACTGCCGTTCACGTCACCCATGACCGCGAAGAGGCCATGGTGATGGCCGATCGCATCGTCATCCTCAATGCCGGAGAGATCGCCCAGCAGGGAACGCCCGAGGATGTCTACAACCGCCCGGCATCCGCCTTCGTCGCCGCCTTCATGGGCGCCGAGAACGTGCTGCCGCTGGAAGGCGTGCCGCAGGGTGACTGTTTCCACATCGCCGCAGGTCCTGCCAATGCCGCAGGCAGCGTGCCGCTGCTCGGCCGCAAGCTTGCGCCCGGCGCCATCGAGGCGCGGTTCCGGCCGGAAGCCGCCCAGCTGCTGCCGATGGACACGCCGATCGCGGCACCCGGCATGACCTTCGAGGGCGAGGTGACCGCCGTTAGCTATCCGGGCGGCCATTGGCGCCATTCCGTCAGGCTCGGCGAGCGCGACATCATGGCCGATGCGCCACGCGCCTTCGAGCCCGGTGACCGCGTGCAGGTCCATATCGGACCGGACGCGCTGTTTCTTTTCAATTCGCCGGAGTCCAACCCGGCCATTGCCATTTCCCGGTCCGCGGCCGGGAAAGCTCACGCATGACTTTATCTTTTTGAACCCATGGAGACATACTCATGAAGAGACTGACCTATGCAGCTTTCGCCGTCGCTCTCGCCGCCTTCCCGCTGAAGGCCGAAGAACTGACCGTTGCGACCGCTGGCGACCAGAACATGGTCGATTACATCAACCAGTATCTCGGACCGCTTTTTGAAAAGGCCTATCCGGGCAACACGGTTCGCGCCGTCGGCACCGGCCCCGGCGACGCCGGTTCGCAGAAGATCCTCGAGCGCTTCGATGCCCAGCAGGCTGCCAACACGGCAAACTGGGATATCGACGTTGCCGTCGTCCACGAGAAGTTCGCTGGCCCGATGGTCCAGAAGGGCTATCTCGAGAAGTATCGCGGCGCGATCGACACCGGCAAGCTGGTCTCGCGCGACAACGCCAAGAACGCCCTCGGTTCCGACGTCGACGGCTATGTCATGCCGATGTTCAACAGCCAGACAGCGATTGCATATAACCCGGCTCTCGTTCCGAACCCGCCGAAGAGCTACACCGAGCTCGCAGCATGGGCCAAGGAACATCCGAAGCAGTTCGGCTATAACGGCATCAAGGGCGGCGCATCGGGCGTCAGCTTCGTCATGGGCTGGATCTACGCCTTCGGCGGCGGCGATGCTGCCAACCTGATGACCGGCCCGTTCAAGCAGGATGAGACCACCAAGTGGGGCGATGCCTTCAAGAGTCTCGCCGACTTCACGAAGAACGCAACGCTGACGCCTGGCAACGCCGGCACGCTCGACCTGCTCTCGCGCGGCGAAATCGCCATGGGCCCAGTCTGGGTCGACATGTTCTACTCCTGGCAGGCCAATGGCCAGCTGCCGCCGGAACTGAAGCTGGTTCTGCCGGCTCCGGGGATGCCGGGTCAGCCGATGCACTATGTCGTTCCGGCTAAGGCATCGCATAAGGACCTCGCCGAGAAGTTCATCGCGCTCGCCACCAGCCCTGAAGTTCAGGCCGACGGCATCGTGAAGAAGTTCAACTGGTATCCGGGTATCGACGCCCAGTTCGTCAAGCCGAAGCTCGATGACGCCACCTGGAACAAGCTGTTCGTCGACATCACGCCTGAAGACCTCGCCACCAAAGGCAAGCCTTTCCCGATCGCGCCTTACAACACCGCGATCCTCGAAGCCTACGAGCAGTCTGTGAAGTAATGCACTGCCTTCTCCCCAGCGGGGAGAAGATGTCCGAAGGACAGATGAGGGGGTGAGCGACGGAGGAGCGAACGGCCGGCGAAAGCAAGGCCGCTCCCCGCCCGATCACCCCCTCATCCGGCCCTCTGGGCCACCTTCTCCCCGAGGGGAGAAGGGAACAAGAAGCGAGGTCAAACGATGTCCAGACGCCTGCTCGGTCTCTTGCTCGTGCTTCCGGCACTTGCGGTGATTGCCTTTCTCTTCATCCTGCCGCTGGTCATGTCGGCGGTTGGCGCCTTTCGTATCGAAGGCGGCGGGTTCGGCTGGGACAATTTCTACAAGACCTTCGATCTCTACACCAAGGACATCATCTTTTCGGTGGTGATCATCACCATCTCGACCATCCTGATCGGCCTCGCCTCGATCGCCATCGGCGGCTATCTCACGCTCGGCGAGCATCCAGTCGCCGTTGCCATCCTGCGCTGGCTCTATCGCTGGCCGATGTTCATTCCCTTCATCGTCGTTGGCCAGATCCTGCGCACGTTCCTCGCCAAGAGCGGGCTGATGAACAGCACGCTGATCAGCCTCGGGCTGCTGACGCCGATCGACGCCCAAAGCTATCTCGACTGGCGCGGTATCGTCATTGCCTTCGTCTGGAAACAGACGCCGTTCGTGACACTGCTGGTTGCCGGCGCCATGGCCTCCGTCAATCGCGACACGATCGAGGCCGCGCGCAATCTCGGCGCTTCGCGCCTGCGCCTGCTCTTTGAAATTCTCGTGCCGCAGGTGTCGGTGACGCTGACCGTCGGCCTGATCCTGTCTTTCGTCACCATGATGTCCGTTCTCTCGGTACCGCTGATGATCAACGCGCAGTCACCCACCATGCTGACCGCCGACATCGCCTTCCGCGTCAACGCCTATGGTGACTATGGCGTCGCCAATGCCCTCGGCCTCGTCTCGCTGGTGCTCGCCTCGTCGGTCGCCTGGATCTACCTGCGCCAGAGCCTGAAGGAGCGCGCATGACCCTCGCCACGCTTTCCCCTTCGCAATCGCAAGCGAGCCCGCTCTCGGCACTTTGGTGGATCCCGCGCGGCATCATCTTCGGCCTGATGGCCTTCTTCATCTTCGGGCCGCTGGCAAACCTGCTGCTCTGGACCGTCGCCGAGAAATGGTACTTCCCGCACAGCCTGCCGCTGCAATATGGCTTCAGCAGCTGGGCCAAGGTGTTCGCGCCGCGCGGCGGCGCGCTGGAATCGCTGACCAATTCGCTGATCGTCGCCGTGCTGACCGTCGTGGTTTCGTTGCTGCTGGCGATCCCTGCCGGTTACGCGCTGGCGCGGCTGAAATTGCCTTTCCGGGCGCTGATCCTGCTGGCCTTCCTCATTCCTCAGGCGTTTCCGAACCTGACGGTCTATGTGAACGTCGCCCGCATTTTCTACGAGATCCGCCTCAATGGCACGATCCTTGGCGTCGTTCTCGTCCATGCCTCGCATGGTCTGGTCTACGCCGTCTGGATTGCCACGGCCGCCTTCTCGGCGATCGACGAGGAGCTGGAACAGGCGGCGCGCTCGGCCGGCGCGAGTGCAATGCGTGCCTTCATGGATATCACCTTGCCGCTCGCCGCACCCGGCCTGATGGCCAGCGCCATCTTCGTCTTCCTCGAAAGTCTCGATGAATTTACCGGAAGCTATTTCGTCGGCGCACCGGATGTGAACATGCTGCCGCTTCTGCTGTATACTGCAGGTTCGGGCGGTAATTATCAGATCGCCTCGATCACTGCCCTCTTGCTGCTCATTCCTTCCTTGGTCTTTATGTTTATCGTCGAGCGATTCCTGAAGGCAGACGTCCTTTCACGCGTGGGGCATTGAGAGATTGTCATGAATGACGGCCCGATCAACGACGCCAAGAACCAGCGCAAGGAGCGGATGCGCTTCGTCAGCGCCGAACAGGTGGCGCAGCTTGCCGGCGTCTCGCGATCGGCGGTTTCGCGCACCTTCACGCCGGGCGCCAGCGTCGCACCGCTGACGCGCGAGAAGGTGCTGAAGGCGGCCGACGAGCTAGGTTATCAGGTCAACGACCTGGCGCGTGGCGTGCTTGCCAACCAGAGCCGGCTTGTCGGCATCGTTGCGACACGGCCGGAAGTCGGCTTCCGGGCCCATCTTGCGGCGGCCTTGTCAAAGGCGCTGATTCAGCGCGGCAGCATTCCGATCCTTATCAACACCGGTCAGACCGAAGAGGAAATGCTGGCCGCCCAGAAGATGCTGATTGGCCACCGCGCCGAGGCAACGATTATCCTCTCGGGCTCGCCGCCGGCCAATTTCGTCGAGCTGGCGCATCGCAATGGCCAGCCGCTGGTGGTGATCGGCCGCTCCGAGCCGGATGCCGACCACGTGCGCGCGGGCAACTCGGAAGCATCGCGAAAAGCGGCCAACGCCTTCTTCGAAAAGGGCCGCCGGAAGCTTGCCGTCGCCGCATCCTTCTCCGCGACCTCGAGCATCGCCGAGCGCGAGAACGCCTTCAAAACCGCCGCCGAAGCGCTGGGGGCAACTGTCACCATCGGCCGCGGCAAGGATTCCGACTATGACAGCGGCATCGCCGCCGCCAGGCAGCTTTTCGCTCGTTCGGACGACCATCCCGACGCCGTCTATTGCGCCAACGACCAGATCGCCTTCGGACTGATGGACTATGTGCGCACCACACTCGGCCTGCGCATCCCCGAGGATGTCGCCGTCATCGGCTTCGACGATGTTCCCGAAGCCGCCTGGCTGAGCTACCGGCTGACGACCTTCCGCCAGGATCCTGTCGTCATGGCGCAACGCGCTGTCGAGCTGGTCGAAAAACGGCTGGCCAACCCCGACCTTCCCCCCGCCTATGAGCGGGTCATTCCGGAGCTGATCGTCCGCGACAGCTTCGTTCCCTGACCCAGAGAGATCCCAATGCCCTGCGAATTCCCTGATGATCCGCGCTTCGTTCTGGCGCGGGAGGTAGTCCTCGAAGCCGCGGCAAAGGCGCTCGCCTACTTCGCCGATCTCGCTTCGCTGGAGAGCAGCCAGAAGCTCAACGGTCAGGATATCGTCAGCGAGGCCGACAAGGCGGTCGAAGCGCTGATCCGCACACGCATTGCCGCCGCCTTTGCCGATGATGGCGTGCTCGGCGAGGAAGAGGGCCTGAGCGAAGGCCCATCGGGCTATCTCTGGGTGGTCGATCCGATCGACGGCACCAGCTGCTTCGTTAACGGCCTGGACCAATGGTGCATCTCGATCGCGGTCATGAAAGGCACCGAGACGGTGCTCGGGCTGATCTGCCAGCCGTCGACAGGCGATCTCTTCACTGCCAAGCAAGGTGCAGGCGCGCAGCTCAACGGGCGGCCCATGCATGTGAACGGGACCGCCAGCATCTCGACCGGCCTGCTCGGCGTCGGCGCCAATTTCCGCATTCCGCTCCGGCAGGTGTCCGCTTTCATCGAACTGCTTCTGGAAGCGGGCGGCATGTTCATCCGCAATGGTTCGGGCGCGCTCATGCTGGCGCAGGTCGCCAGCGGGCGGCTGGCTGGCTACTACGAGCCGCATATCAACGCCTGGGACTGCGCAGCCGGCCTGTTGATGATCCGCGAAGCCGGTGGCTGGACGGCGGACTTTCCGGGCGAAGGCGGAACGCTGCTGACCGGCGGCCCGGTCATCGCCGCAGCGCCGCAGATGCGCGACGAACTGCTTTCGCTTATCACTCATTCGCTTGCAAATGCCGAGGCTGCCGCATGAAGCTCATCCACATTTCTGATTTCCATCTGGTCCCCGCCGGGGAAACACTGCTCGGCCTCGATCCCGCTGCGCGCATGGATGCGTGCCTTTCCGACGTCGAGCAATTCCACCCGGATGCCTCGCTCGTCGTCGTATCGGGCGATCTTTCGGAGACCGGTGGCGCCGATACTTACGAGATCCTGAAGGCCCGCGTTCAGCGCTCGCCGCTGACCATCCGGCTGATGCTCGGCAATCACGATATCCGCAAGAATTTTGCCGCAGCGTTCCCGGATCAGATGGCCGAAAACGGCTTTGCCCAGGCAGCGATCGATCTCCCCGAGGGCCGGGTGATCACGCTCGATACGCTCGACGACGGCAAGGTGACCGGCAGGCTCTGCGCTTTGAGACTGGCCTGGCTCAAGGAAAAACTCGATGAAGCCAGCGACCGGCCGGTCTATCTCTTCATGCACCATCCGCCGGCCAAGGTGTATCTGCCTGCCCTCGACCTTTTCGGACTTGCCGAACCGGAGCCGCTCTTCGAACTCCTGAAAAGCCATGGCAATGTGCGCCACATCTTTGCCGGCCACCTGCACCGGCTGATCACCGGCAACTGGCAGGGCATCCCTTTCGCCATCCTGCGCAGTACCAACCACCAGACGGCGCTCGACTTCGTTTCACCGAAGACGACGAACTGCTTCGAGCCGCCGGTCTATTCGATCATCCTCGCCGACCCGGATTCGCTCATTATTCATATCCACCAATTCGCCGATTGACGGCGGTAGCGCTTTCCGGAAACGTTTTCCTGTGGCAAGAAGAGGGTTCTACGGGCTTTGATCGAGGAGGAAGATCGCCTGATATGAAAGGGATCCGACAACTTGCAAAGCATCTCGACATTTCGATCGGAACGGTTTCCCGCGCGCTGAACGGCAAGCCCGATGTGAATGAGGAAACCCGCAAGCGCGTTCTCGCCGCCGCCGAGGAGCTTGGCTATGTCGCCAACCAGTCCGGCCGCAGCCTGCGTCAGGGAACGACCAACGCGATCGGCTTGATGATCGAATCCAGCAAGGAGACCGTCGAAAATAGCGACGACTTCTTCCTCGGCGTCACCGGCGGCCTGCAGAGCGTCCTGGCACGGCACAAGCTCGACCTCGTCATGCTGCCCTGCCCCAATGACGAAGACCCCTACGAATATCTGAAGCGCATGGTGGCGCGCCGCGTCGTCGATGCCATGATCATCTCGGCAACACAGCGGATCGACAAGCGCATCGATTTGCTGGTCAAGGCCAAGATCCCCTTTGTCAGCCTCGGCCGCAGCTCGTCGGGCGGCAACTACCCGTGGATCGACCTTGATTTCGAGGGCGTCGCGACGTCGGCCGTCGACCGGCTGGTTGCCAAGGGTCACCGCAAGATCGCTATCGCCGCACCGTCGAACGACATCAATCTCGGCTACATCTTCGTCGATTCCTACCGGCGGGCGCTGGAGCGGCATGGCATCAAATACGATCCCAATCTCGTCATCCGGGTGAAATCGAGCGAACAGGGCGGCTATCAGGCGGGCCATGAGCTCTTGCTGCTCGACAGCAAACCGACAGCCATCATCCTGATCTATGAGCTGATGGCATTCGGGCTCTATCGCCGGCTGGTCGAAGCGGGTGTGATTCCCGGCCGCAACCTCGCCATCATCGGCTTCCGCGAAGAGCCGCGCGGACGGTTCCTGCAGCCGTCGCTGACCTGCTTCCGCATGTCGCTACGCGATCTCGGCGTCGAACTCGCCGAGACCCTGCTTGCGACCATGCCGGCCTATGCGGAATCCTATCCGGAGGGAGCCCGCAACACGATCTGGCCACTAGAGCTGGTGCCCGGCGAAAGTGACGCGTTCTCGCTCACGTCCTGACTGTAGCCTGCGTATTCTCGTGGTCCTTGCGGGCGATCAGCTGCGTCACGAGGAAGACGAGCAGGCCGCCTGCCGCGAGGCAGATCGCGAGGAAAATCATCGGTGCGATCGTGCTGCCGGTTGTATCCTTGATCCAGGGCACGACATTCTGCGCCACGAAGCCGCCGAGATTACCAACCGAATTGATGGCGGCTAGGCCTGCGGCAGCTCCCGCGCCCTTCAGGAAGCGCGACGGCAGGCTCCAGAATACCGGCTGCGGCGCAAAGATGCCGGCTGCGGCAACGCAGAGGAAGGCGAATTGCAGCGTGTTGTTCGGGATCAGCGCCGATAGCAACAGGCAGGCCGCACCGATAAAGGCCGGGATGACGATATAGGGCGTTTTGGACGGCGCCTTATCGGCCATCGCGGGCACGGCATAGAGCGCAACGGCGACCAGGATCCACGGGATGACATTGATGAAACCGTTGACCGTGTTGGTGACCCCGAAGCCATGGACGATGGTCGGCAGCCAGTAGCTGAGACCATAGGCGGCCAGGGGGAACGCCACGTAGCAGAGTGACATCAACAGCACGCGCGGATCGATCAGCGCCTTGAAGCCGTTCTCGGCATTCTTGTCCATGCCGGCATTTTCGCTGTCGAGCCGGTTCTGCAGCCAGCTCTTTTCGTCGCTGCTCAGGAACGTCGCGGTCTGCGGATTGCCCGGGAGGTAGAAGAAGGTGACGATACCGGCGATGACGGCCGGAATGCCTGTCGCCAGGAACACCCATTCCCAGCCCGCATAGCCATAGAGGCCATCGAGATCGAGCAGCATGCCGCCGAGCGGCGCGCCGACGGCGTTTGCCAGCGCACTGAAGATCATGAACAGCCCCACCATGCGGCCGCGATAATCCGCCGGAAACCAGAGCGTCAGCAGATAGAGCACGCCCGGGAAGAAGCCCGCCTCGCAGACGCCAAGCAGAAAGCGCAGGATGTAGAACATCGTCGCGTTCTGCGTATAGGCGAGCGCGATGGTGACGATGCCCCAGGAGACAAGAATGCGCGCGAACCAGATGCGGGCGCCGAGCTTGTTCAGAAACAGGTTGCTGGGAACTTCGAAGAGGAAATAGCCGATGAAGAACAGCGAGGCGCCAAGGCCGTAGGCATATTCGCTCATGCCGAGATCGCCAACCATCTGCAGCTTGGCGAAACTGACATTCTGCCGGTCGATATAGGCGATGAGATAAAGGATGCCGAGGAACGGCATCAGGCGCCAGGTGATCTTGGAGATCAATTCCCGTTCGCTGACCATGCTTGCTTCTCCGAAATGATATTGCTCAGCAGGTACTTATGGCCCGTCCGGCGATTATCAATCGAACGTTGCAGATATCAGTACCGCCGCGCCGCCGGAGCGGCGCGGCAATGGTTCATTCGGCGGCTGCGACCGCGGTACGGCGGCCGATGGTTGCCTGCGTCACGGCAAAAGCCAGGAAAGCACAGATGGCGATACCGCCGGCCATCGGCAGCGCGGTACCATCGGCAACCAGGCTCGAGAAGACCATGGCGACCGCCGAGATGACGAAATGCAGTGTGCCCATCAGTGACGACGCGGTGCCCGCGATCTCACCGTGATCCTCCAGCGCCAGGACGGCGCTGGTCGGAATGACGAGGCCGAGGAAGCCATATCCGGCGAACAGGAACACAGCCATGACAGGAAGCTGGTCGAGGCCGGCGGCCATGACGGCGACCATGGCGATCATCACAAGCGCGTAGGAGGTGACGGCGATGCGCATGACGCGGACAAGGCCGAATTTCTCACCGAGCCAGCCGGTTGCCTGCGACACAGCGAAGAACGACACGGCGTTGATCGAGAAGGCGAAGCTGTATTGCGTCGGCGTCAGCCCGTAATGCTCGATGAGCACGAAGGGCGAATTGGCGAGATAGACGAGGAAGCTCGAGATACCCAGGCCACCGATGAAAGTCAGCGTCATGAAGTTGCGGTCGCGGAGAAGCATGCCGTAGGCGCGCATGGCGCCAGCGATGCTGCTTTCCTTGCGATGGTGGGCAGGCCGCGTTTCCTCGAGCTGCGTTGCCAGCAGAAGGATACCGATGAAAGCCGCAATGGTGACTGCCCAGAACACGCCCCGCCAGCCGTAGAAGGCAATGACGGCACTGCCGGTCAGCGGCGCAAGGATCGGCGAGATCGAGAAAACCAGCATCAGCAGCGACATAAGCCGCGCTGCCTGGACGCCGGTATGCATGTCGCGGACGACTGCGCGCGGAATGACCATGCCGGCAGCGCCGCCGATGCCCTGGATAAAGCGGAAGGCGATCAGCGTTTCGATATTCTGCGCCAGCGCGCAGCCGACACTGGCGACGACGAAGACGCTGATACCGATATAGAGCGGCAGCTTTCTGCCCCACATGTCGGACAGCGGCCCATAGAGAAGCTGCGCCAGTGCAAACGAGATGAAGAAGGCAAGCAGGCTCAGCTGTGTCACGCTGTTGTCGGAGTGAAGGTCCGCCCCGATGGACGGCAGCGCCGGCAGATACATGTCGATGGCAAACGGGCCGATGGCCGACAGCAGGCCGAGAATGAGCGCAGTGCGAAAGAATGGAGCGTTCATGGCGGTGATCTTTCATAAAAACGCAGCGGACGAGGCGGAAATTCACACCACCGCTTTGCTTTCGAAGGGGTTCAATTGGGTGTCCGGAGCGGTCCATCGGCGCCTTGGGAGAAGCGTCAACGAATACGCATCAATATGTCAATTATTTTGGACACTGGTGTAAAATTAGACAGCATTGTCTAAAACGTCAAGACGCATTACATTTACGGATATGAAAAATTCCGCGACACCCGAAAAGCGATCCGAAGGACCGACGCAGCGCGGCCAGTTCAAGAAGCGTGCATCGATCCTGGAGGCCGCGGCCGAGGTTTTCTGCCGCGAGGGTTTCGCCGGAGCGAGCGTCGACGAGATCGCCATCGAGGCCAATGTCTCGCGACAGACCGTCTATAATCACTACTGCGAGAAGGAAACGCTATTCGTCGCCGTCGTCGAGGACGTCATGAGCCGCGCGGACCAGATGCTGTTCTCGATGCTTTCGACCTTCCCGGTCAATGCCGACAATCTGGAAGACGATCTCGTCGCCTTTTCAATTCGCATCAACAAGAACTGCTTCTGCAATCAGGACGGAAAATTCCTGCGCCGTCTGATCCAGAACGAAGGCGAGCGCTATCCGCATCTCTTTGAGACCTGGCGTCAGCAGGGACCGGGCAGGATCATTTCAGCGCTCGGGGCGCTGTTTGCGCGGCTGAGTGCCGGAGGGTCTCTGAAGATCGATGATTTCGATGTGGCAGCCCGCCAGTTTCTGGCGCTCGGCAATGCCGATCTGCAATTGATGCTTCTGTTCGGACAATTGCCGACGGAATCACAGCTCGAAAGCGCAGCACGCAATGCCGTGCGGACTTTCCTTCGTGCCTACGGCACGGAAAAGCTAGCCGAACGGCCGCAACTTGCGGCCGTCAGCGGCTAATTTCAGGCAAACACCATCATCTGCGGCGGCACCGACGCCAACATGCCTGCGCGGCGCGCGACGGCATATTTCAGCGACTGTTCGACCACCGCAGGCATGACGGGCTTGCTGACGACACCCAGCGCACCCTTGACGCCGTTTGCGACAGCCTCCGGGTTGCCGGTCATGAAAACGACCGTGATGCCATGCTCTTCGGCAAGGCGGCGGCCGATTTCCGGACCTGTCGCGCCATCGGACAGGTTGATGTCGACGAAAGCCACGTCCGCCAAGTGCGCAAGCTGCAACGCCTGCTCCTTGTTGGTCGCAAGTCCCGCGACTTCCATTCCCAAGTTTTCGACTGTCGCCTCGAGGTCGAGGGCGATCAGAAACTCGTCTTCTACAATCAATACTCTCTGGTTCATAACGTTATCCCGCAGCCATTTACGCACAACATTGATGGCCATGACGCCCTCTTCCGTTAACCCAAGCACGCGAAAGAACTTCATTCCGGACGGTTGTGAGCCTCTGGAACTTGAGCAGATAACGGTGCTGAACAGGATATGTTCCGGGCCGGAACGTATTTTTTCGAGTTTAACCCGTTGTTAACATTGATAAAATGTTAAAATTAGCTAAGCCTTTGAAATGATAGGCGGCTCAGGGTGCCGCCTGCGTGGTTATCCACAGGGCGGAATAACACTCGACAGGCCCTCAGAGCAAGAACGGATCTTCCCGGCACGCCTCGCAAGAAACCTTTTCGGATTTTCGGCGAGAGTTCGAGTGTATCCGGCTGATCGGCCGGTCGCCGGGATGACAGCCGCTTATTGGGGCAGCGCTTTCGACGAAGCAGGCAAGCAGTGAAATCGCGCTCGGCGCGACACGCCTTCCTGACAAAAACAGGTCCACCGGAGGGCAATTCCCTTTGGCGCGTTTCGTCTTGCCAAAAACAGCAAAAAGGCCCAATTCCAAAGCACTTATCTCATGATGACATGACAATGCGATGGCGGCTTCTGTGCGAAAACGCGACACCGCATAAGTTGTGTTGACAACGCCATCGGGGCAGCCAAGAGTGCGGCCCGATCAGCGCAGCCGCCCGGGGGGACTTGATGTCTGTACGCTCTTTCTTCGCCTTCGCCGCCATCGCCTTTTCTGCACTTGCGATCAGCCTGCCAGCCGGCGCCGCCGATGCGAAGCGCGATATCCAGACGATCAAGGATGCCGATTTTTTCGGCTTCGATCTGAGGACGGAGCAGAACGTCTCGCTCGACCAGTGCAAGAAGTCCTGCATCGGCGACAAGAGCTGCAAGGCCTTTACCTATAATCCAAAGGTCCAGTGGTGCTTCCTGAAATCCGACTTCAAGACGATGAACGCCTTCCCGGGCGCGATCGCCGGCCGGATCGTCGAGACGACGGCTGCCGCCATTCCGCAGGAGCCGGATCTCGGTGCTGCGCCGCGCCTCAACTTTCTCTCGGCCGACGTCATCCAGCAGGCCCGTGACTACAAGACCAACAACGAGCTGACCGAGGCCCAGGAAGGTCAGTCGGTCGATAATCTCACGGCGACCGCCCGCCTCGATCTCACGGCCAACAATCTCGCCGCCGCGCTGGAATCCTTCCATGGCGCATTGGCGCTCACCCCCAACGATGGCGACCTCTGGCTCGAAACCGCGCGCGCCGCCAATTCGCTCGGCGGCACCGACAGCCAGGTCTTCGGCCAGGCGCAGCTCGATGCGTTGAACGCATATGACCTAACCCGCACTGCCTCCAAGCGCGCCGACGCGCTGGCCGTGCTTGCGACGTCGCTGTCGAAGAATTCGAACTACCGGGCGGCACTCAACGCCTACAAGGCGAGTCTGGCGCTTGCGAGCTCCAAGGAAGTCAACGACGCCTATCTGAAGCTCAAGGCCGAGCAGGGCTTCCGCATCACCGAGCATAATGTCGATGCCGACAGCGCCAATCCCCGCGCCTGCGTCACCTTCTCGGAATCCTTGGTCAAGACGACGGATTACACGCCCTTCGTGACGCTGAACGGCCAGGCGCCGAAAGCGCTCGAAGCCAAGGACAAGCAGATCTGCGTCGAAGGTCTCGTTCATGGCGAGAACTACAAGATCGTCTTCCGCTCCGGCCTGCCGTCGTCGGTCGATGAGGTGCTGGAAGCGCCTGTCAGCCTCGACATCTACGTCAAGGACCGCAGCCAGACGGTGCGTTTCACCGGCGACAGCTTCGTGCTGCCATCCACGGCGCGCCGCGGTATTCCGCTGGTTTCTGTCAACATCCAGTCGGCGGCGCTGAAGCTCTACCGCATCGGCGATCGCGGCATTGCGCCGCTGCTGACGAATTCGCAGTTCCTGACGCAGCTCGACGGCTACAGCGCCCAGCGCATCGAGGACGAAAGCGGCGAGCTGGTCTGGCAGGGTTCGATCGACATCGCCAACGACCTCAACAAGGATGTCGTCACCAGCTTCCCCGTCGATGAGGCGCTGCCGCAGCGCAAGCCCGGCGTCTACGTGCTAATCGCCTCGCCTGCCAACGCGCCAGAGAATGAATGGGACAGCAAGGCGACGCAGTGGTTCGTCGTCTCGGATGTCGGCATCACCACCTATGCCGGCACCGACGGCCTCAACGTCTTCACCCGCTCGCTGGCTTCCGCCAAGGCGATTGCCGGCGTCGAGCTGACGCTGCTTGCCAAGAACAACGAAGTGCTCGGCACCGCCAAGACCGACGATAACGGCCGCGCCACCTTCACCGCCGGCCTGATGCGCGGTACGGCGGCGCTGACGCCTGCCGTGATCACCGCCAAGAACGGCGATTCCGACTACGTCTTCCTCGACATGACGCGCGCCGGCTTCGACCTCTCCGACCGCGGCGTCACGGGCCGCGCTTCGCCAGGCGCGATCGATATCATGACCTTTACCGAGCGCGGCATCTACCGCGCCGGCGAGACGGTGCATGCCTCCGCGCTTGCCCGCGACACAGACGGCAAGGCGATCGAGAACCTGCCGCTCACCTTCGTCTTCCTGCGCCCCGATGGTGTGGAAGACCGCCGCATCGTCAAGGAAACCAGCGATCTCGGCGGCTATACGGTCGATCTGCCGGTGCAGCAGAACGCCATGCGCGGCACCTGGACGATGAACATCTACACGGATCCGAAGGGTGCTGCGATCGGCACCAAGAGCTTCCTGGTCGATGACTTCGTGCCTGATCGCACCGACATGACGCTGAAGACCGAGGCCAAGGAAATCGGCCCGGATACGCCCGCGACGATCGAGATCGACGGCAAATACCTTTATGGCGCACCGGCCGCCGGGCTGACGCTCGAAGGCGACGTCGTGCTGAAGCCGACCCGCGAAAGCGCTGCCTTCCCCGGCTATTTCTTCGGCCTTGCCGATGAAGAAGCCTCCGAGGAAAACCGCCAGACGATCGAGGGCCTGCCGGAACTCGATGAAAACGGCAAGGCATCGACCGATCTCACCGTCGGCGACCTTCCGGCCACCACCCAGCTTCTCAACGCCACCGTCTATATCCGCATGCAGGAACAGGGTGGCCGGGCGCTGGAGCGCTCGCTGGTGATCCCGGTGAAGAACCAGGGTCCGATGATCGGCATCAAGCCGGAATTCTCCGGTGACGTCGCCGAAAATTCCACCGTCTCCTTCAATATTATCGGCATCACCGCCGAAGGCCAGAAACAGGAAGTGAAGGGCCTGCGCTGGAAATTCTACAACCTCGAGCGCGAGTACCAGTGGTACCGCGACGGCACCGCCTGGAAATACGAACCTGCCTACAATGCCCGCCAGGTCGCAGATGGCGTGATCGATGCCGGAACCGATGGCGGCAAGATTTCCGTGCCTGTCGGCTGGGGCCGCTATCGCCTCGAAGTCGAAAGCCCGGATGCCGACGGTCCGACATCGAGCTTCGAATTCGACGCCGGCTGGTTCGTCGAGACGACCTCTACGGAGACGCCAGATGGTCTCGAAATCGCTCTCGACAAGGACAGCTACAAGGTCGGCGAAACGGCCAAGCTGAAGGTCACCTCGCGCTATGGCGGCGAGCTGATGGTCACCGCGGGTACCGAGAACCTGGTGGCTGTGCAGAACGCCACGATGGGCGAGACCGGCGGTGAAGTCGATATTCCCGTCACCGCCGATTGGGGTGCGGGTGCCTATGTCACCGCCACTCTCTTCCGCCCCGGCGACAGCCAGGACAATCACATGCCGATGCGCTCCATCGGAATCAAATGGCTGAAGGTCGATCCCGAGCAGCGCGCGCTGCAGGTCAAGGTCGAGGCGCCTGACAAGATGCTGCCGCGCGGGCCGCTCAATATCAGCCTCGCAGTTGCCGGTGCCGGCGCCAACGAGGATGCCTATGTGACGGTTGCCGCCGTCGATGTCGGCATTCTCAACCTGACGCGCTATGAGGCGCCGAACCCAGAAGACTGGTATTTCGGCCAGCGCCAGCTTGGTCTCGAAATCCGCGACCTCTACGGCCGCCTGATCGACGGTTCGCTCGGCGCAACCGGCAAGCTGCGCACCGGTGGTGACGGCGGCACCGTGGCGCTCTCCGCCAGCCCGCCGACGCAGAAGCTCGTCGCCTTCTTCTCCGGCCCGGTCAAGCTCGATGCCGAGGGGAAGGCGAATGTCAGCTTCGACATTCCACAATTCAACGGCACGGCCCGCGTCATGGCGGTTGCCTGGTCGAAGGACGGTGTCGGCCATGGCGTCAAGGATGTCATCATCCGCGACCCCGTCGTTGTCACCGCCAGCCTGCCGCGCTTCCTGGCGCCGGGAGACAAGGCCGAACTGCGCCTCGACATCGCCAATACCGATGCGCCAGCAGGCGACTTCAAGGTGGCGATCACGGGCAATGACGCTGTCGGCGTCGATGCCGCCTCGGCTTCCAAGACGATCCATCTCGATGCTGGCGCCAAATCCGACCTGACGCTTGCCGTGATCGGCAAGCAGCCCGGCCAGGGTTCCGTCTCGATCAACCTCTCCGATGCCTCGGGCCTGTCGCTCGACCAGACCGTCGATGTGCCGGTTCGCCCGGCTTCGCTGCCGGTCACCGAGCGCCGCGTCATCGCGCTGAAACCGGGGGCCTCGTTGAAGATCGACAAGGAGCTGCTGGCCGACAGCGTGCTGCCCGGCGCCTCCGTCAGCGTGAACGTCACCCGCTCCGCCGCCTTCGATATCCCGGCGCTGCTGATGACCCTCGACCGTTATCCTTTCGGCTGCGCCGAGCAGACGACGAGCCGCGCCATGCCGCTGCTCTATCTCGGCGAACTCGCCAAGCAGGCAGGACTTGAAGACGACGCCGATGTGAAGAAGCGGGTGCAGGACGCGATCTACCGCGTGCTCTCCTACCAGGCATCGGCAGGCAGCTTCGGCCTCTGGGGACCTGACTCAGGCGACCTCTGGCTCGATTCCTACGTCACCGACTTCCTGACCCGCGCACGTGAAGAGAAATACGACGTGCCGGACCGCGCGCTGGTGCAGGCGCTTGAGAACCTGCAGAACGCGCTGAGCTACGACGTCGATGTCAAGACGCAGGGCGACAATATCGCCTATGCGCTCTACGTTCTCGCCCGCAACAAGAAGGCGGCGATCAGTGATCTGCGCTACTACGCAGACACGATGATCAACGACTTCCCGACACCGCTCGCCAAGGCCCATATCGCCGCGGCGCTGGCGCTCTACGGCGATGCGACACGCTCGAAGAACATCTTCGTCGATGCGCTGCAGATGACCGAAACGTCGATGGTCCAGCGCGTCAATCTTTCGCGCACCGACTATGGCTCGATCCTGCGCGATGGCGCGGCGATCCTGGCGCTGGCGGCCGAAAGCCGTCCGGTGCCGCCGGTCATTCCGGAGCTCGCCAAGGCCGTCGCCAAGGAGTTCAACCGCTCCAAGTGGACGAGCACCCAGGAACAGGCCTGGATGCTGCTGGCCGCCCGCGCCATCCAGAGCGGTGACGATGCGCTGAAGGTCGATGTCAACGGTGCCGAACATACCGGCTCCTACATGGCGTCGATGAGCGGCGATGCGCTCCTGAACAATCCGCTGACCCTGACCAGCGCCACCAGCGACACGGTCTCCGCGGTGGTGACGACTGTTGCCGCCCCGGTGACGCCGCTGCCTGCCGGCGGCGACGGCTTTGCGATAGAGCGCAGCTACTACACGCTCGATGGCGAGGAGGCGAATGTCAGCGAAGCCAAGCAGAACGAGCGCTATGTCGTCGTGCTGCATGTGACCGAAAGCAATAACTGGCCGTCGCGCATCGTCGTCACCGACCTGCTGCCGGCCGGTTTCCAGATCGACAATCCGAGCCTGGTCGATAGCGCCCAGCTGACGAATTTCGACTGGATCGGCGAACAGACGGCCGCCCATACCGAGTTCCGCGACGACCGCTTCGTGGCGGCTTTCAACCGCTCGGAAGGCGACAATCGCGAGATCAACGTCGCCTATGTCGTGCGCGCCGTGACCCCGGGCACCTACGACCATCCGGCTGCCGTCGTCGAGGACATGTACCGTCCGCAGCTCTCGGCCCGCACCGCGACCGGCAAGATGGAGGTTGTCGCAGCACAGTAATGCGGCTCTGGCACAGGCTCACCATTGCATCGGCCGCCGGCGTGATCTTCGCCGGCGCGCTGGCGCTTGGCCTCGATGCGCTCGACAAGGCCTACCCGCCGCCGCTCGATACTGCCGGGCAGGTCTCCGCCGAAGTGCTGGATGCCGACGGCCAGCTGCTGCGCGCCTTCGCAACGCCTGAGGGCCGCTGGCGGTTGAAGACGGATGTCTCCGACGTCGATCCGCAATTCCTGCGCATGCTGGTCGCCTATGAGGACCGGCGCTTCTACGACCATCGCGGCATCGATGCGCTGGCGATCGGCCGGGCAGCGCTGCAGCTCGCCACCAGCGGCCGAATTGTCTCCGGCGCCTCGACGCTGTCGATGCAGGTGGCGCGGCTGATCGAGCCGCGGAGCGGCCGCTCGCTGTCGGCCAAGCTGCTGCAGGTGGTGCGCGCGATCCAGATCGAACGGCGGCTATCGAAGGAGCAGATCCTCAATCTCTACCTGACCCATGCCCCCTATGGCGGCAATCTGGAAGGGGTTAGGGCCGCGAGCCTTGCCTATTTCGGCAAGGAGCCGAAGCGGCTGACGGTGGCACAGGCCGCTCTCCTCGTCGCCTTGCCGCAGCTTCCAGAAAAGCGGCGCCCCGACCGCAATCTCGCCGCCGCGGAAGCCGCGCGCAAGCGGGTGCTGGAGCGTGTCGCAGTTGCCGACGCCGTCGGTGATGGCGAAGCCGGGCGTGCCGAGGCGACGCTGGTGCCAGCGCGGCGCATGCAGCTGCCGGCGCTTGCAGCGCATGTTGCCGAAGCGGCGCTGCGCAAGGCGCCCAAAGAGCGCGAGCACAAGACGACGCTGAAGAAGCAGGTCCAGGCAGGACTGGAACTGACCGCCAGGAATGCCGCGATGCGGCTCGGCCCGAAGCTGTCGATTGCCATGGTGATGGCGGATGCCCGCTCCGGCGAGATCGTCGGTGAGGTCGGCTCGGCCGATTATTTCGATGCCAGCCGCTCCGGCTGGATCGACATGACCCGCATCAGCCGCTCGCCGGGTTCGACGCTGAAGCCCTTCATCTATGGTCTCGCCTTCGAGCAGGGGCTCATCGCCCAGGAAACCATCATCGAGGACCGTCCGGCGGATTTCTTCGGTTACCGGCCGCGCAATTTCGACATGAGCTATCAGGGCGACGTGACGATCCGCGAGGCGCTGCAGCTGTCACTGAACGTCCCGGCCGTAAAGCTTCTCGATGCCGTGAACCCGACGCGGCTGATGGTGCGCTTCCGCCGCGCCGAGGTTCAGCCGAGCCTGCCGCCGAACGAGACGCCGGGCCTGGCAATTGGCCTCGGCGGCGTCGGCATCACGCTGAAGGATCTGGTGCAGCTCTATACCGCGCTCACCAACAACGGTCAGCCGGTCAGGATCGGCGATGGCGTGACCGGCATACCCGGCAAGATTGACGGTGAGCCGCTGCTGGAACCGGTCGCCGTCTGGAACATCACTGATATCCTCTCCGGCGTCATCCCGCCTGCCGGCGCGCCGCAGCGCGGCATTGCCTACAAGACCGGCACGAGTTACGGCTACCGTGACGCCTGGTCGGTTGGCTATGATGGCCGCTACGTCCTCGGCGTCTGGGTCGGCCGTCCCGACAACGGCGCGGTTCCCGGGCTGACCGGATACGGCACCGCAGCGCCGATCCTCTTCGAAGGTTTCGCCAAGTCCGGCATCGCCACGACGCCGCTGCCCCGTCCGCCCTCCGGCGCGATCCGCATCGCCAAACAGGACCTGCCAGTCAGCCAGCGTCGTTTTGCGCTGAATGCCAGCGGCCTTCTGGTCAACTCCTCACGCGAATCCGCGCCGCAGATCGTCTATCCGCCCGAGGGCGCGCATGTGGATCTCGGCGCCAAGAACGGCGATCTCTCGCCGCTCGTGCTGAAACTGCAGGGCGGCCGGGCGCCGTTCCGATGGCTGGCAAACGGCAAGCCGCTGCCGGATCTCTCGCGCCGCCGCACCAACCAGTGGCTGCCGGACGGCGGCGGCTATTCGAAGCTGACCGTCATCGACGCCATGGGCCGTGCGGCCAGCGTCGGCGTCTTCATCGACTGATGTCCCGATTTTTCGGCGGCGCTGTCGGAATCTGCGCCGCCTCAGCGTCCTTGGATCAGAACAGCACGAGGAGAGAGCAATGCGAGACCTGATCCTGACCATGGCCATGTCGCTCGACGGCTTCGTCTGCGGTCCCGAAGGCGAAATCGACTGGATCTTCAACGGCGACCAGGAGGCGATTGCCTGGAAGGTTGAGACGGTCGCGGATGCCGGCCTGCACATCATGGGCAGCCGCAGCTTCAGGAGTATGGCCGGATTCTGGCCGACCGCGGCAGGGCCATTCGCCGCGCCGATGAACGAGATACCGAAGGCCGTCTTTTCGAAGTCGGGAGCGGCCGTCCTGGAGGCTGCCGAGACCGGCAACTGGCCGGACGCCTATGTGGCGAGCGGTGATCTCAGCGAGGAGATCGCCAAACTCAAGGCCACCGACGGAGACCCCATCGTTGCCCATGGCGGCGCCAGCTTCGCACGGAGTCTCATCGCCGCCGATCTGGTCGATCAATACCGGCTGATGGTCTACCCGTTGGCGCTCGGCCGCGGCCTGCCGATCTTCTCCGGCGTCACGTCGCTCCGCCGCCTTGAACTGGTCAGCTCAAAGAGCTTTCCAAAGGGGACACAGGCGCAGATTTTCCGCCGCGCATGACCATGACTGCGCGAGCCTGACAATAGGCGGAAAGAGACTGCTCCGCCGCCTGCCGCAAGAGTGAAATGGCGGGAACAAAAGCCCGCCGCCGCCGTTCCGGATCGTTATCCTTCCGAACAAAGGCGGCTCATGACGCTTCCCACATCCACCTACCGGCTCCAGTTTCGCAACGGCATGACCTTCGACCATGCGGCCGAACTCGTGCCCTATCTCAAGGCGCTCGGCATCAGCCATCTCTATGCCTCGCCGATCTTCACGGCGGTCTCCGGCTCGACCCATGGCTATGACGTCACCGATGCCAACGAGATCGACCCCGCGATCGGCGGCCGCCAAGGGTTCGAGCGGCTCTGCGCCGAACTCAAGTCAGCCGGTCTCGGGCTGATCCTCGATATCGTGCCGAACCACATGGCAGCCTCGACCGAAAATGCCTGGTGGCGGGATGTCCTGCGGTATGGAAAACAGAGCCGCTATGCCGGCTATTTCGACATCGACTGGTCCGAACCGCTGACGCTCCCCATCCTCGGTAAGCCCTTCGAGGAAGCGCTGGCCGACGGCGAACTCAAGGTAGTTCGAGACCCGGAGACCGGCGAGCAGACCCTTGCCTATTTCGAGACGCATCTGCCGTTGCATCCCGATAGTGCCGAAACCGGCGACATCGGCCGACTCCACGCGGCGCAGCACTGGCGGCTCACGCACTGGAAGACGGCCGCATCTCATCTGAGCTACCGCCGCTTCTTCGAGGTCACCGGCCTCGCCGGCCTGCGCGTCGAGGACGAGGCCGTCTTCGAGGACAGCCATCGCGTCATCCTCGATCTTGTCCGGTCGGGCAAAGTGCAAGGCTTGCGCCTCGATCATATCGACGGCCTTGCCGACCCCAAGGCCTATCTGGACCGGCTGCGCAAGGCCGCCGGACCGGAGACCTATATCATCGTCGAAAAGATCCTCGGCCATGGCGAGAGCCTGCCTGCGGATTGGCCGATCTCGGGGACGACGGGCTATGAGTTCATTTCCGCTCTTGCCGATCTCTTCATCGACCCCAGGGGAACGGCCGAGTTGCAGAAGGCGTATACGACCATCGCACCGGCCAACGCGGATTTTCAAGCGGGGTTGAGAGCCGCCAAGATGCTGATGGTGGAGCGGAATTTTGCCGGCGAGGTGAACCGCCTAGGCAAGCTCGCGACCGCCGCGCTCCCCGATACACCGGAAGCGGATATCAGGAACGCCATTCGCGAGCTTCTGATCGCCTTTCCTGTCTATAGGAGCTACGGCCAAGGCGGTGCGATGGACGCACGCGAGGCCACGGTGCTGGAGGAGATAAGAGGATCGGCCGCCAGGCATGTCAAAGACCGCAGGGCGCTCGACGGCGTCTGCGCATTGCTGACCAACGGCCGCGCGGAAGAATTCCAGCGGCGCTTCCAGCAGTTGAGCGGTCCCATCATGGCAAAGGCGATGGAGGACACGCTGTTCTACCGCCACAACCGGCTTCTCGCCGCAAACGAAGTCGGCGGCGAGCCGGACGCGATGCCCGAAGGCGTCGAGGCTTTTCACCGCTTCATGCAAAAGCGTGCGGAAGAACAGCCACATGGTCTTTCGGCAACCTCGACACACGACACGAAACGCGGTGAAGACGCCCGCGCCAGACTTTATGCCCTCAGCGAGGAGCCGGACCTCTGGCGCCGCAGCGTCGAGCGCTGGCGCGAGATGAACCGCGAACACCTCACCGAACTGCCGGGCGGCCTGACGCCGGAGGGCAATGTCGAATGGATGCTCTATCAGGCGCTGGCCGGCATCTGGCCTGAAGATTTCAGCGAGGGCCGGGCGGAAGCTTTGACGGAGCGATTTGCCGCCTACGCCGAGAAAGCGATCCGCGAGGCGAAGCTCGGTACCAGCTGGGACGAGCCGCATGCGGGATACGAAGCCGCGGTGAATGCTTACGCATCAGCGCTCACAGCCTCATCGAACCTCACCTTCCATGAGGACTTTGCCGAAACGCTGCGGCCCCTCCTTTCCGCCGGCTATCTCAACAGCCTGTCGCAGACGCTGATCAAGCTGACCGCTCCCGGCATCCCCGATATTTATCAGGGCGCGGAAGGCTTCGATTTCAGCCTCGTCGATCCCGACAACCGCCGCCCGGTCAATTTCAAGGCACTCCGCAAGTCGCTTTCGGCGCATGGCGAAATCGACGAGCTGACGGCACCGGTGCTGAAACAGCGGATTATCGAGATCGGCCTGCACCTGCGCCGCCGCCAGCCACAGCTGTTTGCCGCTGGCCGGTATCTGCCGCTCAGCATCACGGGAAGCCGAAAAGACCACGCCGTTGCCTGCGCCCGGCAGCTCGACGGCGACTATGCGATTACGGTCGTACCACGCCTGATGCTCGGCTGGCTGGATCCCGGTGTGTTGTTTTCAGGGCCGGAGTTCTGGGCCGATACCGCAATCGAGATCCCGCCAAGTCTGCAGGGCATCAAATGCGATCTTCTTACCGGACATCATCTCGATCCCGGACCACGGCTGCCGCTCGCCAGTATTCTTGGCGTCCAGCCAGTCGCCCTGATCGAGCCTGATTGACGATTTTCAAGCGGGACGAAACTTCTCGCTTGACCTTCCAGTTGCTGGAAGGTTCATAAGCCTATCCACTGCCCTTGCGGGCAAAGGAGAATCTTATGGATAATCACGACCATTCCCATCATCACGGCCACGGAGCGCAGGGCTGCTGCTCCGGCCATAGCCACGGCGCACCGGCCGAGGCGCCCGTCACGCGCGATCCCGTCTGCGGAATGACGGTCGATCCGGATGCCGGCAAGCAGAGCCTCGTCCATGAAGGCCGAACCTACCATTTCTGCTGCGACGGTTGCCGCAAGAAGTTCGAAGCAGCGCCCCAGGATTATCTCCTCGCCAAGGATCCGGTCTGCGGCATGTCCGTCGATCGCTCAACGGCGAAGCATTTTTTGAAGCACGAGGGCGACAAGCTCTATTTCTGCTCGGCAGGCTGCAAGGCGAAGTTCGAGGCAAGCCCGGGCGATTATCTCGATGGTAATCGCCCAGAGGCAAAGCCGATGCCGAAGGGCACGCAATATACCTGCCCGATGCATCCGGAAATCGTCGCCGATCATCCCGGCGACTGCTCGAAATGCGGCATGGCGCTGGAGCCGATGGGCATCCCACCGGCAGACGAAGGCCCGAACCCGGAGCTCGTCGATTTCACCCGCCGCTTCTGGGTTAGCGCTGCGCTGGCCGTTCCGCTGCTGGCACTGACCATGGGGCCGATGATCGGTCTGCCGCTGCGCGAGATGATAGGCGAGGCGCGTGCCGTCTGGCTCGAACTGGCGCTGGCGACACCCGTTGTGCTCTGGGCCGCCATCCCCTTCTTCCGCCGCGCCTGGGCGTCCCTGGTCAACCGCAGCCCGAACATGTGGACGCTGATCGGCCTCGGCGTCGGCACCGCCTATCTCTACAGCATCGTCGCGACATTTGCGCCGGGCCTCTTCCCGATGAGCATCCGCGGCCACGTCGATACGGTGCCTGTCTATTTCGAGGCAGCGGCCGTTATCGTCACGCTCGTCTTCGTCGGCCAGCTTCTGGAGCTGAAGGCGCGCGAGCGCACCGGTTCGGCAATCCGCGCCTTGCTCGATCTTGCCCCTAAAACCGCGCGGCGGATTACCACCGATTGCAGCGAGATCGATATCGAAGTCGATGACATCGCCAAGGGCGACCGCCTGCGGGTCCGCCCCGGCGAGCGCGTGCCGGTGGATGGGCAGGTCAGCGAAGGACAATCGACCGTCGATGAATCGATGATCACGGGCGAGCCGCTTCCGGTCGAAAAGACAAAGGGCGACACGGTTACCGGCGGCACGATGAACCGTAACGGCAGCTTCATCATGACCGCCGAGCGCGTTGGCTCCGAGACGACGCTGTCGCAGATCGTCGACATGGTCGCCAAGGCGCAGCGCTCCCGCGCGCCGATCCAGGGCGCTGTGGACCGCGTCTCTGCCGTCTTCGTTCCCGCCGTCGTTGCCGTGGCGATCCTTGCCTTCGGCGCCTGGATGATGTTCGGTCCCGAACCACGGCTTGCCCATGCACTGATCGCGGCCGTCGCCGTGCTGATCATCGCCTGTCCCTGCGCTCTCGGCCTGGCAACGCCGATGTCGATAATGATCGCCACCGGCCGCGGCGCTCAGGAAGGCGTATTGATCAAGGATGCCGAAGCGCTGGAGTGCTTCTCCAAGGTCGATACGCTGATCGTCGACAAAACCGGCACCTTGACCGAAGGCAAGCCACGCCTGACCGACACGGTTGCCCTTGAGGGCATCGACGAAAGCCGGCTGCTTGCCGTGGCGGCAAGCCTCGAACGCGGCTCCGAGCATCCCCTCGCCGAAGCGATCGTTGCCGGTGCTGAGGAACACAGCATTGCGCTATCCGAGGTCACATCGTTCGATGCCATCACCGGCAAGGGTGTCACCGGCCTTGTCGATGGCGCTAAAATCGCGCTCGGCAATGCCGCGATGATGGGGGATCTCGGCATCGATACCGCGGCGCTCGACGAACAGATCAGTGATTTGCGCGACGACGGCAAGACGGTGATGTTCGTCACCATCGACGGCAGCCTCGCCGGCTTCGTCGCAGTGGCCGACCGGCTCAAGCCGACAACGGCAGCGGCCATCCGGGCGCTGCATGACAGCGGTCTGCGGATCATCATGGCGACCGGCGACAACGAGCGGACAGCAAAGGCCGTTGCCAAACAGCTCGGCATCGACGAGGTGCGTGCCGATGTGTTGCCCGAGGGCAAGAAGGCGCTGATTGACGAGTTGCATGCTAAGGGCGCAGTCGTCGCCATGGCGGGCGACGGCGTCAATGATGCGCCGGCGCTCGCCGCAGCCGATGTCGGCATCGCCATGGGCACCGGCGCCGATGTGGCGATGGAAAGTGCGGGCATCACGCTGGTGAAGGGCGATCTTACCGGAATTGTCCGCGCCCGCCGTCTGGCAGAGGCAACGATGCGCAACATTCGCCAAAACCTCGGCTTCGCCTTCGGCTACAATGCGCTCGGCGTTCCCGTTGCGGCGGGCATCCTCTACCCGGTGCCCGGGCTGCTGCTCTCGCCGATGATCGCGGCGGCGGCGATGAGCCTCTCGTCTGTCTCGGTCATCGCCAACGCGCTCAGGCTGCGCGTCCAGAAACTCTAGGAGGCTGCCATGAATATCGGCGAGGCATCGGACCGGTCCGGTCTTCCGGCAAAGACGATCCGCTATTACGAGGATATCGGCCTGGTCCGGCCTGAAAGGGGCGGAAACGGCTATCGTGACTACGACCTGTCCGATGTCCACAAGCTGCGCTTTCTGCAGCGTTCCCGCGGCCTCGGTTTCTCGGTCGAGGAATGCCGCCAGCTTCTGGCGCTTTACGAAGACAAGAGCCGCGCCAGTGCCGACGTCAAGGACATTGCCCAGACCAAGCTGACCGAGATCGACCAGAAAATCCGCGAGATGATGGAGCTGCGCCGCACCCTGGAGCACCTCGTCCACGCCTGCCACGGCAACGACCGGCCTGATTGCCCTATTTTGGATGGGCTTTCGGATGGGAAGGCGGTTTAGCCTCGGCCTCAGCGCCGGTAGACCTCTCGGCGATTGCCGATCCGGACGATCAGGATCTCCACGATCCCATCCTCGATATGCGCGATGATGCGGTAATCGCCGACACGATATTTCCAGAAATTTCCGAGCTCGGATCCCTTCAGCGCTTCACCGATCGAACGCGGATCATCGAGCTTCGCCAGCCTGCCGTGAAGAAAGACAAGAATTCGCTTGGCGGCATCCGCGCCGAGTTTGGAAAGCTCGCGTTCTGCCGAGCGCTCGAGCCTAATCTTCCAGACCATAGGCCTTCATCAGATCTTCGAGCGCGACGCTGTCGCTCCGCCCACTGCGAACATCTTCCAATCGCTTCTCGGCGAGATAGATATCTTCCAGATCGTCCAAGTATTCGAGAATGGCCTCCCGCGCGTAGAAGCTCTTGCTTCTGCCGGTACGCTTGGCAAGTTCATCAAGCCGGGCTTCAACATCCGGCGGCAATCTCAGGGCGAGCATCGGGTTCTCCTTGCTATACATGTATAGCAAATCCCGCGTGGCGCGGCAATCTAACGAAAAATCTCAAGGCCTCGAAAATTTTCGGGAATAAATCCCGGCCAGCATCCGTATACTCAATCATGGAACGGAAAGAACGCCCATTCGATGTTATCGGACAGCTCGCAGCGCTCAGGCGCTACGCGCGTGCTCTGGTGCGCAACTCGGATGACGCGGAAGATCTGGTGCAGGATGCCCTGCTGCGGGCCTACGAGAAGCGTCAGAGCTTCCGCGGCGGCGGCAATCTTCGCACCTGGCTGCTTTCCATCGTCCACAACGCTCACATCGATCGTGTTCGCCAGAACCGGTCGCTCACACGCAGGCATGACGAAGCGGCCCTCGAGGCGGACCAGTCGCTGCCGGCGGGACAGGAACATGCCGTGCGCCTGCAACAGGTTCGCGACGCGTTCTTCAACCTGCCGGAAGAACAGCGGGAGGCGCTGCATCTCGTTGCCATCGAAGACCTTTCCTATCAGGAAGCGGCCGCATCGCTCGGTATTCCTGTGGGAACGCTGATGTCGCGCATTTCGCGAGCCCGCGCCCAGCTTCGTGAATTCGAGGAGAAGACACCGCGCGTTTCGCACCTGCGCCTAATCGGAGGGAACGGCAATGAAAGCAGTTGATCCGATCATCGACACCGATCTCGACGCCTATGTGGATGGCGAGCTCGATGTGGCGCGCCGCATCCAGGTGGAATCCTACCTTTCGGAGAACCCGGATATCGCTGCGAAGGTGATGGCCGATCTCAGCATCAAGGGCGAACTGCGTCTGGCGCTGGCCGGCGAGAATGCCTTCGGCCGGATCGAAACCCGGGATGCCGCACGGCGGCTGGAGCGTGGCCTGTCCTATGGCCGCATCCTGCACACCGTCCAGCGGATCGCTGCCGTCACCGTGCTCGTTGCTGCCGGCTGGGTCGCTCATACGACCTTCGGTGCCTTCACGGCGACTGAAGTGGCAGCCTCGACGCCGGCTCCGGCCTATGTCGAAGACGCCGTTCGCGCTTATCAGACGGCGCAGCTGCGCCAGACCGTGCCGTCACAGACTGCGGCACCACATTACAACGCCGACGACATTCGTGCGGCGACTGCAATTACCATGCCCGAACTGCCGAAGGACTGGAAGGTCTCTGATGTTCAGATCTTCCCGTCTGCATTCGGCCCGAGCGTGGAGATGGCTATCCAGGAAGCGAACGGCAAACAGCTCTCGTTGTTTGCCGTTAGGCCGGGGGCGTTTGCCGTGCAACCGGTTGGCCATCTCGCGCTCGACAATACCGAAGCTGCCTACTGGCAAATCGGCGAAGTGGCCTATGCCCTCGTTGCCGGTGATGGTGGCCTCAATCTCGACAGGGCAGCCGAAGGCCTAGCCCGCTCGCTCTACTAGTTCAACCCGAGGAGATCGCAATGAACCAGATCAATCCGCGTTACGGCTACGGCTCTGCCGCCGGCTCGCAGGCGCTCTTCGACGAGGGACTGCGCCAGCATATGCTGCGCGTCTACAATTACATGGGTGTCGGCCTCGTCATTACCGGCATCGTCGCCTTCATCGTCGGCTCGACGCCGGCGCTCTACGTGCCGATCTTCCAGTCGCCGCTGAAGTGGGTCGTCATGCTCGCTCCGCTGGCCTTCGTCTTCTTCTTCTCGTTCAAGATCCAGACGATGTCGGCCAGTGCTGCACAGATGATGTTCTGGGCGTTCTGCGCCGTCATGGGCCTGTCGCTGGCCTCGGTGTTCCTGGTGTTCACCGGCACGAGCATCGCCCGTACGTTCTTCATCGCCGCAACGATGTTCGGCGCGACCAGCCTCTACGGCTACGTCACCAAGCGTGATCTGGCGAAGGTCGGCTCGTTCCTGATGATGGGCCTGATCGGCGTCGTCATCGCCAGCATCGTCAACATCTTCCTTGGCTCGTCTGCGCTGCAGTTCGCCATCTCGGTCATCGGTATCGTCGTCTTCGTCGGCCTGACCGCCTGGGACACGCAGAACATCAAGGAACAGTTTTCGGAGAACCACGATCAGGAATCGAACCAGAAGCTTGCCGTCTTCGGCGCTCTGTCTCTCTACCTGAATTTCGTCAACATCTTCCAGCTGCTGCTCAACTTCACGGGCGAGCGGGAATAGGACTGCGCTTCTGGGGGCAATGGAAGCGCTAGAGCGTCCGGCCCGCAATCTGTGACAGGATGGCGGGCCGGACGTTCACCCTTAGAGAAAAGGCCGGGGCGAAAGCTCCGGCCTTTTTTTGCGTATTGCTTAGAGGATGCCCCAGGCACGGTAGCGGCCACGGCCGGTCATCTCGCGGATGCCGATCTCGTTGAGCAGATTGAGCGCACCGCGGCTCGTAACCTTCAGCTGCTTGGCGACCATCGCCGAAGAGACCATCGGCCGCGACAGCACGAAATCGGCAAGCTGCGGCAGGCTGCTATTGGAGCGCCGGTCCCTGAAGCGCAGCTCCATCTGGGTGCGCGCCAGCGTCAGACGATCCATCTCCTTGAGGCCGGTCGCGGCGCTCTCGCTCATCGCTTCTAGGAAGGCCAAAAGCCGGGTCAGCCTGTCGCGCGAGCGGCGGCGCTCGTGGCGCACCGTCTTCAGTCCGCCGTAGAAAGAGAAGAGATGCGAGGCGACCTTGCCCCGCGCACGCAGATGGCTGGAGACCAGCAATCCGCCAAGCCAGTTCTGCCGCCGGAGCGGCTCGATCCTTTCCCAAGCCTCGAAAAGAACGGCGGCGGCGAGTACCGGAGGCAGATCGCCGGCAAGCGGCAGGACTGCACGCCAATCCGCAAGCCGCAGCCCCTCGTCCCACTCGTCGTCGCCGAAAAGCCCGAGCGGATCGTCGCTGCGCTTTTCCTTCGGCCGTTCTTCCGGCTCGGCCTCCTTGCCGATATGGGCATCGAGCAATTTCTGAGAGCGGGCGAGAACCGCATCGATCTCGGCAAGCTCGGCGGCGAGAAGCTCGTCGGGATCGTCTGCCTCCTCCTCGACGGGGCGCAGGCTCTTGATCTCCGGCGCCGTCCCTTCGTTCAGCCCGGCTCCGGCAAGCGCGTTCAATCCTGCGGCGCTCAGCGCCCAGGTGGGGTCCGCAGTCCAGATCCGCCGCCTTGCGCGAAGAACCGCATGCGCGATCGTCAGTTCGTGGCTCGGCGTGCGGCTGTCCATATGGGCGTCGTGCAGAACGAGGTCCTCGATATGAACGAGCTCTCCAGCGACCCAGAGCGCGCCTGCGGCATCGAAAAAATGGCCACGCTCGGTAAAGCCTTCGCCGACAGGCGAGCGCGCGGCGCGCTCATCGAGACGCGCCAGCATATCCTCGGCCTGCACCACTGCTGGCAGCAGGCTTTTCAGCAGGGCGTTGTCGATCTCATAGCGCATGTCATTTTCCGGAAGCCATCTTGGCGTTTACTTCCGCTATTTGGCGTATGATTCGCAATAAGCAGGCGGTCGATTCTCAGGAAGCCGGGCTGAAACGGGCCACGAGCGCATGCCGGTCGCCGGGATAAGTGAAGCGCACATGGGTGACCGGCCCGGCATTGCTCCAGGTTCGGCGCTCGATGACGAGGCAGGCCGTGCCGCGGGCGATATCCAGCGCGCCTGCAGCAGCATTGCCCGCAGACAACGCGTGGATCTTGTGCTCAGCCGTCGTCCACGGCACCTGCTTCAGAAGCCAGGCCCCAGGCGCAACGTCGCCGAAATCCGCAGTCGCGGCATCGGGCACGGTTTCGAGATTGATCAGACGCTCCTCCAGGCAAAAGGGGCGCGGCCCGGCAAAGTGAACGCAGGCGAGCTCCAGAAGCGGCGTACCGGCTGCCAGATCCGGCAACCGCCCGTCTCCCGCCTTTGCCTTCCGGCTTGCCTTCGACACGACGCGATACCTGTAGGGCAGGTTCAGCGATTGAACCTCGGCCTTTATATCGTGGATCTCAAGAACGGCCGATTGCGCCTGCGGCTGGGTGACGAAGCTGCCGGATTTCTTCCGCCGCTCGATCAGCCCGGCCTTGGCAAGCTGCGTCATCACCTTGTTCACGGTCATCCGCGAGCAGCCATACTGCTGGGCAAGATCGACCTCGAAAGGAATGCGATGCCCCGGTGGCCACTCGCCGGAGACAATACGGCCCTCGATCTCGCTCAAGATGCTTTGATGCAGTGTCGCATCCTTGCTGCCGTTCATCTCTGGCTCCGGTTGGCGTCCTCCCCGCTCTAGAGCTTATACGGAAGGAAGGGAAGGCTCATGCATCCAGCAGCTCGCGCATCGCGGCAAGGAAGCGGCGATTGATGGCCTCCCGCTTCTTATGGCGGCCACCTTCGACCTGCTTGCGTCCGAGCGACCAGACACTGTCTATCCCGACGCCACCGGCAAAGATCCAGTGATCCAGCAGCTGATCGCCTGAGAGATAGGGGATGGCGGTGCAATCGAGCGAGATGATGTCAGCATCCCTTCCTTCGCCAAGCCCGGCGGCGGCAGACAGTGCCGCATTGCCGCCCTTGAGGGCATTGTCGAACAGGGCGCGCGCCGTCGAACCGCCGGGCGCGGCGATGACGTTGCGGGCGCGCCGATGCAGGCGCTCGGAATATTCGAGCTGGCGCAGCTCGCCGGACAGCGAAATCAGCACGTTGGAATCGGACCCGACGCCGTAACGCCCGCCCTCTTCCAGAAACAGCGGAGCGGCAAACGTACCATCGCCGAGATTGGCCTCGGTGATCGGGCAAAGGCCGGCAATCGCGCCGCTTCTCGCCATGCCGCGCGTCTCGTCATTCGTCATGTGGGTCGCATGAATCAGGCACCAGCGGCCGTCGACCGGGGCGTTGGCAAGCAGCCACTCGACCGGCCGCGCGCCGGACCAGGCGATGCAGTCCTCGACCTCCTTGACCTGCTCGGCGATGTGGATGTGAACAGGGCCGTTGCCTGCCAGCGGCAGAACCGCATTCAGCTCGTTCGGCGTTGCAGCCCGGAGACTATGCGGCGCGATACCGAGTTTGGCGCCCTCGATCCCGCCCGTTATCGCCGTGCAGCGCTCCATCAGGCTACCGAAGCTCTCCACAGAGTTGATGAAGCGGCGCTGCCCCTCGATCGGTGCCGCGCCGCCGAAACCGGAATGGGCATAGAAGACAGGCAGAAGCGTCAGACCGATACCGGTATCGGTACTGGCGCTGGCAATGCGCCCGGCAAGCTCGGCAATATCGCCATAGGGGCGGCCGTCCTTGTCGTGGTGCAGGTAGTGAAACTCGCCGACGCGGGAGAAGCCCGCCTCCAACATTTCCATATAGAGCTGCGCAGCAACGGCTTCGACATGGTCCGGCGTCATCGACAGCGCAAACTTGTACATCACTGTGCGCCAGCTCCAGAAGCTGTCATCGGTGGGGCCGCGGACTTCGGCGAGGCCCGCCATGGCACGCTGAAACGCGTGGCTGTGAAGGTTGGGCATCGCCGGGACCAGCACCGAATGCCGCTCATCGCCTGCGGCGGCCGCGACACCGGTCTCGATCTTGGCAATACGGCTGCCCTCGATCGTCAACCGCACATCGCTCTGCCACCCCTGCGGCAGCAGCGCGCTTTTTGCATGAAGTGTCGTCATCGGCTTCTCCCTTCAGGACGTCCCATCTTTCTTTTCCATGGAAGCGCCCAAAATTCCACTTGTCACCTGATTATTATGTATATACATGTTTCGACATAAGGAAAGGCGTAAAGCTGATGACAGGGGATAATCTTTTCACCGGAACGGACCGTCCAAGCCTCTGGCGCAACGCCAGACTGGCGACGCTCGATCCTGCGCAGCCGGGTCTGGGCATCATCGAAAAAGGTGCTGTCGTGACCGAAGGCGGCCGGATCACCTACGTCGGCCCGGAAGGCGAGTTGCCGGTCGCGATGATCGAGCGCGCCGAGATCAGCGATCTGGAAGGACGCTGGGTCACGCCCGGTCTTGTCGATTGCCACACGCACATCGTTTATGGCGGCAACCGCGCCCGCGAGTTCGAGATGCGCCTCGAAGGCGCGACCTACGAAGAGATTGCCCGGGCCGGCGGCGGTATCGTTTCCTCGGTCAAGGCGACCAATGCGCTGTCGGTCGACGGCCTCGTTCAGGCCTCGATACGTCGGCTCGATACGCTGCTTTCGGAAGGCGTCACGACCATCGAGATCAAGTCCGGCTACGGACTGACCATCGACGGTGAGCTGAAGATGCTGGAAGCCGCCCGCGCGCTCGGCAATATCAGACCTGTTCGGGTCAAGACCAGCTATCTCGGCGCCCACGCGACACCCGCGCATTACAAGGGCCGCAACGGCGACTATATCAACGATGTCGTGCTGCCGGCGCTCGATGAAGCACACAAGCGCGGTCTTGCCGATGCTGTCGATGGCTTCTGTGAAGGCATCGCTTTTTCGATCGACGAAATCTCCCGCGTCTTCGATCGCGCCAAGGCGCTCGACCTGCCGGTCAAGCTGCATGCCGAGCAGCTGTCGAACCTCGGTGGCGCCAAGCTCGCCGCCGGTTACGGCGCACTGTCCGCCGATCATCTGGAATATCTCGATGACGAAGGCATTGCGGCCATGGCTGCAGCTGGAACCGTTGCCGTGCTGCTGCCCGGCGCCTTCTACGCCATCAACGAAAAGCAGAAGCCGCCGGTCAAGGCGTTGCGCGCCGCAGGTGTGCCGATTGCCATCGCGACCGACTGCAATCCCGGCACCTCGCCGCTGACCTCGCTGCTGCTGACGATGAACATGTCGGCAACGCTTTTCGGCCTCACCGTCGAGGAATGCATCGCCGGCGCCACCCGTGAGGGTGCGCGCGCTCTTGGCCTTCTCGACGAGACCGGAACGCTGGAAACCGGCAAATCCGCCGATATGGCAATCTGGGATATCGAGAGCCCCGCCGAGCTCGTCTACCGCATCGGCTTCAACCCACTTCATGCACGCATCTACAAGGGCGAAAGGATCGGCCGTTGACCATCACCCTCCATCCAGGCTCCGTTTCTCTGAGACAGTTGGAAACCATCTACTGGACCGGCGAACCGGCCAGGCTCGATACGTCCTTCGACGCCGGGATCAACAAGGCAGCCGCGCGCATCGCCGAGATCGCCGCCGGTAACGCCCCGGTTTACGGTATCAATACCGGCTTCGGCAAACTGGCCTCGATCAAGATCGATGCTGCCGATGTTGCAACGCTGCAGCGCAATCTCATCCTGTCGCATTGCTGCGGCATCGGCGCGCCGCTTCCCGAGAATGTCGTGCGGCTGATCATGTCGCTGAAGCTCGTCTCGCTCGGCCGCGGCGCATCCGGCGTTCACCTTGAACTCGTACGGCTGATAGAAGGCATGCTCAAAAAGGGCGTGATCCCGGTCATCCCGGAAAAGGGCTCCGTCGGCGCATCCGGCGACCTTGCACCGCTCGCCCATATGGCAGCCGTGATGATGGGCGAAGCCGAAGCTTTCTTCGCAGGCGAACGCCTCTCCGGCGCTGCGGCATTGCAAAAGGCCGGGCTGAAGCCTGTCGTGCTCGCCGCCAAGGAAGGCCTGGCGCTGATCAACGGCACACAGACCTCGACGGCGCTGGCGCTGGCCGGATTGTTCCGTGCCCACCGCGCCGCCCAGGCAGCGCTGATCACCGGCGCGATGTCGACGGATGCCGCGATGGGCTCCTCCGCGCCCTTCCATCCCGACATTCATACGCTTCGCGGTCACAAGGGCCAGATCGATACGGCAGCGGCGCTACGCGCGCTGCTCGACAACTCTATCATCCGCCAGAGCCATATCGAGGGCGACGAGCGCGTGCAGGACCCCTATTGCATCCGTTGCCAGCCGCAGGTTGACGGCGCCTGCCTCGATCTTCTCCGTTCGGTTGCCCGCACGCTTGAGATCGAATCCAACGCGGTGACTGACAACCCGCTGGTACTCTCCGACAACTCCGTCGTCTCGGGCGGCAATTTCCATGCCGAACCGGTCGCCTTCGCGGCCGATCAGATCGCCATCGCCGTCTGCGAAATCGGCGCGATCGCCCAGCGCCGCATTGCGCTGCTTGTCGATCCCGCCCTCTCCTATGGCCTCCCGGCTTTCCTCGCCAAGAAGCCCGGCCTGAATTCCGGCCTGATGATCGCTGAAGTCACTTCGGCGGCATTGATGAGCGAGAACAAGCAGATGTCGCACCCGGCTTCGGTCGACTCGACGCCGACCTCGGCAAACCAGGAAGACCATGTTTCCATGGCCTGCCATGGCGCACGCCGCCTGCTGCAGATGACCGAAAACCTCTTCGGCATCATCGGCATCGAAGCGCTGACGGCAGCACAGGGCGTCGAATTCCGCGCGCCGCTGGCCACCAGCCCCGAGCTACTGAAGGCGATCGGCGCGATCCGCACCGTGGTCCCGACGCTCGAAATCGACCGCTACATGGCCAATGACCTCGAGGCTGCCAGCAGCCTCATCGCCACCGGGGCGCTCAACGCGTCCGTATCCGCCAACATCCTTCCTTCCCTGGAGATCTGAGATGAGCAATCCGCGTCACAACATCCGTGAAATCCGCGCGCCGCGCGGCGACGAGCTGAATGCCAAGAGCTGGATGACCGAAGCGCCGCTGCGCATGCTGATGAACAACCTCGATCCCGACGTGGCCGAGAACCCGAACGAACTGGTCGTCTACGGCGGCATCGGCCGTGCCGCCCGCACCTGGGAGGATTTCGACCGGATCGCCGCAACGCTGAAGACGCTGAACGAGGACGAGACGCTGCTCGTTCAGTCCGGCAAGCCGGTCGGCGTGTTCCGCACCCACAAGGATGCGCCGCGCGTTCTGATTGCCAATTCCAACCTCGTGCCGCATTGGGCCACGTGGGATCATTTCAACGAGCTCGACAAGAAGGGCCTTGCGATGTACGGCCAGATGACGGCCGGTTCATGGATCTATATCGGCACACAGGGCATCGTTCAGGGCACCTACGAAACCTTCGTCGAAGCCGGCCGCCAGCATTATGACGGCAACCTCAAAGGTAAGTGGATACTTACCGGTGGTCTCGGCGGAATGGGTGGCGCGCAACCGCTCGCAGCCGTCATGGCCGGCGCCTGCTGCCTTGCCGTCGAATGCGATGAGACCCGCATCGATTTCCGTATCCGCACTCGCTATGTCGATGAAAAGGCAAAGACACTCGACGAGGCTCTCGCCCTCATCGACAAGTGGACCAAGGCCGGAGAAGCCAGGTCCGTCGGCCTGCTCGGCAATGCCGCGGAGATCTTCCCGGAACTCGTCAAGCGCATGAAGGCCGGCGGCCCGCGCCCGGATATCGTCACCGACCAGACCTCGGCACATGACCCGCGCAACGGCTACCTCCCGGTCGGCTGGACCGTCGAGGAAGCCAAGGCCAAGCGCGAAACCGATCCGAAATCCGTCGAAGACGCTGCCCGCGCCTCGATGCGCCAGCATGTCGAAGCCATGGTTGCCTTCTGGGATGCCGGCGTTCCGACACTCGATTACGGCAACAACATCCGCCAGGTGGCCAAGGACGAGGGCCTCGAAAACGCCTTCGCCTTCCCGGGCTTCGTGCCGGCCTATATTCGCCCGCTCTTCTGCCGCGGCATCGGTCCATTCCGCTGGGCAGCCCTGTCGGGCGACCCGGAGGATATCTACAAGACCGACGCCAAAGTGAAGGAGCTGCTGCCTGACAACAAGCACCTGCACAACTGGCTCGACATGGCGCGCGAACGCATCGCCTTCCAGGGCCTGCCGGCGCGTATCTGCTGGGTCGGCCTCGGCGACCGCCACAAGCTCGGCCTCGCCTTCAACGAGATGGTCCGGAACGGCGAGTTGAAGGCGCCCGTCGTCATCGGCCGCGATCACCTGGACTCCGGCTCCGTCGCCTCGCCGAACCGCGAGACCGAAGCGATGAAGGACGGCTCGGACGCCGTTTCCGACTGGCCGCTGCTGAACGCACTGCTCAACACCGCATCGGGCGCCACCTGGGTGTCGCTCCACCACGGCGGCGGCGTCGGCATGGGCTTCTCGCAGCACTCCGGCATGGTAATCTGCGCCGACGGCACCGACGATGCGGCGCGCCGCCTCGGAAACGTTCTTTGGAACGACCCGGCGACCGGCGTCATGCGCCACGCCGATGCGGGCTATGACATCGCAATCGATTGCGCCAAGGAGAAGGGACTGCGGCTGCCGGGGATTTTGGGGAACTGACGATCACATCAGCCGGACAGAACCACCGTATTGCGCGAGGGTTCTGTCCGCTGTCAGCAGGACCAGACCTTCCGAAAAGGCCTGGGCGACAAGCAGGCGGTCAAATGGGTCCCCATGAATAGACGGCAGATTTTCGACAGCCGTCGCATGCTCGCCGGTCACCTGCAGTTCGTCGAATCCGTTATCGAGCAGGAAGCGCCGCAAAAGCCCGGCCGTGATGTCGAAATTCGGCCTGCGCCGAACCTTGATCGCGACTTCCCAAATACTGACGACGGAGAAGATCAGCTCGTTGGTCTCGTCCTCGACAAGCTTGACGAATTCCTTTGGCAGCCGGTCGGATTCCTCAGCCGTCCAAAGCAGAAAGTGCGTATCGAGCAAAAATTTCATCGGTCTTTGAACTTGTCGGGATTGCCGTAGAACATTTCCTCGATCTCCTCGGCCATCATCGTGTCGAAGTCTTCGGGTGTCTTGAACATGCCCTTCATGAAACCGATACGCCGCTTCTTGGGCTTCTCGACCTCATCGATCGGCACGACCTTGCCGATCGGTTTGCCCGCCTTGGCGATGATGAAGGACTCGCCTTTCGCGACCTTCTCCATCAGGCGCGACAGGTTGGTCTTGGCTTCATGGATATTGACGATTTCCATGGTGCATGAACCTCTTTGAACTTAGTCCACTAAACTTAGTCCACTAAACTTAGTCCACTTGATCGAATTTTTCAATCCGGAGCCCGCCATGCCACGCATCACCCATCTCAAGGCCAGCAACCATCGCCGCATGCCGTGGAAGAATGGCGGCGGGGAGACGGTGGAGATTGCTGTCTTTCCCGAGAACGCGGCGCTCGGCGCATTCGATTGGCGGGTCAGCATGGCAACGGTTGCCAGCGATGGGCCGTTTTCGATTTTCGAGGGGATCGACCGGACCTTGTCGATCCTCACCGGCAACGGCATATCGCTCGCCATCGGCGGCCGGGATCCCGTTTTGCTGACCAAATCGAGCGAGCCGCTCGCCTTCCCTGCCGACGTTCCGGTGGCCGCCGCCCTCGCCGACGGCACGATCACCGATCTTAATGTCATGACGCGGCGCGCTGGGCTCAAGCACAGCGTCTTGCGGCTTGCAGTCGATGGTGATTGGACCGGGACAGCGAATGCCGGCACGGTCCTGCTTGTCTGCCGCGACGGCAGCCTCGTCTGCGAATACGGTGGAGAAAATGCAGCACTCGAGAATGACGACGCGGTTCTGGCCGCAGTGGAACGCCCGTCTCCACTCGTTCTTCGCGGCCGCGCAACCTGCTATCTGATCCACATCTGGCAGGCGTAGCACGCCACGCCTGCATCTTCGCCAAGCAATCAGGCGCGATCCAACTCGCTGCGCAGCCGGTGCAAGAAGAGTTTCAGCTGCTCTTCATCGACGCCGACGAGGTGCCGCTTTTCCGGATAGGCGCCGGTTTTGACATCCTCGGCGAATTCGGCGAAGGCCGCGATACGCTCGCGCTGCAACCGGTCATGCTCGGCTGCGAAGTTGCGATAGACCTTGGCGTGGCGCGGATAGTGGTCCCGATTGGCGCCGAGCACATCGTCGGCGAAGAGATATTGCGCATCGCAGCCGGTTCCGGCACCCATGGAGATCATCAGCATAGAAGTGTTCTGGCTGATCGCAGCCGCGACCTCGCCGGGCACGACCTCGATCTCGGCCGCGAAGGCGCCCGCATCCTCCAGCGCCTTGGTCTGGCGCCAGATCTCGAAGGCGCTAGCAGCTGTCTTACCGACGGCGCGAAAGCCACCGGTCCAGGTCGCCTTAGATGGGATGAGGCCGACGTGACCGCAGACGGGAATCCCCTCCTCGCGCATCCGCCGGATGGTGGAGAGCCCGGCAGCGCAATAGACGGCATCACCGCCGGCTTTCAGCGCCTTGAACGCCTCGCGCATATATTCGTCCGCCGAGACCAGATCGCCATATTCAAGCCCAGGGATGGCAAATGGGCTCGGCGCCACCTCGCGGAAGACCGGCCCCAACAGCGCCGGTGGAACCGAGACGATATCGATCTTCGCCTTCTCCGCGGCTTCCGCCTCCTCCAGCGAGGTAACGCGCAGCATTGTAAGTTGACGCTTACCTTTTTCCGCCAAAAGATCGGCTACGGTCGGCCGGATATGCTTCTTCATTCTGTTCTCCATTCAGGCCGCGAGCAGCGACTTCAATTTGACATTAGTTGAGGTCAGGGCCGCCGGATCGGGATGGGCGCGCGCTGCAATCAGCATCTCCGCAAGGCGGATGTCGCGGGCGACGGCATTGCCGGTACCGATGCCGCTTGCCGCCAGCAGGCGGCCGCCGGCATCGAGATGGAAGAGGATGAAGGCGCCGTCGCCGAGATCGCGCCTCAGATGCGTCACTGCTCCATCAGAGAGGCCTGCAATCTGCAGCGTCAGATCATATTGATCCGACCAGAACCACGGCACGGCGGAAATCGTCTCGCTGCCGCCCATCATATTGGCGGCGGCGAGGGTGCCCTGCTCCTGCGCATTGCGCCACGATTCGAGTCGCACGCGTTTACCGCCGTAAATTTCAAGGGGAAAAGAGCAGCAGTCTCCGGCAGCATAAATGCCCGGCCTGGAGGTCTGCAGATGGGTATCGACAGCGATACCGTTATCAACGACAAGACCTGCTTTTTCCGCCAGTTCGATATTCGGCCGGGCACCGATCCCAACAAGGATCAGGTCGGCCTCCAGCACCTCGCCGGCCATGCGGATGAAGGCATGGTCCTCCGCTTCGCCGATCGCTTCGATCGCCGCTCCGCAGCGCAGATCGATGCCTTCGCCCCGATGACGCTCTGCGAGCGCATGGGCGATCTCCTCAGGCACGCCACGCTTCAACACCCGCTCGAGCCCCTCGACGAGGGTGACGCGCGCGCCGAGCTTGATCGCCGTTGCCGCCACCTCGAGGCCGATGAAACCGCCGCCGATAATGGCGATATGCCTGCCCGGCTGCATGACACCGCGCAGGGCGATCGCGTCCTGGTGCGTGCGCAGCGCCCGGATCCGCGCGCTCATCGCAGGCGCACCGGGAAACTCCCTGGCGCTGGCGCCCGTCGCCAGCAGCAGCTTGTCATAGGAGATCACCGCGCCATCGGAGAGCACCATATTCCGAGCTTTCGGATCGAGACTCTCCACCGAAACGCCGGTCAGCAGGCGGATATTCGCCGCCTCATAGCGTTCGGCAGCAGCGATCAGCTTGGGTTCGATGGTTTCGCCGAGGCTTGCCTTCGATAGCGGCGGCCGCTCGTATGGCAGCAGGGTTTCGGTTCCGACAAGCGTGATGCTGCCGTCGAAACCCTTTTCGCGCAGCGCAAAGGCAGCGCGGGCGCCGCATTCTCCGGCCCCGACAATGACGAAATGAGACACAGGAGCCTCCTAGAGAGAGATGAAGACGGCGCCGCCTTCGACCTTGACCGGATAGGTCTTCAGGTTGACGCAGACGGGAGCACCCTTGGCCTCGCCGGTCTTGTAGCTGAAGCGGCCGTTATGTTTCGGACATTCGATGATGTCGTCCATCACCAGACCATCCGCGAGGTGAATGCGCTCGTGCGTGCAGAGCCCGTCCGTCGCAAAGAACTCGTCGTCGGGGCTGCGATAGACCGCGAAGGTTTTGCCGTCGTGATCGAAGCGGATGACATCCTCCTCATCGATATCATCGGCCGCGCAGACTTCGATCCAGTTTCCGCTCATGTTCTTTCCTCCCAGATATGTCGTTTATTGTGCGGCGGGGGCGAGCTCGCCGTGGAACTCCTCGCGATAGGGCCGTGCCGTCTGCGGCAGTTCGCGTTTCAGGAAATAGTCCTCGTTGCGCAGCTGGCGCAGGAAGGCCGGGATCATTTCCTTGTAGCCCGACCACATCGAGGCGTTCGGCACCGGAAGATCGTGTTTGATCATCGCGTGCAGCTGCGGCAGCGCGTGATAGGGCACCATTGGGAACATGTGATGCTCGACGTGATAGTTCATGTTCCAGTAGATGAAGCGGCTGATCGGGTTCATGTAGACGGTTCGGCTGTTCAGCCGGTGATCGATGACATTGTCGGCAAGGCCGCCATGCTGCAGCAGGCCGGTCAGCACATGGTGCCACGCACCGTAGAGACGCGGCAGACCAATCAGCATCAAAGGCAGGAACGAGCCCAGATAGACCGCCAGCGCGATGGTCACGAGATAGATCGCCAGCCAGATGCGCGCCACCTGGATCGTCTTCGACTGTTCCATCTCCGGAATAAAGGTCTTCTCGGCCGCGCTGATGACACCGAAGGCGTTGCGCAGCATATCGATGACGGCATATCCGGCGTCGAGAATGCCGAAGAAATTGAGGATCAGCCGGAAGAGATCCGGCGGGCGCATGACCGCGATTTCAGGGTCGCGGCCGACGATGACTGTATCGGTGTGATGGCGGGTGTGACTCCAGCGCCAGGTCACCGGATTGCGCATGATCATGAAACAGGCGATCTGATAGACGGCGTCGTTCATCCAGCGCGTCTTGAATGCCGTGCCATGACCACACTCGTGCCAGCGGCTGTCGGACGCCGAGCCGTAGAGCACGCCGTAGGCGAGGAAAAAGGGTACGCAGAGCCAAGAGCCCCAGAAATAGATGCCGAGACCGGCGAAGATCACCATGCTGCCGAGCCAGATGACCGTGTCGCGGATCGCCGCCGCATCGGAGCGCTGCATCAGCGCCTTCATCTCCTTGCGCGACACTTCGGTGTGATACCATTCGGCCGCGGCAAGCCCTGTCTCAACCGCCCGGCGGCTGCTCTCGCCCAGCAGGCTATAATCGCGTTTCATCGTCTCGGTCATTCTTGCCTCCCGCCGCTCCTTGGCCGCCATGAAGGTTAAGTTGACTTTGCGCCGGGCTCAATGCAGTCTTGATATATTCTATCAAAACACATCACGACTGACTTTCATTGGTGATGGAATCCATCAGGAAGAACGATGCGCCGGCCAACCATTTCCGATCTCGCCCGCAGCTCCGGCGTCAGTGTCGCGACCGTCGATCGCGTGTTGAACGGCAGGCATAAGGTGCGCGAGGAGACGGCGCGCCGGGTCTATGACGCAGCGCAATCGATCGGTTACCACGCGGTCGGCCTCATCCGGCAGCGGGTGTTCGAGGACCTGCCGCGCTATCAGCTGGCCTTTCTGCTGCAGAAGCCGACGCAATCCTTCTACCAGGCCTTTGCCCGCGAGATCGAGCTTGCGGCTGCGGCCTGCACCACGGCACGGTTGCAGGTTCAGATCGATTATCCCGCCGCCTCCACCCCTGCCGCCATTATCGAGAAGCTCAGGAGCCTGACCGCCCGCAATCAGGCGGTGGCCATGGTGGCGCCCGATTATCCGGCGGTGACGGCCGCCGTCGAGGAGCTGAAGCAGAAGGGTATTGCGGTTTTCACTGTCCTTTCCGACTTCGCGGAGGGCGTGCGCGCCGGCTATCTCGGCCTCGACAACCGCAAGGTCGGGCGCTCGGCAGCCTGGACGATCGCCCGCACGGCCCGGAAACCCGGAAAGGTAGCCTGCTTCGTCGGCAGCCATCGCTTCCATGGCCATGAGCTGCGCGAAATGGGTTTCCGCTCCTATTTCCGCGAGGAGGCGCCGGAATTCGATCTGCTGGAGACACTGATCAATCTCGATACTGTCGAGATCACCCACGAAGCGACGTCGACGTTGCTGCAGAAACATCCCGATCTTGCCGGCCTCTATGTCTGCGGTGGCGGCATGGAGGGAGCGATTGCGGCGATACGCGAGGAGAAGCGCACCGGCGAAGTGGCGCTGATCGTCAACGAGCTCGTCCCCGAGAGCAAGGAGGGTCTGATGGATGGCACGGTGACCATGGCGATCAGCACGCCGCTGCCGGCACTTTGCCGCGAGCTGATTACCCAGATGACCACGGCAATCGAAACCGGGGAAGCGGGGAGCGCCGGCCAGACTTTTCTGCCGCTCGAGATCTATATCCCCGAGAATATCTAGAATGATAGAATTCCATCATTTCGGTTGAAATTCTATCACAGATGATAGGGACGCATGGCCTTCTGCCGCTAGCGGCGCTTCGAATTTCAGGTAGAGATTCGATCAACCATTGATCCGCACTTGCGCACCGCAAGCGCGCCCCGGGAGGACCCACACATGACATCCATTCGCTACGCGCTGAACCATATGGCCGCGCCGAAACTTGGCATCGACGATTTCTTCGCGCTGGCAAAGAGCCTCGGCATCGATGCGGTTGAGATCCGTAACGACCTCGATGGAAACGCCATTCTCGACGGAACGCAGCCGTCGGCGATCAAGACGGCGGCAGCCCGCCATGGCGTGACGATCATCTCGATCAACGCCCTGCAGCGCTTCAACGAGTGGAACGACACCCGCGCCGCCGAAGCCCGGGAACTCATCGACTATGCCGCAGCATGCGGCGCCAAGGCACTGGTGCTGGTGCCGAAAAATGACGGCACCGGCCGCGAGGATGGCGCACGTCAGGCCAATCTGCGCCAGTCACTCACTGCCCTGAAGCCGATGCTGGATGCCGCTGGGGTCATCGGTCTCGTTGAGCCGCTCGGCTTCGAGATCTGCTCACTGAGCTCGAAGACGGAGGCAGCCAAAGCGATCCGTGAGCTCGGCGCCGAAGGCAGCTTCAAGCTGGTGCACGACACGTTCCATCATCACCTTGCCGGCGAGGCCGCGATCTTCGCTGATCTCACCGGGCTGATCCACATCTCCGGCGTCGACGATGCCAAGGTGACGGTATCGGACATGCGCGATCCGCACCGGGTTCTGGTGACGTCAGCCGATCGGCTCGACAATGCCGGTCAGGTGCGTGCGCTGCTGCAGGCGGGATACATTGGTCCCTGCTCCTTTGAGCCCTTCTCGCCGGAAGTCCACGGCTTGCAGGACCCGGCCGCGGCGCTGCGCCATAGCATGGATTACCTCGCGTCGGCAGTCTAGAGCGTTTCGCGGCCGCGGAAGCGGCGCTGATAGGCGGGATCGTAGAGCGAGCTCTCGCGGAAGTCGCTTGCTGACAGGGACGGACCGGCGAAGATGATCGCCGTCCGTTCGATCGGTTCAGCGGCAACCTTCGCCTCGATATCGCCAAGCGTGCCGCGGATGATCCGCTCATCCGGCCAAGATGCCTTGACGACGATCGCAACCGGGCAATCGGCGCCATAAAGGGGCGTCAGCTCGGCCACGACCTGCGGCAACGCATGGATCGCCAGGTGAATGGCGAGCGTCGAGCCCGTCGCCCCGAATTTCTCCAGCGTTTCGCCATTCGGCATCGGCGATGCGCGGCCGGAGACGCGCGTCAGCACAAGGCTCTGCGCAACCGCCGGGATCGTCAATTCACGGCCGAGCGCAGAGGCGGCGGCGGCAAAGGCCGGAACACCCGGCGTCATCGTGTAGCCGATACCGTGCTTTTCCAGGCGGCGGATCTGCTCGGCGACAGCGCTCCAGACGGAGAGATCGCCGGAATGCAGGCGGGCGACATCCTCGCCGGCACTGGCAGCCCGCAGATATTCCGCCTCGATCGCGTCGAGCGACATCGGCGCGGTATCGACGATCCGCGCGCCGGGCGGGCAATATTGCAGCAGTCCCGGCGAGACGATCGATCCAGCATAGAGGCAGACCGGGCATTTCGCGATCAGATCGCGGCCGCGAACGGTGATGAGGTCTGCGGCACCTGGCCCGGCGCCGATGAAATGTACGGTCATTCCTGATCCTTTATCCAGCGCCATTGCGTGACGGGCATGGCCGGCCGCCAGCCGCTCATCGTGCCGACAGGTGCAGCGCGGGAAATATCGAGGCGGGTGAGCGAGCCGCCGCGTTTTGCATATTCCGACAGTAGCAAGGCCTCCATCTCGAGCGTCACGGCATTGGCAACCAGCCGGCCGCCGGGCTTCAGGGCCGCGATCGCCGCTTCAAGGACACCAGGCTCGCTTCCGCCGCCGCCGATGAAGATCGCATCCGGTTCCGGCAGGCCGGCAAGGGCAGCGGGCGCCGCACCTTCGACAAGGGCCAGATGCGGCACGCCAAGCGCCGTTGCATTGCGCGCTGCGCGGGCGGCGCGTTCCGGCGACTGTTCGATGGCGATCGCTTTCAGCGAAGGGTCACAGAGCATCCACTCGATGCCGACGGAACCGGATCCGGCGCCGATATCCCACAACAATTCGCCATGGCGCGGCGCCAGCGCAGACAGCGTCACCGCGCGGATCTCGCGCTTGGTGATCTGGCCGTCATGCTCGAACAACGCATCGTCAAGGCCGCTTGCAAAGGAGATGATGCGGGCAGCCTTGTCCGCCACGACCTCGATCGCGCAGACATTCAAGGAATCGATACCCTGAAGCGCAAACTCGGCCGCGGTGTTCGCGCGAACGCGCTCTCGCTCGCCGCCGAGGGCTTCCAGCACGGTCATGCGGGAGCGGCCAAAGCCGATACCGGTCAGCAGCGCCGCGATGGCTGCCGGGCCATTCTCGTCGGAGGTCAGCGCAATGATCCGGCGCCCGTCGTGCAGATGGGGCAGGATCAGCTCTACCGGGCGGCCGTGGAGCGAGATTGCCGCGGTGTCCTGCAGCGGCCAGCCAAGCCGCGATGCGGCAAGACTGAATGCCGAAGGCGCCGGGATCACACGCATCTCGCCAGCACCGATCCGCCGGGACAGCGTTGCGCCGACGCCGTAGAGAAAGGGATCGCCCGATGCGAGAACGACGACGGGCGTGCCCCTATGCGCAACAATGTCTCCGACGGAGACCTCGAACGGGCTCTGCCAGACCCGCCGCTCACCGGAGATCAAGCCGTCCATCAGCGCGTGATGCCGCGCCCCTCCATAAACCACCGGCGCGCCTGTGATCAGACGTTTCGCCTCATCGCCCAGTCCATCTGGACCATCCTCGCCGATACCGATAATGGTCAGCCAGGGCTTTTCGGATCGGGATGGCAGATCAGACATGGCGGCATACCGGGTTCTGATTTTGGGCGGGACGAGCGAGGCGCGCGCATTGGCGGCCGCCCTTCGCGATCGTGACGGGCTCGATATTCTGCTGTCGCTGGCCGGAAGAACCGAAAATCCGTCCACACAGCCGGTTTCTGTCCGCATCGGCGGATTCGGCGGCACCGAAGGTCTCGCGGCATTCCTTGCCGAGGGAAAATTCGATCTGCTTGTCGACGCGACCCACCCGTTTGCCGCGCGGATCTCGGCAAATGCCGCCGAGGCTGCGCGGACCTCCGCCGTTCCGGCCATTGCGCTGCGCCGTCCGCAGTGGCGCGAAGAGCCCGGCGATCGCTGGATCCAGTTCTCTACCATCCCGGCCGCAATTGCGGCGCTGGGCATCGTACCGCGCCGCGTCTTTCTGGCCACCGGGCGCCAGGAGGCGCATGCGGCCGAGGCGGCGGCGCATCATTTCTATCTTGTCAGAAGCGTCGATCCGGTGACCCCGCCTCTGGCGCTGGGCAATGCGACCTTCATCCTCGATCGCGGCCCCTTCGTGCTCGATGCCGAACTGGCGCTTCTTCGGGAATATCGGATCGATGCGATCGTCGCCAAGAACAGTGGTGGTGACGCCACCTACGCCAAGATCGAGGCGGCGCGCGTTCTTGGGATCGACGTCTTCATGATCGGCCGTGCCGCAACACCCGCCATGGAGACGGTCGAGACTGTCGGCGAGGCGCTGGCGGCGATCGATCACCGGCTTCCTCCGGCCATGAAGCGTGGCGTGTAGACAAGATCGGATTTGCCGTTCCGGGCGATGATGCGGGTCTCCGGCGAGCCGATGATGACACAGGTTGCCATATCTGCAACCGCCGCGTCGGCAGTCGCGAGCGGCTGGACAACGATGCGCTCATCAGGCCTTCCGGCCGCTCGCCCGAAGATGACGGGCGTGGTGCCGGGCAACTCCCGGCGCAACAGCTCGAAGGCCCGCCCCAGCTGCCAGGGCCGCGCCTTGCTGATCGGATTATAGAGGGCAATCACGAAGCCAGCCTGCGCCGCAAGCGCCAGCCGCTTTTCGATGATCTCCCAAGGCTTCAGATTGTCCGACAGCGAGATGGCACAGAAATCGTGGCCGAGCGGCGCGCCCGTGCGCGCAGCAACCGCCAGCATGGCGGTGATACCGGGCAGAACGACGAGATCGACGGCGCGCCATGCGGGATCACCCTTGTCGATCGCCTCGCAAAGAGCGGCAGCCATGGCGAAAACACCGGGATCGCCGCCGGAAACGACGCAGACCGTCCGGCCCTCTGCCGCCATCGTCAGCGCGGCCGCGGCACGGTCCAGCTCCTCGCGATTGTCGGAGGTGTGGCGCGTCTGGTGCGGCTCATAGGCTATGCGGTCGAGATAGGGACCATAGCCGAAGAAATCGGTCGAGACGGCAACGGCGCGTGCCGCTTCCGGGGTCATCTGGTCCGGATTGCCCGGGCCGGTGCCGATCACATAGAGCCTGCCGCTCATCGGTTCGACTCCCAGCCGGGCACGAGAACCAGCGAGAAATACGGCGCTTCGCCATCCGGCCGTTCGGCGAGCTTGATCATCGCCGCATTGGCCATCGTGCCGCGCTCGACATAGACGGCTTCTCGCAACCGGCCGGCTGCTTCCAGCGCCCGCCGGATCTTCGGCAGATTGCGGCCGACCTTCATGATGACGGCGGCCTGCGTGTCGGCCAGCCTGCGGGTCAGTTCCGCTTCCGCCATCGTGCCCGGAAGAACGGACAGCACGTCGTCACCCTGGACGATCGGCATGCCCGCGACCGACCAGCAGCCGGACATGGCGGTAATCCCGGGGATCACCTCGGCCGGATAGCGATGCGCCAGCCGCACATGCAGATGCATGTAGGAACCATAGAACATCGGATCGCCTTCGCTGAGGATGGCGACGGTCTTTCCGGCATCGAGATGGGCGGCGACGGCTGCGGCCGACGCGTCGTAGAAGGCGGTGATCTGGCTCTGATAGGCCGCCTCGCCCTTATCGATCTCGGTGGTGACAGGATAATAAAGCGGCAGAAGCTCGGCGCTTGCGGAAATCAGATGCTGCACGATGGCACGCCCGTTTCCGCTCCGCCCCTGCTTGGCGAAATAGGCGATGACATCAGCCGCCTCGATCGCCTTAGCGGCCTTGATGGTCAGCAATTCCGGGTCGCCCGGTCCGGTGCCGACGCCGATCAGACGGCCGGGAGCGCTCATAGTCCGGGCCTCGCCAACGCGTTGACCGCAGCCGCCGTCATCGCACTGCCGCCAAGCCGGCCGCGCACGATCGCATAGGGCACGCCATAGGAATTCTCGGCCAGTGCATCCTTGGATTCCGCCGCGCCGACAAAGCCGACAGGCATGCCGAGGATGGCCGCAGGCTTCGGGCCGCCGTCACGAAGCAATTCCAGGAGATAAAAGAGGGCCGTCGGTGCATTGCCGATCGCGACGACGCTGCCCCCCAGCCGGTCGCGCCAGAGTTCGATCGCCGCTGCCGAGCGCGTGTTTCCCTTGGCTTTGGCTAGATCGGGCGTGCGCGGATCGCGCAACGTGCAGATCACCTCGTTGCCCGCCGGAAGCCGGGCGCGGGTGATGCCATGGGAGACCATTTCCGCATCGCAGAAAACCGGCGCGCCCGACTGCAGGGCCGCGCGGGCCGCCTGGACGAAACCGGGCGCGAAGTCGAAATGTGCAGCCGCTTCCACCAGTCCGCAGGCATGGATCATGCGGACCGCCACATCGGCCTCGTCAGGCGCAAATCGCGACAGATCGGCTTCGTTGCGGATGATCGCGAACGAGCGCTCGTAGATCGCGTCTCCCTCGCGGATGTAATCGTAGTCTGGCATCCCTAGTCCTGTTGCAGCGCTTTCGCGATGGTGCTGGCGCCAAGCCGATGAAGGCAGGCAGCCGCCGTTTCTCCGGCCCGCCGTTCTGTTCCGGCAAGCTGGGCGAGCCTCTCTATAGCGGATTCGATCCCGCCGCCAGCAATCGTTGCATCCGGCGGGTCACCAGCTTTGCCGTTCAGGGAAAAGGCATAGGCATTTCCGCGTCCAGCCAGCGTCAGCGCCGCCTGCGGATAGGCGCAGCCCTTGGCGCAGCCGGACAGATGCACCGTCAGAGATCCATCCAGCAAATCGGGAGCGGTATCGACGATCCGGGCGGCAAGCTTTCGCGTGTCGTAGAAGCCCGATGCGCAGGCGCCAGCACCAACGCAAGCCGCGATATTGGCCGATGGATCGAGCGGGTCGGCGGTGAAGCCGTAGTCGCCCGAGCGAACTCTGAGCCCCTCTGCGTCTGCCGCGGCAAGGCCGGTAAGAAAAAGCTGCCGGTCGGGCGCCAGCCGGGTCTCGATGTCATCGGCAAGATCCGCCAGGAAGGCCGTCAGCGCATCTGCTCGCATCTGGCCAAATCGCGGTCGCAGGCCGAGAATGGCCCTTCCATCCGGCAAGGCGAGAATGCCCGGTACCGGTGTACGAGACGGTGAAAAGGATATGGACTGCGGAGCCTCGGGAAAGGCTGCGCGCAGCGTTTCGATATCGATATCGCGGGCGCGGCTATGGCGGCCGGTCGCGATCAGGATGTCGAGGATGTAACCGACGGCAGCCACTACCCCGTCGATACCACCTGAAAACACAGGCCGCGCCGTCAGTGCGGTACCGCCGACTGCCACCAGCCAGTCGTGACCGGCAAGTGCGACGATGCGGATATCGGCGCTCAGATGATCAAGGCAGAAAACGCCGCGGCCATCGACCAGGATGGCAAGCTTGGGCGCGATATCGGCTGATTGCAGTTTGCCGGCAAGAGTGCTGCGCAACTGCGCTTCCAGCGCAGCCGCATCGCCGAGTTCCGCGCTGTCGATGCCATGCAGCGGCGAAAGCTCGATTGCGGGACTGGGCGGAGCCACGATGCCCGCGGCATCGATCGCCAAGGCTAGCGTGGCGACGCTATCCACCCGCAAGCCGCGGACCTGCAGATTGCCGCGGGCGGTGATTTCAAGGATGCCGTTGCCACAGGATGCCGCCGCACTTGCCAGCGCCTTGAGCTGTGCAACGGTCAGGGCGCCGCCGGCCGGGCGCAGGCGGACGAGCAGGCCGTCGCCGGTCTGCATTGGCGCGGCAAGCGTCGGGCAGGCGCCGCGTCGAAGCCCGCCAACCACCACATCCTGCAATTGTCTGTTACCGGCCGCAGCCATGGCACACCCTTCCATCACCTGTCCTTACAGGATGACGGCGCGCTCGGCAAAGCCGCTCACACCTCGAAGTCGCGCCCCTTGCGCAGCAGGTAGATATCCATGATCCATCCATGCCGCTCGCGCGCCGCGGCACGCATTCTGACGATCTCGTCCGAAACGTCGCCGAGACGGCCGGAATGGATGATTTCGTCGGCAGTGCCAAGATAGGCCCCCCAGAAGATCTCCGCATCCGGATCGTCGATCTGCGAAAACGCCTGAATGCCGTCCAGCATCACGACGGTGCTGTCGGCAGTCAGCCCCTCGTCGGCAAGCCGGCGCCCGGTGGTGATCTCGACCGGCTTGCCGACGAGATTGACCGGGATCTTGTGGCTGGCGGCAAGCGCCTGGATGCTGGTGATCCCCGGGATGACCGTCACCTCGAAGGCGACGCTGCCACGGATCCGCTCGAGGATGCGCAGGGTGCTGTCATAGAGGCTAGGATCGCCCCAGACCAGAAAGGCCGCGGCTTCGTTTTCGCCGAGATCGCCGATCATCGAGGCATAAGTCGCAGCGATGGCCGCATGCCATTCATCGACGCTCTGGACGTAACTCTTTCCCTCGGTCTGCCGCTGCGGCACGGCAAACTCGATCGTCTTCGTCTTTCCCGCATCGAGATAGCGCTCGCAGATCTCGCGGCGTACGCTCGCAAGCTCCTCCTTCTTCGCTCCCTTGGTCGGGATGAAGACGCGGTCTGCGCCCTTCATGGCGTTGATCGCCTGAATGGTCACATGATCGGGATTGCCGGTCCCGATGCCGATGACGAAGATCTGTCTCATAACGCCTCCGGCCGCTAGCGGATCAAAAGCGCCGTCCCATAAAGCCCGATCGCAAAGACCGTGTGGGCAATCAGGTTCATGGCGCGTGCCTTGGCCGGGTTCGGCGTCTTCGACGCCGCCCAGCCGATGCCGAGACCGGGCTGCAGCAGAAACCAGCCGGCACCGACGGTGACGATACCGAGAATCCAGGCCGGGATGAAGGTCGGCTCTGCGAGCCAGGCCGGGCCCATGATGATCGCAAGCGCCAGACCGTAGACGATGCCGGTGACGTAGTGGCTGATCCAGCCGAGCGCCAGTTCATGCTCGTAGGGCGCGGCGTTGGCGATGCTGTCGTGAAACACCTTGCCGTTCTTCAGGTGGTAGAACCAGCGTCCGACCGGCGCCCAGTTGGCGGCGCTCTGCCCGAAGAAGCGGTGCAGAACGATCGCCCAGATGTCCATGAGAACGGTCGCACCGATGCCGATCACGATGCCGCGCCAGATGATATCGAACATGTGAGAATATCCAGATGTGAGAACCCCTTACCGTCTTAACGGCGGCAGGCTCCGCCTGCAACAGAGCCCGACGTCATTGATGGAGCAAAACGGCTATTTCGGTTGATCACCCTTCATGGCCTGCCTAAGCTCGCGCAAAACGAGGAGGATCCAGATGAAGCTCGACCATACCGCCAAGGGCGTCTACGCCATCGCCGCCACGCCATTTCATCCGGATGGACGGCTCGATACGGTCTCGGTCGATCGCCTGACGGATTTCTATCTCGAATGCGGCGTCACCGGCCTGACCATTCTCGGCATCATGGGCGAGGCGCCGAAACTGGAGCCGGAGGAATCGCTGGCGATCACCCGCCAGGTCGTCGGCCGCGCCGGCGTGCCCATCATCGTCGGCGTCTCGGCGCCGGGCTTTGCGGCGATGCGTTCGCTTGCCCGCGGCGTCATGGATCTCGGCGCCGCCGGGGTGATGATCGCCCCGCCGCCTTCGCTGCGCACCGACGACCAGATCATCGGCTATTATGCCCAGGCGGTCGAAGCGATCGGGGATGACATTCCTTTCGTCATCCAGGACTATCCGCTGACGCTGACCGTAGTGATGACGCCTAGTGTGATCCAGAAGATCGTTAACAATCACCGCTCCTGCGTCATGCTCAAACATGAGGACTGGCCGGGGCTGGAGAAGATTTCGAAGCTGCGCGCCGCGCACAAGGCCGGCGAGATGCGGGATATCTCGATTCTCTGCGGCAATGGCGGGCTGTTCCTCGATTTCGAGCTGGAACGCGGCGCTGACGGCGCGATGACCGGCTATGCCTTCCCCGACATGCTCGCCGATGTCGTCCGTCTGCAGCAGGAAGGCAGGCGCGACGAGGCGCATGATCTCTTCGACGCCCATCTGCCGCTGGTGCGCTACGAGCAGCAGCAGGGCGTCGGCCTTGCCGTGCGCAAATATGTGCTGCAGAAGCGCGGCGCGATCGCCAGCGACGCCCAGCGGAAGCCAGCGAGCGTGATCAGCGACAAGGCGAAGGCCGAGGTCGATTATCTCCTCTCGCGCCTCGCCAGATACGACAAGCGCGCCGCGTTCTAGGCCGTCACACGGCTTACACGCATCTCTGACCAAATTGACGCAGGCGGGTGCCGCCGATTGTGCGGAGCGAAAAGTGGAATATAGTGATTTCAGAAATTTCTGAAATCACAGACATTACGGAAATCACCGTCATGAACCTTCCACCACTCGTTCAATCCTTCGTGCTGCATTTCGGCGAAATGGGCTCGCGCTGGGGGATCAACCGCACCGTCGGCCAGATCTACGCGCTGCTTTACGTCTCGCCCGAGCCGCTCTGCGCCGAAGACATCGTCGATGCGCTCGGCATCTCACGCTCGAACGTGTCGATGAGCCTGCGCGAGCTACAGGCGTGGAACCTCGTGCTGATGAAGCACAAGCCGGATGACCGCCGGGATTTCTTCTCGACGCCTGACGACGTCTGGCTGATCCTGCGTACGCTTGCCGAAGAGCGCAAGAAGCGCGAGGTCGATCCGACCCTCTCCGTACTGCGCGAAATTCTCATGCAGCGGCCGGCCAGTGACCACGAGCGATATGCCCAGCAGCGCATGGGTGAAATGCATGGGCTGATCGAGCAGCTGACGCATTGGTACGAAGACGTAAAACAACTTGAAACCGAGCGCCTCGCAACATTACTATCTCTGGGGGCAAAAGTTACGAAGCTTCTGGAAGCCAAGGACCGGGTGATTTCGCTCGGCCGCGGCCGCCGTCCTGCGAACAAGAGTTAGCGCCATGGGGAGTGCTTTCTTAGACGCGAATGACGAGCCAGAACCGGGCGCGCAAAAGCGCGGCCGTCGCAGACAGCGTGTCGGCAAAAACAGACCCGGTTCCAAGGCCGCCGCGCTGTTGCAGGCAGCAGGCGCCCTCGTCTTCATTCCCCAGGCTGCCCTCATCGCTTTTTCTGTCGGCCGGATCGCCAGTGGCGGCGGGCTCGACGCCGTGCTGTGGCCGGCACTCTTCATCGTCATTCTCGGCATCGCCAAGAGCTGTCTTGACGCGGCTGGTGGCCGCCTGGCATTCAAGGCCGCCCGCGCCGAACTCAGCAAGCGCCGCGCCGCCGCGGTAGAAGCGCTTGCGCGCCGCTCGCCTGTAGATCCCGCGCGGCCGGCATCCGGCGAAGCGGCCAGCGTCATCGGCGAACAGGCCGAACTGATCGTGCCCTATATTGCCCGGTTCCAACCGGCGCGCTTCAAGGCGACGGCCGTGCCGTTGGCGATACTCGCCTGCATATTCCCGATTTCATGGATTGCAGCACTCATCCTGCTGATCGCCATGCCGCTGATCCCGCTCTTCATGGCCCTGATCGGCTGGCGCGCCCAGGCTGCCAGCGAAAAGCAGCTTGCCGCGACCGGCGGGCTGAACGGCTTCCTTCTCGACCGGCTGCGCGGCCTGACGACGATCCGTGCGCTCGGCGCCGTCGATCGGACGGCAAGCCGCCTGCGCGCCGATGCCGATGATCTGAAGACCCGGACGATGGCGGTATTGCGGATCGCCTTTCTCTCCTCGGCGGTGCTGGAGTTGTTTGCCGCGCTCGGCGTTGCGCTGCTCGCTGTCTACGTCGGCTTCAGCCTGCTCGGCGAAATAACCTTCGGCGCCTGGACCGGCGGCCTCGATCTAACCACCGGCCTGTTCCTGCTGCTGCTCGCTCCAGCCTTTTTCGAGCCCCTGCGCGATCTCTCGTCGGTGTGGCACGACCGCGCCAGCGGCGAAGCCGCGCTCTCAGCACTGGAGGCAATTGCAACCGGGGGGCTCGATATCGTTCCGGAAGCCGCCGGCAAACAAACCACGCGTTTCGATATCGAACTTGCCGATACCGGCTTCCGCTACGCTGCCGGCAAGCCACAGGCCATCGAAGCGTTCAGCTGTCGCATCATGCAGGGCGAGCATGTCGCCCTGCTCGGCGCCAGCGGCAGCGGGAAATCGACCTTGCTTGCGATGATTGCCGGCCTTGCTCCGGTTTCGGACGGTGCAATCCGCATCGGCGGCCTGCCGCTCGGCGAAGCGGGCGACTGGCGCCGCCATATCGCCTGGATCGGCCAGAAGCCGCATATCTTTGCTGGTTCGCTCGCGGGCAACGTTACGCTCGGCCGCGCCGGCACCAAGGCGGATGAGGCACTCCGTGCCGCCAAGCTCGACCAAGTCGCGGCGGCTTACGGCAAGCGCCCGCTCGGCGAAGGCGGGCTCGGCCTGTCCGGTGGCGAGGCACTGCGGCTTGCCATCGCCCGCGCCGCCTGCAATCCCGACATCCGGATCATTCTTGCCGACGAACCGACCGCACATCTCGATGCTGCGACAGCGGCGGATATCACCGAAAGCCTCATCCACCTCGCCAAGGGCAAGACGCTTGTCGTCGCCACCCACGATCCGCGGCTTGCCGCTCGCATGCAGCGGGTGATCGCGATCGGCGCGGAAACGCTTCGGGAGGCAGCGGAATGAACACGCGCCTCGGTGATCTTAAACCCGTCGTCTACCTGTTTATCGCCGAACGGCGCCGCGGCCTGCTGATCGGCGCGCTGATGTCGGCGCTGACGGTGCTGGCCGGTATCGCCCTTCTCGGCCTCTCCGGCTGGTTCATCACCGCCGCCTCGATTGCCGGACTATCCGTTGCCACGGCCGTCACCTTCGACGTTTTCGCGCCATCGGCTGGTATCCGCCTGCTGGCGATCGGGCGTACCTTCTCGCGCTATGGCGAGCGGATGACGACCCATGATGCGACGCTATCGGTACTGGCGGCGCTCCGGGAGCGCATGTTTCGCGGCTGGGCGAAGGACGGCGCGGCGCGCAATCTCGCAGCCCGGCCGTCAAAGCTTCTGTTCCGCCTGACGGCCGATATCGACGCACTCGACGGCCTCTATCTGCGCGTCCTCGTACCCGCTGCCGTTGCGATCTGCACCGCGATCGCGGCAAGCTTGGCGCTCGGCATGATCCATCCGCTGTTTGGCGCCGCGACCGGGTTGATCCTCCTGCTTGCCGGGCTCGGCATTCCCTACCTCGCCGGCCGCGCCGCCGCGAAATCCGCACGCCGCCGCATGCATGGTGTCGAGGCGGTCCGCGGCCGCGTCATCGATCTCGTCGCCGGTCAAATGGACCTGCTGATGGCCGGGCGTCTGGACGCTCAATCTGCGGCCGTTGTCACTGCCGATGCCTATATCTCGGTGGCGGACGACCGTCTGAACCGGATCGAAACCGCCGTCAGCTTCGGCTTCGGCCTGACCTCCTCGCTGCTGCTCGCCGGATCGCTGCTGGCGGTCGCCGCCCTTGCGGGGACAGGGAGCATCGGCGCGCCTGTTGCCGCCCTCGGCCTGCTGGTCGCCTTCGCCGCCATCGAGCCCTTTGCCGCCCTACGCCGCGGCGCCATCGAGCTTGGGCGCACCCTCATTGCTGCACGCCGCGTCGGCGACCGTCTGACCACGGCGGATCGGACGACCGGACATGGCGCACCGGAAACGGGCATTGCCTTTGCGCTGACAGATGTTGCAATCGCTCACGACGGGGCCGGGAAGCTAGCCCTTCGTAAGCTAACGATTACGTTGAAATTTGGCGAGACGCTGGCGCTCATCGGCTCCAGCGGCGCCGGAAAGTCGTCATTCCTGGCGCTTCTCGCAGGCGAGTTGCAGCCGCAAGGCGGAAGTGCGGTGATCACCGATTCGACGCTGCTGACGCAGCGCACCGAGCTCTTCGCCGACAGCATCCGCGGCAATCTCCTGATCGCCGATCCCTCGGCCAGCGAGGCACAGCTTCGCGATGCTCTCGAGGCTGCCGGATTGCTCACCATCATCGATGCCCTGCCGCAAGGGCTCGACACGAAACTTGGAGAGGGCGGGCTCGGCCTGTCCGGCGGGCAATCGCGCCGCCTGGCGCTTGCCCGGCTGTTTCTCCGCAACGCATCCCTCTGGCTGCTCGACGAGCCGACAGAGGGCCTGGATGGCGAAACCGCCCGCGACGTGATGAGCCGCCTTGCCGAAAAGGCATCCGGCCACGCCGTGGTCATCGCCTGCCACATCCGCCGGGAGGCGGCAATCGCCGATATCATCGCGGTGATTGCGGATGGGTGCATCGTCGAAATTTCGCGCCGTGGAGAGGCGGCGTTCGAAAAGGCTCTGAACCGGCTGCGGCCGGATTGAGCGGCATGACTGCGGGCGCCGGCCGGCGCCCGTGGAACTCTTGATACCGCGTGGGACCGTGGGAGAAAGATAATGGAACTCGACATAGTGGCGCTATCGCGCTTTCAATTTGCGCTGACCGCGCTCTATCATTTTCTATTCGTACCCCTGACGCTTGGGCTTTCCGTGCTGCTTGCCATCATGGAAACCACCTATGTCATGACCGGCCGCCAGATCTGGCGGCAGATGACGAAATTCTGGGGCACGCTTTTCGGCATCAATTTCGCCATCGGTGTCGCAACCGGCATCGTCATGGAATTCCAGTTCGGCATGAACTGGAGCTATTACAGCTATTATGTCGGCGACATCTTCGGCGCACCGCTCGCCATTGAGGGCCTGATGGCCTTCTTCCTGGAAGCAACCTTCGTCGGGCTGTTCTTCTTCGGCTGGGACAAGCTTTCCAAAGTCGGGCATCTCGTCGCCACGTGGGCCGTGGCGCTCGGCTCGAACTTCTCGGCACTCTGGATCCTGATCGCCAACGGCTGGATGCAGAACCCGGTCGGTTCGGCGCTCAATCCGCAGACGATGCGCATGGAGGTCACCAGCTTCTTCGACGTGGTGTTCAATCCCGTCGCCCAGGCAAAGTTCGTGCACACGGTCTCGGCCGGTTACGTCTGTGCGTCGATCTTCGTGCTCGGCGTCTCGGCCTGGTACCTGTTGAAGGGACGCCATGTCGAAATCGCCAAGCGGTCGATGACTGTCGCCGCCTCGTTCGGCCTCGCCTCATCGCTGTCTGTCGTCGTGCTCGGTGACGAGAGCGGCTATCTGGCGACGGAAAACCAGAAGATGAAGCTCGCCGCCATCGAGGCGATGTGGAAAACGGAGCCTGCTCCGGCCCCCTTCACCGCCTTCGGCTTTCCGGATCAGGAAGCCCGCGAGACGCATTTCGCCGTTCATATTCCTTGGGCGATGGGCCTGATCGGCACCCGCTCGCTGACCACCGAAATCCCCGGTATCGACAAGTTGGAGAAAGAAGCCGAAACCCGCATCCGCGACGGCATCAAGGCCTATGACGCCCTGATGCAGATCCGCGCCGTCCGGGCACCGGACCAGCCGACGCAGGAGGTCCGCACCTCCTTCGAAGACCTCGGTCACGATCTCGGCTATGCACTGCTTCTGAAGCGCTATGTCGACGATCCGCGTCAGGCGACAGATGCGCAGATCGCCCAGGCCGCCCGCGATACGATCCCGCATGTGCCGACGCTCTTCTGGTCGTTCCGGATCATGGTCGGTCTCGGGATGTTCTTCATCGTGCTGACGGCAACCTTCTTCTGGCTTTCGGCCCGGCGTCACCTCGACAAGTATCCGCTGCTGCTCAAGGTCGCGGTCTTCGCGATCCCGCTGCCATGGGTGGCGATCGAGGTCGGCTGGATCGTTGCCGAGTTCGGCCGCCAGCCCTGGGTGATCGAAGGCGTGCTCCCGACAGCGGCTGCCGTCTCCAGCCTGGGCGCCAGCACCGTGCTTCTGACGATCATCGGCTTTGCAGCGCTCTACACGACGCTGATCATCATCGAGATGGGCCTGATGCTCAAGGCGATCAAGAAAGGCCCCGAGCCCGATGACGAGCCGGAAGCCGAGCTGATCTCCGAAACCCTCGTTCCTGCTGCGGAGTGATTGTCATGATCCTTCACGAACTTATCGACTACGACACGCTGCGCGTCATCTGGTGGCTGCTGCTCGGCATCCTCCTGATCGCCTTTGCCACGACTGGCGGCTTCGACCTCGGCGTCGGAACGCTCCTGCCCTTCGTGGCGAAGACCGATACCGAACGGCGGGTCGCCATCAACAGCATCGGCGCCACCTGGGAAGGCAACCAGGTCTGGCTGATCCTCGGCGGCGGCGCCATCTTCGCCGCCTGGCCGCCACTATACGCCGTCTCCTTCTCGGGCTTCTACCTGGCGATGTTCGCGATCCTCTTCGCGCTCATCCTGCGTCCGGTCGGGTTCAAGTACCGCTCGAAGCGCGACAGTGCACGGTGGCGTAGCAACTGGGACTGGGCGCTGTTCGTCGGCGGCTTCGTTCCGGCGCTGATCTTCGGCGTCGCCGTCGGCAACGTGCTGCAGGGCGTACCCTTCCGCTTCGCCGACGACATGCGGATATTCTACGAAGGTTCGTTCTTTGGGCTGCTGAACCCCTACGCGCTGCTCTGCGGATTGCTGTCGGTGGCGATGCTCGCCATGCATGGTGCAGCCTGGCTGATCCTCAAGACCAGCGGACCGGTTGCCGAGCGCGCCCGGACCTATGGCAGCCTTGCGGCATTCGCCGCCATCCTGCTCTTTGCGCTCGGCGGCATTTTCCTCGCAGTCGGCGTCGATGGCTACCGCATCACCAGCGACATCAGCCCGGTCGGCCCCTCCAATCCGCTCTTCAAAACGGCGGAACATGCCGGCACCTGGTTTGCCAATTACGGCACCTATCCGTGGCTGCTGATCGCACCGGCCTGCGGCTTTGCCGGAGCGGCCCTTGCCCTGCTCAGCATGCGGGTTCGGCTGGAGGTCACCACGCTGCTCTTCAGCAAGCTGTCGATCTTCGGCATCATCTCGACGGTCGGCGTTTCGATGTTCCCGTTCATCCTGCCATCCTCAATTGACCCGCGCTCGAGCCTGACAGTCTGGGATGCGTCGTCGAGCCATCTGACGCTGTTCATCATGCTCGTCGTCACGGCAATATTCCTGCCGATCATCTTTCTCTACACCGCCTGGGTCTACAAGGTGCTGTGGGGCAAGGTGGATGAAAAAGCCATCACCGACAAAAGCGGCCACGCCTATTAAAGGAGAAAGACGATGTGGTACTTCGCATGGATCCTCGGCCTGCCGCTCGCAGCCGCCTTCGCCGTCCTCAACGCCATGTGGTATGAGCTGATGGACGACGAAGCCAAGAAGAAGAAATCCTGAGCTTCACGAATTGAGACGATGCCGGGCGCCACAATTGCCGCCCGGCATCCCGCAAAGCTGGCACAAGCCTTGCTTCATATTATTCAGGCGGAATATGCCCGCCTGAAGAAGAGGGGTAGCATGGTGTCAGTCACGGATATGATCGGTGCAACGTGGCGTCTCGAGGATGCGATCCGGGACGTGATCGCTGAAAACCTGAATTTCTCCAGCAATTCCAAACCGATGAGGGACAAGGCGCGCCTGCTGCCGCACCTCCTCGTGCAGAAATATCCGCAGCTGTCGGATATCGAGCATGAGCTGCGCGGCGTCTTCGAAACCTGCCGCATCGCGATTGATCATAAATCCATCAGTCCGGTCGTTGCGAAGGCAGCCATTGCGATCGCCGACGAATATCGCGAGATCATCATCAAGCTCAAACATTAGGCGATAGCCTCCCCGCGCATTTCCGGCGTGGGACTGGCAGGACACACATCCGGGACATTTGCGTGGACCCGGATGATTGCCGGTTGACGTAACGTTTTGCGGGCTCTAGTTCGGCTTCCGAACATCGGGGGACGTTTTTCATGGAAATCTTTACTGCCGCGGGCCTGACTGCGCTTATGCAGGTCATCGCGATCGATCTCGTGCTTGCCGGCGACAACGCCGTCGTTATCGGCCTTGCCGCCGCCGGCCTTCCGGCCGATCAACGCAAGAAGGCCATTCTGGTCGGCATTCTGGCCGCTACCGTACTGCGTATCATCTTCGCTTCGATCACCGTTCAGCTGCTCGCCATCGTTGGCCTGCTGCTCGCCGGTGGTCTGCTGCTGCTCTGGGTCTGCTGGAAGATGTGGCGCGAACTGCGTTCGCAGCATGGTGCGGAAGGCGAAGGCGCGCTTGAGGCCGCCGAGGGCAAGCCGAAAAAGACCTTCTGGCAGGCCGCCAGCCAGATCGTCATTGCTGACGTGTCGATGTCGCTCGACAACGTGCTGGCTGTTGCCGGAGCTGCCCGCGAACACCCGACGGTCCTCGTCGCCGGTCTCGCCCTGTCGATCGCCATGATGGGTATTGCCGCAAACTTCATCGCGCGCCTGCTCACCAAGCACCGCTGGATCGCCTATGTCGGCCTGGCTATTATCCTCTACGTCGCGCTCGACATGATGTATCGCGGTGCACTTGAGGTCTGGCCCTATCTGGCCGGCTGACAGGCTTTCTTTGAAAAGAGACATCAGGCGGATCGGCGAAAGCCGGTCCGCCTTTTACTTTTCCCAGTAGCTGCCGACGCGCATGCACTGCCGGTCATATTGCAGCTCGTCCTTCAGATATTCGCGGATCGCCACGGCTTCCGCCTTCTCGCAGCCAACCCAAATGAAGGTGGGCGCGGCGCATTGCGGCGCCAGTGAGCGGATCAGCCGCTGCAGACTGCCCGCCGTTCCGGCCGCAGCACCGTTGCGATGCAGCCAGACAGTCTGGATATCAGCCGCTGACGCGATCGGCTGCTCTTCGGACGCGCTGTCAACCTCGCCGAAGAAGCGGACCTTGGTTCCGGCCGGTGCCGCTTCGGCAATGCGCAGCATGGCCGGCAGTGCCGTCTCGTCTCCGGCGAGGATAAGATCGGTCGCCTCGGGCATCCAGCCACCGCCCGGTCCCATGATACCAATCAAGTCGCCAGCGGCCGCCGTCGCCCCGAAAGTGGCGCCGGGCATGGTTTCGCCCTCGTGAAGTACGAAATCGATATCGACCTCACCGCGCTCCGGATCGACGCTGCGGATCGTGTAGATGCGCACGGCGGTGATCTTTTCGTCCGGCCACTGAATGCGGCCATCGTCGCCGACAGTGGGCCAGACCGGCGCCTCGCCATTCTGCGGCAACAGCAGGCGCACATGCAGCCCGCCCTGCCGGAAATCCTGAACATTGGGGCAGGAGAAGGTGACCCGGCGCATATGCGGCGTGATATTGCGCGCGCCCGTCACCGTCGCCAGCCGCATATTGCCCGGCAGCGCCGGCTTCGGCTTTTCCGACCAGGTCAGCTGGAATTTCTTCTCCCCGGCAAAATGGACGAGGTGCTCGGCGAGCACGGTGCGGATCATCGTCAGCTCGTCCTCGCTGTTCGAGGCGAGCTCGATTGTCAGCGTCTCGCCGGCGATGCGAATATCGGCTGCACCGATCTCATGCTCGAGATGCACGGTTTCCCCGTTGCGGGTCACCGACGCATGCTCGGCGAAATGCTCGGCGATCTCTTCCAGCATATGCCTGGCATCCGGTGGAATTGCCGTACCCGAAAGCCGGAATTGCGCCGTCATGCCGCTTCCTTTCGCGTCAGGAGCCAGATGAGATAGGGGCCACCGATCAGCGCCGCGAAGAGGCCGACCGGGACCTGATAGGGATAGATCACCACGCGCGAGAGCCAGTCGGCCACGACAAGAACGCCTGCGCCAATCAGGATCGCGGCAGCAAGCTGCTGGCCCGGCCGGTGAAAACCCGTCAGCCGCGCTAGGTGCGGCGCGATCAGGCCAGTGAGGCTGAGCGGCCCGACGAGGAACGAGGCAACCGCGGTCATCAGCGCCGCGATCATCGCCAGCAACAGACGGCTGGCGCCGACAGGCAGGCCGAGGCTGCGCGCCGAGGGACCGCCGAGTGGCAGGATGGCGAGCCAGCGGCTGAGGAAGGGCAGCGGTGCGGCGAGAATGGCGAGCGAGATCACCGCCGTCCAGGCCTCGAAGCTGCCGGCACGGTTGGTGGAGCCAGTCAGCCAGGTCAGCAGCACGTAGCCACGCATATCGCCCTGCGCCAGCACCATCGAGACGATCGCCATCGAAAAGGCGCCGATGGCGATACCGGCAAGCAACAGACGCTCGGGCGCGAACTGGGCGCGGGCGGCGATGGCGATCATGATCAGGAAGGCGACGAGCGCGCCGATCGCCATGGATGCCAGCATGACGAAGGGCGGAGGGAAACCGAAGATGAACAGCGCAACCGTCAGCCCCGCGCCGCCACCGGTGCTGACGCCGAGCACTTCCGGGCTGGCGATCGGGTTGCCGGTCACCCGCTGCATGATGAAGCCGGCGGCAGCCAGCATCGCGCCCGCACCGGCGGCAACGATGGTGCGCGGCAGGCGCAGCGGTAGCAGATCGGTAAACAGCGTACCGGTGGCGATATGCCAGCCATCGTCGGCCGGTGCCGTGGTCAACACCAGGGCGACGACAAGGGCAAGCGCCAGGAGCAGCAGCAGGAACACTCGGCCAGGGCTTTGAAGACGCCTGATCGCCACGGTCGTCTGCGCCGTGACCGACGCGAAGGAGTGGACGCGTGGCAGGAGATAAAGCAACAGCGGGCCGCCGAGCAGCGCGGTTGCCGCGCCCGCGGGAGCAAGATCGGTAAAGCCCGGACCAAGAAGCTGCGTCAGGCAATCGGTGAAGAACAGCAGCGCGGCACCTGTCAGCGGCGCGGCAATCACCAGCTGTCGGGTGGTGCGCGCACCGGCAAGGCGGGCAATCGCCGGGGCGGCAAGGCCGAGAAAGCCGATAATGCCGACCTCTGCGGTGACAGAGGCTGACAGCCACACGGCGAGCAGCAGCACGGCGAGGCGGGTCGTATGCAGGGCGACGCCGAGGCTTTTCGCACCGGCATCGTCGAGCGACAGCACCTGCAGCGGCCGCAACAGAAGAACGGCGACAGCAAGGCCCACGAGCAGCCGTGGCGCCAGCGAGATTACCGCATGCCAATCCTGCTGGCTGAGCGAACCCGCGCCCCAAATGAAGATCGACATGGCATATTCGCCGCGGGCGAGAATGAGGGTGACGCTGAGCGCCGAGGCAATCAAGGTCACGATCATGCCCGACAGGGCGACGGTTACCGGATCGAGACTGCGCCGCCAGCTAAGTGCCAGCACGATCGCCACCGCCACAAGCCCGCCCGCAAACGCCACCAGCTCGCGCGAAAACCCGAGCAGCAGCGGCGAAACGCTGATGCCGATCGTCATGGCAAGCTGCGCGCCAGACGCGATGCCGAGCGTCGAGGCATCAGCGATCGGGTTGCGCAGCACTCGCTGCAGCAGAAAGCCGGAAAGGCCGAGGGCCGCGCCAGCGATCAGCGACAGCGCGGCGCGTGGCATCATGCTCTGCCATAGCAGCACCGCATCGAGCGCCGCCTGCCCTTCCGGCAGACGTGGCCGGAAGGCGACGAGCAGAGCGAAAACCAAGGCGCAGGCCGCAAAAGACGCGGCTACGCCGATGAGCGTGCCGTTCGGGCGGCCATCGGCCACCCGGCGGCTAACCATTCCATGCATCGGTAAGCCCCTTCGCAAGCAGATCGGCGAAGCGCGATGCCGCAGGCAAGGCGCCATAAGGATTGATGGAGCCAAGCGTCAGCACCCGGCCTTCCCGGACGGCGGGAAGGGCCTGCCAGAAGGCACCGCTCTGCAGCGTCACCATCGCATCCGGCGGATGCGGCGGGATGAAGACGATCCAGGTGTCCGGCATCGATGCCAGCGTCTCGATGCCGATCGGCGCCATCGCCGTATAGCTCGTCTTGCCCTGCCAGGCGTTTTTCAGCCCGGTACGGGCCAACACTTCGCCGAACATGCTGTCGCTGCCGAAGACGCGGTAGTGGCGCGCATCGCCGAGATTGATCGGCAGGATCGTGCGGCCGTCGCCTGCAGCAAACAGCGTCCGGTAATTGTCGAGCCTGGCCATCAGATCGTCGGCATAGCGCTTGCCGCTATCGAGCTGCAACTCGGCCGCCATCGCCAGCGTCACCTCCTGCGCCCGCTGGAAGGGGATGTCGCCCATGCGGTAGATCGCATGGGTCTTCACCGGCGCAATCCGGCTCATCAGGCCATCGGCCCAGCTGTAGAAATTGGAGTTGAAGATCAGGTCCGGCCTGGCGAAGCGCAGCACTTCGAAATTCGGCGTACCCCGGAGCCCGAGGTCGGCAACGCCCCCGGGCACGGCGGGTTCGACGGCGATCTGCCGGTAGCCGCGCAGCTCGCTTCCCGCCACCACATTGGCGCCGATCGCCAGCAGCGTTTCCAGCAGGGCCCAATCGAGTGCGGCCACACGCGGCGGCGCGGCAGCCCTAAGCACCGAAGGAGCGGCGAGAGCCGCCGACATCGTCAGGAAATTGCGCCGTGTCAGAGCTTTCATCGGCATCACAGCAGATAGCTGACCGGCTCGCCGCGTGCCGGGTGGGTGAAGACGCCCATGCCGACGCCGAAGATCGATTGCAGCCGATCGGCCTGCATGATCTCTTCAGGCTTGCCCTGCGCGGTGATCCGGCCGCGATTGAGCGCGATGATCTCGTCGCAATGGCGGGCGGCCAGGTTGATATCGTGCAGAACGATGACGACGGTCAGCCCGCGTTCGTGGCTGAGCGATTCCACCAGCGACAGCATGGAGGCCTGATGCGCGAGATCCAGCGCCGAGGTCGGCTCGTCGAGCAACAGGCAGCTGGCATTCTGTGCCAGCATCATGGCAATCCACGCCCGCTGACGCTCGCCGCCGGACATGTTGGCAACCGGACGCGCGGCGAATTCTTCGAGACTCGTGCGGGCGATAGCATCATCGACCAGATTGTGATCGGCCTTGCCGAAGCGGCCAAGCGTGCCGTGCCAGGGAAAGCGCCCCAGCGCCACCAGCTCACGCACCGTCATGCCATCGGTCGCGGGCGTGAACTGCGGCATATAGGCGATCTTGCGGGCAAATTCCCGCGCGCCCCAGGCGGCCGCGTTCCTGCCTTCGAGTTCCAGTGTCCCGCCGGTTGCCGCATGCTGGCGGGCGATGATCTTCATCAGCGTGCTCTTGCCGGACCCATTCGGCCCGACCAGCCCATAGATCCGCCCGCTCTCCAGTGTCAGATCGATGCCCGAGAGGATGGTGCGCTCACCTGCAGAAAAGCGGACATCCGACATTTTCAGAAATGGCGTGGACATGAAGCGGGCTCCTGAAACAGCTGCGGGAGGGGCACCGCCCTCCCGCCGTTTTGCTTGGTGCAAAACTTTACTATGATTGTCAACTTACCATTTTTTGCTGAGCTTGAAGGTGATCGTGCGAGCGTCGCCGTAGCCGCAGGTGGTCAAGCCGCCGCAACCTTTCACGTATTCCTTGTCAAAGAGATTGGTCACGTTGAGAGACGCGCCCCAACCCTCGTTCTCGTAGCGAATAGCAGCGTCGAAGACAGCGGCACCCGGAACCTTGCTCGTGTTGGCAAAATCAGCCCAGGACCAGCCCTGGTAGCGAACACCACCGCCGACGCTGACGCCTTCCAGCGCGCCGCGCGGGATCGTGTAGTCCAACCACAAGCTGGCCTGAACCTTCGGCTGAAGATAAGGCGAGTTGCCGATGAGCGACGTGTTGGCGTCCTCCGTGATTTCGAGATCAGTATAGGAAAATCCAGCGATTGCCTTCCAATCGTCGGTGATATTCGCCTTGCTTTCGAATTCGAAACCACGTGAACGCACCTCGCCGATCTGGCTGGACAGTGTGGTACCGGGATCCGTGACAACAACGTTCTGCTTAGTGATCTGGAAGAGCGATGCGGTGATGGTCCCGTCGAAGAAGGTGGGCTCGTATTTCACGCCTGCTTCGACCTGGCTACCTTCCTCGGGCTTGATGGTGTTCGACAGGCTTGTCGCGATGATTGGATTGAAGAAGGTGGCGACACTCACATAAGGCGTGATGCCATTGCTGAATTCATATGCGAGACCAGCCCTGCCGCTGACGGCCGTCTTGTCGTACCCGTAGCTATTGTTTTGCGTCGGCGCCCAGAAGGTCGGGCCGTTGTCGGTCTTCGTGTCCACGTAGTCGTAGCGGCCGTTCAAAGTCGCGAGCCAGCCACCACCGAAGCGGATCTGATCCTGGATATAGGCGCCGAGCTGCTGCTGGGTGGTGACCTGATTGATGTAGCTGCGATTGGCGGGCTGCGGGAGCCCGTAGATCGGGTCGGTTACGCTGATCGGCGTCGCGCTGTTTGCAGCCTGTACCTGATCGATCTGGAAATACTTGTAGTCCAGCCCAAGCATCAGCTTGTGGCTCGTCTCACCAAGATCGAATTCGGTCTCGGCGCGATTGTCGACAGAGAATGAATTGACTTCGGTCTGATGCTCGAAGTTGATGCGATTCAACTCGGTTGGGCTCGCATAACCATAGGCGTAGGGCGCAACCTCATGCTTGTTGAGATGCCCATAGCGGGCGTTCTGCGTCACCGTCCAGCCGCTGTCGAACTCATGCTTGATCTCGTAGCCAAGCATCTGTTGCTGGTAATTGCCTTGATCGATATCCGGTTCGCCCGGGAAGAAATCGCGCGGAATCCTGCCAAAGGGCGCATCGACGACAGTCCCGACATAGGGGAAGAAGCCGTTGCCGGTATGAACCTGATCGAGCGCTCCCGCATAGCCCCAGATATTGATGGAAGTGGCATCATCGGGCGCGATCGTCAGCTGCGGCATGATAAAACCGCGCGTGTCGTGCGAAAAGTCGGAGTAGTTGTCGCCACCAGCAACCTTGCCAGTCAGGCGATAGGTCATCGTGTCGCTTGAGCCGACTTTGTCGGAAAGGTCAACACCGGTGAAAGCGTTGCCGTTACTATTGATACCGATATCGGTATAGTAGAGCGGCTCATCGGTTGGCCGCTTGCGGACCAGATCAATGATACCACCAGGGTTCGAACCACCGTATAGAACCGAAGCGGGCCCTTTCAGCACTTCGACGCGTTCGAGCATAAAAGGATCGGTCTGGAAGCCGCCGAAGCTGTAGCTGAACAGGTTGAGGCCGTCCATGAACACGCCGGTCTGGGTCGCGTCAAATCCGCGTATATAGAACCAGTCCGTATCACCGTCATTGCCGAAAGGCTGCGCGTTGACTCCAGGCGTATAGGACAGAGCCTCATCGACCTTGTTGACGACACCACGATCGTCCATTTCCTGCGTTCCGATCACCGACACAGACTGCGGAATCTCGTTGATCGGCGTATCGCTTTTCGACCCCGTCGCCGACCGCTTCGCCACATATCCCTTGACCGGGCTGGTCGCCGTCGCCTCGGAATTTGCCGCTCCGGCCTGCCCCTGGATGGTGATCGGCGCCAATGCCGTCGCGTCCTGGGCCTGCGCCGGCATGGCGGCTACGAGGCCGATGGCGGCGGCGCCGGTCAGAAGGTTGGTCTTGAAGATGAGAGCCTTGGTCTGCCCACGCATTGTCTTACCCCACTCGCGCCGCGCAAACCCCAAAGTCACCCGGCTAAACAGCTTGTTGATAAGATGAGCGTTTAACTCAAATTTAAGGGGTTGGATTGTCGCGATCCGGGGAATTTGAACGTTCTTGGGCAAATTTCCGCACTTTAAACAAATGCTCGTGAGGCGTGGTTTTCAGGCAACGTGAGCCTTCTTCCACAGCGCCGGGGTGGCGCCGGTCGTCTTGCGGAAGACGCGGGTGAAATGGGCCTGGTCGGAGAAGCCGGTCTCGGCGGCAATCGCCGGAAGACTGAAATCGCCCTGCAGAAGCAGATGCTTGGCTTTTTCGACACGGGCATTGGTCTGCCACTGATGGGGCGCGATCCCGGTCGAGGCCTTGAAGGCGTGGCTGAAATGCGATTGCGACAACCCGGTCAAGTTTGCAAGCTCCTCGAGCCTGATGTTGCGAAGGCAATTCTGTTCAATGAAATCGGTGGTGCGGCGAAGCTGCCAGGTGGCCAGCTTGCTGCGCTTGCGCGGCTGCGCCTTGGTCAGCTTCAATACGTCGATGATCAGCGACAGGCACAGACCATCGCCATAGAGATCGTGTAGCGGCTGCGGGTTCAGGCATTCGGCACCGATCAGATTGGCAAGGGCCATCACCCGCTCGTCGTGAAACAGCAGCCGGGCATCGGCAAGCCGTGATGGGTCGAGATCTTCCATCAGCCGCCGTCCGACGATGTCGGCATCGAAATGGATATCGAGATGGCGGACGAACTGGACATCGACGAGATCGGCCCAAAGTTCCATCCCGGCGGGCACATAGGAGATCGGCCGGCGCACGGTGTCCTGGACGGCTCCTGCGCTCTTCGGTGTCAGCTTGACGCGTGAATCGCCGGGGCCGCGCATGTCGAGCAGAATGAAAAGCCGCGGATCGTGGGCGACATAATAGCCACCGGCATAGGGCGCGCACTCGACATCCCAGACATCGGCGACGATGCCATTCCAGCTCCGCCGGTTCATGCCGCCAACCACGGAGAAGCCTTCGATCCTGTTCTGCATGCGCGGTTGAAAGGTCATGGGGACGCCGGAAAATAAACCTTCTTTTTATAATCAAGTTTTCTCCTAGCGAATATATGCCGGATTAGCAACATGCTTTCGCTGCAGCGCACAAGCGATCGTGAAACGCCGCCTCTTCATTTCCGCGCGCCGCTGTTCTAGCATTTGCGCCATGAGCCTCGAATCCGTCCGCGCCTTCTTCAGCGCCCATGCACCCGATATCGCCATCATCGAAACCGAAGCCAGTTCTTCGACGGTGACGCTTGCGGCCGAAGCCCATGGGGTCGAGCCCGCGCAGATTGCCAAGACGATCTGCCTGCGCGTCGGCGACGAGGCCATGCTGGTGGTCGCCAGCGGCACGGCGCGGCTGGATAACCGTAAATTCAAGGACACGTTCGGCGGCAAGGGCCGCATGCTCGGGGCCGACGAAGTGCTCGAAATCACCAGCCATCCGGTCGGCGGCGTCTGCCCCTTCGGCCTGCCGTCGCCGCTGCCGGTCTATTGCGATGCGTCGCTCAAACAATTCGCCGAAGTCATACCCGCCGCCGGTTCCCCCAACTCCGCGGTGCGCATTCAAACAGGGCGACTGGCGGAGCTGACGGCTGCAAAATGGGTCGATGTCTGCCAATAGACTTTTGGCTGGCTTCAAATCGCGGGAAGAGCCCCTATATTAGGCTGCAACATGCCGTAGTTGTGCATGAGAGGAGATGAAATGCCGGGTGCCGTTTCGCGTTTTGCCAAGATTGCGGCGATTGCCGTTCTGACGAGCGCTACTGTTTTTGCTGCCTATGGTGAGGCCGAAGCCCGGCGTGCGGGCGGCGGGTTCAGCAGTTTCGGCAGCCGTGGCACACGCACCTTCCAGGCTCCTCCGGTCACACGCACGGCGCCGGCACCTGCTGCACCGGTTGAACGCTCCATGACACCCCAGCCGCAGACGACGGCGCAGCCCGGCGTGGCGGCGCAGCGCCCCGGCGGCATGTTCGGCGGCTTCGGCCGCTCGATGGTCGGCGGCCTGATCGCCGGTGGTCTGCTCGGCATGATGCTCGGCCACGGCTTCGGCGGCGGTTTCGGCTTCCTCGGCCTGCTGCTGCAGATCGCGCTGATCTTCGGCGCCATCACGCTCGCCATGCGCTTCTTTGCCAATCGCCGCCAGCCGTCCTACGGCTCGGCAGGCGGGCCGTCCTATAGCAACATGTCGTCGAACAATAACAGCTCGTTCCGCATTCCAACGATCGGCTCGGGTGCGGCCGCCGCGGCTCCGCAGCGCAACAACCAGCGCCCCAGCGACGAGATCGGCCTGGCGCAGGCAGACCTCGACCAGTTCGAGGAGCTGCTGACCGAAGTGCAGACCGCCTATGGCGCCGAGGACTACGGCACGCTGCGCAAGCTGACGACGCCTGAGGCGATGTCCTATCTGGCGGAAGAGCTCGGTGAGAACGCCACAAACGGCGTTCGCAACCGCGTTTCGGACGTGAAGCTGCTGCAGGGCGATATTGCCGAAGCCTGGCGTGAAGACGGCCTCGACTACGCAACGCTTGCGATGCGCTATTCGTCGATCGACGCGATGGTCGAGCGCGACAGCGGCCGCGTCGTCTCCGGCGACGATCAACGCCCGAGCGAAAGCACCGAAGTCTGGACCTTCGTTCGCAAGAACGGCGCCGACTGGAAGCTTTCCGCCATTCAGGGCACCGAGCAGCGCGCCGCCTGAGCGGCGCGCGTTTTCTTCCTCAGCCCTCGAAGGTGTAGTCGGCGATCGACTGCGCCTTCATCTCGATCGAGAACCCCGGCTTCGACGGCGGCATATAAGCCGCGTTCCTGATATCGCAGGGGTCGAGGAAATGTTCGTGCAGGTGGTCGACATATTCGATCACCCGTCCGTCCTTAGTGCCTGATACGGCGATGTAATCGATCATCGACAGGTGCTGGACATATTCGCAGAGCCCGACGCCACCGGCATGCGGCCAGACCGGCAGGTCGAATTTCGCGGCGATCAACAGCACCGCCAGCACCTCGTTCAATCCCCCCATACGGCAGGAATCGATCTGCACGATATCGATCGCGCCTTCGGCGATGAACTGCTTGAACATGATGCGGTTCTGGCACATCTCACCGGTCGCGACCTTCACCGGCGCGATCGCCTGGCGGATCTTGCGATGGCCGGCAACATCGTCGGGGCTGGTCGGCTCCTCGATGAAGAAGGGCTTGGCGAAGGCGAGCTTGTTCACCCAGTCGATCGCCTGCGGCACTTCCCAGACCTGATTGGCATCGATCATCAGATAGCGGTCCGGCCCCATCACCTCGCGGGCGATCCGCAGGCGGCGGATATCGTCTTCCAGATCGCGCCCGACCTTCATCTTCACATGGTTGAAACCGGCATCGATCGCTTCCTGGCAGAGGCGGCGGAGCTTCTCGTCATCGTAGCCCAGCCATCCGGCCGATGTCGTGTAGCAGGCGTAACCCTCAGCCTTCAGCGTCGCAATCCGCTCCGCCTTGCCGGCCTCGGCCGTCTTCAGGATCGCCACGGCCTCGTCGCGCGTGAGCACGTCGGTCAGGTAGCGGTAATCGACGATATCGGCGATCTCTTCGGCCGGGAGTTCTGACACCAGCTGCCAGACGGGCTTGCCTTGCTTCTTCGCCAGCAGATCCCAGAAGGCGTTGACGACAGCGCCGGTTGCCAGATGCATGGCGCCCTTGTCGGGGCCGATCCAGCGCAGCTGGCTATCGCCCGTCAGGTGGCGCCAGAACTTTCCCGGTGCTGCACGGAAAGCTTCGAGATCCTGGCCGACGACGAGGTGATCCATCGCCTTGATTGCCATGCAGCAGATGTCGTTGCCACGGCCGATCGTGAAGGTCAGGCCGTGGCCGTTAAGACCCGGCTCATCGGTATCGAGGATCACGTAGGCGGCGGAATAATCCGGATCGGGGTTCATCGCATCCGAGCCGTCGAGGCTCTGCGAGGTCGGGAAACGGAGATCGAAGACACGAAGGCCGGTAATGCGGGTCATGGTTTTCTTCCGGATTAAATGGTCCAGCCGCCATCGATGGCGTAGGCCTGACCTGAGGTATAGGTGGCGCCGGCGAGATAGACGGCGAGTTCGGCGATCTCTTCGGGTGAGCCCAGACGGCCCATTGGCTGGCGCGAGATGAAGGCGGCGCGCGCCGTCTCGTAATCACCCTGCGCCTTCATGCGGTCCTGCAGCGACGGGCTCTCGACCGTGCCGGGGCAGATGGCGTTGCAGCGGATGCCCTGCGCCACGTAGTCGGCGGCAACCGACTTCGTGAGACCGATGACGGCGGCCTTGGTGACGCCATAGGCGAAACGGTTCGGCACGCCCTTGATGCTGGATGCCACCGAAGCCATGTTGATGATCGAGCCATCCTTGCGCTCCAGCATGCCGGACAGCACAGCGCGGATGGTGCGGATCATCGCCTTGACGTTGAGATCGAGGGCGAATTCCAGATCAGCGTCCTTCATCTCAAGGATCGAGCCGGCATGGACGAAGCCGGCGCAATTGAAGAGCACGTCGATCTGCCCGATCTCTGAGACCAGCGCATTGACCGCCGCTTCGTCGAGAACGTTCAGCTTGTGGGTCGCAATCCCGGTTTCGGCCGTCAGCTGTGCCAGTGCATCGGTGTTGATGTCGGTGGCATGCACCGCAGCACCTGCCTGCTGAAAGGCGATCGCCGAGGCGCGGCCGATCCCCTGCCCTGCGGCGGTGATCAGAACGGTCTTGCCGGAAAGTGAAATCGTCATATGTCGAAGCCTCCCTTGATGTCGCGCATGGAAGGAGCGAAGGCGGTCTTCGCCGCTTCTTCGCTCGCATTGTCATATTATCGATAAAAAACAGAACCGGAAAAAGCAATGCCGAAGTTTGCGATTGCTGGCCTTGACAGCGATGCACGCCGGCCGGGAGCGGCAAGCGATTTTTCCTGCGGCTATATATTCTATTAATTTAGACGCCTTATGATTGCGCCTACAAATATCCGTAACCCATTATTTAGACATCATTAAAAGACTTTCGCTTTCCTGATGAACGACCAAACGAACGACAAATTGAGCGCCCGATGAGCGAATATCAGAACCGAGCCGTCGAACTCATGCAAACGCTGATCGGCAACCAATCCACCGCGGACATCAACGACCGCCGCAACGCCTTCATCTTCAGGGCCATCGGGCTCTACCAGGCTCTGGGTGGCGACCCGGAAGCCGTGCAAGGCGTCGTCGAGAAGGTCTATGCCGTCCGTGCGCCGCGGATCGACACCGCCGTTGGCGATCTCATGTACAATCTGGCGGGCGTCGGCCATGCCTCGGATCTCGACATCATCCAGGCTGCCTATAACAAGCTCGATCAGGCCACGCCGTCAGCCGTTCCGCTGAAGCGCGCCCGTACCTGATCTGCGGTCACCGGCCTCAAGCCTTCCCGTAGCCACCGCCTGTCGGCGTGGTGACGATGAAGGCTTCGCCGGCTTCCAGCTGCGTGTGGGCACTGCCGATCAACACGTCGATCGCACCGGAATTCCGGCGCACCGCATTGCGGCCAAGCGCGCCCGGCTCCCCGCCGCCTAGCCCGAAGGGCGCCACGCGGCGATGGCCGGAAAGCATCGCGAATTCCAGCTTTTCACGCGCCCGGATCGTCCGTTCCGTGCCGTCGCCTGCCGACCATTTTCCGCGGCCGCCCGAGCCCTTGCGGATATGGAAATCCTCCAGAACAACAGGGAAGCGCGTTTCCAGAATCTCCGGATCGGTCAGCCGTGAATTGGTCATATGCGTGTGGACGGCGTCCGCTCCGTTGAACCGTGGACCAGCGGGCGCGCCGGAGCAGATCGTCTCGTAATACTGATAGGTCGCGTTGCCGAAGGTCAGGTTGTTCATCGTGCCCTGCGCCGCAGCCATGGCGCCGACGGCGCCGAACAGGCAGTTGGTAACCGCCTGGCTGACCTCGACATTGCCGGCAACCACAGCCGCCGGATATTCCGGCGTCAGCATCGTGCCCTTGGGAACGATGATGCGGATCGGCCGCAGGCAACCGGCATTCATCGGGATATCGGCTTCGACCAGAACGCGGAAGACATAGAGCACGGCGGCGCGGGTGACCGGCTGTGGCGCGTTGAAATTGTCGGCGCGCTGCGGCGAGGTGCCGGTGAAATCGACGGTCGCCTCGCGCTTTTCCTTGTCGACGGTCACCTTGACGACGATCTTGCAGCCCTGGTCCATCTCATAGCTGAATTCGCCGTCCTTGAGACGGTCGAGCACACGGCGCACGCTCTCGGCGGCATTCTCCTGGACATGGCCCATATAGGCATCGACGACATCCTCGCCGAACAACGCGATCATCTTTGCGAGCTCGGCGACACCCTTTTCGTTGGCCGCCACCTGCGCCTTGAGATCATTGACGTTCTGCGCCAGCTGGCGAACCGGATAGCGGGCGCCTGTCAGCAGCGCCGCGAGCTCCTGCTCGCGGAAACGGCCGCGATCGAGCAGCTTGAAATTGTCGATATAGACACCTTCCTCCTCGATATGGGTCGCGAGCGGCGACATCGATCCCGGAGCAATGCCGCCGATATCGGCATGATGGCCGCGACTCGCCACCCAGAAGCGGATGCGGCTTCCGTCGTTGTCGAAAACCGGTGTGCAGACCGTCAGGTCGGGCAGATGCGTGCCGCCATTGTAGGGCGCGTTGATCAGGAAGACGTCGCCCGGATGGATGACCGGGTTTTCGCGGATCGCGGTGGCCACCGAAGCATCCATCGAACCCAGATGCACAGGCATATGCGGCGCGTTGGCGACCAGATTGCCCTCGGCGTCAAAGACGGCACAGGAGAAATCGAGGCGTTCCTTGATATTCACCGAGTAGGCGGTGTTCTGTAGCGTCACGCCCATCTGCTCGGCGATCGACATGAAGAGATTGTTGAAGATCTCCAGCATGACAGGATCAGCCCTGGTGCCGATCGCTGTGCGCTCCGGCAACGCCTTGATGCGGGTCAAGACGATATGGTCATGAACCGTCAGCTTCGCCTGCCAGCCGTCTTCGATGACGATCGTCTGGTTCGGCTCGATGACGATTGCAGGACCTGTCACGGTCTGCCCTGATTGCATCGAGGAGCGGAGAACGACGGCCGCGTCATGCGCTTCGCCCTGCGAATGGAAGCGCGTACGCCGCGCGGATTCAGCCTCCCCGCCAGTGCCCTCCTGGTTGCTGACATCGATCTGCGCAGCCGCGCCGCCGATCGTCTCCACCTCGATCGCCTCGACCACCAGCGGCTTGTCTTCGGCAACGAAGCCGAAGCGGCGCTTGTGCAGCTTTTCGAACTCGACCCGCAGCCGCGCCGCATCGTCGGCTGCGGGAAACAGCGTTTCCACCGATATCAGCGTATCGGTGCCGGCGTAGCGGATATGGGCGCGTGCAATGGTTTCGATGGCAGAAGCCGGAACGCCTTGTGCCTCTAGCTCCGGAACGCATTCGCGCTGCAGCTCGGCTGAAAGCGCCGAGATCGCCGATGGAGCATCGGCATCGAGCGGAACGCCGAGGGCCTTCTGGCGGGTGGCCCGGATATCGGCGAGGCCCATTCCATAGGCCGAGAGTAGACCGGACATCGGATGCAGCAGGATGCTCTTCATGCCGAGCGCATCGGCCACCAGGCAGGCATGCTGACCACCGGCACCGCCGAAGCAGTTCAGCGCATAACGGGTAACGTCATAGCCGCGCTGGACGGAGATCTTCTTGATCGCCTCGACCATATTGGCGACGGCGATACGGATGAAGCCATCGGCCACTTCCTCCGGGCTCCTGCTGTCACCGATCCGGGCTGCCAGTTCGGCGAATTTCGCCCTGACGGTATCGACATCAAGCGGCTGATCCTGGTTCGGCCCGAAGATCGCCGGGAAGAATTCCGGCAGCAGCTTACCAGTCATGACATTGGCATCGGTGACCGCCAGCGGCCCGCCGTTGCGGTAGCAGGCCGGACCCGGATGAGCACCGGCCGAATCCGGACCGACGCGAAAACGGTTGTCCTCGAAATGCAGGATCGACCCGCCGCCGGCGGCCACCGTATGGATCAGCATCATCGGTGCGCGGACGCGGACGCCCGCGACTTCGGTCTCGAAGGCCCGCTCATACTCGCCGTCGAAATGCGCGACGTCGGTGGAGGTGCCGCCCATGTCGAAGCCAATGACACGCGAGAAACCCGCCTGCTCGCCTGTCTTGGCGAGACCGACGACACCACCAGCCGGACCGGAAAGAATGGCATCCTTGCCCTGAAACATATCGGCCGCGGTCAGACCGCCCGATGACATCATGAACATGACGCGGGCGCCAGTGCGCTTGATGTCGAGCTCATCGGAAACCTGCGCCACATAGCGGCCGAGCACCGGTGACAGATAGGCATCGACGACGGTCGTATCGCCACGGCCGACCAGCTTGATGAGCGGCGAGACCTCGTGGCTGACGGATACCTGCTCGAAACCAATCTCGCGGGCGATGCGCGCGACAGCTGCCTCGTGAGCAGGGAACTTGTAGGCATGCATGAAGACGATGGCAAGCGCCCGGTAGCCTTCGGCCCGCAATGCTTCGAGGGCGCGGCGGGCTTCGCCTTCATCGAGATCAAGTTCGACCGTGCCGTCGGCCAGCACGCGTTCGCCGATCTCTGCAACCGTATCGTACAGCGCATCGGGCTTGATGATCTCGGTGGCGAAGATCTTCTTGCGCTCCTGGTAGCCGATGCGCAGCGCATCGCGGAAACCCCTGGTCGTCACCAGCGCCAGCCGCTCACCCTTGCGCTCCAGCAGCGCATTGGTCGCAACCGTCGTGCCCATCCGCACTTCGCCGATCAGCCCGGCCGGGATGGCCTCGCCTGCAGTCAACCCGAGATGGAGACGAATGCCGTGGACCGCGGCGTCGCGATAGGCGGCCGGATTTTCGGAGAGAACCTTGCGTGCGTGCAATTCGCCCGCGGGGTCGCGGGCGACGATATCGGTAAAGGTACCGCCGCGATCGATCCAGAAATCCCAGCGCTTGGTATCCGTCGCTTGCATTGAACCGTCCTCAAGATGGATTGCGGAATTGCACGTTGATAAAATATCGATAAAATGACGACATATTCTCGTCAAGGCAGGAGAGCGAAAATGGCTGACAGCAAAAACAAGGATATGAGTGCTGACGCCTTTCCCGGCATTGCCTCGTTCGGCCCGATCGTCTCCTCGGCGCATCTCGCCGAAGGCGGCTCGCCTGCTTTGTCGGAGATCGAATACGGCCTCATCCTCGCCTCGCATGCTTTCGACCGCTGGATCGTCCGCTGCATGGCGGCGGCCGGATTTCCGGGTCTATCACCGATGGAAATCCTCATCCTTCACTCGATCCGCCATCGCGACCGGGAAAAGAAGCTCGCCGACATCTGCCTGGTGCTCGATATCGAGGACACGCATGTGGTCACCTATGCGATCCGCAAGCTCCAGGCCGCAGGGCTGCTGACGACCGGCCGCACCGGAAAAGAAAAAACCGTGAAGATCACCGAGAGGGGTGCGCAGGCTTGCAAGACCTATGCGGAAGTGCGCAAACATCTGCTCGTCGATCCGACCGCCAACGCCCGCCCCGCGGAGCAGACGCTGTCCGAAACCGCCGCCATCCTGCGCTTCATTTCGGGCGCTTTCAATCAGGCGGCGCGGGCAGCCGCGACGCTTTAGGCACCGGCGGAAGTCGGCCCGAAAATTGTTGATCGCCACACGCTGTTTGTGGCCTTGACAAAGATCCGATGCCTGTATTTTATTCAAGCCTGCGGATTAGGCAGACGAGCCATACCGCATTCACATGACTCCGATAGTCGCTGGGCAGTTTCGCCCCATGACGCCCCATCGATGATGGGCCCGCGTCGTGGGGTTTTTGGTTTTTTGGGTTCCGTATGACCGACGCGCTGAAAATCGGCATTCTTTACTCCACCACGGGGCCTTACGGCTCGATGGGACGGGATGCGCGCGACGGCGCGGAATTTGCGCTGGCGGAAATTTCCGCCGCCCGCCAGGTGAGGATCGAGCCGGTCTTCTACGACCCGCATGCCGATCTCGCCGCCTATCTGGAAGGCGCGCGCCAGCTGCTGCGCGCCGGCTGCCGCCATATCGTCGGCACGATCACGTCGGCCGCGCGCAAGGAAGTGATTCCGCTGGTCGAAAAGCATGACGGCCTGCTCTGGTACATGTGCCCCTACGAGGGTTTCGAAGCCAACGAAAACGTCATCTATGTCGGCGGCTGCCCGAACCAGCACCTGATCCCGCTGTTCGAGCATCTGATCCCGCGTTTCGGCGCCCGTCCCTATCTCGTCGGCGCCAACTATGTCTGGGGCTGGGAGATGAACCGGCTGGCCCGCGAGCTGATCAACAATGCCGGCGGCGAGGTGCTCGGCGAGCGCTATCTGCCGCTGGAAGAAACGGCGGTCGAGCGTATCGTTGCCGATATCGAGCAGCGCCGCCCGAGCTTCATCCTCAACAACCTGATCGGTCCGTCGAGCTACGCTTTCCTTGCCGCGATCGGCAAGCTTGCCGAACGCGATCCGGCTTTCCGCCCGGAAAATTGCCCCGTCGTCAGCTGCGACCTGATGGAATGCGAGCTTGCCGATATCGAGCCCGGTAAGGCAATCGGCCAGCTTTGCGCGGCCTCCTATTTCGACAATCTCTCGACGCCAGAAAACCTGTCCTTCAAGATCCGTGTCGCGGCCCGGTATGGCGCAGGCCGCCGTGTCTCCAGCGTCTTTGCCAGCGCCTATACGGCGGTCAAACTCTGCGCCGATGCGATCATCGCCGCAGGCAGCGACGAACCAGCCGCCGTGCGCCGCGAACTCTACGACACGCAGCGCCCAAGCCTGTTCGGCTCGATTGCCATCGACCGTGAAACCCATCATGCGCCGCTGCCCTTCCATCTCGGCCAGATCAATGCCGAAAACGGCTTCGACGTCGTGGCCTCGCGGCCGCCGCTCGCTGCCGACCCCTATCTTACCGGCCGCAACAAGACTGCCTCGCCGAAATTACGGGTGGTCTCATGAGGGAAACACCGAATTTTACAGGCTGGCACGCTGCCATCATCCATCGCGAAGACAGCAACACCGAGAGACTGATCCGTCAGCTCCGGCTTCTCGGCATCCGCACCAGCCTGCAATGGGCGCCGCTTGCGGCGACCGACCTGCCCGATCTCGTCATCGTTGATGCAGACCAGGGCTGGGATGACCTGCTGCCCTGGAAGGATCCGGCAGCGGCCTGCCCCGTCGTCGCCCTTCTCGGCTCCGAAGCGCCGGGCCGCATTGCCTGGGCGCTGGAACAGGGCGCCGGTGCCATCATCGCCAAACCGATCGCCACGTCCGCCGTCTATCCGGCCCTCGTCATGGCCGTCTCCATCCATCAGGAACGCAAGAACAATGCCGAACGGCTGCAATATCTCGAAGAGCGTGTACGCCTTCGCCCTCTCGTCCATGCCGCGGTGGAAAAACTGATGGCCGCACACCGGGTCGATGAGGAACGCGCCTACGCTATCCTGCGCGATTGCGCCATGCGCCGCCGTCTGCCGATGGAACAGATCGCCGCCTTTATCGTCGGCGGTGCCGAGCCCCTGCCGGAGGCCGGCTGATGCGCGTGCTGAAAGAAATGCTGCGCCAGCCTGCGGCGCTGTTCGGCCTCGTGGTCGTCCTGCTCGTCGTGGTCATGGCGATCGCCGCGCCGTGGATTGCACCCTTCGACCCTGACAACCAGATGTTCGACGGGCTGTCGCTCGAAGGTGCGCCACTACCGCCCGGCGGGCAGTTCCTGCTCGGCACCGATACGCTCGGCCGCGACCTGTTCTCGCGCCTGCTCTACGGCGCTCGCACCTCGCTGGTCATCGGCCTGGTGGCAAACGGCATCGCGGTGGCGATCGGCCTCTTCGTCGGCATCATCGCCGGCTATGTGAAAGGTTTCGCCAGCAATGTGCTGATGCGCTTCACCGATCTGATGATGGCCTTCCCGGCGCTGCTGCTCGCCATCGTGCTTGCCGCCCTGCTGCGCCCGAGCCTGTGGATCGTCGCCATGGTCATTGCGCTCGTGAACTGGGTGCAGGTCGCCCGTATCGTCTATACCGAGACCCGCGGCCTCTCCGAGCGAGACTTCATCATGGCCGAACGCTCGCTCGGCGCCGGACACATGCGCGTGCTGTTCATGCATATCCTGCCGCATCTGGTGCCGACGGCGATCGTCTGGGGCACGCTCGGCATCGCCACCACGGTGCTGCTCGAAGCGACGCTCTCCTTCCTCGGCATCGGCGTCCAGCCGCCGCAGGCTTCCTGGGGCAACATCATCTTCGAAAGCCAGAGCTACTTCCAGGCCGCTCCCTGGCTGGTGTTCTTCCCCGGCATCGTCATCCTGCTGACCGCGCTGTCCTTCAATCTCGTCGGTGACGCGCTGCGCGATATCCTCGACCCGACGCAGCGGGGGAGAAACTGATGTTCCTCGTTCTCCGCCGCCTCGCCCAGGCGTTTCTGATCCTGCTCGGCGTTGCCGCCATCACCTTCGTGCTGCTCTATGCGCTTCCCGCCGATCCGGCGCGGATGATCGCCGGGCGCAGCGCCACGGCGCAGACGGTCGCCAACATCCGCCATGAGCTCGGCCTTGACCAGCCGCTGCTCGTGCAGTTCTGGCATTATCTGACCAATCTTCTTTCCGGCAATCTCGGCCGCTCCTATGCGCAGAAGACCGATGTCTGGACGCTGATCGTCGCCCGCCTGCCGGCAACGCTGACGCTGATGCTCGCCGGTATCATCGTCGAAGTCATCCTCGGCCTGACGCTCGGCACGGTCGCCGCGATCCGCCGCGGCGGCTTCGTCGACCGTCTGGTGATGATGGCCTCCTTCGTCGGCGTCTCGGCCCCGCAATTCGTCGTCGCGCTGCTGCTTCTCTACGTCTTCGCCGTCACCCTCGGCTGGTTTCCGATGAGCGGTTACGGCACGCTTGCCCATGTCGTGCTGCCGGCCACCACGCTCGGCGTTCTCGGCGCCGGCTGGTATGCCCGCATGGTCCGCTCGGCGATGATCGACGTGCTCAATCAGGATTATGTCCGCACTGCCCGCGCCAAGGGCCTGTCGTCGCGCCGCATCATCTTCCGCCACGCGCTGCCCAACGCCATCCTGCCGATTATTGCGATGATCGGCATCGATATCGGCCAGTTCATGGGCGGCGTGGTCGTGGTCGAGGCCGTTTTTGGCTGGCCCGGCATCGGCCAGCTTGCCTGGCAGGCAATCCAGCAGGTCGATATCCCGATCATCATGGGCGTGACGCTGACTTCGGCGCTCGCCATCGTCATCGGCAATCTGCTTGCCGACCTCATTGCGCCGGTCATCGACCCGCGTATCCGCACACGTTGACAGCAACCAAAGAAGGGGAACCAATATGTTCAAAAGCTGGCTTCGAATGACAACCATGGCATCGGTGGTGGCGCTGGCGCCGCTCTCGGTCATGGCACAGGATGCACCCAAGCAGGGCGGCGACATTATCGTCACCTACAAAGACGATATCGCCACCCTCGACCCGGCCATCGGTTACGATTGGGTCAACTGGTCGATGATCAAGAGCCTCTACTCGCGCCTGATGGACTATGAGCCGGGTACACCGAACCTCGTTCCGTCGCTGGCCGAAAGCTTCACCGTTTCGGATGACGGCCTCACCTACACGTTCAAGCTCCGCAAGGGCGTGAAATTCTCCAACGGCCGCGAAGTCGTCGCCTCCGACGTCAAGTATTCGATTGAACGCGCCGTCAACCCGAAGACGCAGGGCCCGGGCGCCGGCTTCTTCGGCGCCATCAAGGGCTTCGAAGACGTGACGGGCGGCAAGTCCGAAACGCTTTCCGGCATCGAGACGCCTGATGCAGGCACCGTCGTCTTCACGCTGTCGCGTCCGGACGCCACCTTCCTGCACGTTCTCGCCATCAACTTCGCCTCCGTCGTTCCTAAGGAAGCAGTCGAAGCAGCAGGCGGCGATTTCGGCAAGAAGCCCGTCGGCTCCGGCACCTTCACCCTGAAGGACTGGACGATCGGCCAGAAGCTCGTGTTCGAGCGCAACAAGGACTACTTCGTCAAGGACGTCCCGCATGTCGACAGCTTCACTGTCGAAGTCGGCCAGGAGCCGCTGGTCGCACTGCTGCGCCTGCAGAAGGGCGAAGTCGATATCGCTGGCGACGGCATTCCGCCGGCCAAGTTCCTCGAGATCAAGAACTCCGCCGACGGCGCGAAGATGATCGTCGATGGCGCACAGCTCCACACCGGCTACATCACGCTCAACACCAAGGTGAAGCCGTTCGACAACGTCAAGGTTCGCCAGGCCGTCAACATGGCCGTCAACAAGGACCGCATCACCCGCATCCTGAACGGCCGCGCAACGCCCGCCAACCAGCCGCTGCCGCCGCTGATGCCGGGCTATGACAAGTCCTTCACCGGCTACACCTACGACGTTGCCAAGGCCAAGGCGCTTCTTGCCGAAGCCGGTTTCCCGGATGGTTTCGAAACGACGCTCTACTCCACGAACACCGATCCGCAGCCGCGTATCGCCCAGGCGATCCAGCAGGATCTGGCCGCTGTCGGCATCAAGGCTGAAGTCCGTGCGCTGGCACAGGCCAACGTCATCTCTGCTGGTGGTACGGAAGGCGAAGCGCCGATGATCTGGTCGGGCGGCATGGCCTGGATCGCCGACTTCCCGGATCCGTCCAACTTCTACGGCCCGATCCTGGGTTGCTCGGGTGCGGTTGCCGGTGGCTGGAACTGGTCCTGGTATTGCAACAAGGATCTCGATGCCCGCGCTGTCGCGGCAGACTCGATGTCTGACCCGGCCAAGGGTGCTGAACGCACCGCTGCCTGGGGCAAGATCTTCACCGACATCATGGCCGATGCGCCGTGGGTTCCGGTGATCAACGAGCGCCGCGTCGTTGCCAAGTCGCTCCGCATGGGCGGCGCCGACAACGTCTATATCGATCCGACGCGCGTCATCAATTACGACGCGATCTACGTCAACCAATAAGCCCTGACGGGTGAACGTCCTCCCGGCCCCGGCCGGGAGGGCGCCATAAGAACGAGGGAGACACACAAGATGTGCATTGCCTGCACCCACACCATTCACCGCGCCCAGCACAATTTCGGCTGGAACAAGGATTTTGCCCCGGCTGTCGTCGCCAAGCCGGGCGAGACGATCCATTTCGAATGCATGGATTCCTCGGGCGGCCAGCTCGGCCGCGATGCGACCCTCGATACGCTGCGCGATCTCGATTTCGGCAAGATCAACCCGGTTTCCGGCCCTGTCTATGTCGAAGGCGCGAAACCCGGCGATGCACTGAAGGTGACGCTGCGCAAATTCATTCCGTCGGGCGTTGGCTGGACGGCCAATATTCCGGGCTTCGGCCTGCTCGCCGACCAGTTCAAGGAGCCGGCGCTGCATGTCTGGTCCTATGATGCCAACAGCATGGTTCCGGCGCTCTTCGGCCCCGGCGGCCGTGTGCCGTTGAAGCCCTTTGCCGGTACGATCGGCGTGGCTCCGGCAGAGCCCGGCACCCATTCCGTCGTCCCGCCCCGCCGCGTCGGCGGCAATATGGACATCCGCGACCTGACGGCCGGTGTGACGCTCTACCTGCCGGTAGAAGTCGATGGCGCACTGTTCTCGATCGGCGATACGCACGCCGCCCAGGGCGACGGCGAAGTCTGCGGCACGGCGATCGAAAGCCAGATGAATGTCGAAGCGACGATCGAGCTCGTCAAGGACGCCCGGCTGCAGTCGCCGCGCTTCACCACGACGGAGCCGGTCACCCGCCACCTCGACGGCATGGGCTATGAAGTCACGACCGGTATCGGCCCCGATCTGATGACGGGCGCGCGCGAAGCCGTGATGCGGATGATCGATCTTCTGACGGTCGAACACGGCCTCAACCCTGTCGATGCCTATATGCTCTGCTCCGTCTGCGGCGATCTGCGCATCAGCGAAATCGTCGATATGCCGAACTGGGTGGTCTCCTTCTACTTCCCGAGGATCGTATTCTCGTGACATTGCCCGCCACTACAGCGCCGGTCCTTTCCGTCCGCAATCTCAGCGTCGATGCACGCACGCCCGAAGGGCTGAAGCCTGTCCTCAGGGACATCAGCTTCAGCCTCTCAAGCGGCGAAACGCTCTGCATCGCTGGCGAATCCGGCTCGGGCAAATCGGTGACCTCGCTCGCCATCATGGGACTGCTGCAGAAGGCGTCGCTGCGCGTCACCTCCGGCAACATCCTGCTTGGCGAGCGTGACCTGCTGACGCTATCAAACCGCGCCATGCGCAGCGTGCGCGGCGGCGATGTCGCCATGGTATTCCAGGAACCGATGACCTCGCTGAACCCGGTGATGTCGATCGGCGCACAGCTGACCGAGGCGATCCGCGAGCACCAGGGCAACGAGAATGCCGAGGCGACGGCGCTGAAGATGCTGGATGCGGTGCAGATCACCGATCCGGCGCGGCGGCTGAAGCAATATCCGCATGAGCTGTCAGGCGGCATGCGCCAGCGCGTGATGATCGCCATGGCGCTCTCCTGCCAGCCGAAGGTGCTGATCGCCGACGAGCCGACGACGGCGCTCGATGTCACGGTTCAGGCGCAGATCCTGAAGCTGATGCGCGAGTTGAAGGCCGAGTTCGGCACCTCGATCGTGCTCATCACCCATGACATGGGCGTGGTCGCCGAAATGGCCGATCGCGTGCTGATCATGCAGAACGGCCGGATCGTCGAGGAAGGCCCATCGCTCGCCATCTTCAACCGTCCCCAGGAAGACTATACCAGGCAGCTGCTCGCCGCCGTGCCGCGCCTCGGCGCGCTTGCCGGCACTGATGGCCCGCCGCGCGTGACGCCACGCAAGATCGAGCCCGAGCGGACCGGCGCGGCACCCGTGATCGCCGTTCGCGATCTCGACGTCCACTATGGCAGCCCGGTCGGCCGGTTCTTCAAGGGCAAACCGCAGGTGCAGGCCGTCAGCGGCGTTTCTTTCGACCTGATGCCGGGTCAAACGCTCGGCCTGGTCGGCGAAAGCGGGTCCGGCAAGTCAACGACGGGCAAGGCCGTGCTCGGCCTCATTCCCTTCACCGGCAGCGTGCTGATCGACGGCCAGAACATTGCCGGCCTGACGCAGCGCCAAATGCGCCCGGTTCGCCGCTCGGCGCAGATGATCTTCCAGGATCCCTATGCTTCGCTCGACAGCCGCATGGCCGTCGGCCCTGCCATCGCCGAACCGATGGTCATCCACGGCATCGGCAACAAGAGTGAGCGGCAGGATCGTGTCGCCGAACTGCTGCGTCGCGTCGGCCTGACGCCGGATGCGGCAACCCGCTATCCGCACGAATTCTCGGGTGGCCAGCGCCAGCGCATCTGCATCGCCCGTGCACTTGCCGTTGGCCCGAAGGTGATCGTCGCCGATGAAAGCGTGGCCGCACTCGACGTTTCCGTGCGCGCCAAGGTGCTGGATCTGATGCTGGAGCTGCAGGAGACGATGGGGCTCGCCTATCTCTTCATCTCGCACGACATGGCAGTCATCGAGCGCATGTCACATCGCGTCGCCGTCATGCGCGGCGGCAAGATCGTCGAGACGGGAACGCGGCGGGAAATCTTCGAGAACCAGAAGGACGACTATACCAAGGCGCTGATCGCCGCAGTGCCGATCCCCGATCCCGAGGTCTATCAGAAGCGGGCGCAGGCGCTCGCTTGAAAACCCGCCGGGGCCGCAAAGCCCCGGCGTTTCTTTTTGACGTTTACTGACGCGAGGTCAGATCGTCGGGCAGTTCGGCATTGTGGAACTGGCGATAGATATCGCGCAGCACCTTGTTGTCGAAATTGGTCTTCACCCAACCATCGAGCCAGCCCTTCAGCGCCGTTTCGCCCTTGGGTATACCGATACCGAGGTTGGTTTCCTTCTGGGTGAACTTTATCTGCAGCGGATTGGCGGTCATCTTCTTGTTGATGCCGTTGATGACGGCCGACTGGCTGGAGAGAATATCGACCTGGCCGGAGACGACGGAGGTGATCAGCGTCGCATCGTCTTCGAAGCGAACGATATCGGCACCCTTGGCCTTCGCCGTGATGTCCTGGTCGTTGGTGGTGGCGCGCGTCACGCCGATGCGCTTGCCATCGAGATCGGCATAGTCCTTGATCGCGGCGTCAGCCGGACCGGCGACGACGAGCGCCAGCGTCGCGTAGGGAACCGAATAGTCGATCGCCTTCTTGCGCTCTTCGGTGATGCCGAGCGAGGAGACGACCATGTCGGCCTTGCCCGTCTGAACCGAGGGAACGCGGGCGGCGTTGGTGATTTCCACCAGTTCCAGCTCGACGCCGAGATCCTTGGCGATCAGCTTTGCGGTTTCGACGTCGGAGCCTGTCGGCTTCAGGTTTTCGTCGACGAAGGAATATTCCGGAATGCCCATCGCAACCGCGATGCGCACCTTTCCGGCCTTCTTGATATTGTCGAGCACGTCGGCATTGGCGGCCGATGCGAAGGCCAGCAGGCTTGCGCCTGCGATGAGTGCCAGTTTCGAAATCATTGTCGTCGGCATATGAGTCTCCTCTCTCGTTTACCCGACCCTGCGCGCATGCGTGCAGGTACTCCTCCTTGAATTCAGAGCTCTTCGGCCATGAATTCCTTCAGTTCCGGCGTCTGGGGATTGGAGAGGATGTCTGCTCTTCCCGTCTCCCAGACCTTGCCGGTATGCATGTAGATGACGCGGTTGGCGGCGCGTTTGGCGAAGCCCATCTCGTGGGTGACGACGATCATCGTCATGCCGCCGCGGGCGAGATCTTCCATGACGCGCAGCACTTCGCCCGTCAGCTTCGGATCGAGCGCCGAGGTCACCTCGTCGAACAGCATCACCTTCGGCTGCATGGCGAGCGAGCGGGCGATCGCCACGCGCTGCTGCTGGCCGCCGGAAAGCTGTTCCGGATAGTTGTCGATCTTTTCCGACAGGCCGACCTTGGCGAGAACCTCTGTGGCGATCTCGCGGGCCTGATCCTTGCGCATCGACTTCACGCGGCGCAGCGCCAGCATGATGTTTTCGGCGACCGTCATGTGCGGGAAGAGATTGTAGCTCTGGAACACCATGCCGATATCCCGGCGCAGCGAGCGCAGATCGAGCTTCGGATCCTCGACCCGGTGGCCGCAGACCTCGATGGTGCCGTCCTGGATTGTCTCCAGCCGGTTGATGCAGCGCAGCGCCGTGCTCTTGCCCGAACCGGACTGGCCGATCAGCGCCACGACTTCGCCGGCGTTGATTTCGAAGGAGACGCCCTTCAGCACCTCCAGGGCGCCGAAACGCTTGACGACATTGGTGAGTTTAACGGCGGCCGACATTGAGTTTCCTCTCAAGCGAACGGCTCCAGACCGACAGCGGATAGCAGACGCAGAAGTAGAAGAGCGCTGCGACGCCGAAGACCAGGAACGGCTGGAACAGGGAGTTGTTGATGACCTGCGCCGCACGCGTCAGCTCCAGAAAGCCGACGACGGACGCAAGCGACGTGTTCTTGACGAGCTGCACGAGGAAGCCGACCGTCGGCGGCGTGGCGATCTTCAGCGCCTGCGGCAGGATGACGTCGCGTAGCGCCTGCCAGCGGGTGAGGCCCAGGCATTCGGCAGCTTCGAACTGGGTCTTGGCGATCGATTCCACCGAGCCGCGCCAGATCTCGCCGAGATAGGAGCTCGAATAGACCATCATGCCGAGACCGGCGGCGGCCAGCGGCGGCACCGAGATGCCGAAGACGCCGAGACCGAAATAGAGCAGGAACATCTGGATCAACAGCGGCGTGCCCTGGACGATCTGGATGTAGACGAGCGCGGTGCGCCGCAGCCAGCGGAAGCGCGAGATGCGTGCCAGCATGACGAAGAAGCCGGCTATGCCACCGAGGATGAAGGCGAGCGCGGACAGCACGATCGTCCAGAGCAGGCCATCCAGCAGATAGATCAGGTGATTGGTCGAGAAAGCTCCGAGCATCGTCACCTCACACGCCGAGCCCGAGCCGGCGGCGGCGCGGGAATGCAATGAGGCCGAGCCCGAAGAAGGCGGCACGCATCAGATAGGTGATGGCGATATAGAGAAGCGCGACGACGAAATAGGTTTCGAGCGACCGGAACGTGTTCGACTGGATGTTGTTGGCGACACCGGTCAACTCTTCCGCCGAAATCTGCGAGCAGATCGAGGTCGACAGCATCATCAGGATGAACTGGCTTGAGAGCGCCGGATAGACACGCTCGATCGCCGGTAACAGGATAATGTCGCGATAGATCTGGAATTTCGAAAGGCCCAGCGCTTCGGCCGCCTCGATCTGGCTCGGATGGATGGAATCCATCCCGGCGCGAACGATCTCTGCCGTATAGGCGCCGACATTGATCACCATGGCGAAGACGGAGGCGGCAAGGATCGGCAGTCGGAATCCGATGGACGACAGCCCGAAGAAGATGAAGAAGATCTGCACGATGAACGGCGTATTGCGCACCGTTTCGATATAGATGCCGACGACCGTGCGCAGCAGCGGCACATCGGACCGGCGCGCGATGGCGCAGGCGATGCCGATCGCAAGCCCGATGATCACCGAAAACACGGTAATCTCGATCGTCGTCAGCGCGCCCGACAGGAAATCCTGCCAATAGGGCATCAGCGCCGCAAAATCGAACTGGTACTGCATGTCTCCTCCAGACGCGGCCCGCGGGCGGGTGCGAATTCACTCACTCATTCAGCGCGCCAGCCAGCCGCCATCGACGGGGATCACGGTGCCGTGGACATAGTCGGATGCGGCCGATGCCAGGAACACGGCGGCCCCGCCAAGTTCGGCCGGTGTGCCCCAGCGGCCCGCCGGGATGCGTGCCAGGATCGCGGCACTGCGGTCCGGATCATCGCGCAGCGCCGTGGTGTTGTTGGTGACGAAATAGCCGGGCGCGATCGCGTTGACGTTGACGCCCTTGCCCGCCCATTCGCAGGCGAGCAGCCGGGTAATGCCGGCAAGCCCGCTTTTCGAAGCGGTGTAAGACGGGATGCGGATGCCGCCCTGGAACGAGAGCAGCGAGGCAATGTTGACGATCTTGCCGCGGCCCTGCTCGATCATGTGGCGGCCGGCCGCCTGCGACAGGAAGAAGGCAGTCTTCAGATTGGTGTCGATGACCGCATCCCAGTCTTCCTCGGTGAAATCCACCGCATCGGCGCGGCGGATGATCCCGGCATTGTTGACGAGAATATCGAGACTGCCGAAGACCGAGACCGTCTCCGAGACGATATCCTTGACCGGCGCGATGCTGCCAAGATCGGCCTTGATGGCGTGGAAGCGGACGCCCGCCTTGCTGACCAGCGCCTCGGTCTCGTCCATCGACGAACGACCGACGGCGACGATTGCGGCACCGGCTTCGGCGAGCGCCAGTGCAATGCCCTGGCCGATGCCGGTATTGGCGCCGGTGACGACGGCGGTGCGGCCCGAGAGATCGAAGGGATTGGCCATCGTCCTACCTCAGATCCGCAATGGCGATATGGTCCATATCGGTGAAGCTCTTGTTGTCACCGGCCATCGCCCAGATGAAGCTGTAGTTCTTGGTGCCGGCACCCGAATGGATCGACCACGGCGGCGAGATGATCGCCTGCTCGCTGGCCACCAGCATGTGGCGGGTCTGTTGCGGCTCGCCCATGAAATGGAAGACGCGCTGATCGGCTTCGAGATCGAAATAGAGATAGGCTTCCATGCGCCGGTCGTGGGTATGTGACGGCATGGTGTTCCAGACGCTGCCCGCATCGATCATCGTGAAGCCCATCGTCAACTGGCAGGACTGGCAAACCTCGGGGTGGATGAACTGGTAGATCGAGCGCTTGTTGGCGGTCGCTGCTTCCCCCGGCGTCAGATGACGCGCCTTGTCGCGGGTCAGCAGAACCGTCGGATGAGCCTGGTGCGCCGGCGTCGACACCAGATAGAACTTGGCCGGGTTTGCCGCATCGGCGCTTTCGAAGCTGACGTCTTTGGCGCCCTTGCCGACATACAGGCAATCATATTTGGCGAGATCGTAGCGCTTGCCGTCAACGGTGACGCTTCCCGCGCCACCGACATTGAGGGCGCCAAGCTCACGCTCGGCGAGGAACGTCTCCTGACCGATTTCCTTCGGCGCACCAAGGACCAGCGCAGCAGCAAGCGGCGTGGCACCACCGATCACCATGCGGTCGTAATGCGAATAGGTCAGCCTGATGTCTCCGCCTTCAAAGACGGTCTCGATCAGGAAGTGGCGGCGCAGCGTCTCGGTGTCGTAGCCACGGACGGCTTCTGGATGGGAAGCATGGCGGACGTCGATCTTCATTGAATTTTTCCCTTCTGATCAGCGGATGCCAAGGGAGATTTCGCATCCTCGATGAAATAGTTCGGATCCCAGATTTCGGCTTTCTCGACTTCGCCGAGCAGCTTGCCGAGATGGAACCCCATGGCCGATGCGGCACCCGCCTTGTCGCCTGCCTTCATGCAGTCGATGACGGCGGAGTGCTCTTCGATGACACGGGCGAGACGCCCTTCCTGCGGCAGTGTCAGCAGGCGGTAGCGGTCGGAATGGACCTTGACCTGCTGGATGATCGCCCAGATGCCGGGAAAGCCGGCGATATCGCTGATCAGCTTGTGGAAATCGTTGTCGACCACATGGAAAGCGGCGACATCGTCGTCGCGCACGCAGGCGCTGAGATCGGCAAGATTGCGCTCCAGCAGACGCAGACCAGCGGGGGTCATCTTCTCGACGGCGATCGAGACGGTGGTGTCCTCAAGCGCCTTGCGCACAAGGATCGCCTCGTAGAGCGCATGGCGCGGAATGCGGGACACGAAGGTTCCGGACTGCGGAAAAACGTCGACCAGCCCATCGTCCGACAGACGCAGGATCGCTTCGCGGATCGGCGTGCGGCTGACGCCGAACTGCGCTTCCAGTTCTTTCTCGTTGAGGAGATCCATCGGCTTGCGGCGGAGCGAGATGATGTCGTCGCGCAGCGCGTTATAAACCAGCGTCGCGGCACGTGGCGCGGCGGCTCGCTGATGCGAAAGATGGGTGACGCCGGCGAGCGAGCGCTTCTTGCGGGTCTCGCTCATCGCGTCCCGGCCCCAGTTTCAATCGTGATGCGCTGACCTATTGTCGTCACCCGTCGCCACCTCCCGTTGGCTTGCCAAGAAGTAGTATATTAGTATCCAACTTAGTGCAAGCGGATAAAGGCAAGGACTTTTCCACAACGAAAAAGCCGCGGAGATCGCTCTCCGTGGCTTACTTTTGCTGTTATTTTTCAGGTACTTAAATTTCGGAAAGCCTGAAGCGCGCGACGATGTCGCCCTCGCACCACATCGGAAAATTCGTGCCCCACTTGTTGTTGTGGAGATTGAACCGGATGCCGCCGGAGAAATCCGGACGCGCCTTGCAGAAGGTCATGAAGTCCCAGCTTGCGGGTGCTGCGAGCGGCGTATCCAGCGGCTCGATCTGCAGCGCACCGGTGCGCGCGGCGCTGACGGCCTGCAGCTGCGCCCCGCCGCTTTCGGCGATCGCGCCCGACTTGTGCCAGAGCCCCATCTTGCGGAAACTCCACGCCGCATCCCCGGCAGGCGTGACGAAGAAGAAGCTCGCCTCCGGCATGCGATTGGCAGGTTTGGCATGCAGCGTCAGCTGAATGGAAAGCGCATCGCCTTCATCCAGGAACCGCAGCGAAACATGCTTTGGCGCCCCATATGACGACGATGCGCGCTCGGGCAGCGAGAGCAACATCATGTTGCCTGCGGCCGCCTCGAGAACGGGTGAAAACACTTGAGACAGCGCCGCGCCGGATTGGGCGAGACCAGGCTTGTCATGATCAAGAACCGCCCATTCCTGGCGATGCGTCAGATAGGTGTCCATATGCCTGCCGACATCGGCTGCATCATAGCTTTCATAGCGATAGCCGAGAAGCGCGCCGCCGCGGCCCGAGATCGTCGTCCCCGCCGGCGTTGCGATCGAGGCAATGTCGCCGCTTTGACCGTCGAGCGTCACCGTCCAGCCGCCTGCCGTCAACTCTGTCTGCTTGGCCGACAGCACGGGCAAGGCGTGCGCCCCAAGCGTAGCAACAGCTTGGGCCGCCGCCGCGGCGTCATCGGGCTCCAGCATCGAAATGGCCTTGTCGAGATAATCGCGCTGCTCCTGCCAGGACTGTTCGGCATAGGCGAACCGGTAATCACCCTTGCGCGCCGCCTCGAAATCCGGACGCGACCAGGCCTTGTCGTCGCGCAGATACGACTTGATGTCGACGCCACAGGTATGTTCGGCGACCATCGCAATCTCGCGGCCGAAGGCCAGACGGCTTTTCGTCAAACCGCGGGAAGCAAATCGATCATAGATCCGCTGCAGCGCCAGGAAGCGGGCGGTCTTCTGCGGGTCGGTGGCGCTGCCATGGATCCAGCTGTCGCCGAGCTCGATGTCGAGAACCGGAAAGCGCTCGCGCGCTTCCCAGAGCAGCGCGCCGTAATCTTCCAGCGTCGCGGCGCGGATCGTCGCGTCCGGCTCGCGGTTGCGGATGTCACGTAAAGCCTCCGCCGTCTGCGGCACGCTTTGCGGGCCGATATTGTCGTTGGTATGGGCAAAGCTCAGCCCATCCGAGAAGCCTTCAGGGAAATAGGTCTCGCCATAGGAACGCTGATACATGACCACGACTTCGGCGCCATCGGGTGCCCGCCAGCGGAAAACATCCGGCACGTCGGGCGGTGGCGAGGCGGTGTTGACGCCGAGATGCAGGAAGCGGATCCCGGCTTCGGCGAGCGGCGGCACCATTCCGAGCGTATGGCCGGGCACATCCGTCATCTTCGCGGCGATCGTCGTCTTGCCGAAGCGGCGGTCGAGCTCCTGCGAATAGGAAAGCCCCGCACGAAACAGATCCGGCGACATCAGCTCGGTATGCGTCGTGAACGGCAGGCCGTGCCAGCGGATCAGCCCGCGCTCGATCGCCTGCTCGAGGGCTGCGACTTCTACCGGCGAGCGCGAATTCAGGTGATCCCAGATCAGCCAGGCACCCGTCGTCCAGATGAACTTCGGCTCATCGGGATTTTCGGCATGGAAATGCGCGCCCGTTTCGATCGCCTGCGGAATGAACCGCTCGTGATACTGGCGGCGAACCTTTTCGGCGTGATCCGTGAAACCGATATCCAGATGGGTCTTGAAGACCAGATGCACGCGCTTTTCTGACATGTCCATTCCGCTCGCTGGCTTCGGCAACCGCACACCGGCCGCCTCGACATCTACGAGACAATGTAAACGTGTTCAAGATGACTTTTGACGCAGGTTGCAAAGCTGAGAGGTCAATGGATTGCACCTCTGCCCATTATAGACGAAAAATCATGACTTTATGCGGCAACGGTAGCTTTACGTCGGGAACTTACCGCCTGTGAAAATCTGTGTAATCGTATGCACAGATCGGCTCGAAGCCGTTATCCGCCGCGGATTGACCCTCGCCAGATGAGCTCCGCATGCAGCCTGATTGACCGCCCCTGTCCGTCGTCCTCCGCGCTTCCCGGCTCCGCCAGAAAGGCAACTGCCTCGCGGGCGATGGCTTCGACGGGCTGGGCGAAAGTGGTGAGATCGTAGGATGACCAGGAGGTCTGCTCGATATCATCGAAGCCGGCGACGCAGAGTTGATCGGGGACCGACATCATGAACTGATGGCGGGCCGCGTCCATGACGCCGCAGGCGAGCAGGTCGTTGGCGCAGAAGATGGCGTCGGGCCGCTCCTTGCGGGTCAGCAGCCGCTGGGCGACAACCTTGCCCGCCTCGTAGCCGGTGGGACCGAAGCGCTCGACGGCGACCTCCATACCGAGTGCTGCGGCGGCGGCAACGAAACCATGCTCGCGGGCCATCAGGCTGGGCGTTCCGACTTCCGAATTGGCGAAAGCCAAGCGCCGGCAGCCGGCGCGCACGAAGGCGGTGAGGATGCGGCTTGCCGCTTCCTTGTCGTCGAGATTGATCCTGAACGGGCCGGGCTGCGCGTCGTCGCGGTTGATCAGTACCAGCCGCTGGCCATTCTTCAGGCAAAGCTGGGTGATCGACTTGTCGGGCTGGCCCGACAGGATGATCGAAGCATCGGCGCGGTAGCGGATCGCCTGGCGTAGTGCTCGGTCAACACTGCCGTCGGAGCGGTCAGTGTTGATCAGCATCGCGATCTTGCCAGAGTTCTGCAGATGTTGCGTCACCGCCCTGATCAGCGACGAGCGATAAGGCGTGCCCATCTCCGAAACAATCAGGCAAACAATGCCGCTCTCGTTGCGCATCAGCCCGCGGGCCAGATGATTGACGTGATATCCGAGCGCCTCGGCCGCCTCCATCACCCGCTTGCGTGTCTCGGGCGCGACGCTGGCCCCTGGCGTAAACGTGCGCGACACAGCCGAACGGGAAACCCCCGCTTTTTCCGCGACTTCCTGCGCGCTGACAAAGACTTTCGTGACCACCTGAATCTCCCCTTGCACGCGACTGTGCACGATATTGCAATTGCGTGCAATATCTCGACGAATGGATTTATGACACTTTTGTGACAAAACTGTTGACAGGCTTTCCTGGGTCATGCAGCATTTGCACACGCTTGCAAAGGCGATCGGCGTGGAGGCGCCGCCACATCCAGGAGGAAAGAATGCGTTCAGCTAAACTTGCCGCGGCAGCGCTTGCCGCGAGTGTGACTTTTGCTGCCTTTTCGGCTCATGCCGCTGGCAATCTCAATGTGATCTGCTCGGCAGACCAGGAAGTCTGCGACCTCATGAAGGGGCTGTTCGAAAAGCAGTCCGACATCAAGGTCAACATGGTGCGCCTCTCGGCCGGCGAGACCTACGCCAAGATCCGCGCCGAAGCCCGCAACCCGAAGACCGACATCTGGTGGGCCGGTACCGGCGACCCGCACCTGCAGGCAGCCGCCGAAAACCTGACGCTGGAATACAAGTCGCCGCTGTTCGACCAACTGCAGGATTGGGCGAAGAAGCAGGCCGAAAGCGCCAAGTACCGCACCGTCGGCGTTTATGCCGGTGCGCTCGGCTGGGGCTACAACACCGACATCCTGAAGCAGAAGAACCTCAAGGAACCGAAGTGCTGGGCCGACCTGTTGGATCCGTCCTACAAGGGTGAAATCCAGATCGCCAACCCGAATTCCTCGGGCACGTCCTACAACACGCTGGCAACGCTGGTGCAGATCATGGGCGAGGACAAGGCTTTCGACTACCTGACGAAGCTGAATGCCAACGTTTCCCAATATACCAAGTCCGGTTCAGCACCGGTAAAGGCTGCCGCCCGCGGCGAGTCGACCATCGGCATCGTCTTCATGCATGATGCGGTTGCCCAGACCGTCGAAGGCTTCCCGATCAAGGCGGTCGCGCCTTGCGAAGGCACCGGATACGAAATCGGCTCGATGTCGATCGTCAAGGGCGCCAAGAACCTCGAGAATGCCAAGAAGTGGTATGACTGGGCACTCAGCGCCGATGCGCAGTCGCACATGAAGGACGCCAAGTCCTTCCAGCTGCCGTCCAACAAGTCGGCCGAGATTCCGAAGGAAGCGCCGAAGTTCGAAGACATCAAGCTCATCGACTACGACTTCGCCAAATACGGCAATCCCGATGTCCGCAAGGCGTTGCTCAGCCGCTGGGACAAGGAAATCGGCGCCAAGGCCAACTGATTTCGAGTGATCTCGATGGCCGGCTGCCGATGGCTGCCGGCCTCCAAGCATAATGCCGTGCTCAAGCGGGAGCGAACCATGAAGAACTACAATCGCAGACTGGATATCGCTCTCGTCTTCGCCATTGCCGCCCTGATACTGCTCCCGTGGTATCGGATCGAAGGCGGCTTCTTCGGCCTTGGATGGCTGTCTGATTTTCTGGGCGATCCCTCCACGGCGCCCGGCATCCTGCAGATCACCACCTATGGCCGATGGTGGCTCGCGATCGCCGTCTTCCTCGTATTGCTAGGCGGCATCGCGCGCTTCCTTCCCGATCCGAAGCAGCGTGCTACGCTGCTGGCCTGGGCCGGAGGCCTGGGCGTGCTTTTCCTGACGATCGAGGGATTGGCGATCAATCTCTCCGGCTGGAGCTGGACATTCGCCGAAACCCTCTTCGGCGCGCTCCCTGATGGCCAGCCGTCGATGGGTGCGGGCGCGGTGGTGACCGGCCTTGTCTTCGTGTTCTTCTTCGCCTTCGGCCTTGCCGAACGCGGCGTGATGAAGGGCGACGCCTTCGTGGTCGGCGCGATCTCCATGCTGGTGTTCCTCGTCGCCATCTTCGTGTTCTACCCCGTCGGCAGCATGTTCGTCGGCGCCTTCCAGGATTTCGACGGCTCTTTCAATCCCACCGGCTTTCTCACCAATATCCAGGATTCATCGGTCTGGAGCCTCGGCTGCGTCGTTGGCGGCGAGCGCTGCGGCGTTGCCTGGGGCACGCTCTGGCTGGCGATCATGACGGCGGCCGGATCGACGACGCTTGGCCTCTGCTTCGCGCTGGTCGCCACCCGCACGCGCTTTCCCTACAAGAAGGGATTGCGGCTGCTGACCATCCTGCCGATCATCACGCCGCCCTTCGTCGTCGGCCTGGCGCTCACCCTGCTCTTCGGCCGTTCCGGTGTCGCCACACAGTTTGTATCTTCCCTGCTTGGCGTCGAGCCCGGCCGCTGGCTCTATGGCCTGACCGGCATCTGGATTGCCCAGGTTCTATCCTTCACACCGATTTCCTTCCTGGTGCTGATCGGCGTCGTCGAAGGCGTCAGCCCGTCGATGGAAGAGGCGTCGCAAACGTTGCGCGCCGACCGCTGGCGCACCTTCTGGCGCGTCTCGCTGCCACTCATGAAGCCCGGCCTCGCCAATGCCTTCCTCATCGGCTTCATCGAAAGCATGGCCGATTTCGGCAACCCGATGGTGCTCGGCGGCAGCCATGGCGTGCTGTCGACGGAAATCTTCTTTGCCGTCGTCGGCTCGCAGAACGACCCGGCCCGCGCCGCCGTGCTCGCCATGATCCTGCTCGTCTTCACCATGTCGGCCTTCATCGCACAGCGTTTCTGGCTACAGGGCAAGAGCTATGCGACCGTCACCGGCAAGGGCGATTCCGGCCAGCACATCGCCCTGCCGCGCGGCGTCTCGATTGCTGTTCATTCGCTCGTCATCCCCTGGGCGATCTTCACCATCGTCGTCTATGCGATGATCCTGTTCGGCGGTTTCGTGCGCACCTGGGGCCTCGACAATACGCTGACATTCGAACACTACATCCGCGCCTTCTCGATCGGGTTCCGTGATGACGGCGGCCTGGCGTGGACGGGGGTCGCCTGGAATTCGTTCTGGACGACAATGGAGATCGCCCTGATCTCCGCCCCGCTCACGGCTGCTGTCGGCCTGCTGACCGCCTATATCATCGTCCGCCAGAAGTTCGTCGGCCGCAACGTCTTCGAATTCGCGCTGATGCTGAGCTTTGCAATTCCCGGCACCGTCATCGGCATCAGCTACATCATGGCCTTCAACCTGCCGCCGCTGGAGATGACCGGCACGGCGCTGATCCTCGTTGCCTGCTTCGTCTTCCGCAACATGCCGGTCGGCGTCCGCGGCGGCGTGGCGGCCATGAGCCAGCTTGACAAGAGCCTCGACGAGGCATCGCTGACGCTGCGCGCCAACAGCTTCCGGACGATCCGCAAGGTCATCCTGCCGCTGCTGCGCCCGGCCATCACGGCCGCCCTCGTCTATTCCTTTGTGCGCGCCATCACCTCGATCAGCGCCGTGATCTTCCTGGTCAGCGCCGAATACAACATGTCCACCGCCTATATCGTCGGCCTTGTCGAGAATGGCGAGTATGGCGTTGCCATCGCCTATTCCTCAGCGCTGATCGTCGTCATGGTCACGGTGATCGCCGGCTTCCAGTTCCTGGTCGGCGAACGCCGCCTGCGCCGCGAAAACCGCGTCGCTATGGCGGCGCCGACGGCCACCGCATCCGTACCTCTCGGTCAGGAGAAAACCGCATGAGCAGCAACAAACCCGGTTCCGTCGTCTTCGAGAACGTGCGCAAGACCTTCGGTGCCTTCACCGCCATCCCCGATTTGTCTCTAACCATCGAACCCGGCACGCTGGTGACGCTGCTTGGCCCGTCCGGCTGCGGCAAGACGACGACGCTGCGCATGCTTGCCGGACTCGAACATCCGAGCGCTGGCCGCATCCTGATCGGCGGCAAGGACGTGACCATGCTGCCGGCCAACGAGCGCGATGTCTCGATGGTGTTCCAGTCCTATGCGCTGTTCCCGCACATGACCTCGCTCGACAATGTCGCCTACGGTCTGGAATCGTCGGGCATCAAGCGCAAGGAAGCACGCGAGCGCGCCGAGGAAGGCCTGAAGCTCGTCGGTCTTGGCGGCATGGGTCAACGTCTGCCTGCCGAGCTCTCCGGTGGCCAGCAGCAGCGTGTCGCGGTTGCCCGGGCATTGGTGCTGGAGCCGCAGGTACTGCTGCTCGACGAGCCGCTCTCGAACCTCGACGCCCGGCTTCGGCGCCGCGTCCGCACCGAGATCCGCGAGCTGCAGCAGCGGCTTGGTTTCACCGCCGTCTACGTCACCCACGATCAGGACGAGGCGCTTGCGGTCTCCGACCAGATCATCGTCATGAAGGATGGCGAAGTTGCGCAGAAGGGCGCGCCGCGCGATCTCTACGACCAGCCTGTGTCGGCCTTCATCGCCGACTTCATGGGTGAGGCCAATGTGGTGCCCTGCAATGTCGTCGGCATCGATGGCGATCACGCGACGATCAATGTCGAGGGCCTGACGCATCGCATCTCCGGCCGCAACATGCGCCCCGGCCCGGCGCAGCTGGCGGTCCGCCCGAACGCCATCACGCTGGCGCCGAAAAACGGCGGCGCCTTCAGCGGCCAGATCACCCACGCCGCCTATCTCGGCGACCATGTGGAATACGAAGTCAAAACCAGCAACGGCACGCTCTTCGTCGTCGATCCCGCAGTGGAAAGGGCCTTTGCGCCTTTGACAGAGGTGGAGATCGGCTTCAAGGATCGCGGCATTGCCATCATCGGCGGCTGAACGCCGCATTTTATCAAGGGAAGATTTTCATGACGTCGCATGTCGTACCCGGGCTCGAAGCGCGCCTTGCGCTGGCCGAAGCCGTGGCCCGCGAGGCCGGAGCGGTCGCGCTCGATTATTTCAAGCGCCGCGAAACGCTGGTTATCGAAACCAAGCGCGATCCGCAGGACGTGGTCTCGATCGCGGACCGCGAAGTGGAAAACCTGATCCGCAAGCGCTTCAACGAAGCCTACCCCACCGATGGCGTTCTCGGCGAGGAATACGGCCTGGAGACCGGCACTTCGGGCTTCACCTGGGTGGTCGATCCGATCGACGGCACCAGCCCCTTTGTCAACGGCATGCCGAACTGGTGCGTGTCGATCGGCCTGCTGCATGAGGGCGTGCCTGTCGTCGGCGTCATCTCGGCACCCTGTCACGACGAGCTCTATGCGGCGGCTCTCGGCATGGGCGCCACGCTGAACGGCAAGAAGCTGTCGCTCGACCCGTCGCGCACGATCCGCAACGCCGTGACCGGCATCGGCGCCAATAACCATGTCACGCCGGCCTTCGTCGGCAAGATGGTGGAAAACCTTCTCGAAGCCGGCGGCAATTTCATCCGCAACGGCTCCGGCGCGCTGATGCTCGCCTATGTCGCGGCCGACCGTCTCGTCGGCTATTACGAACCCTATATGCATGCCTGGGACTGCATGGCCGGCTACTGCCTCGTCAAGGAAGCCGGCGGCTGGTACCACCCCTTCCCGACCGAAGGCGAGCGGCTGACCAAGGGATCGCCGGTTCTGGCAACCGCGCCCGGCGCCACCGACGACCTGCGCAAGATCGCCGGTATTTAAGGGATTTCGCATTTTCGACCTGCCCAATCCGGCGTCATCGGCGCCGGATTTTTTGTGCATGGCGAAGATCGCAGCCTAATTTTTGTGCGCTGCAAAAATTGCACAAAAAACCGCTTGACGCGGCGGACCAATATGGTTTTGGATTGAACCAATAAGAAATTGGTTCGGACCATTCACTATGGATGAGACCACTGGGAACTCCAATTACGCTCTCGACAAGCTGCGAGCGCTGCTGCGCTCGGACAGCCTCGATGCCGATGGCAAGCTGCCGACCGAGCGGGCACTTTCGGAGATGTTCGACGTCAGCCGCCGTGCCATCCGCCGCGCGCTTGAAGTTCTGGAAGCCGAGGGATTGATCTGGCGCCGCCAGGGATCCGGCACTTTTGCCGGAAGGCGCCCCGACGGCTGGAGCGAGCATGTGGATTCGATCGTTGCCGGCACCGACCTGATGGAAATCATGGAAGTACGCCTGCGCATCGAGCCGCAGCTCGCTCAGCTTGCCGCCATCCGCGCCAAGAAGCACGACGTCGAGCGCATGTATGAGCTGGTCAAGAAGATCTATGAAAGCACCGATGCCGACGGCCGCGAGCTGTGGGACGGCGCGCTCCACCGCCATATCGCGCAGTCGGCCGGCAACCAGTTCTTCCTGACGATCTTCGACGTCATCAACCGCGTGCGTCAGGACGAAGCCTGGCAGACGATCCGCGAGCGCGCCCGCGCCGCCAGCAAGACGCGCACCGTGACCTACGGACAGCATACCGCAATCGTCGATGCCATCGCCGCCCGCGATCCCGCGAGAGCCGGCGAAGCGATGCGCCAGCACCTGCTGACGCTGCAGGAGAGCCTGGTTCGCATGACCTCGCTCGACCACCAGATACCGGAGACCAAAGAAGAGCTCACCTGAAGAGCCACGGCAATGAAGCAAACAAAAAGAACCAGAGGAGAGTGAAATGAAGACCGCCAGTTTCGTGACGACCCTTCTAGCCGGGGCAATTGTTGCCCTCCCATCCTTTGCCGCCGAGCTTAAGATCGGCCTGCAGGACGATGCCGACGTGCTCGATCCCGCGCAGTCGCGCACCTTCGTCGGCCGCATCGTCTATACCGCGATGTGCGACAAGCTCGTCGACGTGACCCCCGACCTGAAAATCGTGCCGCAGCTCGCGACCGAATGGAAATGGTCCGACGACGGCAAGACGCTGACCATGAAGCTGCGCGAAGGCGTCAAGTTCCACGACGAAACACCGATGAATGCGGCGGCCGTGGTCGCCACCATCGAACGCAACATGACGCTGCCGGAATCACGCCGCAAGAGCGAACTGACCTCGGTCGAGAAGGTCGAGGCCTCGGGCGAATACGAAGTGAAATTCACGCTGAAGAGCCCTGACGTGACGCTTCTCGCCCAGCTTTCCGACCGCGCCGGCATGATCGTCTCGCCGAAGGCTGCCAAAGAACTCGGTGCCAATTTCGGCAATCACCCGGTCTGCGCCGGTCCCTTCAAGTTCGTCGAGCGTGTCCAGCAGGACCGCATCGTGCTTGAGAAGTTCAAGGATTACTGGAACAAGGACAATATCTTCGTCGACAAGGTCACCTACCTGCCGATCCCGGATACCACGGTGCGCCTCGCCAACCTGCGCTCCGGCGATCTCGACATGATCGAGCGCCTGGCGCCGACCGATGCCGCTTCGGTGAAGGAAGATACGAGCCTCACCTATGCCGACGCGATCGGCACCGGCTACATGGCGCTCTATGCTAATGTCGGGAACGGCGCCCGCGCCGACAACCCGTTCGGCAAGGACAAGCGCCTGCGCCAGGCCTTCTCGCTGGCGCTCGACCGCGATGCGCTGAACCAGATCGTCTATGAAGGCACATCGGTTGCCGGCAACCAGTCGTTCCCGCCGAACAGCCCATGGTTCGACAAGGATATCCCGGTTCCCGCCCGCGATCTCGACAAGGCCAAGGCGCTGATCAAGGAAGCCGGTTTCGACCGCGTGCCGATCGAGCTGCAGGTGCAGAACAACCCGGTCGCCTCGCAGATGATGCAGGTCGTCCAGTCCATGGTTGCCGAGGCCGGCTTCGACGTCACCATCCGCTCGACGGAATTCGCAACGCTGCTGTCTGAGCAGACGGCGGGCAACTATCAGCTCAGCCGCTCGGACTGGTCGGGCCGTATCGATCCCGATGGCAATATCCACCAGTTCATCACCTGCAAGGGCGGCATCAACGATACCAAGTACTGCAACGCCGAAGTCGACAAGCTGCTGAACGAGGCCCGTGCGTCCACCGACGATGCGGTCCGCAAGCAGAAGTATGACGCCGCGGCCGTGATCCTCAACGACGACATGCCGATCATCTATCTCGGCCATAACTCGTGGATCTGGGCGATGCACAAGAACGTCACCGGCTTCGTCGCCTCGCCTGACGGCATGATCCGTCTGACGGGTGTCAAGAAGGAAGGCTGAACCAGCCATCGCGGCGGTGGGTAGTGCCCGCCGCCTCTCCCCGCTCGCTCAGGATCGTTCATGTATACCTACATCGCCAAGCGGCTTCTCGTCGCCATTCCGACGCTGCTGATCATATCGGTCTTCGTCTTCTCGCTGCAGAAGCTGCTGCCGGGTGACCCCATCCTTGCCATGGCCGGCGAAGAGCGGGATCCGCAGGTCATCGAATATCTGCGCGAGAAATACCGGCTGAACGATCCGGTGCCCTACCAGTATGTCTCCTGGCTGGGCTCGGTGCTGCAGGGCGATCTCGGCATTTCGCTCCGAACCAATCAGCCGGTTCTGGAACTGGTGGCGGAGAAACTCCCGGTCACCATTCAGCTCGCCATCATGTCGATGATCTTCGCCTTCGTGATCGGCGTTCCCATGGGCATCCTGGCGGCGGTGAAGAAGAACACCGCTTTCGACTACATCGCCAACTTGATCGCGCTTTCCGGCCTTTCGATCCCGAACTTCTGGCTCGGCATCATGCTGATCCTGCTAGTCTCGGTGAAACTCGGCTGGCTGCCCGCCTCCGGATACGAACCCTTCTTCAACGACCCGATCCGCTCGATCCAGACAATGCTGATGCCCTCCTTCGTGCTCGGCAACGCGCTGGCCGCGACGCTGATGCGGCACACGCGCTCGGCGATGCTGAGCGTGCTCAGCGCCGACTATATCCGTACCGCCCGCGCCAAGGGCCTCTCCGAGCGCTCGGTCGTGCTCGAACACAGCTTCCGCAATGCAGTGCTGCCGATCGTGACGCTCAGCGCCCTGCTCTTCGGCGAACTCTTGGCGGGTGCGGTTCTGACCGAACAGATCTTCACCATTCCGGGCTTCGGCAAACTGATCGTCGATGCCGTCTTCAACCGCGACTATGCGGTCGTCCAAGGCGTCGTGCTCTGCACCGCGATCGGCTTCATCCTGATGAATCTCATCGCCGATATCCTCTATGTCCTTCTCAATCCGCGCATGAGGGCCTCGCTATGACCGCCATCGATCAGGTCGCTGTCACCACCGAACAGCGTGTGCCGAGCCGCGCCTGGCGCAAGCTGAAGGCCAACAAGGGCGCGCTTGCCGGTCTCTGCATCATCGCCTTCTTCGCGATCCTGGCGATTGCGGCACCTCTGCTGCCCATTCCCGATCCGAACGGCACCAGCTGGTCGGCGATCCGCAAGGCGCCATCGGCTGCCCACTGGCTCGGCACCGACGATCTCGGCCGCGACATTCTTTCGCGGATGATCTGGGGGGCACAGGCCTCGCTGATGGCCGGCGTCTTCTCGGTGGCGATCGCTGTCATCGTCGGCGTGCCCTTCGGCCTGATGGCAGGGTATTTCGGCGGCTGGGTCGATCAGATCATCTCGCGCATCACCGAAGCCTTCCTTGCCATGCCGTTCCTGATCACCGCGATTGCGCTTGCCGCCTTCCTGGGCCCGAGCCTCACCAACGCGATGATCGCCATCGGCCTTTCGGCGATGCCGATCTTCATCCGCCTCACCCGCGGCCAGGTTCTGGCCGTCAAGACAGAGGAATATGTCGAGGGCGCCCGCTCCATCGGCCTCAGGCAGTTCAGGATCATCACCCGCTACATCCTGCCGAATGTCGCGGCGCCCATTCTCGTGCAGGCGACGCTGACGATTGCAACTGCGATCATCGCCGAGGCCAGCCTCTCCTTCCTCGGCCTCGGCCAGCAGCCGCCCGCCGCCAGCTGGGGCTCGATGCTGAACGTTGCCAAGAACTTCCTCTCCCAAGCCCCATGGATGGCGATGTGGCCGGGGGCGGCGATCTTCCTCGTCGTCATCGGCTTCAATCTCCTCGGCGACGGCCTGCGCGATGCGCTCGATCCGCGCGAAGCATGATTTCCTGAAAGGACATTCGAAATGACCGCATTCACGACCCGTCCCGAAATCCTCGGCACGTTCGGCGTCGTCACCTCCACCCACTGGATCGCCTCGGCAGTCGGCATGAGCATTCTCGAAAAGGGCGGTAACGCCTTCGATGCGGCTGTCGCCACGGGCTTCGTGCTGCAGGTCGTCGAGCCGCATCTCTGCGGCCCGGGCGGCGATATGCCTGCGGTCCTCTATTCGAAGAAGAAGGACAAGGTCGAGGTCATCTGTGCGCAGGGCCCGGCCCCTGCAGGCGCGACTATCGAGCATTACACATCCGAAGGCCTGAAGCTGATCCCGGGCGACGGTCTGCTTTCGACCGTCATTCCCGGCAGCTTCGACGGCTGGATGCTGATGCTGCGCGACTACGGCACGATGAGCGTTCGCGACGTGCTGGAACCGGCGATCTATTACGCTGAAAACGGCCATCCGATGCTGCCGCGCGTTTCGGCGACCATTGCAGGCCTCTCCTCCTTCTTCGAAAAGGAATGGCCGACCTCTCACAAGACCTGGCTGCCCGGTGGGGCGGCACCCGAGCCGCTCTCCAACTTCAAGAACCCGGTTCTCGCCGGGACCTGGAAGCGGATCATCGCAGAGGCAGAAGCCAAGCGTGGCCGCGAGGAACAGGTCGAAGCCGCGCGCGATGCCTTCTATCGCGGCTTCGTCGCCGAGGCTATCGAGCGCTATGCCGGTTCGACCGAAGTGATGGATGCGAGCGGCATCAAGCACAAGGGCGTCATCACCGCCGATGACATGGCGAACTGGTCGGCCACGATCGAAGCGCCGCAGACCTACGACTACCACGGCTGGACGATTGCCAAGATCGGCCCCTGGGGACAGGGACCCGTCTTCCTGCAGACGCTGGCGCTGCTCAAGGGCATCGATATCGCCTCGATGGATCCTGCCGGTGCCGATTTCGTCCATACCGTCACCGAAGCGATGAAGCTCGCCTTCGCCGACCGCGAAATCTACTACGGCGATCCCAATTTCTCGACGATCCCGATCGAGCATCTGCTGTCGGACGCCTATAGCGACGAGCGCCGCAAGCTCATCAAGCCAGAGGCATCGCTGGAGCTGCAGCCGGGTGTCGTGCCGGGCTTCGAAGACCAGTATGCGCTGACGATGGACATGCTCGGCGTCACCTCCAAGACCGGCGCGGTCTACGAGCCTACCATGGCGCATCTCTCCGAAAAGCGCGGCGACACCGTCCATATCGACGTCATCGACCGCGAGGGCAACATGGTGTCGATCACCCCTTCGGGCGGCTGGCTGCAGTCTTCGCCGACGGTGCCGGGCCTTGGCTTCTGCCTCAATTCCCGCGCCCAGATGTTCTGGCTGAAGCCCGGCCTGCCGACGTCGCTCGCCCCCGGCAAGCGGCCGCGTACCACGCTGACGCCGTCGATTGCGCTTCATGAAGGACGCCCGACCTTGTCCTTCGGCACGCCCGGCGGCGACCAGCAGGAGCAGTGGCAGCTTTCCTTCTTCCTGCGCTATGTCCATCACAAGCTGAACCTGCAGGCGGCGATCGACCAGCCGCTGTTCCACACCTCGCATTTTCCGGGTTCCTTCTATCCCCGCACCCGCGAGCCGGGCAGCCTGATGGCCGAAGCGAATTTCGGCGAGGGCGTTCTCGAGGCCCTGCGCAAGAAGGGTCACAAGCTGACGGTTGCCGATCCGTGGACCGTCGGCCGCCTGACCGCAGCACGCCGCGATGCCGACGGGTTGCTGCGGGCTGCGGCGACCCCGCGCCTGATGCAGGCCTATGCGGTGGGGAGATAGACCGTGACCTATTCCATCGTCGCCCGTGACCCCAGCACCGGCCATCTCGGCATCGCCGTCGCCAGCCGCTTCTTCGCCGTTGGCGGCATCGTCCCGCATATCCGCGGCGGGATCGGTGCGGTGGCGACGCAGGCTTTCGTCAATCCGCTGAACGGCGTCGATGGCCTGGGCATGCTTGCCGCAGGGCAAGCGCCGGAGGCAATTATTGCCGAGTTGGCTGCGCGCGACGATGGCCGTGATCAGCGGCAGTTCCATATGATCGACGCGACCGGCCGCAATGCCGCTTTTACCGGCGAAAAATGCATCGACTGGGCCGGGCATCTGGTGGCGGGCAACGTCTCCGTCGCCGGCAACATGCTTGCCGGTCCCGAGGTGATCGCGGCAACGCTCGCGGCCTATCAGAAGACCGCAGGCAAGCCGCTGGCCGAACGGCTGCTGGAAGCCATGCAGGCCGGTGAAGACGCCGGTGGCGACAAGCGCGGCAAGCAATCGGCCGCCCTCGTCATCTACCGCGACCAGGATTACGCCTGGCTCAATATCCGCGCCGACGATCATACCGATCCACTGGAAGAATTGCGGCGGCTCCATGCGGTCGCCAGCGAGCGCTACCTCTATGTCGCCGAGACGATGGCGACGCGCCAGAATCCGAGCGGCATGATCGACCGGCGCGAGATCGACGCGAAAATTGCCGCCGTCGAAGCAGCCCGCATCGCCGAAGGGCGCCCCTCGGCCTCCTTTGCCACGCCGCTCAAGACCTGAGACCGAACCATGAAGCAGGAAAAAGACATGGGTGAAGCTGCAAATCCGGTGCTTTCGGTCAAGAACCTGACCACCTCGTTTCTGGTGGATGGTGCCTGGAAGCCCGTCGTGCGCGACGTCTCCTTCGATGTCATGCCCGGCGAGACCGTGGCGATCGTCGGCGAATCCGGCTCGGGCAAGAGCGTCACCTCGCTGTCGATCATGCGGCTGCTCGCCAAGAAACAGAGCCGCGTCGAGGGCAGCATCCTGCTGAACGGCAAGGACATTCTGGCGCTGTCCGACAAGGAGATGCGCAAGGTCCGCGGCAACGACGCGGCGATGATCTTCCAGGAGCCGATGACCTCGCTGAACCCGATCTTCACGATCGGCCGCCAGATCTCAGAGGCGCTGACCTGCCATGGGGAGATGACCAAATCGGAAGCCCGGGCCGAGACGATCCGGCTGCTCGAAAAAGTCCGCATTCCGAATGCATCCTCCCGCTTCGACGAATATCCGCACCAGTTTTCCGGCGGCATGCGCCAGCGCGTGATGATCGCTATGGCGCTCGCCTCCCGGCCGAAGCTTTTGATCGCCGACGAGCCGACGACGGCGCTTGATGTGACGATCCAGGGCCAGATCCTCGACCTGATCAAGCTGCTGCAGGAAGAGGAAGGCATGTCCGTTCTCTTCATCACCCACGACATGGGCGTTGTCGCCGAAATCTCCGACCGCACCATCGTCATGTATCGCGGCGAAGCCGTCGAGGCCGGGCCGACCGACGATATCTTCCACCGCGGCAAGCACCCCTATACCCGCGCGCTGCTCTCGGCTGTTCCACGGCTGGGCTCGATGACCGGCCACCAGTGGCCGCTGCGTTTTCCTGTTGTCGACACCACCACCGGCGAGCGTACCGAGCCCGTGGCTGTCGCCGATACCGTCGATCGCAGCAAGACGCCGATCCTCGAGGTCAAGAACCTGACGACGCGCTTTGCAATCCGTGGCGGCGTTTTCGGCACGCGCACCGGCGCGATCCACGCGGTCGAGGATGTCTCCTTCGATCTTTTCCAGGGCGAGACGCTGTCGCTGGTCGGCGAATCCGGCTGCGGAAAGTCGACGACCGGCCGCTCGATCACCCGGCTGATCGAGCCGAATGCCGGCACCGTCAATCTCGACGGTTACGACGTGACGGGGCTGGATTCATCGCGCCTCCGGCACATGCGCCGCAGCATCCAGATGATCTTCCAGGATCCCTTCGCCAGCCTGAACCCGCGCATGACCATCGGCGCCACCGTCAGCGAGCCGATCGTCGCCCATGATCTCGGAACCCGGGCGCAGGCACGCGACAAGGCGGCCGATCTGCTGGAGCGCGTCGGGCTGAAACCCGACATGATGGAGCGCTATCCGCACGAGTTTTCCGGCGGCCAGCGCCAGCGCATCTGCATCGCCCGGGCATTAGCGCTCGATCCGAAGGTCATCGTCGCCGACGAGAGCGTCTCGGCCCTCGACGTCTCGATCAAGGCGCAGGTCTGCAATCTCCTGATGGACCTGCAGCAGAGCCTCAAGCTGGCTTTCCTGTTCATCTCGCACGACATGGCCGTCGTCGAGCGCGTCAGCCATCGCGTCGCGGTGATGTATCTCGGCGAGATCGTCGAAATCGGCCCGCGCGAAGCTGTCTTCGGAAATCCGCAGCACCCCTATACCAAGAAGCTGATTGCCGCCGTTCCGGTTCCCGATCCGTCGCGCCGCGGCATCAAGCGCGGGCTCTCCACGGACGAACTGAAAAGCCCGGTACGCCCGCTCGGCTATGTGCCGCCAAAGCGCTGCTACAAGAGCCTCGGCAACGGCCATATGGTCCAAGTCGAGGCCTGAGACATACACTCCCGGCAGCGATGCGGGCCGCTCTCGATCCGAATATTAATTCCCTGTAATTCTTACCATTTTGCAATGAAACGGTAATGAACATTTAATTTGTAAATGAACCCTGAGCGGCGCATATCAGTATCAAGCGCTAATTCTTCACGAACACCAGTAATCGCTAAGTAAAGCGGCGGTTTTTAATTTGAAGAGTTTGTGCATTTCGCCCGACGCCCGCGTTCCCCGGAACATCGACGCCGCTTAGCAACCATTTGCAAGGGACCATTCGCCATGTCCAATATCCTTCTCAAGCACCGCACTGCAGCGCTTCTCGGCGCCGCCCTGATTGCCGGCACTGCGGCGCTGCCTTTCACCATCAATGCCGCCTCCGCGGTTGCCGCGCCTGCAGAAGTCAGCGGTACATTTGCCCCCGGCGGCTCGTTCGCGCCGATCGTCGATGCCGACAAGCCGGCCGTCGTTACCGTAACGACGACGATGAAGGCCACCGACACCAGCGACCAGCAGTCCTCGCCGATGGACGAGCAGTTCCGCCAGTTCTTCGAGCAGCAGGGCATCCCCATGCCGCGCCAGGCCCCGCAACATGACAGCGGCCAGCACGCGATGGCGCTCGGTTCTGGTTTCATCATCAGCCCCGATGGCGTGATCGTCACCAACAACCACGTCATCGACAATGCCATCGATATCAAGGTGACGTTGGATGACGGCACCGAATTGCCCGCCAAGCTCGTCGGCACCGATCCGAAGTCGGATATCGCCGTTCTGAAAATCCAGGCTCCGAAGCCGCTGGCGACCGTCGCCTGGGGTGATTCCGACAAGCTGAAACTCGGCGATCAGATTCTCGCCATCGGCAACCCGTTCGGCATCGGCACCACGGTGACCGCCGGTATCGTCTCGGCCCGCGGCCGCGATCTGCATAGCGGCCCGTACGACGACTTCATCCAGATCGACGCGCCGATCAACCACGGCAACTCCGGCGGCCCGCTTGTCGATCGTGACGGCCATGTCGTCGGCATCAACACCGCGATCTACTCTCCGAACGGCGGCAGCGTCGGCGTCGGCTTTGCCATCCCGTCCGCCGAGGCCCGCACCATCGTCGCCAAGCTGCAGAAGAACGGCTCGATCGACCACGGCTATCTCGGCGTGCAGATCCAGGCCGTCACCAAGGATGTCGCCGATGCCGTTGGCCTGACCGATGCCCAGGGCGCTCTCGTCGCTGCCGTATCGGATGATACCCCGGCTGCTCATGCAGGTATCAAGACAGGCGATATCGTCACCGCAGTCGGCGGCGAAGCCGTCAAGACTCCGAAGGACCTGTCGCGCCTCGTTGCCGACATGTCGCCCGGCGCCAAGCAGACGCTCACCGTCTGGCGCGACGGCAAGAGCGCCGAACTCAACGTCACCATCGGTGGCAATGACGACGGACAGAAGCAGGCCGCTGCCGATGAAGGCGATGGCAAGGTGCAGACCGGCCCGAGCATCGGCGTCGGCCTCGCCGACCTGACGCCGGACACCCGCCAGGAACTGAACCTGCCGCGCGGCGTCACCGGTGCTGTCGTCGCCAGCGTAAACCCCGACAAGACGGCCGCTGCAGCCGGCATCCAGACCGGTGACGTGATCGTCTCGGTCAACGACAAGCCGGTGCGTGGCGCAAGCGATGCCAAGACCGCTGTCGCCGAAGCCGCCAAATCCGGCCGCAAGTCGGTGCTGCTGCTGGTCGAACGCGGTGGCAACAAAACCTTCGTGGCCGTGCCCTTCTCCGCCGCTTAGGGCCCCTCAACGGTCATGGAAGCGCCTCGCATCTCCGGATGCGGGGCGTTCTTGTCAGATCTCCACAACTTCCCTGCCACGGCGCTTGACAGCATCCGCGGGTTTCAGCAATATGAAACCGGTTTCAATCGTGCTTGGGGAGAGCGATCGTGCGGTTCGACCTTTCGATCCTTTTGCCGCATATCGGCTTTCTCGCCAAAGGCGCCCTGCTGACGGCAGAGGCCTGCGCCCTGGCGCTGCTCGGCAGCGTCCTCATGGGCGCCTTCGTGGCGATCGCCCGCACCTCGTCGTCGAAGACGCTGCGGCGCGTTGCCTTCGTCTATGTCGATATTTTCCGCAACGTGCCGTTCATCGTCCAGCTGTTCTTCTTTTATTACGGCCTGCCGGAACTCGGCATCTACATCGATGCGTTCACGACCGGCGTCGTGGCGCTGTCGATTGCCGGCGGCGCCTATGCTTCCGATGTAATCCGAGCCGGGATCCTGGCGATCGACCCCGGCATCATCGAAGCGGCTGAGGTCAGCGGCCTGTCACGCCGGGTGACTTTTACCAAGATCGTTCTGCCGATCGCACTCAGGACGTCGATCCGGCCGCTCGGCTCGGTGCTGATCAACCTGATCCTCACATCGTCGATCCTCTCGACCATTACGCTGAACGAGCTCACCGGTTCGGCGCAGATCGTCGTGTCGCAGACCTACCGGCCCTTCGAAGTCTATGTCGTGCTGCTGGTTGCGTATGCTGTGCTCACCTATCTCGTGTCGCTTGGTGTCACGCTGCTTCACCGCCGCCTCAACCGTGACTTGATGGAGGCAGTCGGCTGATGCGCTATACCGATTTCACCTCTTACGATTTCGTGCTGCTCGCCCAGGGCCTCGGTGTCAGCGTCGCATTGTTTTTCGGCACGTCGCTGATCGGTCTGCTGATCGGCATTCTCTGGGCAGTCGTGCGCTTCTACCGCGTGCCGGTGCTGCTGCAGATCGTTACCTTCGTCTCCGAGCTCCTGAAGAACTCGCCTGTTCTGGTGCAGCTCTTCCTGGTCTTCTTCGGCCTGCCGGCGCTCTTCCATATCCGCATCACGCCGGTGACCGCGGCAACGATCACGCTGTCGGCCAATACCGCCGCCTTCGTCTATGTCATCGCCGTTTCGGCGATCGAATCCATCGGCCGCGACCAGATCGAGGCAGCGCGCGTCTTCGGCCTGACGCGCTGGCAGGTACTGCGCCATGTCGTGGCGCCACAGGCGATGGCCTTTGCGATCGGCCCGCTGATCGCGCTGCTCGTCAACCAGCTGCAGGTGACCTCGCTGATCTCGGTGATCGGCGTCGTCGATCTCACAAAGATCGGCAACATCCTGAACCTCAGGACGCTGAAGCCGTTCATCGTCTGGACCGCCGTCGGCCTGCTCTATTATGCGACCGCGAAGCTCGTTGCGCTTCTCGGCACCCGTTTCGAAAACCGCCTCAGGGCTCATAGCGCCTGGAGAGGGCTCTGACATGCTCAAAGTAGAAAACGTCAAGAAGGCGTTCGGCTCGACCACCGTCCTTGACGGCATCGACCTGACAATCAATCCCGGCGAGGTCGTCTCGATCTTGGGATCGTCAGGTTCCGGAAAATCGACGCTGATCCGCTGCATCAACGGCCTGGAAAAGCTGAATGGCGGCCGGATCCTCGTCGACGAATTCGACACCGGCAAGCCCAAGGAACTGGCCGAGGCGCGCAAGCGCTCGGCAACGGTCTTCCAGCTGTTCAATCTCTACCCGCACATGACGGTGCTCGGAAACATCACCCTGGCACCGATCGAGGTGCTGAAGAAGCCGCGGGCCGAAGCCGAGGCGACCGCCCGCGCTCTGTTGGCCTCAGTCGGCCTCGCCGATCGCGCCGATGCCTATCCGGCGCAGCTTTCCGGCGGCCAGCGGCAGCGTGTCGGCATCTGCCGGGCGCTTGCCATGCAGCCGCGCTATCTGCTGCTCGACGAAGTGACGAGCGCGCTAGACCCTGAAATGACCGCCGAAGTGCTGGCGATCCTCGCCAAGCTCGCCGAAGAGGGCACGACCATGCTCTTCGTCACCCACGAGATCGAGTTCGCCCGGCAGATTTCCGACCGGATCGTCTTTCTCGACAAGGGCAAGCTGCTTGTCGACCTGCCGACCGAACAGTTTTTCGCCGCCGATGGCGGCATGGCGCAGCCCCGCGTTGCCCAGTTCCTTTCCAAAATGCGTAAAGATTAGAGGTTTTTCATGCTGCTCATCGCCAATAAAGAAGCCTGGCCGGGTTTTGCCCATACGGTCGACATGCTGCGCAGCGGAGCCAACAGCCTCGACGCCATGGTTGCCGGCATCGGCAAGGTCGAAAGCGAAGTGAAAGTCCGCAGCGTCGGTTTCGGCGGCTGGCCGAACATGCTCGGCGACATGGAACTGGACGCCGCCGTGATGGACGGTACCACCCGTGACGTCGGCGCTGTGGGCGCCGTACCCAATACGCTGCCGGTCGCGAAACTCGCCCATGAGGTCATGAAGCGCCTGCCGCATGTGATGCTGACAGGCAATGGCGCGCGCCGCTTTGCCAGTGAAATCGGTTTCCCCGAGGACGACGTGCTGTTCGAAGACAGCAAGCGCGTCTGGTGGGAGCGGCTGGAAAAGGAACTGCCGGCCGAAGAGCTGGCGAAATTCCCGAACATTCCGCTGGCGCCGCTCAGCAAGGCGATCACCGATCCCGAGCGCGTGCGCGACACGACCGTGTTCCTCTCGGCGGATCCCGCTCGCGGCATTCATGCTGCGACCTCGACTTCAGGCTGGGCCTGGAAATATCCGGGCCGCCTCGGCGACTCGCCGATCCCCGGCGCCGGCTTCTACGCCGACAGCCGCTACGGCGCGGCCGCCTGCACCCATACCGGCGAAATGACCATGCGCTGCTCGACCTCGCGCACCATCGTGCTCGCCATGAAGCTCGGCTATTCGCTCTCCGACGCGATCAAGCTCGCCGTCGAGGAGCTTAACGAACTGGATACGGGTTTCCTTGCAGGTGTCGTCATTCACGCAGTTGACGCAAAAGGAAATCATGAGGTTGTGAATTTCAGATGCGAGGGCGAGATCAGCTACTGGCTCTGGGAGGATTCGATGTCCGAACCGGAATTGCGGGCAGCGAAACAGGCATAATCAACGAAGAGGGAATGGAACAATGAAACGCTTTCTCACCGCGATCGCTGCGATCGCCGTCGTCGCAGGCTCGGCTCTGCCGTCCTTCGCCGGCATGCTCGATGACATCCGCTCGCGCGGCACGATCCGGATCGGCGTGTCGCTCGGCGGCGAGCCGATTGGCTTCCGCGACGACCAGAACAATCCCGTCGGCTATGACGTCGATGTCGCCAAGCGCCTGGCTGAAAAGATCGGCGTGCCGGTCGAATTCACCGACGTTTCGGGTGACGCCCGTATCTCAATGCTGGTCTCCGGCCAGATCGACGTGGCGATCGCAAATACCTCTGCGACGCTCGAGCGCGCCAAGGTCGTGAATTTCTCGATCCCCTATAACCGTGCCGGTCTGCGCATCATCGTGCAGAAGGATGCGGGCATCAAGGATCTGAAAGATCTCGCCGGCAAGAAGATCGTCGTCGGCCGCGGCACGACGGGCGAAACCTTCCTGAAGACCGCCGTTCCGGATGCGGAACTCGTCTATGTCGATCAGTTCGCGCCTGACGGCGTGCTGCAGCTGCAGCAGAAGCGCGTCGATGCCGCTATCGAGGACTCCTCGCTGCTCGACTATCTCGCGACCAAGAACCCGACGCTGGTGACGCTTGCCGGTCTCTATTCCAACGACCCGATCGGCATGGCCGTCGCCAAGGGCGACCCGGAATTCGTCCGCTGGCTCGACATGTTCGTGTCCGATTACATCCAGTCGGGCGCCTATGAGGCAAACTACAAGAAGTGGTGGGGCGCTGAAGCCAACCCGCCGGCTCTTAACCCGCAGTGGTAAGACAATAAAGGCCGCCTCCGGGCGGCCTTTTCTTTAGGAGGTGGCACGCAGCACGAAGCGCGTCGGCACCATGATCGGCGGCTGTCCCGGCTTGAACGCCTCCGGATTGGCGATGAAATCGACGATATGCCGGACGTAATCCGACTTGTCGTAGCCGATCGACGAGATCGGATAGGCCTCGAAATCGGTCAGCGACAGGTTGTCGAAGCCATAGAGCCGGAAACGCGGCGGCCGGTTGCCCGGAAAATCCGAACGGCAAACATCGAGAATGCCCATCGCCATCGCATCCGATGTGCAGAAGATCGCATCGGGACAATCGTCACCGGCGAGCACAGCCGCAGCGGCATGTCCGCTGGCATAGGAATAGTCACCCTGAACCGTGCGTTTCAATTCGATCCGGTGCTGCTCAAAAGCCTTGCGATAGAGACCGATACGCGCATGCTCGACCGGCGAAGAGGCGCGGCCGGTGACCAGCCCCGCCGTGCGCACCCGCTTGCTGGCGGCATCCGCGACCGCCTCGAAAATACCGACGGCCTCGTCGGGCATCACAACGGGCGAGAGCTCGTCATGCAGCCCGTTCAGCATGACCACCAGATCGGAGCGGAACATCCGCCGCACGGTCGTCGCATCGGCGAAGTCCGAAAACACCAGCCCGGCATCGACATGATAGGCGACGCCGTTTCTGAGGAACTCCTCGACGCGCGCGACCGAACCGATGCGCACCAGGATGACCTGTTTGCCGATCGCCTGTATCTGATCGATCAGCCGGTCGAACAGGTCGAGGTCGGAGAGATCGTGAATGTGGTTGACGACGACGGCGACGAGATTGACCGTCTTGGTGGTCAGGCTCTGGGCCAAGAGGTTCGGCTTGTAGCCGAGAGCATTGGCCGCATCGATGACGCGCTCGCGCTTGTCGGCGGACACCGGCCGCGGCTCGGTCGAAAGGGCCCGGCTTGCGACAGCGCGGGAAACGCCGGCCAGCCGCGCAACATCGGCAATCGTCGGAGCGGCATCACGGCCGGTCGGTGCTTTCATCGTCAGTTGCTTCCCCACCTTCTTCCGGCCTGATACCGCAAGCTTGCCGTCCTGGCCATGCGAAATACCAGCCATTTTCAGCCCAAACTGCCAGATTGCGCCGCGCTTCGCAATCTGGCCCAAATGGGTCAGTTCCTTAGGCGGCGAAATGCCTGCCTGGAACGCCGGAAGCGCTAGAGCCAGGACGCAGCGGTTTTCGGCACGCGCCCTTCGGGATCGACGGCGCTAAGCTTCGGCGCGCCGGGTGTATTCCAACGCCAGAGCGCCACGCAGCGGCCGCCCGGCGACATGAAGGAAGGATAGAGCACCCCATCGAAGCCTGCCGCGATCAGCCGTTCCCGCAACTGGTGCGTTGCGGGAACGCGCCCGGCATCGAGTTCCAGCTGCCACTCGCAGCGGTGGATTGCGATCGTTTCCGCATGTGCTTCGAGAAATGCGGCATTGGTCGTGTCAGCAAGCCGTGCGCCTGTCAGTTCAAGCTTGGCGATGACGGCCGGATGCTGGACGAAGCCCTGATTATATTCGGCCCAAGCCGTCGAAAGTTCGCAGGCCGCATAGATGGTTGCCTCACCCACCAGGTTCCAGCGGCCGCCGAAGCGCGCTGCCCCTTCACCCGAGAGTGGCGCAAACGCCCAACGCGGCACGAAGGCCCGCCAGAGCTCAAGCGTGCCGGCCTCAGGGCCTTCAGGCATAGACGCCAGACCGGACAGCTTCCAGATAAGCAAGCACCTTGTCCGGCTTGCCTTCACCAACGAGATCGAAGGCGGTCTTGCCGGCCCAGCCCGGGATCGGCTGGTGCTTGAACCAGATCACGGCGCGATTGTCGTCACCCGCCATCTCGCTTGCCATGGAGAGGATGCGCACGACATTGCTGAGCGCGCCATCGACCTTCCGGGCACTCGATTTCGCCGTCAGCGTGTTGCGGGCAACACCGATCAGCCGGGCAAGTTCGGCAAGCGTCACGCCGAGCTGATCGGCAACGCGGCGCGCGGAAAGAAATGCAGACTGGCCGTCGCCGTAACGCGCGGCTGCAACATCGAAGCTCAGAGCTGCCATCATCGTCACCTTGGCGTAAATTGATCAACCGCTTATCAAAATAGGCTCAGCTTTCGACCAATTCAAGCGCAAAGCATATCATGCCCGCCAGGGCGGATTGCGCTTTTCGAAGAAGGCCGCAATGCCTTCGCGCGCTTGCGCAGTCTCCCAAGCATCGGCAAGCTGGCCGATCACGCTTTCGAGCGAAGCATCGGTGATCGGCGGTGCCAGCGACTTTGCCAGCGCCTTGGCGCGTGCCGCCGCTTCGGGCGAGGCCTGCAGGAAATGGCTGACCTCCACCTCGATGGTGCGGTCCAGCTCCTCGACCGGAACGATGCGATCGACGAGACCGATAGCCCGCGCCTCCCCGGCATCGATCGGCTTGCCGGAAAGAAACAGCGGGCGCGCAGCAGCCGCGCCGATGCGCGCAACGACGAACGGACTGATGGTCGCCGGAATGATGCCGAGCCGCACTTCGGGCAGGCCGAAACGCGCGGTATCGGCAGCGACGGCAAGATCGCAGACAGCCAGCAGCCCCACCCCGCCACCGAAGCTGTTGCCATGCACACGGGCGATCACCGGCTTCGGCAGGTCGCTCAGCGTGCGATACATCGTTGCCAGGCGGCGGGCTTCCTCCATACGCTGAGCCCGTGAAGCGGCAAACTGTTGCTGCATCCAGCCAAGATCACCACCGGCGCAAAAGCTCTTGCCCTCCGCAGCAAGCACGACGACGCGCACCGCCGGATCGGCTCCGATCTCCCTCGAAGCCGCGATCAATTCGTCCATCATGGCGGACGACAGTGCATTGTGCTTTTCGCCCCGCGCCAGCGTCAGGCGCGCGATGCCATTCTCGATGGCGACTTTCAGCGTTTCAGGCATCGTCATTCACTCCTCAGGCTTCTGGCGAGGCTCGCAGCCTCGGCAAGCCGGTCCAGAAGCAGCCCCGTCTCTATTCCCTTCGCTTGGAGATGGCGGGCGACATCAAGCGTATCGACGTTGCCCTTGGCGCCCGGCGCATAAGGGCAGCCGCCGAGACCGCCGGCCGATGCATCGAACACCGCGATCCCCCGTTCCAACGCCACATCGATATTGTCCAGCGCGCGGCCCGCCGTATCGTGGAAATGCCCAGCCAGACGATCCGCCGGGACCTCCTCCAGCACCTCCGCCAGCATGCGGTCGACCGCCTCAGGCCGCCCCCGGCCGATCGTGTCACCGAGGCTGATCTCGAAGCAGCCAAGGTCGCGGAGCTGGCGCGCCACCTCGGCCGCCGCCACAGGCTCGACAATGCCCTCGTACGGGCATTCGACGACGCAGCTGACATAGCCGCGCATGGGAATGCCGTGCTCCCGGCTCGCTTCCGCGACTGGCCTGAAACGCTCGATGCTTTCGGCGATCGAACAGTTGATATTCCGCTGCGAAAAGCTCTCGGAGGCCGATGCGAAGATCGCGATCTCATCGRCTTTTGCTACCAGAGCCGCTTCGAAGCCCTTCATATTCGGTGTCAGCGCCGCGTAGCGGATGCCGGGGCGGCGGGTGATGCGTGCCATCACATCGGAAGCATCGGCAAGCTGCGGCACCCATTTCGGGCTGACGAAACTCGTCACCTCGATACGCTCGAAACCGCAGCCTGAGAGCAAATCGACGAGCGCGACCTTATCGCTGGTCTCGACGAAGCGCGCCTCGTTCTGCAGACCGTCGCGCGGCGACATTTCGACGATCGAGACGCGGCGCGGCCTCATTCCCCGAGCGCCTTCAGGCTGACCAGCACCGCACCCTCGGAAACCTGATGTCCCTCGCTGACCGCGACACTTTCCACCACGCCATCGCGGGCGGCAGTCAGCGTCAGCTCCATCTTCATCGCCTCCATGACGATCAGCGGCTGTCCCTTGGCAACGGACGCGCCTTCGGCAATACGGACCAGCTTGATGAATCCGGGCATCGGCGCCACCAGCCGGTCGCCGCCGGCGATCTCGGAGGCTGCGGTCTCAAGCGGATCGGGCAGTTCGAAAACGTGGGTCGCGCCATCAAGCCGGAGCGAAAGCTGCCGTCCATGGTGCCGGGCTTCGACGAGAACCTGGCGTCCATCGGCTTCGGCATGAATGCGCCCATTGTCGCGGCTGACGATCCTGACCGGGACGACGCGCTGGCCGTTATGGGCCGCAAACATGTCGAAGCCGCGGGCGATAACCCGAAGGCTCAGCGTTTCACCTCCATGTTGCAGGCTGACGATGCGCTGCATCTCGCTCCAGAGCTGCCAGTGGCCAAGTGTCTCCCAAGGATCGCGTCCGCCGCGCGGCATGTTGAGTGACAGAACCGCCGCAAGCGCGATCGCCGATCCGCTTGGCGCCGGAACCGCTGTCAGGCTGTCGAGGTTCCTTTCGATCAGGCCGGTATCGGGATGACCGCCGACAAAATCCTCCTGGCGCGTCAGATTGGCGAGAAACGCCAGATTGCTGACGGTTCCCTCGATCCGCGATGCCTCAAGCGCGCCCCGCAGACCGGACAGCGCAGCCTGGCGATTGTCTCCATGAACGATCAGCTTTGCGATCAGCGGATCGTAATGCGCCGAAATCCGGTCTCCGGCCCTGATGCCTGCGTCGATCCTGGCTCCGCTTTCGGGAAATTGAAGGCGCTCGATCTTGCCGGTCGCGGGCAGGAAGCCTTTCGCTGCGTCCTCCGCATAGATGCGGGCCTCGAAGGCCCAGCCGTTGATGCCAAGCTCGGCCTGCTTCTTCGGCAGCGGCTCGCCCGCCGCCACCCTCAACTGCCACTCAACAAGATCGACGCCCGAGATCGCCTCGGTCACCGGATGCTCCACCTGCAGACGAGTGTTCATTTCCATGAAGAAGAAGCGATCCGGCCAAAGACCGTCGGTAACGTCGGCAATGAACTCCACCGTTCCGGCGCCGCGGTAATCGATCGCCTTGGCGGCACGGACCGCGGCCTCGCCCATCGCCCGGCGCATCTCCGCCGTCATCCCGGGGGCCGGCGCTTCCTCGATGACCTTCTGGTGGCGGCGCTGCAGCGAGCAGTCGCGCTCGAAGAGATGCACCACATTGCCATGGCGGTCGCCGAAGACCTGCATTTCGATATGGCGCGGCCGCAGGAGATATTTCTCGATCAGCACGGCGTCGTCGCCGAATGCAGCCGCCGCCTCGCGCCGCGCCGCTTCCAGCGAGGCGGAAAAATCCTGCGCCTGCTCGACGCGGCGCATGCCCTTGCCGCCGCCGCCCGCCCGCGCCTTGATCAGCACCGGAAAGCCGATTTCGGCCGCCCTTGCCGCCAGGAAATCAGGATCCTGATTGTCACCGTGATAACCCGGCACGACAGGAACGCCGGACTGCTCCATCAGCCGTTTGGCTGCGTCCTTGAGGCCCATGGCACGGATGGCGGAAGGCTGCGGACCGATGAATACCATGCCGGCTGCTTCGACAGCTTCGGCGAATTCCGCATTCTCTGAGAGAAACCCATAGCCCGGATGGATCGCCTGAGCCCCGGAGCGGGTCGCCGCCGCAATGACGCGCTCGATTGACAGATAGCTCTCATGCGCCGCCGCGCCGCCGATGCGATAGGCCTCGTCGGCCATTTCCGCGTGAAGTGCGCCGGTATCGGCGTCGGAATAGACCGCAACCGTGCGAACGCCCAAGCGCCTTGCCGTGCGGATGATACGGCAGGCGATCTCACCCCGGTTTGCGATCAGTATCTTGTCGAACATGGCAGCCTCACATCCTGAACAGGCCGAAGCGCGTGTCTTCGATCGGGGCATTCAGCGCCGCCGATAGCGAAAGCCCGAGCACATCACGGCTCTTTGTGGGATCGACGATCCCGTCGTCCCAAAGCCGCGCCGAGGCATAGAGCGGGTGGCTCTGGCTTTCAAAACGGTCGAGCACCGGCTGCTTGAAGGCTGCTTCCTCTTCTGCGCTCCATGGCTTGCCAGCGCGCGTCAGCGCCTCGCCGCGCACGGTCGCCAGAACGCCCGCCGCCTGTTCGCCGCCCATGACGGAGATGCGGCTGTTCGGCCAGGTCCAGAGGAAACGCGGAGAGAAGGCGCGGCCGGCCATGCCGTAATTTCCGGCACCGAATGAGCCGCCGATCAGCATGGTGATTTTCGGCACATTTGTGGTCGCCACCGCCGTCACCAGCTTGGCGCCGTGCTTGGCGATGCCTTCCGTCTCGTATTTCCGGCCGACCATGAATCCGGTGATATTCTGCAGGAAGACCAGCGGGATCTTCCGCTGCGAGCAGAGCTCGACGAAATGTGCGCCCTTCAGCGCCGATTCCGAAAACAGCACGCCGTTATTGGCGATGATGCCGACGGGCATCCCGTGGATATGGGCAAAGCCGCAGACAAGTGTGGCGCCATAGCGCGCCTTGAACTCGTCGAAACGCGAGCCATCGACGATGCGGGCGATGACCTCTCTGATGTCATAGGGCGTGCGCAGATCGGCCGGGACGATCCCGGCGATCTCCGAGGGATCGTAGAGCGGCGGCTCCGGGATCTGTAGCTCGATCGCCGTCCGCTTGGGACGGTTGAGCGCCGCAACGCTGCGGCGGGCAAGCGCCAGCGCATGGGCATCGTCGCGCGCCAGATGATCGGCAACGCCCGACAGCCGCGTATGGACATCGCCGCCGCCGAGATCCTCGGCCGTGACGATCTCGCCGGTCGCAGCCTTCACCAGCGGCGGACCAGCCAGAAAGATCGTCCCCTGCCCCTCGACGATGACAGTCTCGTCGGACATGGCCGGCACATAGGCGCCACCGGCCGTACACGAGCCCATGACGACGGCGATCTGCGGAATGCCGGCCGCCGACATGTTCGCCTGATTGAAGAAGATACGGCCGAAATGGTCCCGGTCCGGAAAGACCTCGTCCTGGTTCGGCAGGTTGGCGCCGCCCGAGTCGACGAGATAGATGCAGGGCAGGTTGTTCTCCGCGGCGATTTCCTGCGCCCGCAGGTGCTTCTTCACCGTCATCGGATAATAGGTACCGCCTTTGACCGTCGCATCGTTGCAGACAATCATGCATTCGCGGCCCATCACCCGGCCGATTCCCGTGATCAATCCCGCCGCTGGCGCATCGCCGTCATACATCCCATGCGCCGCCGTGGCCGCGACCTCAAGAAACGGCGTCGCCGGATCGATCAGCCCCATGACCCGATCGCGCGGCAACATCTTGCCGCGCCCGACATGCCGCTCCCGCGCCACCTGCCCGCCGCCATTGGCGGCAACACGAACGGCTTCGTCGACGAGCTTGCTGGCTTCCTGCATCGCCGTGCGATTGGCCTTGAAGGCTTCGGAATTGGTGGAGATTTCGGATTTGAGTACGGTCATGCCGTCTCCGCAAACAGTTCGCGGCCGATCAGCATGCGGCGGATTTCGGAGGTGCCTGCGCCGATCTCGTAGAGCTTGGCGTCCCTGAGCAGGCGGCCGGCAGCGTAGTCGTTGGTATAGCCGTTGCCGCCGAGCGCCTGGATGGCCTCGAGCGCCATGGTGGTTGCCTTTTCGGCGGCGTAGAGGATGCAGCCGGCGGCGTCCTTGCGGGTGGTCTCGCCGCGATCGCAGGCGGTGGCGACGGCATAGACATAAGCTCGCGCAGTGTTCATCGTCACATACATGTCGGCGAGTTTGCCCTGCATCAGCTGGAACTCGCCGATCGCCTGGCCGAACTGTTTGCGCTCGTGCAGGTAGGGAACGACGATATCCATGCAGGCAGCCATGATGCCGAGCGGGCCGGCGGAGAGCACGACGCGCTCGTAGTCCAGACCCGACATCAGCACCTTCACGCCGCCGCCGACCGTGCCGAGCACGTTTTCCTCAGGCACTTCGCAATCGGCAAAGATCAGCTCGGACGTGTTGGAGCCGCGCATGCCGAGCTTGTCGAGCTTCTGGCCGGTTGAAAAGCCCTTGAAGCTCTTCTCGATCAGGAAGGCGGTGATGCCGCGCGGGCCGGCTTCCTGATCGGTCTTGGCATAGACGACGAGCACATCGGCATCCGGGCCGTTGGTGATCCACATCTTGCTGCCGTTCAGCACGTAGCGGTCACCGCGCTTCTCGGCCCTGAGCTTCATCGAGACGACGTCAGAACCGGCACTAGGCTCGGACATCGCCAGCGCGCCGACATGCTCGCCAGAAATCAACTTCGGCAGGTAGCGCTGCTTCTGGCCAGCATTGCCATTGCGGTTGATCTGGTTGACGCAGAGATTGGAATGAGCGCCGTAGCTCAGCGCCACCGAGGCCGAGGCACGGCTGATTTCCTCCATCGCCACGCAGTGGGCGAGATAGCCGAGACCGGCGCCGCCATATTCCTCAGCGGCAGTGATGCCGAGAAGGCCCATATCGCCGAACTCACGCCAGAGCGGCATCGGAAAAGCATTGTTGCGGTCGGTCTCGTCGGCGAGCGGCGCGATCCGTTCGCTGGCGAAGCGCCTGACGGCGTCGCGCAGCGCTTCGATTTCCTCGCCGAGCGCAAAGCTCAAGCCACCTAAATACATCCGGCCTTCTCCCTTGGACCCATTCCGCAATTCCGGACGCAAAACCGCTTGGCACCTTTGCTGGAATTGCTCGTCGCCACCAACTATGCGGCGTCCGGCATGCGTGCCGGCTCGCCCGTCGTCTCGTAAGCCTTCAAGCGCTTGTCGATCTGCTCCATGATCGTGCGGGTGGCCGCCTCCTTGACCAGCCCGTAGCCGCGAATCTCATCGAACAGCGTCAGAATGGCAAGCGCTTCCGCTTCATTGCCGGCGTCGAGCCTTGCAAAGACACGGGTCGCCACCGCCTCGTAGTCCGAAATCAGCCGGCGCTCCTGCTTGCGCTCATGCAGATAGCCGAAGGGATCGAGCGCCGTGCCGCGCAATCTCTTGAAGCGTGCGAGACCGCGCAGCAGCGGCAGGATCCAGGCGCCGAACTCCCGCTTCTTCGGGCGGCCGTTCGGGTCCTTGCCAGTGAGAACCGGTGGCGCGAGATTGAAGACCAGGCGGAAATCGCCCTCCATTTCCTCGCGCATCTTCGCCTCGAAGGCAGGATCGGTCAGCAGCCGCGCCACCTCATACTCATCCTTGTATGCGAGCACCCGCGCATAAGTGACGGCGGTAGCAAACGGTATCTTGTCCGAAAGGCCAGCCTTTGCGGCCGCGCCCTTGGCGCGCTCGACGAAGGCGCCGAAGCGGGTGGCAAGGCGCTCGTCCTGATAGGCGGCGAGATGCGCCTTGCGATGGGCAACGACCTCGGCAAGGGACATATCGGCCAGCGTCTTGCGCTCCTCCTTCTCGCCCATCGCAGCGCGCACGGCGTCCGGATCGTGAGCGAGAAAGCGTCCCCAGTTGAACGAGGCGCGGCTTGCCTTGACGGCAACACCGTTGAGTTCGATCGCCTTTTCGATCGATTCAAGCGAGAGCGGCACAAGGCCCGATTGCCAGGCAAAGCCGGTGAGCAGGATATTGGTGTTGATGCCATTGCCGGTCAACGCGGTCGCCGCATGGCTGAAGTCGAGGAAGACCGAGCGGTCGCTGACTGTCTTGGCGATCGTGTGCATCACCGAGCCGGTCTTGAAATCGAAGTCACGGTTGCGGACGAAATCGGCAACCGGCATCAGCCCGGTATTGACGATGGCCGTCGTGCGCTCGCTCTTGCAGAGCGTGATCGCATCCTTCGAGGCGCCGACCACGTCATCGGCTGCCAGCAGCAGATCGGCACCGCCGTTGACGATGCGCGGCGAGGTCACGTCCTTCTGCTCGCGGCCGATGCGCAGATAGCTCATCACCGCGCCGCCCTTCTGGGCAAGACCGGCCATATCGAGGATCATCGGCACCTTGCCGTCGAGATGGGCAGCCATGCCGAGCACGGCGCCGATCGTCAGAATGCCGGTACCGCCGACGCCGGCGATGGCGATATTCCAGGGGCGGTCACCGATCTCCGGGATGACGGGCATCGGGATGTCGGCATCGACGGGCTCGACCGCCTTGCGCTTCTTGCGCTCGCCGCCCTTCACAGTGATGAAGGACGGACAGAAACCCTTCACGCAGGAGAAGTCCTTGTTGCAGGTCGACTGGTTGATCTGCCGCTTGCGGCCGAACTCGGTTTCCAGCGGCTCGACCGAGATGCAGTTGGATTGCACCGAGCAATCGCCGCAGCCTTCGCAAACCGCTTCGTTGATGAAGACGCGCTTGGCCGGGTCTTCCATCAGGCCGCGGCTGCGGCGCCGGCGCTTTTCGGCAGCACAGGTCTGTACGTAGACGATCGCCGAACAACCCGGCGTTTCGCGTAGTTTCAGCATGACGGGATCGAGATGATCGCGGTGCAGGACGGTGACGCCGGGCGCAAGCTCGGGCGCCACATAGGCATCCGGATTGTCCGAGAGCAGATAGATCGGCGAGACGCCTTCATTGTAGAGCTGCTTGGTCATCAGCTGCGGCGTCATGTAGCCGTCGATCTGCTGGCCGCCGGTCATGGCAACGGCATCGTTATAGAGCAGCTTGTACGTAACGTTGACCTTGGCGGCGACCGACTGGCGCACCGCCAGAATACCGGAGTGGAAATAGGTGCCGTCACCGAGATTGACGAACATGTGCTTCTCGTCGGTGTAGCGCGAGATCGCCGTCCACGGCACGCCTTCGCCGCCCATCTGCGTGAAGGTCTCGGTATTCCGGTCCATCCAGGTGACCATGTAATGGCAGCCGATACCGGCCGTGGCGCGGCTGCCTTCCGGCACCCGCGTCGAGGTATTGTGCGGACAGCCGGAACAGAAGAAAGGCGTGCGCTGCAGCGGCGGCACATGGCTGCGGCTGATCTGGCCGCGCTCGGAGAGATAGGCAAGCTTGTCGGAAATCCTCCGGTGCAGCGCCGGGTCCATATCGAGTTTCAGGATGCGCTCGGCGATGGCACGCGCAACGGCACCCACCGTCAGCGCCGCCGAGAGGCTGAGATAGGGTTTGTCATGCTCGTCGAACTTGCCGACGATGCGCGGGCGCACGTCGGAGCGCCAGTTGAAGAGCTGCTGCTTGATCTGGTTCTCGATGATCTCGCGGCGCTCTTCGATGACGAGCACCTCGTCCAGACCCTCGGAGAAATGCCGTACGGCCTCCGGTTCCAGCGGCCAGGGCATGCGGATCTTCAGGATACGGATGCCGATCGCTTCCATCTCGGCACGGCCGAGCTCCAGTTCCCGCAGCGCCTGCAGCACGTCCTCATAGGCCTTGCCCGAGGAGATGATGCCGAAGCGGGCATGCGGCGCATCATGGGTAATCTCATCCACCCGGTTGGCGCGGGCGAAGGCGATCGCCGCATAGGCCTTGTAGGTCTGCAACCGGTCGTCCTGGATCAGCGGCGGGTCCGGCCAGCGGATGTTGAGCCCACCCGGCGGCAGCTCGAAATCACTGGGGATCACGAATTGCCGCTTTTCGCCCGAGAGATCGACAGCGGCGGTCGTCTCGACGGTATCGGCGATGAATTTCATGCCGACCCAGCAGCCGGAATAGCGCGACATGGCAATGCCGAGCAGGCCGTATTCAATGAATTCGTGGATCGAGGACGGATAGAGAACCGGAATGACCGCCGACATGAAATCATGGTCGGTCTGGTGCGGCACGGTGGAAGACTTCGCCGCGTGGTCGTCGCCGGCAAAACAGAGGACGCCGCCATGCTCGGAAGTGCCCGCCGCATTCGCATGTTTCAACACGTCGCCGGAGCGGTCGACGCCCGGGCCCTTGCCGTACCAGATACCGAGAACACCGTCCTTGTTGGCTCCCGGCGAAAGACCGGCCTGCTGGCTGCCCCAGACGGCGGTGGCGGCAAGATCCTCGTTGATCCCTGGCTGAAAGGTGACCTGGTGCTGGTCAAGATAGCGCTGCGCCTTCATCAGCTGCTGGTCATAGCCACCGAGCGGCGAGCCGCGATAGCCTGATATGAAGGCAGCGGTGTTCAACCCGGCGGCATGGTCGCGCCGCATCTGGGTCATCGGCAGGCGAACCAGCGCCTGCAGTCCGGACATGAAGACCCTGCCTTCGTCGGCCGTATATTTATCGTCGAGCGATACACTCGTCGCCAGCATCTGCTCTCCTCCCGAGATCGCAGTGGTGAACCATGACACCTTGGGAGGGCTCCTCTTCCGCTCCCTTGGCATGTAACGCGATAGTAGCACTGCGGTTGCGGAATTTCCGGGCCAAGAATGGCGCGGTTGCGCATCATTCGAAAATTAGAATGTGCCATCACGACATTTTTGCAATGGGTGGCCTTTGCCGATTGACCTTGCGGCCGCCATCTCGCCATATCCGTCGAGCCCGGTTTGGAGCGGGCGCATCGGAGGAAAACATGACCATTTCGCTCGCCCCCGTCGCCCTTCCGGATTTCGGTCCGCTCGGCGAACAGCCGCAGATTCCCGCCGCCACCTATGCAGCGCGCGCCGAAGCAGCGCTGAAGAATGCCGGGACGGACTGGCTCGTCGTCTATGCCGACCGGGAGCATTTCGGAAACATCATGTTCCTCTCCGGATTCGAGCCGCGTTTCGAGGAGGCGCTGTTGATGCTCGGCAAAGGCGGCAAGCGCGTCATCATCACCGGCAACGAATCCGAGAGCTATACGGCGCTCGCCCGGCTGCCCGGCATCGAAGTGTTGCGCGCGCAGAGCTTCAGCCTGATGGGTCAGGACCGCTCTGAGAACCCGCGCTTTGCCGACCGTCTCAAGGATGCCGGTATCACGCCTGGAGACAGCATTGGACTGGTGGGCTGGAAATATCTTTCTGCCGAGGAAGATGACGATTACGCACAAAGCTTCTTCGTGCCTGACTTCATCGTGAAGATCCTGAGCCGCGCCATCGGCAGTGGCGGCAAGCTCGTCGATCGAACCGAAGTGCTGATGCATCCGCAGGACGGCTTGCGTTCCGTTGTCGATGTCGATCAGCTCGCGGTTTTCGAGTGGGCGGCTGCGCGCTGCTCGACGGCGCTCTGGAGGGTCATTTCAGGCGTGCGCGAAGGCGATACGGAATTCGAGGCGCTCGGACGGCTCGGCTATGAAGGCGATCCGCTCAACGTCCACACGATGTTTGCCTCAGTCAGCAAGGGCGAACACATCATCGGCCTGCGCAGCCCGACGGCGCGAAAGCTGAAGCGCGGCGACGGCGTCACCACGGCGCTCGGCTACTGGGGTGCACTGTCATCGCGCGCCGGATTGCTTGCTGACCACGACCACGACTTCCTGAAGCCGGCGAAAGCCTATTTCGAGGCGCTGATGACCTGGTACGAAACATCGGATATCGGTGTCACCGGCGGCGCGCTCTTCGAGGCGGTGACCGGCAAGCTGAAGTCGGCGGGGCTTAACTCTGCGCTCAACCCCGGCCATCTCGGCAGCCACGAGGAATGGCTGCATTCGCCGGTGCAGCCGGGCTCCACGGATCGGCTTCGCTCCGGCATGCCGTTCCAGGTGGATGTCATTCCCGTGCCGATGCCAGCTGGTTGGGCGCTGAACAGCGAAGATGCCGTTGCCTTCGCCGACGAAGCACTGAGGGAGGAGATCAGGCAGCGCTATCCGGCCATGCATGCGCGCATCGCCGCGCGCCGTAGCTTCATGGCGGACAAGCTGGGTGTCGCGGTCAAGGACAGCATCCTGCCGCTGTCATCGACGCCGCTCTATCTCCCGCCATTCTGGCTGAAGTCAGGGCATGTGCTGGTTCGCGATTAAGCCGTCAGGCGGCGCCGCGAGATGATCACGAGGCGCCGCTCCCACCAGATCAGCACCAGGCTGGAGCCGACGATCAGCAGGGCCCCGGCAACGACATTCAACGTCGGGATTTCGGCCCAGATCAGGTAACCATAGAGGAAAGCCCAGATCAGGCCGCTATATTCGATCGGCGCCAGTGTAGAGGCCGGCGCATAGCGGAAGCCTTCGTAAAGGATGTACTGACCGGCCGCGCTGATGCAGCCGAGGCCGATCATCAGTGCCCAGCCGAAAGCATCCGGGGTTTTCCAGACGAAGGGCAGTGCGGCGCCGCAGACGATGACGAACAGAACGCCTGTTGCCAGCATCTGGTTGACGGTACTTTCCGTACGGCTGACGAGGCGCACGAGAATGGTGCTCCAAGCCCAGCAGAAGCCGGCGAAAAACACCATGCCGGCGGGAATGAGGCTCGGCGCTTCAACTGGATTGGCGGCCAGAACGACGCCGATGAAGCCGCCGATGCAGGCCAGCCAGCGGATCGGCCCGACATTTTCGCGCAGGATGAAGATCGACAGCACGACGGTGATAACGGGTGCCGAGAAATACATCGTGGTGATTTCGGCGAGCCCGAGATGGCGGGCCGCGGAATAATAGGCAAGCCAGGCGCCGAGCATCAGAACGGCGCGCAGCAGAACGGAACTTCTGTGCTGGCTTTTCAGGATCGACGGATGCCGGTTGCGGTGGATGAAGAAGGCCGAGAAGCCGACGATCATCACGCTGCGGATGAACAGGATCTGCGGCACGGCATAGTCGGCGACCAGCCACTTGACGACGGCGTCCTGGATGGCAAACAGCGAATAGCCGATGCAGGCAAGGGCAATTCCCACCAGCGGGGAAGGCGCCTCATCGGTCGATCTGGAGAACATGGAAGCCTGCGATGGGAATGCGTTGGGGTGCCACGGCCTAGCAAGACCGGGCACCGTTGACAATGCGAGGAATAGCCTTCCGCGAAGATTTGATCAGTTGATCTTCACGCCCTTCGACCGCATGCGTGAAACCGTTTCCCGTTCGGCCCGCTTGCAGCGCATCGGCGGCAGGCCGCGGTCCATCAGGTCCATGTCCTCGAGCACCATGTCGCCCATCTTCTTGAAGGCGCTGTCGAGCGCTCCGGCGCGGTGGGCCGAGCGGATAAAGCCCTTGAGCTTGCGCACCGGATGATCGGATGGCAGCGGCTCTTCCGGATAGACATCGCTTGCCGCCACGATATGGCCTGAGGCAACAGCGGCCATCAGCGCATCGAAATCGACAACATCGGCGCGGCTGAGCAGGATGAAGGCCGCTCCCTTGCGCATGCTGGCGAAGGCCTCGGCTCCGAGAAAGCCCTTGTTCTCGCTGGTGACGGCGGCAACGACGAAGACGAAGTCGCTCTTCGTCAGCACATCCTCCAGGCTTGCGGCCTCGACATTGTTTTCCTCGAGGATCGACTTCGGCTGCCAGGGATCGAAGACCCGCACCTTGGCGCGGAAGCCCGACAGCACTCGGCGCAGCGCCTTGCCGAGATCGCCGAAGCCGACGATGCCGATCTCCGATCCGGCGATCAGCCGGGCGCTGGCATTGCCCTCGCCGCCCCAGAGCTCGTTGCCGTCGCGAAAGGCGACATCGGCATCGACGATGCCGCGGGCGAGCGACAGGGCGAAGCCGAGACCGATTTCGGCCACCGGCTCGGCGAAGACCTGGCCCGTCGTCACCACATGAATGCCGCGCTGGAAGAGCACGTCATAGGGCATGTTGTTGATGAGATTGCTCTCGACATTGAGCACACAGCGCAGCGACGTCATCCGCGCCAGCGTTTCCTCCGACAGCGGCGGCTGGCCGATGATGTAGCGCGCCTTGCCGAGAACCTCGTCGCCGAGACCGGCGATATTGTCCGGATCGGCCTCGACGATCTCGTATGTGTCGTGAAGCACGCGGCGCGCCGCATCGGTGAAGATCAGATCGAGCGTCCGCGGATCGGGCGCGCTGATCGCCAGGGGCTTTTCGGTCTTGGTCATCACTTCCTCCTCCCGCAGCCGCTCAGGGCTGGATAATTCTGATTTGTGCCTCGCGCTCACCGGCCTCGATCGCCAGATGCGTGGCTATCGAAATCTGCGCCCAGTCCTCCGGCCGGGCGAGTGCTACCGGACAGCCGATGCCGTACAGTGCCTCGGCAACCATCGCGCCGGTCACCACGATCGCGTCGCGCTTCAGGAGGATGATGCCTGCTGGCGCGGTCGTCAGCCGGATTGCTTCGGCGAGCACCGAGCTTCCCGAGCTTGATCCCCTGCCCGCCTCCATGACGAGGATCACGCCGGTGATCGACTGGCCGCTTTGCGGATGCCACTGATCGATGATCTCGCCGGTCGCCGAATCCACGCCGCCCCAGAAGCTGAGCGGCTCGGCGAGCACGAAGGCTGGGGCCGCGGCCTTGCCTTCCATGAGGGTCGTCGCGGAAAATGCCGTCACAGCCGCACCACCTTGCCTGAGCGCGCCGAGGCCATGCACTCTGCCAGCGAGCCGAAGGCGACGTCGACGCCGATATTGCCCGGCGCATAATAGGCCCACTTGCCCGAGTTGGTCATCACCGCACCCGACATGTCGCGGATGATTGCCGTGACATAGGTGCAGGTATCGATGACGAGCGTTACGCCCGCCGCCTCCAGCGTTACGCGCCAGCCGCGATTTTCAAGCTCCGCCAGGACCTCTCGGTTGGTGTTGATGTAGATATCGACAGTAGCCTTCCCACCGCTGAGCAGCGGCATCAGCCGCTCGAATTCGCCGATCGAGAAATGCGGCGTTCCCATGCTGATGGCCGCAAGCGGTGTCCCTTCCGCCACGGTCGAGAGATTGCGGATGGTGTCGCGGATATCGGTGCGGCTGAGCCGGAGCGTCTCCTGCGGTTCGACCCCGCCGCAGGCCGCCTGCAGCGTCGGCGCCTCCGGCGTCAGCCCGACGGCGTGAAACAGCGCGACGGCGCCTGCCGATGCGGCAACGGCACCGAGCGCCTTCAGGTCATCCTCGGAGCTTTCCTTCGGCAGGCCGCGGATGACGGGGATGCGATCGCCGCAACGGCGGCCGATGGCGTGACCGGCAGCGACACAGATCGACCCGGCATCCCGCTCACCCTCGGCAAACTCCTCGATATCGACAAGCACGGTCGCCCGCCGGTTTTCGGTGACATGAAGTCCATAATAGGGCGCCCGTCCCGTCAGCGCACAACAGAGATCGATAAAATCGCCATAGCGGTTGGTGCGGGCGCCGAGCACCGAATTGGCAAAGACGATCGCATTCGATTCCGCCCAGGCGATCTGCGCGCCGAAGCGCGGCCGGAAGATCGTTTGGTAGGGTGCGCAGGTGAAGGTCGGGACGCAGCCGAGCTCCTCATGCGCCCTCATCAACCGCGCACCGTTCTTACCAAGCGCCTCGTCGCCGCGGAAAAGTTCGGGATGGATGAGATCGACCGAGCCGACATTCAGCGTCGTCGGCACCCGGACGCGGCCGCCCCAGGACACCATGCGCTCGACGAAATCGAGGCTGACCTCGCCGAGATAGAGACAGCCGTCGATATGGGCAGCCTCGATGTCCACCAGTTTTGTGGCGCCGACAGCCTCGGCGAAACGGACGAGAAGCCGCATGGCAAAAGCAGCCGCCTCACCGTGGCGGCCATCGAAGAGGGCTTTGTCATCAGGGGAAAGCTGAAGAGAGGAATGCATGGCGGCGACGCTATCAGGTCGTCTTGCGGGAGAGAAGATGGCTTGCGAATTCGACCAAAGGCGCACTCGACAAAACTGTCACAAACACTATGTCACAAAACCTTCACAATTTCATTTGCCAGTTCGTTTCTTTTCGTTTTGTATGCGGAAAGTTTCGTAACGAAACCGGCCGGTGAGATCGAGGAGGATCTGCGCCGGCAGGCCGTAATCCGTTCAAAACGGCGCGGCAGGACACATAGGGAGGAACCATGTCCATTCGTTTCATGGCCGCATCCGCGGCAACCATCACCTTGTCGCTTTCGTTCGCTTCGAGTGCCTTTGCAGTGACCGAACTGCAGTGGTGGCACGCCATGGCGGGCGCCAACAACGAAGTGGTCAACCAGCTCTCCAAGGAATTCAACGAAAGCCAGAAAGACTACAAGATCGTCCCGGTCTTCAAGGGCACCTATCCGGAAGCGCTGAATGCCGGCATCGCCGCCTTCCGCGCCAAGCAGCCGCCCGCGATCCTGCAGGTCTTCGATGCCGGCAGCGGCGTGATGATGGGCGCCGAGGGCGCGATCATGCCGGCAGCCCAGGTTCTCGAAAAGGGCGGCTTCAAGTTCGACAAGTCGGAATACCTGCCCGGCATCGCCGCCTATTATTCGAAGCCCGACGGCACGATGCTGTCCTTCCCCTACAACTCGTCCTCGCCGATCCTCTATTACAACAAGGACACCTTCAAGAAGGCCGGCCTCGACCCTGAAAGCCCGCCGAAGACCTGGCCCGAAGTGTTCGAAGCCGCCAAGAAGATCAAGTCGAGCGGCGCGTCTGCCTGCGGCCTGACCTCGACCTGGCTCACCTGGATCCAGACCGAGAACCTGGCCGCATGGAACAACGTGTCCTACGGCTCGAACGAGAACGGCCTTGCCGGCACCGATGTGAAGCTCGCATTCAACTCGCCGCTCTTCGTCCAGCATTTCCAGGCGATCGCCGATCTCGCCAAGGACGGCACGTTCCGCTATGGCGGCCGCACCTCGGAAGCCAAGCAGCTCTTCACCTCCGGTGAATGCGGCATCATGACGGAATCCTCCGGAGGTCTCGGCGACATCATCAAGACGGGCATGAACTACGGCATCGGCCAGCTGCCCTATTATGAAGGCGAAGGACGTCCGCAGAACACCATTCCCGGCGGCGCCAGCCTCTGGGTCTTCGCCGGCAAGAGCGATGAAGAATACAAGGGCATCGCCCAGTTCTTCCACTTCCTGTCGCAGACCAAGATCCAGGCCCGCCTGCATCAGGTATCCGGCTACATGCCGGTGACCATGGCCGCTTATGAAGACACCAAGAAGTCCGGCTTCTACGAAAAGAACCCGGGCCGCGAAACGCCGATCCTGCAGATGATGGGCAAGGCGCCGACCGAAAACTCCAAGGGCGTGCGTCTCGTCAACCTGCCGCAGGTGCGTGACATCATGAACGAAGAGTTCGAAGCGATGCTGGCCGGCAAGCAGGATGCCAAGGCAGCGCTCGACAAGGCCGTCGAACGCGGCAATGCCGCGATCCAGCAGGCAATCGGCCAGTAATACCGGCGTTTCCGCCCGCAGCCCTCAAGGCTGCGGGTGGCCCCTTCATGTCAAGGAGATCGCCGTGCAGCGCGTCGTCTTTCCGAACAAGATCCTTCCCTATTTCCTGGTCGCCCCGCAGATCATCCTCACGGTGGTTTTCTTCTTCTGGCCAGCAAGCCAGGCGCTCTATCAATCGATGCAGCGCGAAGATCCATTCGGCCTGAAGAGCGGCTTTGTCGGCCTCGCAAATTTTCGCGACGTCTTCGCCGATCCGAATTATCTGAACTCGCTCTATGTCACCGTCGTCTTCAGCGTGCTGACGGCACTGCTCTCGATGGTCGTGGCGCTGGCTCTGGCGACGGCGGCCGACAAGGTGGTGCGCGGGCAGACCTTCTACCGGACGCTGCTGATCTGGCCCTATGCCGTGGCGCCCGCCGTCGCCGGCATGCTCTGGCTCTTCATGTTCAATCCCGCCATGGGCACCTTCGCCTATATCCTGCGGCGCAACGGCTTCATGTGGGATCCGCTTCTGAACGGCAACCAGGCGATGACGCTGGTTATCGTCGCCGCCGCCTGGAAGCAGATCAGCTACAATTTCCTGTTCTTCGTCGCCGGTCTGCAGGCGATCCCGAAATCGCTGATCGAGGCGGCTGCCATCGACGGCGCCCGCGGCAGCCGCCGCTTCTGGACCATCGTCTTCCCGCTGCTGGCGCCGACCACCTTCTTCCTGCTCGTCGTCAACACCGTCTATGCCTTCTTCGACACCTTCGGCATCATCCATTCGGTGACCGGCGGCGGCCCGGCCAAGGCGACGGAAACGCTGGTCTACAAGGTCTATAACGACGGCTTCGTGAACCTCAATCTCGGCTCGTCCGCGGCACAATCGGTGATCCTGATGATCATCGTCATCGCGCTGACAGCCTTCCAGTTCCGCTTCGTAGAGAAGCGGGTGCATTATGCGTGAGGGTCTGAAATGATCGAAAAACGCCCCGTCGCCAGCCTTATCGGCCATCTGATGCTGATCATCGGCATCATCATCGTTGCCTTCCCGATCTATTACACGTTCATCGCCTCGACGATGACGTCGGCCGAGATCATCAAACCGCCGATCTCGCTGCTGCCGGGCAGCCACTTCACCGAAAATTACACCGAGGCGCTGTTCGGCGGCGTCGAGCGCGCCGTCGGCGTCAGTCTCGAACGGCTGCTCTTCAACACCTTCGTGGTGGCGATCCTGATTGCCGTCGGCAAGATCCTGATCTCCTTCCTGTCGGCCTTCGCGGTGGTGTTCTTCCGTTTCCCGCTGCGCATGGTGTTCTTCTGGATGATCTTCGTGACGCTGATGCTGCCGGTCGAGGTGCGCATCCTGCCGACCTACAAGGTGATCGTCGATCTCGGCCTGATCGATACCTATGCGGGGCTGACCCTGCCGCTGATGGCCTCGGCAACCGCGACCTTCCTGTTCCGCCAGTTCTTCCTGACGATCCCCGGCGAATTGCTGGAGGCGGCGCGCATCGACAATGCCGGACCGTTCCGCTTCATGCGCGATATCCTGCTACCGCTGTCGCGCACCAATATCGCGGCGCTCTTTGTCATCCTGTTCATCTACGGCTGGACGCAGTATCTCTGGCCGCTGCTCGTTACCAACGACGCGCAGATGAACACCATCATCATCGGGCTCAGGAAGATGGTGGATTTCACCGACGCGGCGACGCCCTGGAATTTCGTGATGGTGACGGCGATCCTTGCGATCATTCCGCCCATCCTCGTCGTGGTGCTGATGCAGCGCTGGTTTGTCAAAGGTCTTGTGGAGACGGAGAAGTAATGGCCAGGATCACCCTCAACGATGTCCGCAAGACCTATGGCGGCGGCGTCGAAGTCATCAAGGGCGTCTCGCTCGAGATCGCCGACGGCGAACTCCTGGTGCTCGTCGGCCCCTCCGGTTGCGGCAAGTCCACGCTGCTCAGAATGATCGCCGGCCTGGAAGGCATCAGTTCCGGAGAGATCAGCATCGGCGACCGCGTCGTCAACGATCTCGAGCCCTCCGAGCGCGATATCGCCATGGTCTTCCAGAACTATGCGCTCTATCCGCATATGACGGTGCGCCAGAACCTCGCCTACGGCCTGAAGAACCGCAACACGCCGAAGGATGAGATCGAGCGGCGGATCGTCAAGGCGGCAAAGTCGCTGGAGATCGAGCCCTTTCTGGAGCGCAAGCCGCGCCAGCTCTCGGGCGGCCAGCGCCAGCGCGTCGCCATGGGCCGAGCGATCGTCCGCGAACCCGCAGCCTTCCTGTTCGACGAGCCGCTCTCCAATCTCGATGCGAAACTGCGCGTGCAGATGCGCGTTGAGATCAAGCGGCTGCAGCGGGCATTGGCGACGACCAGCGTCTACGTCACCCACGACCAGATGGAGGCGATGACGCTTGCCGACCGGCTCGTCGTCCTGAACGGCGGCCATATCGAACAGGTCGGGACACCGATCGAGCTCTACGAGAAGCCGGCGACGACCTTCGTCGCCACATTCATCGGCTCGCCGTCGATGAACCTGCTGGAGACCAGCGGCAGCGGCTTTGCGCTCGGCAACGGCGCCACGCCTTTGCCGCCGGGCACCGCAACGCTCGGTATCCGCCCTGAGGACCTGCATCTCGCCGAACCCGGCAAGCCCGATGCCTTCACGGCCGACGTCAGCGTCGGCGCGGTGGAACTCGTCGGTGCCGAAAGCTATGTCCACGGCACGCTGCCGAACACCCAAGACATCGTCTTCCGCGTCCCAGGCCGGTCACAGATCGCCATCGACGCCCGCGTGACGATCGGCGCGGCGCAATCAGCGCTGCATTTCTTCGACGCTGCGGGGAAGCGGATCGGCTGATCCTTCCATCTGATTTTTGTGCGATCCGCGAAGGGCCAGCCGACACCACGGCTGGCCCTTCGCGTTTCGGTCATGCCGACGCGCCAGAGCTCTGCATTTCGCCAAACAAGCAAACAGCTTGCAAAGCGCAATCGGTCGGCGTATTGTAACTTTCATGATGAAAGCTACTAGGTGCTGTCATGCAGAATAAAAGCTTCAAATCCATGCAGTGCCCTGTCGCCCGCAGTCTCGACCGCGTCGGCGAATGGTGGAGCATTCTGATCCTGCGCGATGCGCTACGCGGCGTGACGCGGTTTGACGAGTTTCAGAAGAACCTCGGCATTGCGACCGCGACGCTGACCCGGCGCCTCGACAATCTGGTCAAGGCAGGGTTGCTGGAACGGCGAGCGTATCAGGAGCGGCCGCAACGCTTCGAATATGTGCTGACGGCCTGCGGCGAGGACTTCCGCGCGGTCATCTGGTCGATGATCGCCTGGAGCAACCGGCATTTCGCACCTGAAGGGCCGAGCCTTGTCATCGTCGACAAGCAAAGCGGCGCCTGGGCCGATCCGGTGCTTGTCGACCGCAATACCGGAAACCCGCTCGCCAAGCCGCAATACGACGTCGCCGCCGGGCCTGCCGCCAGCGAGACGCTGCGATTGCGCTATCCCTTCCGCTCCGAAGCGTCCGGTACGGCGCTGATCGAGCGCCCCGCCCCCAACCAAGAACAATAAGACTGGAGCATGGCCATGAATAAGGTCGTGACTGAATCCGAACTGACCCAGGGAGCCATTTCCCTGAAGCCGAAGAGAAGCCTCAAGCGCCCGCTCGGCATCCTGGCGCTCATTGCCATCGCGGGCGGCGCCGGATGGTACGGATACTACTGGTCGCAGACCGGCCGCTATCTCGAGACCACCGATGACGCCTATATCGGCGGCAATACCACGGCGCTCTCGCCGCGGGTTTCCGGCCATGTCGAGGCTGTTCTGGTCGATGACAATCAGCGGGTGACGGCAGGTCAGTTGCTGGTGCGCCTCGACAGCCGCACATTCAAGACGGCAGTCGATCGCGCCGAGGCGGCAGTGCGCGAACAGCAGGCGAGCCTCGACAATCTTCACGCCCAGTCGGCGCTTCAGGCCTCGCTGGTGAAACAGGCGGAAGCCGATCTTGCTGCCAAGAAGGCGGCATCCGATTTCACCGAGATCGACGCGGTGCGCTACCGCAATCTGGCGACCCAGAGCACGGGAACCGAGCAGAACGCCCAGAAGGCGGTTCTGGCCGACACGCAAGCGAAGGCCGCAGTCGCCGCCTCCGACGCCGGACTAACGGCGGCGCGCCAGCAGATACAGGTTCTGGACACGCAGATCGCCCAGGCGCAATCGGCGCTCGACGGCGCCAGGCTCGATGCCGAGACAGCGCGGCTCAATCTCAGCTACACGGAGGTCCGCTCGCCTGTTGATGGCTATGTCGGCAACCGGGCAGCCCAGATCGGCGCCTTCGTCTCCGATGGCAGCTATCTCCTGAGCGTCATTCCTGAAAAGGGACTGTGGATCGACGCGAACTTCAAGGAAGATCAGCTCGCCGTCATCAAGCCTGGACAGAAGGTGACCGTGGTCGCCGATATCTATCCCGGCCACGATCTGACCGGCAAGATCAGCAGCATCGCACCGGCTACCGGCGCCACCTTCAGCGTCATTCCGCCTGAAAACGCCACCGGCAATTTCACCAAGATAGTCCAGCGCGTGCCCGTCCGCGTGGCACTCGATGACACCGCCGTCAAGGATCAGGCGCTGCGGCCCGGCCTCTCGACAACGGTGACCGTCGACACCCGTCCCTGATCAGGAATAGACCATGACAGCCCCCGTCACGACTGCCCAGCCAAGCTGGGTTCGCAGTCTGCTGCCCTTCGTGGTGATGTGCTTCGGCATGTTCATCGCGCTGCTCGACATCCAGATCGTCGCCTCCTCGCTGCAGGATATCGGCGGCGGCCTGTCGGCCTCGCAGGATGAGATCAGCTGGGTACAGACCGCCTACCTGATCGCCGAAATCATCGTCATCCCGCTGTCGGGATGGCTGACCCGGGTGTTCTCGACGCGCTGGCTGTTCACCGCGTCGGCCGCCGGTTTTACGCTGACCAGCATGCTGTGCGGCCTTGCCTGGAACATCGACAGCATGATCGTCTTTCGCGCCCTGCAGGGTTTGCTCGGCGCCTCGATGATCCCGACCGTCTTCACCTCGTCCTTCCACTATTTCCAGGGACCGCGGCGCGTCTATGCGGCAGCGGTCGTCGGCACCATCGCCTCGGTCGCGCCGACGCTCGGCCCGGTTATCGGTGGCTGGATTACCGATACGTGGAACTGGCACTGGCTGTTTTACATCAACGTCGTCCCCGGCGCCCTGATCGCCGTGCTCGTCGCCATTCTGGTGAAGATCGACGAGCCCGATATCAAGCTTCTCAAGGAAGCCGACTATCCCGGCATCCTGCTGATGGCGGTGGCACTCGGAACGCTGGAATATACGCTGGAAGAAGGCACGCGCGCCAACTGGTTCGACGACCAGACGATCCGCACCACCGCTACGATCGCGGGCATCTCCAGCCTACTGTTTTTTATTCGCAGCCTGACCTATTCGAAACCGGTCGTCGATCTGCGCGCCTTCGGAAACCGCAACTTCGCCATCGGCTGCCTGCTCTCCTTCGTGACAGGCATCGGCATCTTTTCGACCATCTACCTGACGCCGCTGTTTCTCGGCTATGTCCGCGGCTTCAATGCCTGGGAGACTGGACTTGCCGTCTTTTCCACTGGGGCCGCATCGATGCTCGGCGTCCCCTTCTACATCATGCTCGCCAAGCGCTACGATATCCGCTGGCTGATGATGTTCGGGCTTGCCTCCTTCGGCATCTCGATGTGGGGCTTCAGCGCCATCACCCACGACTGGGGCGGCGACCAGCTTTTCTGGCCACAGGTGTTCCGCGGCTTTCCGCAGGTCTTTGCCGTCGCGCCCGCCGTGACGCTCGGGCTCGGCAGCCTGCCACCCGAACGGCTGAAATATGCGAGCGGTCTGTTCAACATGATGCGCAATCTCGGCGGTGCCGTCGGCATTGCCGTCAGCGCGGCAATCCTCAACAACCGCACCAACATGCATTTCAACGCCATCGCCTCCAACCTGACGCCTGCGAATGGTGCGATGGAGCGGCTGACGGGCGGCGTTGCTCGGCGCTATTCTGAGATCGCCGGAAGCATCAACGGCGGGCAGACGGCCGCCCTGAAGCAGTTGTTCAGGCTCGCCTACCGCGAGGCCTCGACCATGGCCTATGCCGATGCCTTCCGGGTGATCATGGCCGCCTTCGTCATCGCCACGGCGCTGGTGCCGCTATTACGCAATGTCACGCCACCGAAGAGCCCGCAACCCGGCGGCGGTGGTCACTGAGAGGGAAGCGTAGTGCGACGGTGGCACGCGCCCCAAGCGATCAGCTCAACGCTTTGCGCTTTGCGCTTTGAAGTAGTGTCTCGACCGCCGCCTTGGCGGAAGCAAAGGGTGCGGGATTGCGGCACACCTGTGACATCAGCAGTGCGCCCTGGAAGAGAATGGCGATCTGTTTTCCGAGGCCTTCGGGATCGGCCACGCCGAGACGCCCGCACATGCTGATGAAGCGCTGCTCGACATGGAGGCCGAGACGTTCGCCGCGCGCCGCAATGCCTTCATGCTTGCCGGCATATTCCTGGGAAGCCTTGATCCCCAGGCAGCCCCGGCGGTCTGCCTCCAGCTGCATGCGCCGGCTGTCGAAACAGGCGAGGATCTGCTGGCGCGGATCGCCATCTGTGGCCGTTGCCGGGGCAAAATAAGCGTCCGCGATGCCCTCGCCGTAATAATCGAGCACCGCTTCGATCAGGTCCTCCTTCGAGGCGAAATACTTGTAAAGCGTGCGCTTGGAGATGCCGCTCTCGGCCATGACGGTGTCGATGCCGGTGGCATGAAACCCGCCATCGTAAAAGCGGTCGAAGGCCAGCTTCAGGATCTCGAGCTTTTTGGCCGGGATGGGCGCGGCGTCGGGCATGTCTCATTTCCTCACGGGCGTATGACGACAGCTTTAGCAAACTGCGTTGACACGGTAAACAGATCTGTTTATCAATTCGCGAAGTAAACAGATCTGTTTACTAAATTTTCGAACCTATGGCCGCAGCGATGGCCCGGAAGGAAAGCAAATGTCACTGAGAGAGAAAACCGTCCTGGTTTCTGGCGCCAACCGCGGCATCGGCGCAGCCACCGTCAAGGAATTGCTCGGCGCTGGCGTCAAGAAGATCTACGCCACGGCCCGCAACGTCGCGTCGCTTCCCGATTTCGCCGATGCCCGCGTCATGCCTCTGCAGCTCGACGTGACCGACGATGCCTCGGTCAAGCAGGCGCTTGCCGCCGCGCCCGATGTCGATGTGCTGCTCAACAATGCCGGAAGCCTGGCGTTCAACGATTTCATCAGTAGCACGCATGAAGAACTGAACGGCGACATGGAGACCAATTATTACGGAACGCTGCGGGTCATCCGCGCCTTCGTGCCCGGTTGCGTCGCCCGCGGCTCCGGCACGATCGTCAATGTCGTCAGCATCGTCGGCCTGGTTTCCGCCCCGCCGCTCGGCGGATATTCGGCCTCGAAGGCCGCGCTTCAGTCGCTGACGCAGACTTTGCGCGGCACGTTGAAAGCATCCGGCATCGATGTCATCGGCATCTATCCCGGCCCCGTCGATACCGATCTCGCCCGGCATATCCCGCTCGAAAAGGCGACGGCGGAGCATGTCGCGGTCAATATCGTCCGCGGCATCGAAAACGGCGATGCCTATATCTTCCCGGATCCGACCGCCCTGCAGATCGAGCATCTGTGGGCAAATGACGGCCGCAACCTGGAAGCTGCGATGGCCGCCGCCGGCTGATCGCCGCCTGCGGGTTCGACGGCGTGCCGCTTCCGCAAGAGGCTGCCGCCGAGATGGCCGAGCAGCATGGCCTCTTTTACTGGCGTGCCACAGTTCCTATTTGCTCTGGCACGCCGCTCTCGCATTATCGCGGCCGGCTTCCATTGACGGATTTTTCATGCGCCCTTCCGCCTTCTTCGTCCGCGTCATGGCCATCGGCCTTCTGATGCATCTCTATGTCGGCATCCGGCTGATACCCGCAGCACCCGTCGATGGTGCGCTGAAGTGGCTGGCGGTCATCGCCCTTGCCGCTTCCGTGACCCTGATACCGCTTGGCATGGCAGCCCGGATGATCAGCCGCCAGCCACTGTCAGATCTGCTGGCATGGGCGGGGCTCTCCGCCATGGGCTTCTTCTCGTCTCTGCTCGTTCTCACGGTCCTGCGCGACATCGCGCTGATCGCGCTCGCCATCGCCGGATGGTTATCCGGGGCGGGGGCGCCCGTTCCGGCCTTTGCGGAATTCACCACACTCGGCGTTCCCGCGCTTGCGCTGCTTCTCAGCCTTCTCGGCCTCTATTTCGCACGCCGCCGCGCGCCGGTGAAAACGGTCGATGTTCCGGTCGCCGGACTTGATGCGGCGTTTGACGGTTTCACCATTGTTCAGGTCAGCGACATTCACATCGGCCCGACGATCAAGCGCGGCTATGTCGAAAAGATCGTCGCGACGGTCAACGCGCTGAAGCCTGACCTCATCGCCGTGACGGGCGACGCCGTCGATGGCTCGGTGCCGCAGCTGCAGAAGCACACGCAGCCGCTGGCGGACCTGGCGGCTCCCCATGGCACGTTCTTCGTCACCGGCAATCATGAATATTATTCGGGCGCCGATCCGTGGATCAGCGAGTTTCGCCGGCTGGGGCTGACGGTGCTGATGAACGAGCACGTGGTCATCGATCACCGCGGCGCGCAGGCCGTCATTGCCGGTGTCACCGATTACGGCGGCGGTCATTTCGACCCAAGGCATCAGAGCGATCCGGCCAAGGCCGCCAAGGGCGCACCCGGCGATGCGTCCTTCCGGCTGCTTTTGGCCCATCAGCCGCGTAGCGCCCCCGAAGCGTCGAAAGCGGGTTTCACGTTGCAGCTCTCCGGCCACACACATGGTGGCCAGTTTCTGCCGTGGATGTTCTTCGTGCGGATGCAGCAGCCCTTCGTTCACGGGCTGGCGAAGCTCGGCGATCTCTGGGTCTATACCAGCCGCGGAACCGGCTATTGGGGACCGCCGATCAGGCTCTTTGCGCCGTCCGAGATCACGCGGCTGCGCCTTGTGCAAGGCGGCTGAGGCCGCCGCCTTGTAGGTTTTTTAAGATCCGCTCAGCGTGCTGCCGTGTGCATGACGACGCCACCATCGACCGGCTCGATCGACACGGTGATCGCGGCGATGTCCTGGAGGCTCGCCACGTGGGTTCCGGCGCAATACATCTGCGCCCGCCTGCCATCGAGAGCGCATTCCCAGAGGCGCCGCGTATCGAGCGTCGAGGGAACTGGCGTAAGCGAGATGGCTGTGGGCTCAGAAAGCCAGCCGCGCAGCGTCTCGTTGATCGCCTCGATGACGGCCGGGAGGTCGGCGACGAAGCTCTCGAGTTCGAAGCCCTTTTTGCGCAGCGTCTTGCCGACACGATAGGTATCGACCGACGCCTGCTCCGACAGCAGCGCGCTGACGATCGCTTCCTTGTCGAAATCGGGATTTCCGAGCGTATCGAGCGCGGCGCCCTCCTTGGTCCAATAGCTCTTGGCGGCGCGGTTGAGCGCAAAGGCCGAGAGGTGAGCTGCCGTGTGGGCCAGGCTGAGCTTGCGCCGGCGGTCGGCATCGACCTCGATGCTGACGGTCTCGCCAGCAGCAGGCGCATCACCTGTGATCACATGGATGACGACGCTCTTCCATTCGTCCCCGGTGCGGCCGAGCGCCCGGGCGTCTTCGCCGAGAACGAGCTCGCCGGTTTCGGCATTGGCCATGCCGGTCCAGGCATCGGTGATCTCCAGGCGCTGTCCGCCGGCCGTGATCATGACGCCGCGATCGGCGGGCTGGTCCGGCCAGCGGAAGCTCACCGGATGAACCGGCGTCTCGTCGCATATGACAAGCACGTTGCCGTCGGGCCCTGCAGCCGCAAACAGCACCTTGCCGCTGCCGCTCACATCGCCGCTGGCAAAGCCGATCCGTGTGCTGTCCCTGACATCTGTTTGAAAACGCATAATGCTATCCTTGGTAAATTGGTCAAAGCCACTGCTTGAGCAGCGCGAGATCGATATTGCCGCCGGAAACGACGCAGACGACCGGTCCCTTGCCGCGCACCCGCTCGCGATTGGCAAGGAGACCCGCCAGCGCCGCGGCACCTGCGGGCTCGGGGGTGAGCTTGCAACGCTGCATCAGAAGCTTCATTGCGCCGACGATCGCTTCGTCGTCAACAAGCAACACGTCCTCGAACCGCTGGCGGACAAGCTCGAAGCACTTGACGCCGGCACTTGGCGCGGCCAGACCATCGGCGATCGTCTTGACGACAGGCAGCCGCACGGCGCTTCCCGTCTTCAGGCTTTCGTACATCGCCGGCGCCCCCTCGGGCTCGATGCCGACCAGCGAGACGGAATGGCTGTGGGCGATCGCCGCCTTGGCAAGCCCACCTGCCATGCCGCCGCCGCCCATGCCGAGGAAGATCGTCGCGACGTCAGGAAGATCCTCGAAGATCTCGCAGCCGAGCGAGGCATGGCCGGTCATCAGCGCATCGTCGTCATAGGAGGAGATATAGGTGAGGCCACGTTGCCGCGCTGTATCGAGGCAGAACTGCGCCGCTTCCTGCGGCGTGCCGTGCAGGATCACCTCTGCGCCGTAATCCTTGGTCGCCTGCACCTTGGTCGGGTTGGCGGTCGCAGCCATGACGACGACGGTCTTCACGCCGAGCGCCGTTCCCGCGTAGGCGAGCCCCTGCGCCGCGTTGCCGGCCGAAAAGGTGATGGCACCGGCCGCCCGCTCGGCATCGGAGAGGGACATCAGCGCCCAGATCATGCCGCGCGGCTTGTAGGAGCCGGTTTTCTGGAAAAGCTCCGCCTTCAGATAGACGTCCTCGCCGACAAGCTTGGAAAGCGTCGAGGAGTGCCAAAGCGGCGTGCGATGGATATGCGGCTGGACGGCGGCCCGGGCGCGTTCGATATCGTCAAGCAGGCTCATGGTGATCCATCTCCGTCCGTTTCAGGAAAAATCGACGCTGGCGCCGAGCCCGTGCTCGGTGGCAGCCGTGTAGAGAAAATGCGCGCAGACGAGATCCTCGGCGGGAATCCCGAGCGACTTGTAGATCGTAATCTCATCGGCCGTCTGGCGCCCGGTCTTGCGGCCGATCAGGATCTCGCCGATCTCCCCGATGATATGATCGTCGCTGACGCGGCCCTCGCGTTTCGCGGCCAGAAACTCTCCGCCCTGCAGCAGCGTCGAGGGTTTGTAATCGACGAAGAAGCGCGAGCGCGCAACGGCATCGACGTCGATCTCGCGGGCGGCGGCAACGCTTGAGCCGACCACGTTGAGATGCGCACCTGGGCTGATCATCCGGCCGGCAAGAACAGGCTCGGCCGCACCCGTCACCGTGCAGATCAGACTTGCACCGGAAACAGCTGCTTCCACCGATGGGGAAACTTCGATGGCGCAATCGACGAGCGCCCGGCCCTCGCGGGCAAAATGTTCGGCGCGTTCCTGCGAGCGGCCCCAGACACGGACGCGGCTGAGCGTGCGGACAGCCGCCATCGCCTTCAGATGCTGAAGCGCCTGTTCGCCATAGCCGAGGATCGCCAGATCACTGGCGTCCGGGCGTGCCAACAGGCGCGTTGCGAGCGCGCTGGCGGCTGCCGTTCTGATGGCCGTGACCTCGCCGCCATGGACTATCGCCACCGGCGCGCCGGTCTCCGTGTCGAAAAGCGCGATGATACCGCGATGCGACTGCAGGCCCTTGGCGCCGTTCTCGGGATAGACGGCCGTCAGCTTGGCGCCGAAGCCCGCCGGTTCCTTCATCGCCCCCGGCATCAGCCCGAAGCCGCGGCCGCTGTCTCCCGGCAGACCCATGATCCAGCGCGGCGGCTGCAGCGTTTCACCCTGGGCGGTCTGCCGCATCGCCTGTTCCATCAGATCGATGCAGACGGGCATGGTGAGGAGTTGGCGAACAACGGGTTGGTCGATGATGCGTAATGTCATGCTTGGTTCATTTCGGGCATAGAGGTTTCGTCATCGAGTCGGATGCGCTCGACCATTTCACGGAAGACCTGGCGGCCGCGGAACCAGACCATCTCGCGCCAGCCGTCGCTGTCGGGGCAATGCAGATCGCGCCAGCGGCGGCGCGCGGCGCGCGCTTCGGCCGAGAGGCGGTCGCCATCACGCCACAGCAGCGCATCGTTGCGTTCCAGCCGCGCCCTCTGTCCGTCCGGCAGCCATTCGCCGCCGAATTCCAGGCACATGGCGATGACATCGGCCTTGGCGATCTGGCGTTCGCAATAGCCATAGAAATGGCCGTGCTGGATGAATTCCTCATGGGCACGATCGCCGGCCAGCGGCGCCTCGATGGTCGGGCCGAAAAGGGTGCGCGCCTTCTCAAGCTGCGGCCCGCCGGGCATGTGCCAGAGTGGAATGCCGTAGCCATAGGGGCCGTAGCCCGTGTGGATATCGACGACGGCGACGCGCCTGGCCTTGCCGCAATAGCGGGCGAAGATTTCATCGACAATCCGGCGGCTCCAGACTGGTGCCGACCCGCCATAGGATGGCGCATCCGGGAAAGAATACTGGCCGCCCTGCAGGGTCATGCCGGAGGTCAGACGGCCATGCTTCTCGCAATAGGCGGTGAGCGCCGCATCGGCCGCGCTGCGCCGGCTGGTATCGTCCTCAGGGCACATCACGTGCTCGTAGAGTTTCGCATAATCGGGATTGGCCGGAACGCCGGCGAAATCGACATAATGGCGGTTGAGGTCGACATTGTCTTCCTGCTGGCGCCGGTCCCAGGCCATGCCCCAGGGATTGATGGCATGGATATGCAGCATCGCGACATCATCGGGCAGCGCCAAATCGCGGCGTGCCCAGCCCGTCTGGCAGGCAGAACCCGCCCAGCCCTCGACACCATGGGTGCCTGAGACCGAGACGATTAGGTATGGCGCATCGATGCGGCCGAAATAGGCGATATCGGTTGCGAGCTCTTCGCCGTCTGGACCTTTGAGCGGATGCGGAAAGGTTTCGAGAATTGCCGCGTCCCGGCACGCATCGAGAAATTTCTGGCGCGCCGCGGGAAAGGTCGCCGAAAAATCCTCCAGAAAGCTGCGATCATACATGGCTGCATTTCCCTGATATCGTCACAGGCATAGCGGACATCACGCCAGCGCCCGTTCCGCCGTCGCGGCAAGCAGGCTTGCGCCACGCACGAGAATGTCGTCGTTGAAGTCGTAGTTCGGCAGATGCAGCCCGGCACTTTCATCGGCGGTGCCGTTGCCGATCCAGATGTAGGCGCCGGGCAGATGCTGCAGGAACACGCCGAAATCATCACCCGCCATCGTCGGCGGCAGGGTTTCGACCTCGCTTTCGCCGAAAAGCTCGGTGGCCGCATCGCGCATCAGCCTGGCTTCCGCCCGCGTATTGACCACTGGCGGACACAGACCATCGTCGAAACGGATCGCACCCTCCGTTCCGGCAATTGCCGCGGCCGAGCGGACGATCTCTTCGAGGCGGCGCTGGATCAGCTGCAGCACGTCCAGGCCGAAGGCGCGGAAGGTCCCCATGAGGACCGCCTTCTTGGAAATGATATTCTGCGCGTGTCCACCCTGAAACGAACCGATGGTGACGACCGAGGCGCTGAGCGGATCGATGGCGCGCGCGGCAATCTGCTGGACGCCGGTGACAAAATGCGACCCGGCCAGGATCGGATCACCGGTCAGATGCGGCATGGCCGCATGCGCGCCGGCGGCCGTGAACGTGACCTCGAATTCCCCGGTTCCGGCCATGACGGGCCCGTCGTGGACGACGATGGCGCCGGCCCTGAGGCCCGGCCAGTTGTGCAGGCCGAAGACGCGCTCTGCCGGAAAACGGGCGAGAAGCCCATCATCGATCATGTGCTGGGCGCCGCCATAGCGCTCCTCGGCCGGCTGGAAGAACAGATAGACCGTTCCGCGGAAACGCCGCGTGCGGGCAAGGTGCATCGCCGCGCCGATCAGGATCGCCACATGTCCGTCATGGCCGCAGGCATGCATCTTGCCCAAGATCTCCGACGCGTAGGGACGGCCGCTCTGCTCCTCTATCGCCAGCGCATCCATATCGGCGCGCAAGGCAATGGCTGGTCCAGGGGCCGATCCGTGAATGACGCCGACAACACCGTGGCCACCGATCCCAGTGTGAACCTCGATCCCGAGCTCGCGCAGACGCTCGGCGACATAGGCTGCGGTCCACGTTTCCTCGAGCGACAGCTCCGGATGCGCATGCATGGTGCGGCGCATGTCTCGCAACTGGGGGAAGGCATCCACTATCGTCTGAAACATGACGTCACCTCGTTGAACACGGACACCGCACGCGGCGCGGCAGGCATCAGATATCTCCGGCGATAACCGCCGATGCGATCGCCACGTCCTGCACGGCCAGACCGGTGAGTGCTGCAACGGTCACCTGACCGGCGCTGGACCGCCCCTTCGCCGTGCCGGCGATGATCTGACCCAGTTCGCTGACGCGCTCAAGTTCGACAGTCCGGGCATCCAGCGCACCCTTCAGGTCACCGCGCAGCGCGCCCTGGACGCGGCTATCGACGGCAACCAGATCGGCAGCGGCGAAAATATCGGCATGCAGTTCGCGCTTGTCGGGCGTATCGGCGCCCATCGCGGTCACATGCGTTCCCGGGCGGATCATGGCGCCATGGAGATGCGGCTCGTGGCTTGCAGTGGTGGTGACGATGATCCGGCAGCGTTCCGCCACATCCTCGACGCTCGATGCGACTGCGACCGTGTAACCGTCCTTGCGCATCCGCTCGGCATAGCTTTCGGCAGCTTCCGCCCGGCGGCCCCAGACAAGGATGTTCTTGCAGGGCCTGACGGACTGCAGGAATTTCACCTGAAGCTCAGCCTGCAGACCAGTCCCGATGACACCGATCGTCTCGACGTTTTCGGGGGCCAGATATTTCGCCGCGACGGCGCCTGCCGCAGCGGTGCGGATATCCGTCAGATGGCCGCGATCGTCGAGAATGGCCGCAAGCGCGCCCGTCTGGCGATCGAAGGCCAGCATCACGCCGTTGCTGCTCGGTAGACCATGACGCGGGTTCTCGTAGAAACCGGAGGCGATCTTGACGACATAGACCGCGCCGCCGCCGATATAGCCATACTTGATATGCACGTCACCCGGCGGGTTGTGGAAGATCAACTCGCCCGGTGGCGGGACGATGGCTTCGCCGCGCGAGAAGGAGCGAAATGCCTCTTCGACGCAAAGGACGGGATCCACCGTCTCGAGGCGCTTTCTGATTTCCTCCGGAGAAAACAGCCGTGGCGCGTTCAAATCACGCTCCTCAGAACATCGCGGCTGATATTCGCACCGCAGATGACGGCGACCGAGCGGCCGCGGGTCCATTCGGCACCGGCCTTGCAAAGGCCAGCGAGTGCAACGCCAGCTGCACCTTCGAGCAGCATGTGGTGGCCGTCGATGAAGGTACGCATCGCCTCGGCGATCTCTTCTTCTGAAACGTCGATCCAGTGATCGACGAGATCGCGGCAGAAGGGGAAGGTAATCGTATCGGATTCGAGGCCGCCGGCCGTGCCATCGGAAAGCGTATCGTCAGACGGAAGATCGAGAACCGAACCGGCCTCGACCGAGCGCGCCATCACGCAGGATGCCGCAGGCGAGCAGCCGATGATACGGGTGTTCGGTGAGACGGCCTTGATATAGGCGGCAATGCCGCCGATCAGGCCGCCGCCGCCGACGGAGATGAAGAGGTTGTCGATCGGCTGGCTCTGACGCATCAGCTCGACGCCGATGGTGCCCTGGCCGCGCATGACCTCATAGTCGTTGTAAGGCGGAACATAGAGGCAGCCATGCTCTGCAGCATAGGCGCGTGCGTGGATTTCGGTATCGATGCTGTCGTCACCGAAGAATTCCACCTCGGCGCCGAGGTTCCGGATATTCGCGACCTTCGAGGGCGATGCACCCTCGGGGACGAACACCAGACCTTTGCCGCCGATGACGCGCAAAGCATAGGCAACGGCAGCGCCGTGATTTCCGGATGAGGCGGTGACCACCTTGGTCTTCGTCGCCTCGCCGCCCATCGCCAGGATCTTGTTCAGCGCGCCGCGCAGCTTGAAGGATCCGGTATGCTGCAGGTTTTCAAGCTTGAGGAGAACCTCCTGGCCCACCCGGCTTGAAAACACCGGCGACGGCTCCAGCAGGGTTTCCCGTGCGTATGGCCGGATACGGCGCTCTGCCGCTTCGATGGTCTCGGAAATGCTCATGTAAAACTCCATTCTTGAAGGCCGGCGCAGGATCGTCTCGGCGGATAGAAGATTAGACAGAAAATCCATCGGGAGACACTGCGTCTGCATCCACAACCTCGGCTTGAGAAATTCGGTGGCGAACGGGGAGCGATAAAAACCAGCGCTGAAATGCTGGTCCATGCCTCTATTACGCACTCCACTTCCTCCCTTCCAATCTCCTATACCCGGATCTCGTTTGAGACAATATGTCTGAATTGACAAAATGTCTCATCAGCCGTAACTGTTGCTCATGAAGGAAGTTCTGAAACCCTACGTCCCCGTTTGCCAGGCGATCGCAACGCTTCTGCAGCCGCATGCCGAAGTGGTTCTGCATGACCTCGCAACCGGCAACATCGCCTATATCGCCAACGCCTTTTCGAAGCGCCGGCCGGGCGACTCGTCGATGACCGATCTCGATGTGGCGATCTCGATCGACTCCTCGGTGATCGGGCCGTACCGCAAGACCAATTGGGATCGGCGCCAGCTTCGCTCCGTCACCGCGGTGCTGCGCGATCACGCCGAGCGGCCGGTCGGACTTCTCTGCGTCAACCTCGATATCTCCGCCTTCGAAGGTGCCGTCGAATTCATCCGCAACCTCATTCAGTTCTCGCCACCGTCGGATCCGCCGGCAGCGCTCTTCAAGAGCGACTGGAAAGAGGTCGTCAGCGCCACGATCGACGCCTATCTGCGCGAGAAGCGGCTGACCGAGGCAGGCCTCAGCAAGGACGATTTGAGCGAACTGGTCGGCATTCTCGATCGCCAGGGCATTTTCTCGATCCGCAACGCGACGCCTTACATCGCCGAGGTGCTGAAGATGTCGCGCGCGACGCTCTACAAGCACCTGAAAGACCTGAGGCAGAAAAAGAGCGGCAGCAATTCTTCCGAGAACTACGGATCCTTGGAGGAAATTTAAGGCCGCCCGGCGCGGAACGGCATCAGCGTTCCAAGGGCGGCTTCCGGCAAGCAACCACCATAATGATAAAGGGAACTGAGATGAACAGGACTATTGCAGCTGCAGCACTGACGGCATTCGGCCTTCTCGGGCTTTCGGCGACGGCCGCCAGCGCCCAGGACACGCTGACCATCGCCACCGAAGGCGCCTACCCTCCCTTCAATTTCAAGCAGGCCGACGGCACGCTGGCCGGTTTCGACGTCGATATCGCCAAGGCGCTCTGCGACAACATGAAGGCCGACTGCAAGATCGTGGCGCAGGATTGGGACGGCATCATTCCTGGCCTTCTCGCTCACCACTACGACGCGATCGTCGCTTCGATGTCGATCACCGACGAGCGCAAGAAGAAGATCGCCTTCACCAACCCCTACTACCACACGGCTGGTGCGATGGCGGTTCTGAAGTCGGCGCCGCTGCCGGGCAACACGCCTGACGACCTGAAGGGCAAGACGCTCGGTGTTCAGTCCTCCTCGACCTTCTCGACGCTGATCGAAGACAAGTATAAGGACGCCGAAGTCCGCCAGTATGGCACCGTTGACGAAGCTCTTCTCGATCTCGTCGCCGGCCGCGTCGATGCCGTCATGGCCGACAAGATCACGCTGACCGAGTGGTTCAAGAAGTCGGGCAACGATTGCTGCCAGCTGACCGGCAACGACATCAAGGACTCGCATTACCTGGGTGACGGCGTCGGCATCGGCATCCGCCAGGCCGAGCCGGAGCTGCAGGAAAAGCTGAACAAGGCTCTGGCCGCGATCGTCGCCGACGGCACCTACAAGACGATCAACGCGAAGTATTTCCCCTTCTCGATCTACTAAGCCCGCTCTGCCGAGCCCCTGGAGACGAAGAGGCATATGGAAACTCTCGGATTTGGCGCGAATGGCTGGGGCGGTCAGCTGCTCGCCGGTACTCTGCTGACGGTAGAGCTGGCGCTGACGACCCTGCCCTTCGGCTTCGCGCTGGGGCTCGCACTCGCCTTGATGAAGAATGCCCGCAGCAAAGCGCTGCGGGCATTTGGCGAAGCATTCACCACCGCTTTCCGCGGCCTGCCGGAATTGCTGACGCTCCTCCTGATCTATTACGGCTCCTCCATCGCCATCCGGACGATCGGCGAATGGATGGGCTACAGCGTCAATCTCGAACTCAGCCCGTTCATCGCCGGCGTCATTGCGCTCGGCGCCGTTTTCGCCGCCTATTCCAGCGAAATCCTGCTCGGCGCGTTGCGCGGCATCGACCGCGGCCAGATCGAAGCCGGGCTGAGCCTGGGTCTCAAGCCCTTTCCGCTGTTCCTGAAGGTGATCTTTCCGCAGCTTCTGCGCCCTGCCCTGCCCGGGCTCGGCAATTGCTGGCTGGCGCTTCTCAAGGAAACGTCGCTGGTTTCGGTCATCGCCCTCGACGACATCCTGCGTCAGGCCTACCTGGCATCCGGCCAGACCAAGCAGCCTTTTCTGTTCTACGCCGCCGCCTGCGGCATCTATCTGCTGCTGACGATGATCTCCAGCACCGTGCTCTCGGCACTCGAGCGCTACGCCAATCGCGGTTGGGGGCACGCCCGATGATCGATCTCGATGTTTTCCAGCAATATGGCGGGCGGCTGTTCTCGGGCCTGCTCATCACCATCGAGCTGACTGTGATCTCCATTGCTCTCGGGGCGATCCTCGCCGCGCTCCTCACCTGGGCGCGATTGTCTGGTCCCAAGGCGGTGAGGGCTGCAGCCTATGCCTATTCCTATGCCGTGCGCGGCACGCCGCTGCTCGCTCAGGTGTTCTTGGTCTATTACGGCTCGGGACAATTCCGGCCGGAATTGCAGGCGCTCGGCCTTTGGCCGCTGTTCCGCGAGCCGCAATTCTGCGTGCTTCTGACCTTCAGCCTCAACACTGCAGCCTATCAATCCGAGATCTTCCGCGGCGCCGTGCTTGCCGTTCCGCGCGGTCAGATGGAAGCCGCCAAGGCTCTCGCTCTGAAACCGTGGCTGGCGATGCTGATGATCGTCGCGCCGCAGGCAGCGCGTCATGGCCTGCGCGGTTTCGGCAACGAAGTCGTACTCGTCCTCAAAGGCAGCGCGGTGGCGAGCGTCGTCACCGTCTACGACCTGCTCGGGGCCACGCGCTTCGCCTTTCAACGCACCTACGACTTCCAGCTCTATGTCGCCGCAGCGGTGGTCTACATCGTCATCGTCGAGATTCTCAGGCGCAGCTGGAACCACCTCGAGGCCCGCTTCCGCCTGAAAGGCGCCCGCTGAACGCTTCCCGGCCGGGCCGGTATTCATCACCAGAATGAATCGATCCCGCCGGACCGATTCATATTCCGCGTTGGACGCTGGCACCGCTCCGGTGTGAATCTCGGGGCATGGATGTCGTCCTCCTCACACGCCGCGATCCGGCCCGCAACATGGCCCGGTTCTATCTCGTATCGATCGAACGAAGCCTGTTCGGCGATCATGCAGTCCTGCGCTGCTGGGGCCGCCTCGGCACGAAAGGGCGCAGCCGGATCGATCTCTACGCCGGGTCTGAGCAGGCCGCTTCGCGCATGACCCGGCTCGTCCGCGCCAAGCTCAAGCGTGGCTATGTTACAGGCTGATGCCTGATCGTGAAGGAACGTGCTTGTCCACAGCTGCGTTTGGCTGACGGTGGCAATCGCGCGCTTGTCATGCGATTGACTGAAACGGAATCGCTGACGAGGACATGATGGCTTTCGATTTCGGCATGCTTCCGATTGCGCTTGCGGCGGCAATCGTCACCCCATCGTCCGCGCCGCAGGACACGTCCCCACCGATGCTGCCCTTCGGCATCGCGCAGGACATGCGTCCTTCGGCGCTTGGCTGCGAGGCGATCGATGGCGGCAGTAGCAGCGCGGATGCAACCGGACAATATGTCTGCAAGGGGGCCCCGGAAGCCAGCAGTCTCTTCAACGAGTATATTCTCGCCTATGTGAAGGGCACGGGAATCTGCAACATTTCGGCTGTCTCGCCTTATATCGCCGGCGACGAAGATGGCCGCAAGACGCGTGCCTTGTTCGCCAAGGCCTACCAGCTGATGAGCCGCCAGCTTGGGAAACCCGACGAGACCGTCGACCATGCCGAAGACGGTGAGCTGCGCGACAACAGTCAGTTCGAGGCCGCGATCATCAACGAAGATAGACAGATCTTCGACCAGTGGAACGATCTGTCGCTGCGTTTCGGCAACGCGGAATCTGCCAGCCTGACGATATCGGGCAGCGAGGATCTCGGTCTTGCCGTCTATGGCATCTTCCGTTTCGCCGGCAATGACGACTGCCTGCGCAAGCTGGAACTCGCCACCGGACGTTCGGCCGGAGAGTGATCGCAGCCACCTCTGAGCCCTGCGGCACGCCATCGCAGCGTTTGCAGGCGCCGCTATCTGCATGGCTTGCCGAACGCCAACCCCGGGCGTAGTCTGAGTTGAACGGGCATTTCCCTGAAAACTGTTTTCGGGCGCAACTGGTGCCGGAAATAGAAACCAGTTTCACTTATTGCACAGCGGCCGCCCCACCGGCCGCAAGTGGCGCTTGTGTTTAAACCGCAAAAACTGCGCCTAGATCGTATATGATGAAAATAAATTTCATCAATGCGCTTTCAGGCCCGTTTTCGGTTGACGGCCTCTGATTTTTGTCCCAACTTGAAGAAAATAAATTACTAAATTGGGAACGTCATCGGGATGAAAGTGGGAATCATAGGGCTGGGATTCCGGCTCGGCTACCTCGGCCATGTCTTCACGGCAATCGACAGCAGCTTCGAAATCGTCGGCTATGTCGATCCCGAACCCGCGGGCCTTCCGGGGTTGCAGGAAAAGGGCATCTCCGTCGGCAAGGCCTATGGCACGCCGCAGGAGCTCCTCGCTTCCGAAAAGCTCGATCTCTTGATGATCGGCTCTCCCAATCACATGCATCTCGATCACATCCGCCTCGGCCTTGAATCCGGTCTCAAGGTTTTCTGCGAAAAGCCGATCGTCACGACGATCGCCGAGAGCATCGAGCTTGCTCACCTGATGGCGAACTTCGGCCATGAGCGGCTGATGGTCGGCCTCGTTCTGCGCTACTCGCCGCTTTACAAGGACCTGCGCGCCGTCCAGGCGGAAGGCAAGCTTGGACACATCGTCTCCATCGAGGCCTCCGAGCATATCGAGCCCTATCACGGCGCCTTCTTCATGCGCGACTGGCGCCGTTACGAGCGCTATTCCGGCAGCTTCATGCTGGAGAAGTGCTGCCACGATCTCGACCTCTATAATGGTATCGTCGGCGCCCGGCCGGAGCGTGTCGCCAGCTTCGGCGGCCGCAAGAGCTTCACGCCCGCCAACGATCCGGCCCGCGAAGGCATCAACGACCTCGAACTCTTCCATCGTAAGCCGAGCGGCTGGATGGGATCCGACAAGGTGTTCGACAGCGACGCCGATATCATCGACTATCAGGTGGCGATCGTCGAATATGCCAATGGCGTCGGCATGAATTTCCATACCAACCTCAATGTTCCAGACCAGTTCCGCCGCTTCGCGATCATGGGATCGCGCGGTATGGCGGAAGGCGATTTCGTGCGCGGCTATCTCGATGTCCACGAGCAGCTCACCGGCAAGAAGGTCTTCGAGACCAAATACGCCGCAACCGAGCTCTCGCAGCATTACGGCGCCGACGAACAGATGGCCGCCGATATTCTCGAAAGTGTGCGCACCGGCCTCGAGCTTCCCGTCTCGACACTGAACGCATTGGAAGCCGGCATTCTGGCGCTCGCCATGGATGAGGCGCGAATGAAAAAGACGATCGTCGACTTGCGTCCCATCTGGGACCGCTTCGACGAAGCCCTTCACGCAAGAGCGGCTTGAGGAGGGCTGGAGATGGGTGTTCAACGCAGCACAGTCATCTTCGCCTGGCTCCTCCTCTTTCCGGCCGTTCTTTATGTGACAGTCATTGTCGCCTATCCGCTGCTTGACACGTTTATCCTGTCATTCACCGACGCGTCGCTGAAGAAGACCACCAACTGGGTGGGCTGGGTCAACTACGGCAAGATCTTCAACTCGACCTTCGCCGAGGTCATCATCCGGACCTTCATCTGGACGTTCTTCTCGGTGTCGATCAAGATGATCATCGGGGTCTTCGGCGCCACGATGCTGAACTCCGCCGTGCCCGGCCGCGCACTGTTTCGCGTGCTGACCATGCCGCCCTGGATCGTTCCGATGGCGATCGGCATCTTCATGTGGGGCTGGATGTATAACGGCCAGTTCGGCATGATCTCCGGCATGCTGCAGCGCTTCGGCCTGGCGTCGGGTCCCGTCGCCTTCCTTGCCGAGGGATCGACGGCCTTCTGGGCGACCATCATCACCGACGTCTGGATCGGCGTGCCGATGGTGACGCTCTACATGCTGGCGGCCATGCAGGCGATCCCGCAGGATCTCTACGAAGCGGCCTGGACCGACGGGGCCGGACGTTTCTATCGCTTCCGCCGCATCACCCTGCCGCTGATCGTGCCTTCGATGATCACCATGTCGATGCTGTCGCTGATCTCGACTTTCAATTCCTTCGACATCATCTGGATTCTGACGCGCGGTGGCCCGAGCGGCGAGACCACGACGATGATCATCGACACCTACAAGACGGCGATCGGCTCCAACAAATATGGCGAGGGTGCAGCGCGCGCCGTGCTGATCTGCATCTTCCTGTCGATCTTCTGCGTCTGCTACTTCCGTATCACCAGCCGTCTTTCTTCCGGAGACAAGCGATGAGAACGCCGCATCTGCTGATCAACCGCTACAAATGGTATGAGATCATCGGCATCTATGCCGGTATCCTGGTGTTTCTCACCTTCGTGCTGGCGCCGTTCGTCGAGGGCTTCCTCGTCTCGCTGAAGCCGCTCAGCCAGCTGTTTTCCTCGCCCTATCGCTTCATTCCTGAGAACGGCTCGTTCGAAGCCTACCGGACCATGTGGGTGAGCGTGCCAGGCTTTGCGCGCTATATCTTCAACTCCTTCTTCATCTCGACGATCGTCACCACGGTGGTGCTGATCCTCGTCGTCCCGGCCTCCTATGCCTTCGCGCGCTTCGAATTCCGAGGGGCAGGCTTGCTGCTCGGCGCGTTCCTGGCGGTCAACATGTTCTCGGGTGCCGTTCTTCTCATCCCGCTCTTCCGGCTGATGCGTTCGTTCGGGCTGTTGAACACCTATTTCGCCATCATGGTTCCCGGCATCGCCTTCCTGATCCCCTCGGCGATCTGGCTGCTGCGCACCTATATGATGCGCATCCCGCGAGAGCTCGATGAGGCGGCCTTCGTCGATGGTGCAAGCCATTTCTACACGCTGCGCCGCGTCATCCTGCCGATCGCCATGCCGGGGATCACCGTCGTTGCCATCACAACCTTCATCGGCTCCTACGCGCAGCAATTCATCTACGCCCTGACCTTCAACTCCAAGACGGAATACGCCCCTCTGCCGGTCGGCCTGTTTGCCTATTTCGGCCGCCAGGAAGTCGTCTGGAACGAGTTGATGGCGGCAAGTTTCGTCGGCATCGCGCCGGCGATGATCGTGATTTTCTTCCTTCAACGGTATCTCGTCAGCGGTCTGACCGCGGGCGCGGTGAAACAGTAAGACAAAACTAAACCACCAGAGAAAATGGGAGCTAAAAAAGTGACGATTCAATTCAAGACCGGCCTCATGGCCCTTGCCCTGCTCGGCTCCACCGCGCTTGGTACCATGACCGCTCATGCCGCTGACCAGGAAATCAGCTGGATCTATTGCGGCGACAAGATCGACCCCATCCATGAAAAATACATCAAGGAATGGGAAGGCAAGAACCCGGGCTGGACCGTCAAGCCTGAAGTCGTCGGCTGGGAACAGTGCCAGGACAAGGCAACGACGCTGGCTGCTGCCGGTACGCCCGTCGGCATGGCCTATGTCGGCTCGCGCACGCTGAAGGAATTCGCGCAGAACGACCTTATCGTTCCGGTTCCGATGACCGACGAAGAGAAGAAGAGCTACTACCCGAACATCGTCGACACCGTCACCTTCGACGGCAACCAGTGGGGCGTGCCGGTCGCTTTCTCGACCAAGGCCCTCTACTGGAACAAGGACCTGTTCAAGCAGGCCGGTCTCGACCCGGAAACCCCGCCGAAGACCTGGGCTGAAGAAATCGCCGACGCCAAGGCGATCAAGGAAAAGACCGGCATTGCCGGTTACGGCTTGCCTGCCAAAACCTTCGACAACACGATGCACCAGTTCATGCATTGGGTTTACACCAACAACGGCAAGGTCATCGACGGCGACAAGATCGTCATCGACAGCCCGGAGGTTCTCGCAGCCCTGCAAGCCTACAAGGACATCACGCCCTACTCCGTCGAAGGCGCAACCGCCTACGAACAGAACGAAATCCGCGCCATCTTCCTCGATGGCAAGGTCGGCATGATCCAGGCAGGTTCGGGTGCTGCTGCCCGCCTGAAGGACACCAAGATCAACTGGGGCGTCGCGCCACTGCCACTCGGTCCTTCGGCCAAGGGTGAAGGCACGCTGCTGATCACCGACAGCCTGGCCGTCTTTAAGGGCACGGGCGTCGAGGAAAAGGCGGCCGAATTCGCCAAGTACATCACCTCGCCGGGCCCGCAGGGCGAATACGAGCTGCAGGGCGGCGCGGGCCTCACCCCGCTGCGTCCGTCGGCGAAGGTTGACGAATTCGTCAAGGCCGATCCGTCGTGGAAGCCGTTCATCGACGGTATCGCCTTCGGTGGTCCCGAGCCGCTCTTCACCGACTACAAGGGCTTCCAGAACTCGATCATCGAGATGGTTCAGTCCGTCGTGACAGGCAAGGCCGAACCGGAAGCCGCTCTGAAAAAGGCTGCCGGCGAAATCGAAGCCTTCAAGTAAGCCGTATCAGAGGATCGCGGTCACTCGGCCGCGATCCTCACCGACCAACCTCATGCGCGTTCAGGCCGGGACCGGAGACAGATTTTTGGGACAGCTTCAGCTCAATAAAGTTCAAAAATTCTATGGCGACTACGAAGTTCTGAAAGGCGTCGAACTCGACGTGAAGAACGGCGAGTTCGTTGTCTTCGTCGGACCGTCAGGCTGCGGCAAGTCCACCCTGCTGCGGATGATCGCCGGTCTCGATGCCACCACCAAGGGCGACATCGTCATCGATGGTGTGCGCGTCAACGAGCTGCCGCCCGTCAAGCGCGGCATCGCAATGGTCTTCCAGTCCTATGCGCTCTATCCGCATATGACGGTCTTTGAAAACATCGCCTTTCCGCTGCGCGTCGAGAAGATGGAAGAGGAAAAGCTCAAGGCGCGCGTCGAAAACGCTGCCCGCATCCTCCACCTCGAAACCCGCCTGCAGCAGAAGCCCGGCATGCTCTCCGGCGGACAACGCCAGCGCGTCGCCATCGGCCGCGCGATCGTTCGCGAACCGAAGATCTTCCTGTTCGATGAGCCGCTCTCCAACCTCGACGCAGCGCTGCGCGCCGACATGCGCATCGAGCTGGCCAAGCTGCACCGGCAGCTGAAGGCCACGATGATCTATGTTACCCACGACCAGGTGGAGGCCATGACCATGGCCGACCGCATCGTCGTGCTCGATTCAGGCAATATCTCGCAGACGGGCGCACCGCTGGAGCTTTATCACAAGCCGGCAAACCAGTTTGTGGCCGGCTTCATCGGCAATCCGAAAATGAATTTCCTGCAGGTGACCTGCAAATCCGTCAGCGATGCCGGCGTGACGGTCGATTACCGCGGCCAGACGGCGACATTACCGGTCGCCCCGCGCGACGGGATGGCAGGCAAGACGCTGACGCTCGGCATCCGGCCGGAGCAGGTGCAACTTGCCAATGGCGACATCTCGCTGACGGTGACGCCGAGCGTCATCGAGCGGCTGGGCGCCAATACGGTTGCCTATGCCGCGCTCGGCAGCGAAACGGAAAACTTCTGCGCCATGCTGCCCGGCAGCGTCGGCATCCGCGCCGATGTTCCCGTAACCGTCGGTATCAATGCCGTGGACTGCCATCTGTTCGACGAAGACGGTATCGCCTTCGAACGCCGGGTGGAGCTCACCGAAATCGATGTGAACCTGCTGTCTCCGGCGACAGCCTGAGGATCGCAATCGGACCGCAACAGCGGTCTGATCTCGTCTATTCTTCGATCAGGCCGTCATAGACTTCCATCAAGGCGTCGGTGATCGCCTGCCCGAGTGCAGCACCGGCCGCACGGACATCGTCCTCGCTGCCTTCACGGGCAGCCTTTGCGAGCTCGAAACCCTGGTCGCTGACGATTAGTTTGGCGACCTCGATTGCCCACTGGCCGAAATCACCGCGATTTCCAATCTGGACTTGCTCTTCCACGCCACTCTCCTTCGCTCGATGAACCTCATCTAGCGAATGCGGCCGCGTGCGCAAGCAGCAATTGACCGATCAGTTACCAGACGAGGCCGCGCGCAGCGACTTCCTCGACACGGGTGACGACGCCATTGCGGTGGAAGACCATCGTGTCGAAGAGGTTCGAGACCACACAGGTGTGGTTGGGGATGATGAAGATCTTCTCGCCGATCTGCGGCCGCGGCCCTGTGCAAGCCGAGAGGTCGATGACGCCATGCTCTTCCGAGAGGCTTGAAATTTTCGCCTCTGGATACCCGACGACAAGCCCGAAGTCGCTGAAACCCTGGAGATCGGAGGTCAGCGCCTTCGAACCGGCATCGATGACCGCACGGTCCGCATTCGGACGCGAGACCACGGTCGCGACGATATGCATGGCGCAATCGCCTTCGCGGCAGTGGCCCATGCGGACCATCTGCCGGTCATTGTAGATATAGGTTCCGGCGCGATGCTCCGTCGCCGACTTGACGAGATGTGCGTCGAACAGGCTCGGCGTCCCGCCGTTGCTAACGATCGGGCACTCGATGCCTTGCGCCGAGAGGAGCGAAAGGGTCGATTGGATGAAAGCCTCGACGGCATCGGCCGATTGCGGTTTTGGATAGGTGAGAATGCCGCCGAAGGTCAGTCCGTCGGCCGCGGCGATCCGCTTGGCAAGCGAGGCAGCCTCCTCCGGCGTCTGGACCCCGCAGCGGCCCGCGCCCGTGTCACATTCGACCAGCACGGTCAGCGGCCGGTGGCCGGAGAAATGGGCTGCCAGTCCGTCGATCGTCACTTCGCTATCGGCAACCACCTTCAGGCCGGAGATCCGGTCGTTCAGGGCACTCAGCCGCTCCAGCTTCTGCGGTCCGAGAATGTTGAAGGTAATCAGGATGTCCTCGAAGCCGGCCGCAGCGAAAACCTCCGCCTCGGTCACCTTCTGGCAGTTGATGCCCTTGGCGCCGGCCGCGACCTGGGCGACGGCCAGTGCCGGGATCTTGTGGGTCTTGATATGTGGGCGGAAGTTCAGCCCGTGCTGATCCATATAGGACTGCACCCGGTGGATGTTGGCGGCCAGCTTGTCTTCGTCGATGACAGGGCGGGGGGTCGAGAGATCCGCGATCCTGTCACCTGCCTTGGCGACGACGGCAAACCGGTTGTCATGCATCTCAGGCGGCTCCGCGTTCGGTTCCATGAGGATCGGCCACGATCGGCCAGATGTTCTTCGGCGCCCGGCGATAGGCCGTCGTTGCCGGATTATTGGGGTAGGGCGTTCCCGCGGAGCAGTAAAGGATCTCGGCCGCGATCTTGGAGAAGGACGCGAAGAAGTGGTTGGTGGACTTGATCACCAAGATCTTCTGCTTTTCCGGATCGATACCCATCACCGAGAACAGGCTTGGATCGAAGCTCTGGGCGCGCGTCGAATTCAGGATGATATCGATGCCATCGAGCACGATATGGGCGGAATCGCCGAAAGGCGCCAGGCTCTCGCCGAACTGCATCTCGGCATTCTTCACCAGCTTGACGATCTTGACAGTGCCATCGACAGGATTGCCGGTGCCGGGTGCCGATTTGGCGCCGAAGCGCAGCGGGATCTCGGCCCCCTCGCCTGCCGCAAAACAGATCTGCACGGCGACCGGATCCCAGATCGTGCCGATGGCAGCACTCTTGACGCCGCGGGCGATCAGCTCTTCGAGAATGACCGTCGCATCGCCAGCCGTACCGCCGCCCGGATTGTCCCAGACATCGGCGATCACGACAGGCCAGGCGGTTGCGGCAAGTGCGCGGGACACCGCTTCCTTCTCGTCGATCTGCGGCACCATGAAGGTCCCGCGCTTGGAAAACAGTTCCATGCCGAGTTCGCGCGCCAAGGCGGCGCCCTTTTCCGGCTTGTTGTTGGTGACAACAAGAAGCTTGGTGCCCATTTCAGGCACGTCGCCGACCATGAAACCATGCACGACCGAGATCGACAGGACATCCGCGTCGTCCTTCTCGATCTTCATGATCTTGTCGACGAAGGAACGCATCGGATCGCGCGAGGTCGGGAAAACATCGATCATCCGGCAGTCAAACACCGAATTGACGGGCTTCACCCGGCCCTCCAGCGCATCGACGGCGATCCGCCAGAGATCTTCGGCGCGATCGACGAAATCGGTATGCGGGAATTCCTTGAAATAGACGGCGAAGTTAAGCGCTTCGATACGCTTCTTCGTGAGGTGGCTGTGCGGATCGAGCTCGGCACAGATCAGCACGTCAGGCCCGACCATCTCGCGCATGCGGCTCAGAAGATCGCCTTCCGTATCTTCATAGCCGGCAGCGACCATCGCACCGTGCAGGCCCATGACGATGGCATCAACCGGCGGCGCTGCCTTCAGCTGGCCGAGGATTTCGTCGCGCAGTTCCTCATAGGTGTTGCGATTGACGAGACCGGCCGGGTCTGCCCAGGTGGCGGTGCCCTCAATCAGCTCCCAGCCTTTTTCGGCGGCGACACGGCGGCCGACAGTGATCGGGGCGGTGCAGAGCGTCGGCGTTTCGGGATGCTGGCCGGGCGGCGCATAAAGCGAGGCCTCGAAAGCGCGGCGGTCCACGCAGATCGGTGAAAAGGTATTGGTCTCGGTCGCCAGTGCTGCCGTGAAAATGCGCAAGTGATTAGGCCTTTTAATGTCGGCCCCGCGTCAACCCATCGGGTTCGGCAGGTAGCCGGTGAAACCGCAGATCTTCCACTGTCCTTCGTGGAGCCTGCAATAATAGAGTGTCTGCCACTGCATGATGTCGCGGCTGCCGTCGCTCTTCGTCAGGCCGCCGTCGAACTTCTTGCGGACAAGCGCCATGTCGCCCTCGATCTCGATATCCTCGAGCGTCGTGGTGGTGAAAATCGCCGTACGGGTATCCTCGGCAAATCTTTGCGTGGCGAAGTCTTTCGCCTGCTTCAGCCACTCGTCGCGATAGGCTTTCAGCGTCGGAAAAGCGAGGCGCCATTTGTCCGGGCTGACTTCCTTGCGGCCATCGATGCCGATGAAGCCTTCCTCGACGAAATCATGCTCGACAGCAGACCAGTCTGCAGCCAGAAAAGCGTCGATATCGCGGGGAACAAGCATCTCCCAGATGCTGTGCCTGGCGGTATCCGAGGACGGGAAAGGATTCTGAAAAGGATCACGCATGGCCGCCCCCGATTTAAATAGTTTTCATAAATGGCGTTTTTCGCTGGTCAAATTCTGCTTTCTATGGTCACTTGTCAACTTATCAAGAAAATAATTTGCAAGGAACCGGGCATGTCCATCAAACGCTATGGCACTGTACAAACCGGCGCCGGTGGCAAGGCGCTGCCGTTCGCACGCGCTGTGGAAGCCGACGGCTGGCTCTATGTTTCCGGCCAGGTGGCGATGGAAAATGGCGAGATCATCGACGGCAATATCATTGCCCAGACCCACAAGACGATCGCCAATGTGCTCGCCATTCTCAAGGAAGCCGATTACGGCGTCGAGGACATCGTTCGCGTCGGTGTCTGGCTTGATGACCCGCGCGATTTCTGGACCTTCAACAAGATCTATCAGGAATATTTCGGCGAGCACCCGCCGGCCCGCGCCTGCGTCCAATCGTCCATGATGGTCGATTGCAAGGTCGAGATTGATTGCGTCGCCTATAAGAAGAAAGACTGAGAGCGGCGATTACGGGGGGACCGGCTTGGATATCTTTTCCACATTGCAGGAAGACAAGGGCCGGCTCTCAGCCTCCGAGGGCCGCATCGCCGAGATCATCGTCAATGATTTCGAGTTTGCGGTAAACGCGTCGATCATCGAACTCGCCGAACGCGCCCAAGTTTCCCCGCCGACCGTCACCCGTTTCTGCCGGCGGCTTGGCTGTGAAAGCTTTTCCGACTTCAAGGTCCAGCTCGCCCGCACCGCCCATATCGGCGTGCGCTATCTCAAGCCGGAATCGAAAAGCAGCGATCCGGCCGACGTGGCGCAGGATATCATTACCAAGGCGCAGAACGCGCTATTCCTGCTGCACCGCTCGCTCGACCTGACGGCGATTGAGGCGGCCGTCGGGCTGATCTCCAAGGCTGAAATGATCTACGCCTTCGGCTCCGGCGGCAATTCCTCGATGATCGCCGACGAGCTGCAGAACCGTCTCTTCCGTCTCGGGCTGCGGATTACCGCCAGCTCCGACCACAGCATGCAGCTGATGATGGCGGCAGCGGCCAAATCCGGCGACGTGATCATCGGCTCCTCCTTCTCCGGCCGCAATGCCGAGCTGGTTCGCTCCTTTGCTCTGGCACGCGAGGCCAAGGTGAAGACCATCGCGCTGACGCAGACCGGCAGCCCGGTTGCCAAGGCCGCCGAGATCGTCGTTCCGATCGACCTGCCCGAAGGCACCAATATCTACCGGCCGACATCGACCCGCATCGCCTATATCGCGACGGTCGATATTCTTGCGAGCCTCGTGGCCTATGCCATCCAGCCGAAGGCAACGACGACGCTCCGCCGCATAAAGCAGCAACTCGTCGCCCACCGCGACGGCACCGACGACCGGCAGCTGCTTGGAGACTGATTGACATGAGAGGACAGCAGCAATGACGCAATCGGCGGCCATCGTGACGGGAGCAGCAGGCGACATCGGCGCGGCGATCGCCGCGAAACTGGCCGACGATCACGACATTGTTCTGCTGGCCGATATCGATCCGAAAGCTGCGGCCGCAACCGCAGCGAAACTCGGCAGCGCCGATCGTTTCATCCCGGTCGAATGCGACGTCACCAGCGAGAACAGCGTTGCCGCGCTCGCCAGGCGGGCAGCGCAGATCGGAACGGTCCGCACGCTGGTCAACAATGCAGGCGCCGCCCGCGCCGTCAGCCTGCATGACACGACGCCGGAAATCTGGCGGGCGGACAATGCGCTCAATCTCGAAGCGGCATTCCTGACCTTCCGGGCCGTCGAGGACCAGCTAAAGGCCAGCAAAGGCTCGGTCGTCAACATCGCTTCGGTCAACGGCATGAACGTCTTCGGCCATCCCGCCTATAGCGCCGCCAAGGCCGGGCTTTTGCATTTCACCCGGCTGGTGGCTGTCGAATACGGAAAGTTCGGTATCCGCTCGAATGCGGTTGCTCCGGGTACGGTCAAGACGCAGGCCTGGGAAATCCGTGCAGCTGCCAATCCCAATGTCTTCGAGGATGCCCGCCGCTGGTATCCGCTGCAGCGTGTCGTCGATCCGAAGGATGTCGCCAATGCCGTCGGCTTTCTCGCCGGACCGCTGGCGGCGGCGATCACCGGCGTCTGCCTGCCTGTCGATTGCGGCCTGACGGCCGGTCAGGCAGAGCTCGCCCGCACCTTCTCCCAATCCGAGCACTATTGAAAAATCATAAGAGAAAACGAGAGGAACAGAAATGAAACCGGTTTACTACCGCCTGGAAAACAGCTGGAACCCGGATGGCGGCCCGAACGGTGCATTCACCTTCACGCTCTTCAATCTGTCCGGCGAGCCGCTTTCCGGTTTCAAGCTCGTCTATACCTCGCTCACCCGCGTCATCGATGCGGCAGCTTGCGGCAACGCCACCTTCCTGCGCCGCAACGCCAATTTCCATGAGTTCGGTCCGCCCGCCGGTCTCACGCTCGCACCCGGCGAAAGCTGGAGTTTCACAGTCGCCGGCCTGCACCGCAGGGCGCAGCATTGCACCGACGGCGCCAAGTCCGCCTACCTGACTCTCTCCTCGGGCAAGCATGTGCCGGTCGCCGTGTCGGACCTCTTGCTGGAAGGCCGCACCAGCGAGCCGCCGCCGGAGCTTCTGCCGGAAGGCCGTCTCGATCTCCCCTTTGCGCTTCAGCCATGGCCGGCCGAGATCAGTGCCACACCGGGCGACGGCTTTCCAGTCGTGCTCTTTCCACAGGACGCAAGCGTCGAGGAACTCGCTGCCATCTCGACGGTGATCTCGCTGACGCGGCGCCTGTTCGAAAGCGATCACTCGGTCTTCAATCTTGCCGCCTCGCCGCAGGGCCGCCCGCTGATCTTCAAGACGGATGCCGCCCTTGAGGCAGAAGCCTATCGCCTGGATTTCGCATCCGGCAGCGTGACGCTCAGCTATTCCGGTGCTGCCGGACGCCAATATGGCCTGACTTCGCTCGCCCAATTGCTGAACGGCGCTCGCGTCACCAAAGACAAATTCCGCTTCCCCCTTTCAGGGACGATATCGGACAAGCCGCGGTACGGCTGGCGCGGCTGCCATCTCGACGTCTCGCGCCAGTTCTATCCGGTTGCCGACGTCAAGCGGCTGATCGATATCCTCGCCTGGTTCAAGCTCAACATCTTCCATTGGCACCTGACCGATGACGAGGCCTGGCGTCTGGAGATCAAGGCCTACCCGCAGCTGACGGCGGCGGGCGTTCTGCGCGGGCCCGACGAACCGCTGCTTCCACAGCTCGGCAATGGTGCGGAGCCCGCCGGCGGCTTTTATTCGCAGGACGACATCCGCGAGATTGTCGCCCATGCCGGTTCGCTGAGTGTCGAAGTCATTCCCGAGATCGACATTCCCGGTCACAATGCGGCAACGCTCGTTGCACTGCCCGAACTCACCGACGGTCAGGAAGCGCCCGACAGCTATCACTCCGTTCAGGGCTATCCCAACAATGCGCTGAACCCGGCCATACCGATGACTTATGAGTTCCTGGAGAAAGTGTTCGACGAGATGGTCGAGCTTTTCCCCTCCTCCTACATCCATATCGGCGGTGACGAAGTGGCAAACGGCTCGTGGCTCGCCTCGCCGCTTGCCAAGAAGCTGATGGAGAAGGAAGGCATCTCAGGCACGTTCGGGCTGCAGTCCTATTTCCTGAAGCAGGTGAAGGCGATGCTCGACAAGCGTGGCCGCAAGCTCGCCGGCTGGAACGAGGTGGCCCATGGCGGCGGCGTTGCGGCAAAGGACAGCCTGCTGATGGCCTGGGAAAATCCGCAGGTTGGCATTGAGCTCGCCAAGGAAGGCTATGACGTCGTGATGACGCCGGGCCAGGCCTATTATCTCGACATGGTTCAGGCGACGGCTTTCCAGGAACCGGGCGCCAGCTGGGCCGGAACGGTGCCGCCGGCCCACACCTATGCCTATGAGGCGGCGGGCGAATTCCCGGAAGAGCTGAAGGATCGGCTGAAGGGCGTTCAGGCCTGCATCTGGTCTGAGCATTTCCTGTCGCGCGGTTACTTCAACCGTCTCGTCTTCCCGCGCCTGCCGGCTATCGCCGAGGCGGCATGGACGCCGAAGGCCGCGAAGGATTGGCATCGCTTCGCTGCCATCGTTCCGCTGAGCCCGATGCTCTAGGATGACAGCCATGCGGATTGCGATCGGCGGAATTCATACAGAGTGCAGCACCTACTCGCCGGTGCTGATGACCGTGGATGATTTCAAGGTGCTGCGGGGGGAAGAGCTTCTCGGCGCGGCCTATTTCGACTTCGTCCACGAGAGCGGGGCTCACCTGCTGCCGCTGCTTCACGCCCGCGCCGTGCCCGGAGGCCCGGTGTCGCGCGTGGCCTATGAAGCCTTCAAGTCCGAATTTATCGAGAGGCTGAAAGCGGCGCTGCCGCTCGACGGCCTCTACCTCGCCATGCACGGCGCGGTGAATGTCGAGGGCATGGACGATGCCGAGGGCGACTGGATTTCGGCAGCCCGCGCCGTCGCCGGCGATGCCTGCATTGTCGCGGCGAGCTACGACCTGCATGGCAATGTCAGCCAGACGATCGTCGACCAGCTGGATATCTTCGCCGCCTACCGCACAGCACCGCATATCGATGTGCGCCAGACGATGGTCCGTGCCTGGACGATGCTCGTTGATGCGTTGGAGACGGGCGAGCGGCCAGGTGTCGCCTGGGCGCCGGTCCCGGTTCTCTGGCCCGGCGAGCGCACCTCGACTGAGGACGAGCCGGCAAAGCGGCTCTATGCCAGGCTGCCCGAATTCGACGCCCGCGACGGAATTTTCGATGCCAACCTTATGGTCGGCTATGTCTGGGCCGACGAGCCACGCGCGACGGCCTGCGCGGTTGTGACAGGCAAAGACAAGGCTGCGGCTATAAAGGCGGCAGAGGAGATTGCTCTCTCCTATTGGGATGCACGCGCCGAGTTTCGTTTCGGCCCGGTCACCCGTCCATTGGACGAAGTCCTTGATATCGCTCAGAATTTATCGTCACGTCCGGTTATTCTTGCCGATTCTGCGGACAATCCGACCGGTGGCGGCGTCGGTGACCGCGCGGACGTTCTGCGAGCCGTTCTGAGCCGCAATCTGACCGGCGTTCTCTTTGCCGGCATCACGGATCGCCCGACGGTTGACGCATGTTTTACTGCAGTAAACTCTGCAAGGGTAACGCTATCGATCGGCGGCAGCCTGGATCCGTCGAGCCAACCGGTCGATGTGGAAGCGGAAATCCTGACCCTCGACGACCCCGGCATTCCTGCCGACCGGCAGGCCGTTGTGAGGATCGGCGGCGTGACTGTCATTCTTGCTGCGCGCCGGCGCCCCTACCACAATATCGCGGATTTCACCCGCCTCGGCCTTGATCCCAAATCCGTAGGACTTCTCGTCGTCAAATCCGGCTATCTCTCGCCGGAGCTGGCCCCGATCGCAAACCCCAACCTGATGGCTTTGACGGATGGCGTGGTTGGACAGGATATCGAAAACCTTGTCAGCCTGCGCCGGCAGCGTCCAGCCTTTCCATTCGATCGCGATTTCGCCTATACGCCGGAGGCGCGTCTTTCCGCTTCTTGGAAAGATTGACAACAACATACGGCGACTGTCCATATCGGGTGGCTTCATCCCCGCCCGGCCTGTATTCGCCAGTCTTCGATGAAGAACATGAAACGCCTTATCCCCGACGTCTTCCGCAACCCGGTCATCCGGGTGAGCATGCTTGCGATTTTCACCTTCGGCTTTGCCGGCGCGACGACCTCGCCCTACCAATCCGTCGTCGGTATTCGAGAGCTGGGTCTTTCGAACGCGCTTTATTCCGCACTGATCTTCGCGGCCGCAACCGTCAATGTCGTCGTCAGCATCCTGCTGGGCAATCTTGCCGACCGGCTGGGCGAATACCGGACGATGATGCTGATCGCCGCGATCTTCGGCGTTGCCGGTTACGGCGCCATCTATCTCATTCCGACCGAACAGGTCTTCGTGTTGAGCGCTCTTCTTATCCTGCCCGTCTATAGTTCGCTGAGCTCGCTGTTGTTCGCCAATGTCAGAGCGGCGACCGGAGACATGAACAGAAGCGATGTCGCGACCGTCAATTCGGGCGTGCGGGCGATGATCTCCCTCTCCTGGGTTCTCGTCCCGGGGCTGACCGGCATTCTGCTCTCCGGTTCGCCGACCATGCTGCCCGCCTATCTCTTTGCCTGTATTTCCTGTGTCGTCTGTCTGGCGTTGATCGGGCTGTTTCTGCCACGGCAGAGCGGCACCGACCATGCGGCCACCCATCATCTGTCCTATCTCGCTGCGCTCGGACAGGTCGTCTCGCCGAAGATCCTGAGTCGCGTGGTGGCTATCGCTTTGATCAGCAGCACGCTTCACGTCAACGGCGCGATCCTGCCGCTGGTGGTCACCGGTGCTGCGCATGGGACCGTTGCCGATGTCGGTGTCCTCGTCGGCATCGTTGCCTTCCTCGAGGTCATCTTCATCATTCTCTGGTCGCGGCTGCTGCGGGTGATCAGCCAGCTGACGGCTCTGGCCGCGGGAACGATCATCTACGCCGTCTATCTCGTGCTGCTCGCCCTCGCCTCCGCGCCCTGGCAGGTCTACGCCCTCACCCTTATCAGCGGGATTGGCGCAGCCGCCCTGATCAGTGTTCCGATCACCTATCTGCAGGATCTGATCGCCGAGCGTCCGGGCCTCGGCAGCGCGTTGATCTCGGTCAACATATTCCTCAGTGCTGGATTGAGCGCCTTGCTCTTTGCTGCCGGGACGGCTCTGACAACCTATTCCGGCACGGCATTTGTCGGTGCGATCTCGGGGGTGGCCGGGCTCGGGCTGCTGCTCTTTCTCGATGGACGCCGACGTTAGGCTAAGCGACTGGATTCGCTTGGATTTCAGTCCATATGGCGCTCTCATGGCCTGATTTCTTCACGTTCCAATCGTTGTTTATCCGATGTTTTCTTAGCGCAACGGAACTCAATGAATAGTTTGCTTCCATCATTGGGTAACCGGCTTTGGAGGGCCTGCCGCAGGCTCCGATATGTTCGCCCGTCGCAAAGCGGCAAGCATTGGCCATGTGTTGAACCGCCCCTCCCCGGCGCGGCGCGATAATGTCCGCAAATAGCCGCCTGGAGACGCAATCGTACTACCCTTCTGGAATATGCAGGCGATCGCGACAGCCGTATTCTGCACGCCCATCCTGCTGACGGCCTGATGATAGGCGGATGGATCGATTTGCAGCATGGTGCTGACGATGGTGCTGGCGCTGATCAGATCGCTCCACGTTCGAACACTTCCTCCCGGTCCGTAAAGAGCGATATCGGGGCAGGTTTCGGTCACTGTGGTGATCGGATAGGTAATCGACGCCTTCCCGGGTAGCAGCCTTTGTCCTTCTAAAGCGTTGTCGCCGAGATCAGCGGAGTTTACTGCGGTCAACCCATCCCCGGCATTCGTAACCGGATGTTCAGATTCAGAAATAGATTCAGATTCTGATATCTGTATGTGCCGCTCATTCTGTAAGGCATTGGCGCTCGAATTTTCGGTTTTAATCTGTGTCTCCAGTTGCTTGACGATTTCGGCGCGAAATTCCTCGAGCTCGGCCAGAACCGAGGCGATCAGATGCGGGGTTGCAACGCGTGGCAGCTTGTTGAGGATGGAATGAAACGCCTCATCGATCGCCCACCAGTCGCCATCGGCCGACTCGGCGATCGCAGCTGTGATCAGCTTCGAGATATCGCGCCTGCAAAGGGTAAGCTGTTCCTTGATGGTCTGCAGATGCAATTTCTCGGCAGCGACCTTGGCTGCGAGACGTTCGATTTCCTCAGCGCGGGCAAGCAGCGGCGCTAACGAGAAACCATAGGCATCCCGGATTTCGCCCTGACGGTCCTTGCGCGCATAACGCTTGCCATTCGGACTGTCCTTGCGGAGCACCAGGCCCGACGCGATGAGAGATGCCATATGCCGCCGCACCGTCTGCTCGGCCATGCCGTGGCATCGGATTGAAAGCTGGTTGTTAGATGGGAACACGACAAGGCTGCGCTCGGCAGAGAGTTCGCCATGTGGATAGAAGCTCAGAAGCGCATTCAGCACCGCGAGCGCCCGGTCGGAAATATCGAGCAGAGGTTTGGCTTCGCAGAGCGCGCGATAGATTTTCCACTTGTCGACCGAGGCACTGCTCTCGATCTTTTGGGCTCTGACCTGGCTTGCAAGCATGCCAAGCGTCATCGGCCGCCGCCCAAAAGGCGTCGTCACACTTCCACCATCCATTTTCTTCGCCTTCTTCAAGGCAAAAGATATCAGCTCACCAAAAATAGGTGCCGGGGACTCTTGACTATGTGGAGTGGAAATGTGATTCTCTGGGTGTCTAGATCAGAGAGGGCTTCCACTACGGCAACGTTTTGGGGGCCTTTTCTTTTGCTTATTGATCTCCATTCTTCGATGAAATCATGTCCTTCTCGAACGCCTCGTAGAGACGATCCAGATTGTCTGCGATATAGGCGCCGAAGGCCGATCCCTTGGCTGCCTTCAGCGCGATCGTGAACTGTTTCCCGTTATCCTTGATCTTCGCCTTGACCGAACCGTCGCGCCGCTGCCATTGGCTGATGGACGCCGGCTGCGCCTGGTTCTGAGCGGTAGAAACGGGTTTGCCGTTCAGAAACTGCACAAGCATATCGAAACGCACGTCCGGTTCGGCAGCAACGAAATCGGGCGTCTCAACGAAGAGAGTTGCCCGCTCGGCGGAATTTTCTTCTTCGAACTTGACCGAAAGATCGTGCCAGCGGTCGCGGCCGGTGGCGCGCGCAGCGCCGATTGCCGAGAGAACCTCGGCCGGGATGCGGCGGGTGACCGACAGCATCTTGGAGACCGTCGTCTTATCGGCACTCAGCGCCGACATGATGGTCTCGCGGTCGAAACCGAGCGTATCGAGCTTGTCGGCAAACATCGTGCGCTCGATGAAGGAGAGGTCGGCACGCGCCGAGTTTTCCTGACCCTGGGCGATGACGTGGTCACGGTCGTCGAGCTTCTTGACCACGGCGCGAACCGGACGGCCGAGCTCCTTAGCAACGCGCGCACGGCGATGACCGAAGGCGATTTGATACTTGCCATCCTTTTGCGGATGCGGACGCACCAGAATAGGGGAGTCCTGACCGCGCGAGCGGATCGCTTCAAGCAATTCCTGAAACTGCTCGTCGGTTTGAACCAGACGATCGCTGACGAAGGACTCCTCGATGAGAGCGGTATCGAGATCGATAACCGTTTCGCCATGAGCGAGCTTTTCTTCGATATCGCGCGCCGCATCCGCCCTCGCCGCCAGCGCGTCGATGCTGCGGGTGACGGCGCCAAGCGCCCCGATTCCCTTGAAGGCAATCTGCTGCTTTTCGGCACCGGAATCGCCTTCGATATTTACCGCGGTAAACTTCTTGGAATCGTCCATCAGGCCGGAGAGGATATTCTTACGTGCCATATGTCTCCCTCCGGACGGTCGATTGGTTTCCCGTGGCGAAGCCGTGAGTTATCATTTGCGGCCCCAGGCTTTGTGGATGAGATCGGCGATCTCGCCGTTGACTGAATCCATCGCTTCCATTGCGCGGTCATAGGTGGCGCGCGTAAAGGCGCTGCGCTCGACCTCGTAAAGCGTCTGGTTGGTCATGGCCGCATCCGATATCGCGACGCTTCGCAGCATCGGATTTGTCAGAACGTGATTGCGGAACATCGAGCGCATGAAGGCGACCATCTGCGTCTGCGGCCCGTCCTGCGGGTCGTAGCGGGTCACCAGATAGCGCAGCCAGTCGAGGTTCATGTTGCCGCCGGCGCCCTTCAGGGTGTTCAGCACCTCGCCGAGCATCTGCAGGAACTGGCACATCGACATGACGTCGAGCATCTGCGGATGAACGGTGATCAGCACCGCGGTCGCGCTGCAGATCGCGCTCATCGTCAGGAAGCCGAGCTGGGGAGGGCAGTCGATGACGACGACGTCGTAATCATCGGATACCGAAGACAGCGCCTCGTCGAGACGGGCGAAGAAGATCCGGCCGTAATCGCTGGTCTTGCCCTGAGCGAGAATGCGCGGCGTGTCGTGCTCGAATTCCATGAGCTCGAGATTGCCGGGGACGAGGTCGAGGTTGGGGAAATTGGTCTTGCGGATGATTTCCTTCAGCGGACGGCGCTCGTCGTCGTAGCGGATCGCCGCGTAAAGCGTCTCGTTCTCGTCGACGTCGAATTCCGGCTGGAAGCCGTGGATGGCGGACAGTGAGGCTTGGGGGTCGAGATCGACAGCCAGGACCCGGTGGCCGGTGAGGGCCAGGTGCTGGGCAAGGTGGGCTGCACTCGTGGTCTTGCCGCTGCCACCTTTGAAGTTGACGACGGCGACGACCTGAAGATGTTCGCTGCCTTTGCGATGCGGAACGTAACGCGTGCCGCCACGCGCGTTCTGGTCGAGAAACTGGCGCATCTCGTCCATCTGACCGGCGGTATAGGAGCGGCGCCCGGACGAGGTGACCTGGGGGAGGGGGCCTTTGCCCTCCAGCGACAGGTTCCTGAGATAGCCGCTGGTGACGCCGAGAAAGCGTGCAGCCTCTGCCAGCTGGAACTCGCGCAGATCCTTCATGGCCCGCGGCGGAAACATTTCCAGCCGGTGCTGCTTCAGCTTGTCGGACAGTTCCTGCGCCTGAGCGATGATCAGCTGATCGACGTCAGAAATTGCCTTATCAATTGTCGGTGCCATATTCATGGAAATCTCAAAAATGCGATTTAAACACCCTGCGGGCTTTGAAAGCGCATTTAGCTCCGATTCTCATTTTCTTGCAAGGCAATTAGGCTTAACAGGGAGTTAACCGGATTTCTTCGAGAAGCCTTTGCACAGATCGGCGGCTGAAAAGAGCGGTTTTCGCGCCGGACGAGCCTGTGTACGGGCAGCGGAAGCGAACGGCGTTTCTACTTCCGTTCAGGGGAGTACATTAACCATATCACGGCATTAGCCACTATCGGTTTTTGGTCTCCGGGGCCGCGAATCGAATCGCAATTCGTTTGCCACTGCCTATCTTGAGCCCATTTCGGCTCGCCGATCAACGGTTTACGGACCGATCGGCTGTGAACAAACCGACCGATATGGGCCGCAAAAGCGCTGGTTGCGCCGGACTCCCGGCCTTGCCTCAGGCCGGGTGCCGCCTATCCCTGCTGCGACTCAGGGACGACGCGGCCGTTTTCCCGCGCCGGGATCAAAGGCGGCTTGCGATCCGCAGGCCGTCATAGATGGCGGCATGGGTGTTTCGCGCCGCCACTGCATCTCCGATCCGGAACAGCTGGAATTTGCCATCGGCATTGCGGGTGACGGTCTGCTGCTCTCCGGCCAGAAGCTGATCGTGCGACAGCTCTCCGAGATTGCTGGAGAGCGGCTTCAGTTCGAAATAGAGGTCATCAAGCGGAATGGTGCCGTGGTTGACGACGATCTGGTCGACGATCCGCTGCTTGGCAACGCCGCCATAGTCGCTGCCGACATGCGCCAGCAGCTGGTTGCCTTGTTTCTCGGCCTGGTCCAGACGGAAGGTGACGGTGAAGATGACGTCGAGCTTCTGCAGCGTGCGCATATAGGGAACGAGGTTCATCGCCATAACCTCGGGCGCAAAGGACCGGTCCGGCGTCATGATCTCGACCTTCGCGCCTGTCCTCGCGATAATCTCCGCCGCCTGCAGACCGGCATGGTCGCCGGCATCGTCATAGATCAGTACATTGGTACCGGGCTTCACGTCGCCCGAGATGATATCCCAGGCGGAGACGACGAGTTCGCTGCCCTTCGACAGGACATCGGTATGCGGTAGGCCGCCGGTGGCGATGATCACCACATCAGGGTTCTCAGCGGCGATAGTGTCAGCCTCGGCCCAGCTGTTGAAATGGAAGGTCACACCCCGTTTCTCGCACTGGCTCATGCGCCAGTCGATGATGCTGATCATTTCCTTGCGGCGTTCGCTTTGTGCCGTCAGGCGGATCTGCCCGCCGGGATTGTTGGCGGCCTCGAAGACGACGACCTCGTGGCCGCGCTCGGCGGCGACGCGCGCCGCCTCGAGCCCGGCCGGGCCGGCACCGACGATGACGATCTTCCGGCGGGCATCCGCCTTTTCCACCACATGCGGCATCGTCTCTTCGCGCCCGGTAGCGGCGTTGTGAATGCAGAAGGCCATGCCGCCCTGGTAGATCCGGTCGAGACAGTAATTGGCGCCGACGCAGGGGCGGATATCCTCCTCCCGCTTCTCGATGATCTTTCGAACGATGTGTGGATCGGTCATGTGGGCCCGTGTCATGCCGACCATATCGACCTTACCGGAGGCGATGGCGTGGCGGGCGGTCGCAACGTCGGGGATCTTCGCGGCATGGAAGGTCGGAAAATTGGTCGCGGCGCGGATTTCGCCGGCGAAATCCAGATGCGGCGAGTTCGCCATGCCCTGAATGGGGATGACGTCGGTCAGGCCCGGATCGGTGTCGATATGCCCGCGGATGACGTTGAGATAGTCGATCAGCCCGCTGTCGCGCAGCCGTTTCGAAATCTCGATGCCGTCATTGCGATCGGTACCGCCGGGAAGACACTCGTCGGCGGTATAGCGGACGCCGAGAATGAAATCGTCGCCCACTCTTTCGCGCATCGCCCTGAACACGTCGAAACAGAAGCGCATGCGGTTTTCCAGCGAACCGCCATAGGGGCCGTCGAGTTCATTGGTCAGCGGTGAGGCGAACTGATCGATCAGGTGGCCATAGGCTTCCAGCTCGACGCCATCCATGCCGCCCGCCTTCATCCGCTCCGCGGCATCCGCGAAATCCTTGATGATGCGCTCGATATCCCAGTCTTCAAGTTTCTTCGGAAAAGCCCGGTGCGCGGCCTCGCGCTGGTGCGAGGGTGCAAGAACGGGCAGCCAGTCGCCCTTGTCCCAGCGGGTGCGCCGTCCAAGATGGGTCAGCTGGATCATGATCGCGGCACCCTGTTCGTGGACGGCATCGGTCATGTCGCGGATCCACGGGACGATCTCGTCCTTGTAGGCAAGCAGGTTGTTGAAGACGGGAGGACTGTCGCGTGAGACTGCGGCCGAGCCCGCGGTCATCGTCATTGCCACACCACCTTTGGCCCGCTCGACCGTGTAGGCGCGGTACCGCTCCTTCGGCATGCCGTCGTCGGGATAGGCAGGCTCGTGGGAGGTGACGATGATCCGGTTGCGAAGCGTCAGGTGCTTGAGCTTGTAGGGTTGCAGGAGGGGATCGTTCGACATCGCGGTGCTCCAGTGTTCATGACTGGGATCGAAGGTTATCCAGAAATGTACACCTATGTCAATTTAGAAGGCATTGCTGTTTTGCTGACAGACAGCGATGCACAAACCCGTTGTTGCCGCGATGGGAGTTTGGTACCTCTGCGCCATGGAGCGATTACAGAATGATAGCGGCTGGCGGGGCTCGCCGGATGTGTGGCTTGAGGCGGCCTATGCCTCGCTGCTCGAATCGGGCGTCGATAGCGTGCGTATCCTGCCGCTCGCGAAGAAGCTCACGCTGTCGCGCACCAGCTTCTACTGGTTCTTCAAGGATCGCGAGGAGTTGCTCGGCGCGCTGGTCGCCAGATGGCGGGACAAGAATACCGGAAATCTGGTCAGGCGTTCGGAAGCCTATGCGGAAACGGTGGCCGAGGCGATGCTGAACGTTTTCGACTGCTGGATCGATCCTGCACTGTTCGACGCCAAATTCGAGTTCGCCATCCGAAGCTGGGCGCTGCAATCGGCGGAAACGCTTGCGGAAGTGCAGGAAGCCGATCAGCTTCGGATTTCCGCCCTGACGAAAATGCTGCACCGCTTCGGTGAAGACGAAGCCAGGGCCGATGTCCGGGCCCGCACCGTTTATCTGGTGCAGATCGGTTATATCTCCATGCAGTCGCAGGAAGATCTTGCGGTACGCATGAAGCGCATCCCGGAATACGTGGAAATCTTCACCGGCCGGTCGCCGGAAAACCGCGAACTCGACAGATTCTATTCACGCCACGGCTACGTGCCGGGCTGAAAGGGCCCGCTAGTGTCCGGCGCGCGCTTCATCGATGTGTGCCTTGTTGGCCTGCTGTCTTTCGATGCTCGTGCGCATCAGTTGCCGCTTCACGTCGAGAAAGCTTTTCTGCGCCGCAAGGCGGTCTGCAGCGCTGAGCGGTTCGACCGGTCTGCCGTCGATGTCGTGGCGCATCGAATCGGGCTGGGCGCTGGCGAAATAATAGCGCTTGGAGAAAATGTGGAACGCCGTCGCCCGGCGCAGGCTGCTCACGCCATGCTCCGGCTTCAGCAGCGCCTTGATCTCGTTGAAGAGGCCGACCGCGAAGGGCAGGATGGGGTCACCGGGATTTTCGGGCAGAATTCCAATCGAACGGGTCAGCATGGCGTTGATCGCCCGGGCTTTCTCGACATCCGCTTCGGTTGCCGCAATCGGTCCGCGGCTGACAGTCCAGGCTTTGCGCATGATTTACTCCACATGGCTTCCATACGTTGCCATTGTGAAAAAACCGCGACATCCGCTGATGTTCCCGTGACGGGGACCTGATCATCGGCATCGAATGAAGGCCCAGCCGGCACACGCGTGCGGCTGGGCCTTGCAAAATATTAGAGAACTGCGACGTTTTCGGCCTTGGACTTGCCGGTCTTGCGGTCCTGTCCGACTTCGAAGCTCACCTTGTCGCCTTCGCGAAGCGAGCCGCCGCGCTGCAGAGCAGACACGTGCACGAATACGTCAGCGCCACCGCTTTCCGGGGTAATGAAGCCAAAGCCCTTGTCATCGTTGAAGAATTTTACAGTACCAGTAGCCATCAGAGTTCCTTTTACTTCTCTTAGCCGTTTTCAATCGCCGCCGGAGCCTATCGCTCGCGCGCCGGCTTATCAACGGTTTACGCCTTTTTACAGGGTGTAGTTCTTTCGCAGAAGAACGGCGTTTGGTCCAGCAATCGTTTTGCGATCGGCATCGCAAAAGCAATTTTGACGCCAAAGGCGCCTCGTGACGCCCGTCTGATTGCTTTCCAAGATATCTGTCAATCAAACATTCCTTAATCATGAATAGCTAAAATTGTAAGTCTAAAGCCAAGAATATCGGCGGCGGGTTCAACGTAAAACAATCATGACGGGAACGAGTTATTAATATGCTCTTCAAAACAACGACAGGTCGTAATCTATTCTCGATTGGCGCTTGCGGCGTCGTTGCCGTTATTGCCGCATCCGGCGTCCTTTTCTTCAGATCCTACACGGAAATACGCACAGAAAGCATGGATCAGATGCGCCAGATCGCCCGGTCCGAGGCGATTGCTGTCGAGCGCGATATTGGCGGTACCGTCCATATCGTCGATAGCCTGGATGCCGTTTTGCAGACTTTGAAGCAGACCGGCGATGCCGATCGCACCAAGGCCGACAAGATTCTCTTGAACATGCTGCAGGCCAATCCGGCAATCCTGGCGACCTGGACCGGCTGGGAGCCGGATGCCTTCGACGGCAAGGACAAGGATTTCGCCAACAAGGAAGGTTATGACCAGACCGGCCGCTATGTGCCCTACTGGGTTCGCAGCGGCACGCAGATCACCCATACCGCATTGACCGACTATGCGACGCCGGGTCCGGGCGATTATTATCAGGTTCCATTCACGACGCGCAAGACGACCGTCGTCGAGCCCTATCCCTACACGATCGATGGCAAGGAAGTGCTGATGACCTCGGTCACCAAACCGATCATCATCGACGGAAAGCCGGCGGGCGTCGCAGGGCTCGATCTTTCGCTTCAGGATACCAGCAAGGCGCTGTCACAGATCCAGCCAATGGGGACAGGCTTTATCGGGCTCGTCAGCGGCGGCGGTAAGATTGTCAGCCATCCGAATATTGCATTGATCGGAAAGAGCCTCAGCCAGGCAGGCGATGAGACGGCGGGATGGGACGGCCTGATTGCCAAACTCGGTGCCGAGCAGCAGCTGATGGCGAGCGATGGCACTGCTTCTCTGGCGGTCGCCGTTCCCGTCAAGCTCGGCGAGGGGCCGGACTGGTATGCGGTGATATCCGTACCGAAGGCAACGCTTTTTGCCGAGCTGAATGCAATGATCCGCGATGCGCTGATCTCGACCGGCGTTGCCGCCTTGATGCTCGGCCTCGCCGGCTGGCTGATCGCACGCCGTTTTATCGGCCGGATCTCCAATGTGATTTCCGAGACGGCCGAGATCGCCGCCGGCAAGCTCGACGTGCAGATCAAGGACGCCGGTTCGAAGGATGAGATCGGCGATCTCTCCCGCTCGCTGAGCCGGCTGCTGGAGAGCAATCGACAGAAGTCCGATCTTGAAAATCAGGCTGCTGCCACGCATGCGCAGCAGGAGAAGGAGCGGGCAGAGCGCGCACGGCTGAACACGGCGCAGGAAGCCGACGTCAAATTCGCCGTCGGCGAGCTGGCGCGCGGACTTTCCAGGCTTGCAGAAGGCGACATGACGACGGTGCTCGAGCAGCCCTTCACCGCTGCTCTCGATGAGACCCGCGTCAATTTCAACGACTCGATCGTCAAGCTTCGCTCGGCGATGGTCTCCTTCTCGCAGAATGCCAATGTGATCCAGAGCGGCGCCGGCGAGGTTCGCTCCGCCGCCGATGATCTGGCGCGGCGCACGGAGCAGCAGGCAGCGTCCGTCGAGGAAACCGCAGCAGCGCTCGAACAGATCACCACTTCCGTCAAGGATTCGACCGTCCGTGCCGAGGAGGCCGGATCGATGGTCGCTCGCACCAAGGGCGATGCCGAGCGCTCGGGCGAGATCGTCCGGCGCGCTGTCGATGCCATGCATGCGATCGAGCAATCGTCGCGGTCGATCTCCAATATCATCGGCGTCATCGACGACATCGCCTTCCAGACCAATCTGCTGGCTCTCAACGCCGGCGTCGAAGCGGCGAGGGCAGGGGAGGCCGGCAAGGGCTTCGCGGTCGTCGCGCAGGAGGTTCGCGAGCTTGCCCAGCGCTCGGCTGGTGCCGCCAAAGAAATCAAGACGCTGATCGTCTCCTCGGGATCGCAGGTCAAGACTGGCGTTGATTTGGTCACCGAGACCGGCAACGCGCTATCGGCCATCGTCGGTCAGGTGCAGCAGATCGACCAGAATGTCGACGCGATCGTCAAGTCCGCGAGGGAGCAGTCGACGGGCCTTCAGGAGATCAATACCGCGGTGAACCAGATGGACCAGGCAACGCAAAAGAATGCCGCCATGGTCGAAGAATCCAATGCCGCCTGCCACACACTGGCGACCGAAGTCGCGGCGCTGGCGGAACGTCTTGCGCAGTTCAAGCTGGACGACGGCGCTAACGGAAACCGGCCTTACGACGTCTCGGGCAATACCCATAGAACGGCAAACGGCAGCAGGCTTCACGCGGTCGCCTCGCCGGCACGCACGCTCTCGACAAAGCTCGCCGTTGCCTTCGGCGGATCGGGCGGGACGACGCATTCGGCCAGCAACGACTGGAAAGAGTTCTAACGCTCGGCTGCGGCGGCAGCGAGAGTGACGGAAGGGCCGCAGCGATGGATTTCGTTGCGGCCTTTTCCGTTCTGCGGGCGCGGTCGGAGTTCTCGCTATAAACCGAGACCGACGGCGGCCGTGCGATGCACGCCCTTTGGCAAAAAGGAGAATGCGTTCGCCAGGCCAAGATACCGGGCTGCCAGATGAACGACCGACAGCCACATTTCGGTTCCCTTCAGGCTGGCCGGGCTGCCATCGGCAAAGGCGAAACCTTCGCCGTCCTGCCAGCGGTCCACCGCTCTGGCGATGATCTTCCTGGCGATGTCTTCGGCGTCGCCACGCCGGTAGTCACTCTGGCGCGCGATGAGCAGGAGAGGATGGATCGTATCGAGAAGATTGCACGCGGTGTATTTGGAGCCGGTGAAGCCCTGATGGTTCCGGTAGTTCAGCAGCACCGTTTCAAACGCTTCATGCGGCTTCGGTAGGGGCACGCCGAATTGTGCATAGGTTCCACGCGTCAGGCGGTAGAAGCCGTTGACAGGCTGCAGCCAGCCTTCCGCCGCCGTCGGTTCGCCCCATACACCTGTCGCCACGTTGACATGCCGCGTCAGCCATTCGAACAGCGCCTGGCGTGGCTGGTCCACGTTGAAATATCTCGCGTTGAAATACATGGCGGTGCCGATCGCATCGATGACGCTGCCCGCGCTCCAGGCTGCGGTTGTCCAGGGCAATCCCAGGAGCCAGCGATCTAGTTCGGCGAGATCGATCTGCACGGCCTGGATTGCCTGCTGCGGATGGGAGCCCAGGACTTCGAGTGCGTAGCCGGCAGAGAGCACATTATAGAGCGCTTTCGGGTCCTGCCGGAGCTCGGTGCCGGCGGATTGCGTTCCAGCTTCGGGGAAAAGACCGGTCTCACGGTCCTGAAGGCTCCGGAGCCGCTCGATGGTCTCAGCCACATTCAGTCCGGGCGGCAGTTCGCCGAAGCCTGCAGCAATCTCGATGGCATCGCAGAGATGGCGGGTAGCCGGGCGGGCGACGCCATCAGCTTCAAGTGACAGATAGGCATCGGCAGTTTTCCAGCGCTGAAGGATCTCCGGCCACTGATCCCGCGCCTTCTGTCCAAGCGCCTGAAGATTGCCCTCGATGCTACCGGGCCGGGATGACCGGGGCGGCTGGCCTCTCATGCGGATGACTCGCGCCGGTACGCCGCCGGCGATCGCCATCGGCGGAATTTCGCCGGAAACGACAGCACCCGCCGCAATGACCGCCCCGCTGCCGATGACGGCGCCGTCAAGCACGACGGCATTGGCGCCGATCCAGACGTCGTCTCCGATGGTGATGCCAGTCGTGGTCACCTTCTGCCGGTGGATCGGCACGCCGGGATCGTCGAAACCGTGATTAAAGCCGACGATCGACGCATGCGATGCGATCCGCACGCCATTGCCACAGGTCACCTTTCCGGAGACGCAGGCGAAGGGGTTGATGGTGCAGTCATCGCCAAGCACGACTGCACCGCGGACCAGCGCATGACCCGCGATCCATGACCGCTCGCCCATCTTCAGGCTTTCAGTGAAGACCGCCGCGTGCTCGGCGATGTAGGACGTATCGGAAAATTCCGCGCCGCAGGACTCCTGCAGCGCAGTCTTTCGTTCGATATGGTCAGGATGGTCGAGGTCGGCAGCGGCACGCTCCCACGGCAGGAACTGCAGTCTGCGCGCTTCCTTGTGCTCGTCCAACGGCTGCTGCGGACTATTGCGCTGATCCATCATGCTTCCCCGGTGCTGCTCATCCGCCGAATATGCGCTTGCCTTCCGACATGAGTTGCTTGCCCGCGTCGGATGGCGTTATCTGCTCGAAGGCGACGCTGTCGGCAGTCGCAGTCAAAACCTGCTGCGAGAACTCGGCAGCGCCGATCGGGATTGCAGGCGGATAGGGGCCGACCCTATCCTTCAACGAGACGATGTAATCGATCGTCTGCTTCGAAACCTTGTCGCCGGTGGCAGCGACGTCGCCCTGGATCTTCGCATTCACGGGAACGCCGCGTTCGGTTCCAAGAGCATGCCCGGCATTGGTGTCGTTGACGAAGAAGTTGATGAACTTCGCAGCCGTCTCCGGCGACTTCGACCAGGGCGATATCGACCATAGCGTCGAGGGCCGGTAAAACAACCCCGAGGGACCGGACGCCTCCTGCACCGGCAGCGAGCCGATCGACATTTCCGATTTTGCCAATGCACCGTAACCGGCAAGCTGATTGGAATAGGCAAATGCCATCACGGCATTGCCGCTGGCGATCGGGTTGGTTTCGATATTGCCCTTGTCGAGGGCCTGAATATCGGCGGTCACGCAACCGCCAGCCTTCGCCAGCTGATCCCAGTAATCGAACCACTCGATCGCGTCGGCTTCCTGGAAGCCCAGCTGTCCGTCCTGCGTGAACAGTGTCTTGCCGCGCTGGCGCAGCCAGACTTCGAAGACGAAGCTGTATCTCGCGCCGTTGCCGACGGCAAAGAGGCTTGCGGAACCAGCGGCCTTCTTGAAGTCGGTGCAGATCGTCTTGAACTGCTCCCAGGTCGTGGACGCCGCCGGCACCGGAACTCCGGCTTTCTCCAGCGCTGCCTTGTCGACGATCAGGGCCGCGGCGTTGAGCGATGTCGGAATGCCGGTCAATTTTCCATCGACCGTGCCGAGATCCAGTGCGCCGGAGGCGAAATCCGTCGATTTGATGATGCTGTCGCGAAACGGCGTGAGATCCAGCGTCGCGCCGCGGCGGGAATAGTCGGCAAAGGTGACTGGCTCGAGTGCGAAGACATCGGGCACATTGCGGCCCGCGACCATGGTGCTCAGTTTCACCCAATAGTCGGATGTGGCGACCTGCCCGGTAAATTTTGCGCCAGGCGCGGCGGCTTCGAACTGCTTGATGACCTCGCCAGTCCGTTTTGCCCGGTCCGGGTTGCCCCACCAGAACACTCTCAGCGATTCGTCCGCGGCGAGTGCCGCGGGAATGTCGATCAAGGCGGCGGCAATTGCACTTGCGATGAATTCTCGACGTCTCAGCATCTTCCCCTCCCAGGTCAATGCCGCCCGCTTGATGCGGCGACTGTGCAACGATAAACGAAAAAATAGATAGGGAAAGAAAAATTTCGTTGATGGAGAAAATTTCTCGAACAGTGGCGAGGTTCAACCGGCCGTGCTAATCAAGGTCCGAGGAGAATCCCTGGATGACACGCAGATCACGTATCTCTGATATTGCCGAAGCCGCAGGCGTTTCAATTGCCTCGGTGTCGAAGGCGCTGAACAACCGGTCAGGGGTCGGGATCGAGAGCCGGGAGCGGATCCTGGAGGCGGCTGCGCGTCTCGATTATCGCCACAAGACGACGGAGTTAACGGAAGCCTTTCCATCCGGTCTGGCGGTTGTGACCACAGCGACACTTTATCTGAATTCGAAATTCTATGAGGGCGTCATTCAGGGTGCGCTCGATGCCGCAAGGGAGGGCGGCGTCGATGCCAAGGTCCATCTGCTCACGCCGGATATCGAAACCGGCAGCGTCAACGTCGAAAATCTGCTCGGTGCAGACGGCGCCTGTCTGCTTCTCGTCGGTCTCGACCATCCTGTCCTGATCGAGCAGGTGGCCAGAAGTCATGCGCCGGCGGTGATCGTCAACGGCATCGACCGGACGATGCGGCTTTCCTGCGTGCTGCCCGACAACAGATCCGCCGGCTGGCTGGCGACCACAAGGCTGCTGTCGGAAGGCCATACTGAAATCGTGCATGTAAGCCGGCTGTTCCGGACGTCGCTCAAGGAACGCTTCGATGGCTTTCGCGATGCCATGCAGGAGGCCGGAATTGCCATTGACCCCGACAGGCACCTGTTTGACCTGACGGCTGCGGGGATCCTCGAGCCTGATCTCTCGAATGCCCTGATAGACGCGATGCAGAAGGGCCGGTTCGCCAAGGCGACGGCATTCGTCTGCAGCAACGACATCATGGCGCTCGGCGTCATCGATGCCTTGCGCGCCCGCGGCAACATCCTCCCGCGTGATTATTCGGTGATCGGCATGGACGATATCTCGATCGCGCAGCACAGCACCCCGGCACTGACGACGCTTCGCATCGAGCGCGAAGAGCTCGGCCGCGTCGGCTGGGATATGCTGAAGGAGAGAGCGCTGAATGCCGAGGCGCGGGTGCGCCGCGTCGGCATGTCGGTCCGGCTGATCGAACGGGGAACCGTTGGCCCGCCGCGCCACTATCTTCGTGCGCAATAGACGCTGCGCGGGTCGCCGTCTGGCGATGAAAATGCGCCCGTATCACTTGGATTCCAGGCGGTTGAACGCTCTTTCGAGCACCCATTTTGCGAATGACGCAAAAATCAAAAATGGAATCCTTGGACTGCTCCGAAAACAGCACGATTAGTCTAGTAAAGCTGTAGACATAATTTAATTTTGGCCCAACCAATTCAACGGAGGGGCTCACTATGAAAATCTCGAGACGCGCATTTACCGTGGCCATGGCCGGCGCAATCGCCGCTCCCCTGGTCGGGGTTCGGACCGCTATTGCAGCCGACAAGGTCGTTCGCATCGGCTACCAGAAATACGGCACCCTGGTGCTGCTCAAGGGCAAGGGTATCCTGGAGAAGAAGTTCGAGACGATCGGCTATTCGGTCGAATGGACTGAATTCCCAGGTGGCCCGCAGCTTCTCGAGGCGCTGAACGCCGGAGCCGTCGATTTCGGCTCGACCGGCGAGACGCCGCCGATCTTCGCACAGGCGGCCAATGCGCCGCTCGTCTATATCGCACACGAGCCGCCGGCCCCGCGCGGCGAAGCGATCCTCGTTCCCAAGGATAGCCCGATCAAGTCGGTTGCCGATCTGAAGGGCAAGAAGGTCGCCTTCAACAAGGGCTCGAATGTTCACTATCTGCTCGTTAAGGCGCTCGAAGAAGCGGGCCTGACCTATGCCGACGTCGAGCCGTCCTTCCTCGCTCCGGCCGATGGCCGCGCCGCTTTCGAAAAGGGCGCCGTCGATGCCTGGGTTATCTGGGATCCCTTCCAGGCGGCGGCAGAGATCGCGATCGAAGCGCGCGAGCTCAGAAACGGCGAGGGTATCGTCCCGAACCATCAGTTCTATCTCGGGACCAAAACTCTGGTCGATGGCCACAGCGTGGCTATCGATGTGGTCATCGAAGCGATTTCCGAAATCGACGACTGGACCAAATCCGGCGTTGCGGCAGCAGCTGCCGAACTGTCGCCGTCCGTGGGTATTCCGGAACCGGTCCTCGTCCGCGCGCTGGAACGTCAGTCCTATGGCGTGAAGAGCCTGGATGCTTCTGTCGTCGCTCAGCAGCAGGCGATCGCCGACACCTTCTACGAGCTCAAGCTCATTCCGAAGAAGGTCACGATCGCCGACGCGGTGCGCGGCGGCAAAGCCTGACGGCTCATGAAAGCATGTGTGGCCTCAGCCGGTGGAGTTCTCGAGCATCATCGGCTGAAGGCAAATCGGACTATCGCGATTATCACCGCGAACATGGCTACCGGCAGGCTGCGCGCAGTTTGCTGTAACGTTTAAGCAGTTGAAGCAAGCATGCGAGCTATCATCTTGCCCCGGCTTTTCCGGAGCAAGAAAATGGCTCAGTCAGTGGCGAACCGCGAAAGCCGCTTCGAGCCGCTGCCCTTCCTCGGCGATCGCGGGCGCTGCGCTGCCCTGCAGATCCTGAAGCAGGGCATTCAGCGCCATATCCAGGCAATGGGCCGGGAATTCTGCATTGAGCTCCCTGGCATTCTCACGCGCGAAGGCAATCAGTCTTGCAAGGGAGGCCAGCTCCTTCAGCTGCTCTTCGCCCTTCGCGTTCCTGATGTCGATGACCGCATCTTCCATTGATACACCCCATGAGATCGTTGCCGCTGCAAACGGCCACATGACGAGGCTAGTTGAACTTCCCGCAGGACGCGCGTGACACAAGCGTGACACACGTCTAGGCGTCGGAATGCGCTTCGGAATTCAACCTGGAATCCGGATGCAACCATGCGGGTCATAGGCTGCGGAAATCAAAAGGCGCGGTCCGGATGGCCGCGCCTCGATGTCATCGTTTTGCTGGATCAGCGGTCAGCCGTTCAGCGGGACGCTGGAATCCGAAGCGACCGTGTCGGCGGCAACCTCGCGGTGGCCTTCGGCCTGTGCCATCGCCTTGACGAGTGAAACGATCTTTTCGCGGATCTGCGGATCGTTGATCTTCAGAAAGGCGCGGTTGAGAGCGAGGCCCTCTTTGGAGCGGAGGAATTCTGAAACCGGATCAGCCTTCTGCGGCATCTCCAGGCCCTCGAGCGTCAGCGGCTGGTTGTCGTCCTGCTGGAAGAAATAGCTCGGCTGTGCAGACAGCACTTCGGCGATCTTCTGCAGGCGGCTGGCGCCGATGCGGTTCATGCCTTTTTCATACTTCTGGACCTGCTGGAACGTCACGCCGATCTGATCGGCCAACCTTTCCTGGCTAAGGCCGAGAAGGAGCCGGCGCATTCTTACTCGGGAGCCGACATAGACGTCGATTGCATTCGGGGCCTTGGCGTTCATTTCTTTTTTCCGTTTACCGCGAGGGTCGATTGGCGTCCTTGCGGAGGACCGATCAATAGGGGGGGCGCGAATAGATAGTGTATGAGCAGAGTGAAAAATTCAATCGCTACTTCTGGGGATGGACCATTCGCCGCTACGCGCTTGTGTATATAGTACCAATGGGTGGCACTAGCCCCCGTCTGAAGCGCATTCGCTGCCTCTGAGCCAGGCCTCGATCGCTTCGGCAGCAGGGCTTCCAAGGCTCAAGAGATCACAGAGGACGATCAGTGGATTGGCAAGATCGAGCCCGTGGGCGCGCCTGGCGTGGAGCCAGCTGGCGGCATCCGCCGAAATCACGATCGCGAGATTGCCGGGCGCTTTGACCGGCGCGGCCCTGAGATGGGCGAGCAGGTCGGCGATGTCGACCGAGGGCGAAAGCCTGATCTGCAACTCCGGCACATCGCCGCGCCTGCCGAGATAGTAGCTCGCAGCGTAGCGCCCGGTAATCGCATAGCCGATATCATGCGTCCGGCAGAATCCATCGAGCCGCTGCGGCAGAGATGTGAGGGCATCGGCGGGAACGGCGTAGTGCTGCCAGCGCGGGCTTGCCGCCGCCGCCGTTGTTTTCACCGTATCGATGATCGCCTGCGAATTAGCGACGGCGTAGCGGTGGCTGCGGCCACGGGCCTGCGGAACGAGCCAGCCCAGCTGCACGGCATCGGAAATGGCGCTGCGCGCCGCGGTCGCCGAAACGCCGGCGGCAGCGCCGAGTTGCGACGCTTCGAAGCTTTCGTTTCGCAGATGCCAAAGGGCGCAGAGAAGGGTGAGCTTCCGGCTTCCGAAACCCTGAATTTTCCGGTCTGCCATGTCCGCTGGAGGGCCGCCCGGTACAATCTCGTTGCTGCCTTCACGCAGGATGGCCCATCCCGCATCCTGTAATACCGCGGCAAGCGGAGATGCGGCAAGCGTGGTGACCAGAACGGGCGTCGCATCCACCCGCGCAAGCGCGGTGGCAACGCGCCGCGCTTTCGCCTTGAGCGCCGGCCAGTCGGTGATCGCCGCCTGCGCCTCGCGCACGAAGAACAGCCTGATCCGGCGGCCGGATATCTCTAGTTCGGGAAAGCCAGCAGCCGCCGTCAGGTCGGCTTTCGTCGACGACAGGATCGTCTCCAATTCGCCGATGGGTGCAATCGCCGGCCGCGGAGGCATCATGTCACTGCGTGTCGCCGGGTAGCGGCGCTGCCGGATCGATCAGCCCCTGATCGCGCAAATCCGACCATAGGCCCGCCGGGATCGGCCACGCGAGATAGTCGAGATTCTGTTCGAGTTCTGCGACCGAACGGGCGCCGGGTATGACGCTGACGACAAGCTTGTGGGCCAGCGGAAACTGGAGAGCGGCAGCGGCCAGCGGCACTTTGTGGCTTTCGCAGACGGAGCTCAGCCGGGCAACGCGATCCAGCACCTCCTGCGGCGCATTGCGCGTATTGAAGGTCGCGCCGTTGACGGCGCCGGTTGCCAGAATTCCCGAATTGTAGGGGCCGCCGATGACGAGCTTCGTGCCCTTGCGCTCGCAGGCGGGAAACAGTGTGGCAAGCGGCTCCTGTTCCAGAAGCGTGTAGCGGCCGGCCAGCAGGAAGTAGTCGAACTGACCCGCCTCGACGAAATCGGACAGCATCTGCCACTGGTTGATGCCGACGCCGATCGCCTTGATGACACCCTGCGATCTGAGCTCGTCGAGTGCCGGATAGGCGCCGTCCATCGCTTCCCTGAAGCGGCTGCGGGCGCGCGGATCCTCACCCTTGGCGAAGTGGATCGCCTCGTCCGGATCGTGGATCGCCAGCATGTCGATATAATCAGTGCCGAGGCGCTTCAGTGAGCCCTCGATCGACCGGAAGACGGCATCGCGTGAATAGTCGAAATCGGCGCGAAAAGGCGGCGCCTCGTCCCAGAGAACAGGTTTGACCTCGCTGTCGGGGATCGGCACCAGATCGTAGCCGACTTTGGACGAGATGACGATTTCGCTCCGCAGCAGCGTGCGGATCGCTTCGCCAAGCCGGGTCTCCGCCAGGCCAAAGCCATAGACCGGCGCCGTATCGAAATAGCGCAAGCCCTTCTCGAAAGCAGCGTGAACGGTGTCATGCGCCACTTTCGGGTCAGTCGCGCGGTACATGTTGCCTAGGCCGGTTCCGCCCAGGCCCATGACGGTAACCTCAGGCCCATTCGCGTTGACGCTTCTCTTCTCCAGTTTTGGCATTTATTTTCCTGACACTTCTTCGCTCGATCGTCTGATGTGATGCGGGGCTTCGCGCCTTCCTGCGTTACCTCGCCATCACATACTGGCATATAATTTGTCGTACAACAATGTAACCGGACGAATGAAATCTTGCGGGTGAATTGGGATAGCGCGGCGACGCCTGGTTTGCCGGTCATGATGGTGATGTCGCGATATTATCGGTAACTGAGCCGCAATCCAAATCCCTCAAGCCAATTGATGCACAGGCGTGCAAAAAGTGGGTTTTTGTCATTGGGGTGTCATCCACCACGGATAGCTAGGCTTTCGAAGGCCTCTTGGAATGAGGCCCAGGAAGAGGAGAAGGTCATGAACAGACGCGAATTTCTAGTCACTTCGTCGGCGGTGGTGGGCCTTCTGGCGATGCCGCGCTTTGCGTTTGCAGCTGGAGAGACGATTGATCTCTACAGTGGCTCTGACGCCAACATTATCGATTTCTGGAGCAACATCGTCGTTCCGGCGTTTTCGAAGGCCCATCCGGAGCTGGCCATCAAGGTCACCGACGCCGGCGACAACACCGGTCTGCGCGCTATCGCCGATCGCGGTCTCGCCGCGCTGAAGACCAAGACCGATCCGCAGGCAGACATTTTCGAACATTTCGACCCACGCCTTCCGGCAGGCGGCATCGACGCCGGTCTCTGGGTGAAGTTCTCGGCCGAGAACATCGAAGGCTTCGACCACGTCAACCCGCTGAGCGTCGATAGCGAATACTCGCTTCCCTATCGCGGCTCGCAGGTTCTGCTGGCCTATGACACCACCAAGCTCGACCCGAAGAACGCGCCGAAGACCTGGGAACAGCTGACGGCCTGGATCAAGGCCAACCCCGGCCAGTTCATCTACAACCGTCCCGACAAGGGCGGTTCTGGCGGTAACTTCGTCCGCCGCGCCATTCATGAAGCCAATGGCCGCGACCCCAGCAAGTTCACCGTCGACAACTTCACCGCAGACTACGCCAACCAGACGCTGACTCCGGCCTGGAAGCTTCTCACTGATCTCGCTCCCTCGCTCTACGAAAAGGGCGCCTACACCGCCGGCAACACGCAGTCGATCCAGCTGCTCGCACAGGGCGTCGTCACCATGACGCCTGTCTGGTCGGATCAGATTCTGCAGGCAATCTCGCAGGGCGTGCTGCCCGAGACGACCGGCCTCGTCCAGCTAAGCGATCTCGCGCTCTGCGGTGGTTTCTCGCGCATGACTGTCCTCTCGAACGGCGCCCATAAGGATGCCGCTCTCAAGCTCGCCTCGTTCCTGCTCAGCAAGGAAATCCAGGAATCCATCATCACTGAGATCGGCGGCTTCCCGGGCGTCTCCTGGGACCACATTTCGGACGACCTTCGCAAGAAGTATGCCGACGTCATTCCGAAGACCATTCCGACCTTCCCGAGTGGCGATTGGGAAACCAACATCAACGACGGCTGGTACCGTAACGTAGCGCCGAACATCAGCCGTACCTGATGCGCAGACGGATACCCGTTCAATCGCCGGCGCGTGATGGCGCGCCGGCCAAGAGTGCCTCGGCGGGGCTGCTTCTGGTCGCCCTGCCGATTCTCCTGCTCGGCTGGCTTATCGTCTATCCGATCATCTCGGCCGTCATGGGTACGATCTTCGTGCGCCGGGCGGATGGAACTTCGCAGTTCTCGCTGGCTTCCTACCAGTTCTTCTTCACCGACAGCTACAGCCTTGCCAATCTCTGGGTAACGCTCTGGACGACCTTTGTCTGCGGCGTGCTGCTTGTCGTCATCGGATTGCCGATTGCGCTTTATCTTCGCTTCTCCCAGGGCCGCCTTGCCGGCTATGTGCAGGGGCTTGCAATCTTCCCGATGTTCGTGCCGTCGATCATTCTTTCCTACGCGCTGATCCGCACCATCGGCCCGAATGGTACCGTCGATATCCTGCTCAACGCCGTCGGTCTGCCGAAGCTGCCATCGCCCTATCTGACACCCTGGGGGCCGGTGATCGGCCTCGTCTGGGACAACCTGCCGCTGACCGTGCTGATGTTGACGGCCGGGCTCAGCAGCATCTCGAAAAGCTCGATCGAGGCCGCGCGTGATGTCGGCGCCAAGCCCTTGCGCGTCTTCATCTCGATCATCATGCCGCGCATGGGCAACTCCCTCCTGGTGACCGCATCTTTCGCCGTTCTCGGCATCTTCTCGTCCTTCACGCTGCCCTATGTTCTCGGTCCCGCTTCGCCCGAGATGATGGGGCCGTTCATGCAGCGCACCTTCTCCGACATGAACGATCCGCTGAACGCGTTGACGCAGGCGGTTATCTCCTTCGCCTTCTGCCTGGTCTTCGGCATTTTCTACGTGCGCTCGATCGCCAGAAACCGGGAGGGCCGCCGATGACGCCGGTTGAAAACACCGCTTCACGCGCCAGGATCGATTGGACCGGGATCTGCTTCGCAGTCCTTCTGACGCTGTTCATCGCATTGCCGCTGGTCGTTGTCGGCACCTGGGCCTTTACCGAGGTCTGGCGCTATCCCTCCGTCATTCCGCAGCAGTTCGGCCTGCGCTTCTGGCATCAGACGCTGTCGCGTGCGGATGTCTGGGATGCGCTGACGCTGAGCCTGCGGCTGACGGCAACCGTCACCATCCTTTCGGCGATCATCTGCCTTCCGGCGGCCTATGCCTTTGCGCGGATGAAATTTCCGGGCCGCAACATCCTCTTCCTGTCCTTGCTCGCATCGCATGCCTTTCCGAAATTTGGCCTGCTGGTGGCGATCGCCGGCATCTTCCTGCAGTTGGGGCTAATCAGCACCTTCTGGGGTGTCGTGCTGATCCAGCTCGTCGGCACACTGATGCTGATGATCTGGATTCCGGTCGCGGCCTTTCAGAATGTCGATCGCCGCATGGAAGAGGCGGCGCGGGACGCAGGTGCGGCACCACTGCGCGTCTTCTGGTCGATCACCCTGCCGCAGGCCGGGCCGACGATCGCCGCCGCCCTGCTTTTGACCTTCGTCGGCACCTTCTACGAAACCGAAGGCGCCTGGCTGATCGGTGCGCCTGAAATCCGCACCATGCCGGTGCTGATGATCACCTTCATCAACAACCAGATCGTCGTTCAGTACGGCGCTGTGCTTTCTGTGATGCTGTGGGTGCCGTCCTTCATTGCCTTGATGTTTGCCCGCCGCGTCATCGGCACGGGTGCATTCGCCCGGGGCTTCGGTGCATAATATGATCGGGTTCCGCCCGAAGAGAGGCTTTCAATGGCTCGTTTGACGATCAACGGCGTTTCGAAGAGCTTCGGCACGTCCTTCGCCGTACGCGATTTCTCGCTCGATGTCGAAGATGGCGAGCTGGTCTGCCTTCTCGGCCCCTCCGGCTCCGGCAAGTCGACGCTGCTTCGCATGATCGGCGGCTTCGAGCGCCCGACGGGCGGTTCGATCCTGATCGACGCCAAGGACGTGACCGGCCTGCCGCCGGAGAAGCGGCCGACCGGCATGGTGTTTCAGAGCCACGCCTTGTGGACGCATATGGATGTCTTCAACAACATCGCTTTCGGCCTGAAGCTGCGGCATCTGCAGAAGGCGGAGATCCGCGACCGCGTCGAAGGCGCCCTTCAGCTTGTCGGCCTGTCCAACTACGGCAAGCGCCAGACCACGCAGCTTTCCGGCGGCCAGCAGCAGCGTGTCGCGCTGGCCCGTTCGCTGGTGCTGGAGCCGAAGATCCTGCTGCTCGACGAACCCTTCGCCAGCCTCGACCAGCATCTGCGCGAGCGTCTGCGTGAAGAGGTCAAGGACATCCAGCAGCGTCTCGGCATCACCACGCTGTTCGTCACCCACGGTCAGGACGAGGCGCTAGCGCTTGCCGACCGCATCGTCGTCATGCGAGACGGCGGCACCGAGCAGATCGCACCGCCAGACGTCATCTATCGCGAGCCGCAGACGGCCTTCGTCGCCGGGTTTATCGGCTCGATGAATTTCGTCCGCACGACTGTCAAGAACGGCGTCAGCGAGCACCCGGCCTTTCCGCTCGCCGTACCGGTCGGCGATGGCGAGGTGGAGATCGCCTTCCGGCCCGAGGCGCTTTCGCTTTCTCTCTCAGAGAAGAAAGCAGCGTCGGTTCACCGCACCATCGATTTCGGGACGCATAAGCTTGTCGATATCGATCTCATCGACGGTAGCCGGCTGAAATCGATGACCGCGCCGGATGCCAACTGGGCGAAGGGCAGTCTGGTCGAGCCCAAGGTTGCAGCCTACTTCGCATTCCGCGATAACGGCCTCGTCTATCAATCGCCGCAAGCCGGCCATCAGGGACAGAAGCAGGTGTTCGGTCATGTCTGATACAACGGGCGTCGCAATCAAGACGGATGGCCATCTCACCTGGCTGAAATGGCATCGCGGCCACCGGCAGGCCGGCGACATTTCCTTTACGCGCCAGCGGATTGCCGAGGGCATGGCGCTCGGTGCAAGCGTCGAGATCGATCTCGTCTGTTTCGCGGGTGATGGCTTTGCTGTCCTGCACGACGACGTGCTGCATCCGGCGACGACGGGCGAGGGCGCTGTCGCCGATGCCTCGGCCGACTATCTCCACAGCCTCTATCTCCGCGACCACGAAGGCCAGCCGACCGGTCATCCGGTCATGCTGATCGATGATCTCGGCCGTCTGCTGCAGGAGATCGATTGCCATCCGGATGCGGTCCTGCAACTGGATCTGAAGGAATATTCTGTCCGCATCAGCGAAGCCGACGTTGCTGCCTTTGCGAGGGCGATCGCGCCGGTGGCTAAATCCGTCATTCTGTCAGGCGGCGACGCCGTGGCCGTGGAGCGCCTGTCGCGCGCTGTCCCCGATATGCCTGTCGGCTACGACCCATGCCATGACGGCGCAATCGAGCGGCTGATGGAAAACCGCGATTTCGCGGGCTTCGTCGCTGGCGCGCTTGCGGCCTCGCCAAAGGCCACGATGATCTATCTGCATCACAAGCTGGTGCTGTTTGCCGATGCAGCGGGTTTCGACATGATCGGCGCATTTCATCAGGAAGGCCGGACGATCGACGCCTATACGATCAATCGCGCCATCCCCGATGTCTTGCCCGATGTTCGCCGCCTGTTGGCGCTGAAGGCCGACCAGATCACCACCGATGACCCGGTTGGCCTTGAGACGCTGATCACCTCCGGCCACTAGCCTTCGCGGAAGCCGTCAACCAGCCAGGCGTGGACCGCGGCGTTGGCCGCAAGGATATCGCCATTCGCCGTTACCGGGCCACCCGAGAAGGCGGAGACATTGCCGCCTGCCTCTTCGACAAGCAATGCCGAGGCGCCGTAGTCGTGCAGCGACAGGCCATCCTCGAAGAAGCCATCGAGGCGGCCGCAGGCCACATAGGCGATCGAGAGCGCCGCCGAGCCGAGCCGCCTCACGCCGGCCGTCTCATCCATCAGCCGCTGCAATGCCGAGAGATAGGTTTCCTTCCTGACCGCCTTGACCTGGCCGGGAACGGGAAGGCCGGCTCCGATCAGGACATTCTCGATATCGCCATTGTTGATGCAGCTGATCTTCTCGCCGTTGAGATAGGCACCCTGTCCGGCTTCGGCGCTGAAGAGCTCGTCCAGCATCGCGTCGTAGACGACGCCGGCGACGACCTTGCCATGTTCGGCAATCGAGATGGTCATGCCGAAATGGGGTATTCCCCACGCATAATTCGTCGTGCCATCGATCGGATCGATGTAGATCACTGGCGTATCCGGGCCGGCGTCGCGATTGCCGACGGCCTCTTCGCCCTGGATGGCGTAATCCGGAAATGCCCTGACCATCTCGTCGACAATGATCCGCTCAACCGCGACGTCGATCTCCGTCTGATAGTCTCTGGGAGCCTTCGCCAGCATCTCGTTGACACGGCGGCGTTTCAGGGAGGAACGGGCGAGCGTGCCGGCCTTGAAAACGGCTTCTGCCAAGAGCCTGAGACGGCTGGATGCCGCGGGATGGAGTCGGTCGGCAACGTCGGGAATTGTCATGGAAACCTGGAAAGTGATTCACATTTGGAGACCTGAGGCATCGCAAAGGCACATTACGCTTTTATGACGAAACGCCTGCGATGTCGCCCGTGAAGGAACTTGGCGACCTTGAACTATTCGGTTCTGATGGACGATCGGCAATGACGCGGAAATTGCCTTCGCGATCCACATTCTGTGCGCAGACGACGCCGGCGTCCGGGCAGCCCACACCTCCGCCTCTATGCCGTTTCGTGAAAGAAATGAAGGCTTTCCGGCGGGCGCATTTTCAAACCCAAATTTCTGATTTTCACAGATTGACCGGCATCGCCAAGATCGATATCCATTATTAAATCAATTTGATTGAGTGCAAATAAAAAAGAGGGAACCTTCATGAACATCACTGGAATTGGGTATCGCAATTTTATCGCGAAGGCGGGCTGGGCGACGACGGCTGCCTATATCGCCTTGTTCGGCGCCTCGAGTGCATTCAGCGCCGAGGCGGTCCTGACAATGCACATTGAAGAGCAGACGAGCTGGGTGCAGAATTTCAATCCGTTCGACCTCGCCGGGCGCCGGCAGAGCACGATGGATTTCATCTATGAGCCACTTGTCATTTTCAACGCCGAGGACGGTGGCAAGCCGGTATGGCGGCTGGCGACGAGCTTCAAATTCTCAGATGACCTCAAGTCTATCACCTATGAACTGCGTCCTGGGCTGAAATGGTCGGACGGTCAGCCGCTGACCTCGTCTGATGTCAAGTATACGATCGATCTGATGCTGAAGAACGCGGCTCTCGATACGGTCGGTGTCGGCGAGACTGTCGCATCCGTTGAGGCGCCATCACCGACCGAAGTCCGCATCAATCTGAAGGACGTCAACTCCGATTTCCCTGAGTCGCTGGCAGATCTGGCCGTCGTTCCTGAGCATGTCTGGAAGGATGTTTCCGACCCGGTCGCATTCAAGAATGAAAAGCCGATCGGATCCGGGCCTCTCACCGAGCTGCGCCGGTTCACGCCGCAGGTTTACGAGCAATGCCGCAATCCGAATTACTGGGATGCGGCGTCCCTTCATGTGGATTGCATCCGGCTACCGCAGATCTCCGGCAACGATCAGATGCTGGCGATCCTGCCGGAAGGCAATATGGACTGGATTGGATCGTTCATTCCGGAAATCAAGAAAACCTTCGTAGCACTCGATCCGGATCATAACGGCTATTGGCAGCCGCCGGCCGAGACGGTCGCCTTCCAGATGAACTTCAAGAGCGCCAACGAGGGCAATCTCGAGGCTTACAAGGACATCAATTTCCGTCACGCATTCAGCCTCGCCATGGATCGGCCGTCGATGGTGGATATCGCCGGGTTCGGCTATCCGGTGGTAAACCTTCATGCCAGCGGCCTGCCGCCGCGCTTCGAAAGCTGGCGCAACAAGGCCGCGGAAGGCGATAAGGACGCCTTCATGGGCTTCGACACGGAGAAGGCCAACAAGGTCCTTGATGACGCGGGCTTCAAGAAGGGCGCCGATGGCTTCCGGACGACGCCAACAGGCAAGGCGATCGCGTTTCCGGTCATCGTTCCAAACGGCTGGACCGATTGGATTGACGCGGTCCAGATCGCCGTCGAGGGACTTCGCGCCATCGGCATCAATGCGTCCGTCGCCACGCCCGAATACGAGCAGTGGCGCAAGCAGATCCTTGACGGAAGTTTCGAGGTGGTCATGAACTCGCGTGCCGACGGGGCGACGCCGTTCCGCGGCTACTATCAAAGCCTCTCGACAGCCTATGCCGGACGCATCACCGGCGCGCCTTCCCGCTATTCGAATCCGAAGCTGGACGCGCTCTTCAGTCAGTATCTGAAGGCCACGACCGATGATGACCACAAGAAGATTTTCAACGACATCCAGCTTCTGGTCGCCGATGACTTCCCGGTCGTACCTGTGTTCAACGGTCCCACCTGGTATCAGTTCTCCAGCAAGCGCTTTACCGGCTGGGTGACGGACAAGGATCCGGTCATGAACCCGGAAGATCATGACAACAACCGGATGCGTCTGATGCATCTCCTGCGTCTCAAGCCGGTTCAATAAGCCGGCCAGGGATAGAGGATATGCGCATTTCGAGCCGGCGCCTCGGCGTCTATGCGGTCGCTCTGGCGTTCGCCGTGTTGATGAACTTCATCCTTCCCCGGCTTATGCCGGGGAGCCCCGTCGACGCCATGGTGGCCCAGCTGGGGCCACGCGCCACGCCGGCAGCCGTGGCAGCGATCAAGGCTCGCTTTGGCGCGGTCGATGCCCCGATGATGAGCCAGTTCGCCGACTATCTGAAGGGGTTGGCCACGCTGGATCTTGGCGTGTCGGTCAAATACTATCCGCAAACGGTTGTTCAGGTTTTGGGCAGAGCCACCATCTGGACAATCTTTCTGGTCGTCACCGCCATTCTCTTTTCGCTATGTGTGGGGGTGGTTCTCGGCGCTGTCGCCGCATGGCGGCGCGGCGGCCGGTTTGACACGATCGTCTCGCCCCTTTCGGTCGTGATGATCTCCGTCCCTCCCGTCATCATCGCATTGACCACGCTTTTCATCTTTGGTGTTTCGCTTCGCTGGTTTCCGGTTGGCTATGCCTATGATCCGAACCTGGATCCGGGTTTCGACTTCACCTTTGCAGGCAGCGTGCTCGTTCACGCCATTCTGCCGGTACTGACGCTGTCGCCGTTTCTCATCGGTGAATTTCAGACGACGATGCGTTCGGCGATGATCTCGGTGCTTGGCGAAGACTACGTCACGATGGGGCGTGCCAAGGGCCTCAGCCACCGTGCCGTGATGTTCGGATACGGCGCCCGCAACGCGATGCTTCCCGTTCTTACCAATCTGGCACTGATGATCGGCGCGGTCTTCGGTGGATCGATCGTCACTGAGATCGTCTTCAACTACCCGGGGCTCGGATTGACCCTCTACACCGCGAGTATCGCGCGTGACTATCCGGTCATTCAGGGCCAGCTGCTCCTGATGACGCTTGCCACTCTCGGCGCCAATTTTCTCGTCGACATTCTCTATGGATCGATCGACCCACGACTGCGGGAGGCAAACTAATGAGCTTCACCCTTGGGGCCATCCTTCGCCAGCGCAAGGCCGTTGCCGGATTGATTATCGTCGCGGCCATCTGGGCGATCGCGCTGCTTGCTCCGCTTATTGCGCCGGGCGAACCCGGCGCGCGTGTCGGCCGCTCCCATCAGCCCCCGTCGATGGAACACGTTCTTGGCACCACGAAGATGGGGCGCGATGTCTATCGCCAGTTTGTCTGGGGTGCGCGAAGCTCGCTTTCGGTCGGGTTTGCCACCGGCATCGCGATCACCGTCATCGGCACCGGTATCGGTCTTGTTGCCGGATATGCCGGCGGAAAAACCGACGCCGCCCTCGATCTTGCAACCAATGCCGTTCTCGTCGTCCCGAACATGCCGTTGCTGATCCTGCTTGCCTCATTCGCGGGAACGGTCGGTCCGATGACGATCATGATGATCATCGCTCTGACATCGTGGCCATGGGGTGCAAGAATGACGCGGTCGCAGACCATGTCGATCAGAAACCGTGATTTCGTGACAGCGTCGAAAATGATCGGCGAGCCGGCATGGCGGATCATCTTCGTCGAGATCCTGCCCAATCTGGCGCCCCTCATCGGTATCAATCTGGTCGGGAGCATCATCTATGCTGTCGTCGCACAGACGACGCTGGAATATCTGGGTTTCGGCGATCCCCTGAAGGTCTCCTGGGGCACGATGCTCTACAACGCGCAGAACGCGTCGGCGATCATGGTGGGTGCGTGGTGGGACGTCGGCGTTCCGGCGGCCGGGATTGCGCTGACCGGTCTCGGACTGGCGCTTCTCAACTTCACATTCGATGAGATCGCGAATCCGCAACTGCGCTCAGGCCCCGCCCTTGCTCGGTGGTTCCGCCTCAATCGTGCCCGCAATCGCGAACTGGAGGCACGCCGATGAGCGACAATCTGCTGGAAATCGAGCATCTCAACATCGACTATCTGGTCGACAAAGGCGAGTTCCGCGCCGTCAACGACGTCTCTTTCAACATCGGCAAGGGAGAGATCTTTGGGCTTGCTGGCGAGTCCGGGTGCGGCAAGAGCACGATTGCCTATGCGATCACCCGGCTCTCCAAGGCGCCTGCGTGGATCACAAGCGGCAGCATCAGGCTGGGTGGAGAAGATCTGTTGCGCCTGAGCGAGCGCGAGCTCCAGAAGATCCGCTGGAAGCGCGTCGGTATGGTGTTCCAGAGTGCGATGAACTCGCTTAACCCCCTGATGCGGGTCGAAGCGCAGTTTCATGACGTGCTCTTCAGGCATACCGGATGTTCGCGCGACCAGTCGAGGGCACGCGGCGAGGAGATGTTCCGGCTGGTGGGCATACCGCCCCATCGCATTGCCGACTATCCGCATCAGTTTTCAGGCGGCATGCGTCAGCGCATCGTCATCGCCATATGTCTGGCCCTCCAGCCCGAACTGATCATTATGGATGAGCCGACGACAGCGCTCGATGTCGTCGTCCAGCGCGAGATCCTCGAGCAGGTCGTCGATCTGCAGAGAACTCATGGTTTCTCGGTGCTGTTCATCACGCACGACCTGCATTTGATGGCGCAGCTGTGTCAGCGCATCGGAGTGATGCTGAAAGGCGAGCTGGTCGAGGTCGGCGATGTCCATCAGGTCAGCACGGCGCCGAAGCACGAATACACGCGCAAGCTATGGAACGCGATCCCGCAGCTTCCCGTCCATGACCTGTCTTCCGGAGTTACAGCATGAGAGCCGAGCCGAGCATATCCACCGCAGCTTTGCCGCATATCCGGCTTGAAAGCATCAACAGGCATTTCGGCCCGATCCAGGCTTTGAGGGACATCAGTTTCTCCCTCTATCCGGGACGGGCTCTGGCGCTTGTCGGCGAATCCGGATGCGGCAAGACCACCTGCGCGCGGATCATCGCCCGCCTGGACAGACCCTCTGGCGGCAAGCTGCTCTTTCGGGGGCAGGATCTGACGCTTCGCGGTACCCCGAAGGAGGAGCGGCGCTACCGCAAGGATGTCCAGATGGTGTTTCAGGATCCGTTTTCCTCCCTGAATCCCGCCTTCAGCGTGAACCATCATCTGTCGCGGCCGCTCGAACTTCACCAGCACGGTCTTTCAAAGCAGGTGCTGGACGAGCGTATCGGGGCACTGCTTGAAAGCGTCGGGCTCGACCCGGCAGTCTCGCGCCGGAAGTTTCCGCACGAGCTTTCGGGCGGTCAGCGCCAGCGCGTCAACATCGCCCGGGCGCTTGCCGTTCAACCGAGCGTGCTCGTTGCCGATGAACCGACGTCGATGCTCGATGTCTCTATTCGCAAGGACATTCTCGACCTCCTGGCGCGCGTCAAAAAGCAAAATGATCTGGCCCTGCTTTACATCACCCATGATATCGCCACCGCGGCCAGCGTTGCCGAGGAAATCGTCGTGATGTTTGCGGGGCAGATGGTTGAATGGGGCGATACGGCAGCTGTGCTTGGCCAGCCGCATCATCCCTACACCCGGCTGCTGCTTTCTGCCGTGCCCGATGGCGGCAGGCCGTTCGTGACCGGCGGAAGTGCGCGCTTTCTTGAACAGGCGGAAAAGGTCCGCAGCCTCAGCCGCCCAGCGTCGGCAGCGATCGATCAGGTGGGCGCGAACCACTTTGTCCGAATGCCCGGCAACACAGCTCAGTAAGGCCAAACTAGAATGGATTATCTCGTCAACCTGTCGGCCTTGCCTGCCGACAACACGTCACAAACCGCCATGACGGAGGCCAAGGTGACAATCAGGCGCGCCTTGCCGCCCGAGCTCAAGCTGATCACAGGCTGGATCGAGGACAAATTTGGAGCGGGCTGGGCCAGCGAAGCAACAGTCGCCATGACCCGCCAGCCGCCCACCTGCTTTATCGCGACGCGCGACGGCGCGCTGATCGGCTTTGCCTGCCACGAGGCCACGGCCCGCGGCTTTTTCGGCCCAACCGGCGTTGATGAAAATGCGCGCGGTCTTGGAATCGGCCGTGCTCTCCTGTTTGCCAGCCTGACCGACCTTAAGTCGCTGGGATATGCCTATGCGATCATCGGCGACGTCGGGCCGTCCGCGTTTTACGAGAAGGCCGTTGCGGCAACGCCGATCCCGAATTCCGAGCCCGGCATTTATGCCGGCATGCTCAAAACTGACCACTGAACCCAAAGGAATAGCCATGTCCGCACCTCAACGCTCCGCCCTGCGGCTGGAGACCATATGGAATCCGCCTTCCGGCAACGCAGAGTTCTCCTATGCACTTCGCCTGAAGCACATGGGAGGCGAACCGCTGACCAACTTCGCCCTCTGTGTCAGCGGGCCGGGACGTGTCGATCCGGCTGGCCGGGTCGAAGGTGCGGTGGTTTCCAAACGTCTCTCGAACTTTACGGAATTCCGTCCGCCTGAAGGCTTCGTGCTTGCCCAGGGAGACACCTGGTCGATCTCTGTTTTTGCGCTGAGCTGGCAATTCCAGCACTGGACGGACGGTGCGACCAACGCCTATCTGGCTCTTGATGACGGGCGCATCATCACGCTTGAATGCGAACCGACACGGTCGTCGGCCAGCAACGCGCCGCTCAAGCGTGGCGCAGAGATCTTTCCGGTGCCTGCCCAGGTGTCTGTTCCCGTTTCCATTATTCCGTGGCCCAGCAAAGTCTCGGTTGGCGCCCGCATGCCGTTGCCTGCAGGCTTTGCCCTGCAGGCTTCCAATGCCGAAGCAGAGGCCGCGGCAGAAAATTTCACGGCGCTGGTGGAGCGGCTGTTTGCCGTCGAGGGGATGGTGAGACCGGCTGCCGAGGGAGGCATGCCTGTCTTGCTGACAGCAGCAGATCTCCCGGGGCCGGAAAGCTACCGTATCCGCTTTCGGGGCAGCAGCGTCGAGGTCGAGGCGGCCGGCCGGACCGGTTTTCTCTACGGCCTCATCACGCTTGGTCAGATTTGGCGGGGCGCAAGGCTGCATCCGCAGGTCTTCCATTTTCCGGGGTCCGGCGAAATCACCGACGAGCCGCAAATGGCCTGGCGCGGGTTGCATCTCGATGTTGCCAGACAATTCTACGGCGCTGCAGAAATCAAAAAGCTGCTCGCGGTGCTGGCGTGGAACAAGCTCAACCATTTCCACTGGCATTTGTCGGATGATGAAGCGTGGCGCGTGGAGATCGACGCCTATCCGGCTCTGACGGAGATTGGCGCCTGGCGCGGCCACGGGCTGGCAATTCCGCCGCTCCTCGGCTCCAGCCCGGCTCGAACGGGCGGGTTCTACACCAAGGCTGCGGTACGAGAGATCGTTTCGCTCGCCTCGTCGTTCGGCATAACCGTCGTTCCGGAGATCGACATGCCGGGCCATTGCTATGCGATGCAGCTTGCCATTCCGGAACTGCGCGATCCGGACGAGATGGGCAGCTACTATTCCGTCCAGGGCTTTCCGGACAATTGCCTCAATCCGGCAAGGGAAGAGACCTACGAGATCGTTGAGACCATTCTCTCCGAACTCATCGACCTGTTCCCTTCGAAGATCATCCACATCGGTGCCGACGAGGTTCCGCTCGGCGCCTGGTCCGGTTCTCCGCAGGCACTGGCAAGGTTGCGTTCACTCGCCGGTGACGAGATCGCCGACAGGCATGCGGAACGGCTGAACGTCATTACCAACGACCATGGCGCCGACGATATTTCTGGGTCGGGTACCGCGGTGCTGCAGGCCGAATTTCTGCAGCGGGCGCAGCGCTTCCTGGCCGCCAACGGATGCACCACCGGGGGCTGGGAAGAAGCAGCCCATGGAGACGTCATCGACAAATCGCGCAGCTATCTCTGCAGCTGGAGAAATGTCGAAGTGGCGGCTGAACTCGCCGCGCAAGGCTACGAAATCGTGGTTTGCCCCGGCCAGGTCTACTATCTCGATATGGCACTCAGGCCAGATTGGGACGAGCCGGGCGCCAACTGGGCGGGGACGTCCGACGCTGAAAAGCTGTACCAGTTCGATCCGGTCGAGGGATGGACGGACGCGCAAAGGAACATGCTTCGCGGGATACAGGCCTGCATCTGGTCTGAACCGATGACCGACCGGGCCGTCTTCGATCGCCTGGTCTTTCCAAGGCTTTCGGCCCTCGCTGAAAACGGCTGGACGAGACCGGAGGCGAAATCCTGGGAGCGGTTCCGGGCGCTCGCGGGATTGATGCCGCTTCTCTACGGCATCCAGCAAGCCTGAAGCCGCTAGCCCAGCGGCTTCTGCAGCACGTCGAAACGGGGGTTCGTTTCGGAAAAGATCGGGAGGGCTGCGGCGCCGAGAATGGCCGTATCCTTCCCGGTCGTGCCGATGGTGACGCGCGGCACGGTCCTTATCTCATCGGGATCGATCGGCACGGGTAGGGGCGCCAGGCAGTCGGCCAGCCGCTGCATCATCAGCGTCGATATGCTGCCGCCGAGAACGATCGTCTGCGGGTCGAAGGCAAGCTCAAGAAAGTCGATTGTCTGCCGCAAGGGCTCGACCGCCAGCGCCAGCCAGTCCTCAAGACCTTTGCCGCCGGCTCTCACCCGTTCGTCGAGTTCGTCGGTCGAAAGCTCGCCTGCATTGCCGATGCCCATGAATTCATAGGCGACCGACGGCGACACATAGCGGTCGAGGCAACCACGTTTGCCGCAGGGGCAGGGCCTGCCGTTGCGTTCGACGACGATATGGCCGATTTCGCCTGCATTGTAGCGGCTGCCCTTGTAGAGATGGCCGTCGAGAAACATGCCGGCACCGATGCCACCGTCGCGGGCAAGGTAGAGATAGACGAAACTGTTGAAGCCGCGGGCGACGCCGTGAAGGCGCTCGCCGATCGCCGCTGCCGCCGCATCGTTCTCGATGAGCACCGGCAAGCCCAGACGGTCTTCAAGCTCGCGTCCAACGGGGAAGCGCTGCCACCCCGGCAGATTTTGCGGGCTGAGCGTGGTCACCCCTCCGTCGGCATAGCGCCCGGGAAGTGCCATGCCGATCCCGAGAAGGCGGCGGCGGTCAAACGCGAATGCTCCCTGAAGCTCGGCGACGACGCCCTCAAGGACAGGAATTGCCTTCTCCGGATCGGCATGGTCGATGTTGTGCTCGACGCGGGCGCAGATGGCCCCGGAGAGATCGGTCAGAATGCCGCTGGCGCGCTGGCTTCCGAGCTCAAGGCCGATCGAATAGGCGCCCTGCGGATTGATCGAGTACGGAATGATCGGCTGTCCGCGCGCTGTCTTCTGCGGCTCGCCGGAAATCAAAAGGTGAGAGCGCGCCAGTTCCTCGACAATGTTGGACACCGTTTGCGTGGTCAGCGCGGTCATCCGCGCGATCGCCGCCCGGGACAGCGGTCCACTGCTGCGGATCGCCTCGATCACAACCCGGCGGTTATGGAATTTCGCTTGCTCAAGGTTGGTGCCCGATATTGTTTTCATGGATCTTTCGTCGCAAATGCAGCGTTACCTTTCCCATGAGACAAGCCCCGGGGAAAGCGCTTTTTTGAGCTTGGACGCGACTTAAAGTATGGGTTTGGGACCGCCGAATTGACCCGGCGGTCCGCTTTCGACGTGACTACTGCTTGTCATTCAGCTTTGCGACGAGAGCGTCGCCGAATTCTGGCGCCGACATCGGCTGCTGGCCGGTGATCAGTTCGCGATCGACGACGACGTTGCTATGCCAGTTGGCGATCGGTTCCACGCGTGCGCTGGCTTCGGCCAGAGCATTGACCAGGTAGAACTGAACGTTGCCACCGAGGCCGTTCGGGCCTTCGAGCGCCTGCTCTTCGCCGGTCAAGAAGATCGTCGCGCGATAACCGGCATAAGGCCAGCCGGTGGTGAGCGAGCTTGCCTTGCCGTCACCTGTGATCATCGAGGCGATGAAGGCATCCGGATGCGGGAGTGCCGAAAGCAGAACGATCGGACCGTGGCAGATGATCCCGGTGGGACGGCCGGTCTCATGGAAGCTCACCAGGATCTTGCCGGGTTCTTATCGTGCATATTGGCCGCGTATCACTACACCGCCGAAACCGCCTCTAGATCCGCCTTTTGGCGAGCAGGTGAGTGGCAGTGGTCCGCGGAGTTATACTTCGAGGGGGCACCGCGGTGTGAGCGGCGCCTTGATTTATCGGTCGATGCCTCGAGCAAGGACCGCATCCATAGGGTTGACGACATCGCGGATCGTAACCAGCGTCGTGAACGATTTCACGTTGCCGTCTTCGTGGAACACTTCCCGCGTGAAGACGTCGTATTGCTCCATGCCGGAAAGCTGCAGCATCAGAATGAAATCAGCCTCACCGGTCACGTAGTTGGCCTGCCGAACCTCCGGCCGCTTTTTGATCTTCCTGATGAACGCCTCGAGTTCGCTACCGGCCTCGCGCTCCAGCGAAACGAGAACGTGAATTGTCAGTGGAAATCCCATCGACGCCGGCCGTACGATCGCGACATCGGCGGCAATCGTCCCATTCGCCCGCATCTGGCGAAGCCTGCGCAACACCGCGCTTTCCGAAAGGCCAACTTTTTCGGCGAGCATGCGGGCCGGCATCAGGTTGTTGACCTGCACCAGCTTCAGCAAAGAGAGATCGAATGAATCGAGGGTAGCGGTTTCCGTCATGAATAGGGAGAATATCGCCTGAAACCGGTAAGGTGCAAGGAATTTCGGCGAAACTCAGCGCGCATAACGCAGTAGCATTTCCGCATGACAAAGAACCTGCCGATCGAAGACGCTCACATTATCCAGACCCGCCTGCATGCCCTTGCGCCGGGATATGCCGCGACACCGCTGATTGCCTTGCCGGAGCTCGCAGCTGCCCATGGGCTGGGTGCGGTCTTCCTCAAGGACGAGGGAGCTAGAACACTCGGCAGCTTCAAATCACTTGGAGGAACCTATGCGGCATTGCGGGCGCTGTCGCGGGCTACCGGTGAGGATTTCGCCGCGATTGCTTCGGGCAAAGTGCCGGCCGGCCGCCTGCCTCAGCTGTTGACTGCGAGTGCTGGAAACCATGGCCTGGCCGTTGCCGCCGCCGCTCGTTTTGCTGGCAGCCGCGCCCGCATCTTCCTCTACCCCGACGTCTCTCGCGCCCGCCGTGATCGCATCGTTGAGATGGGTGCGGAGATCGTCGACATCGATGGAACCTATGACGACGCTGTCGACGCGGCAAAGAAGGCGGCCAAAGACGGTGCCGGCATTCTGGTGGCCGACACCTCCTCCGATCCCGATGACCCGATCGTGAGCGACGTGATCGCAGGCTATGGCGTGATCCCCCAGGAAATCAAAGAGCAGATTGGGGAAGGGCTGCGTCCGACGCATCTTTTTATCCAGGCCGGTGTCGGCGGTCTCGCGGCGGCAATGACGACAGGCCTCAAGGACTGGCTCGCGCAACCGGCAAGGATTGTCGTCGTAGAACCCGCGACAGCGGCATGTGTCGATGTGGCAATCCGCACAGGCAATGTCGAGCGGGTGCCTGGCGATCTGACAACGTCCGCAACGATGCTTGCCTGCGGCGAGGCAAGCCGGCCGGCATTGAAACTGATGGCCGGGTTTATCGACGTTGTGACCGTTGAAGAGGATCGTCTCACCAACGAACCACTCTTGCTGGAAGCCGCTGGCGGCCCCCCGACCACGCCGTCGGGCGCAGCCGGTCTCGCCGGGCTTCGCCGAGCCATTGCAAATCCCGAAATGGCAGTCCGCCTTGAACTCGACGCTTCGAGCCGCGTGCTGTTGTTCGTGACCGAAGGACCTCTCAACGAAGAAACCTAAAAGGGGAATGACATGAAAAGCATAATAATTGCCGCGACGATTGCGGGCGTGCTGGCCACGCCGGCATTGGCGGATATGACCATCGGCTGGGCCGGCCCGGTCACAGGCGGCAGCGCCGCTGTTGGCGAACAGAACCTCAATGGCGTCAAGCAGGCGATCGAGGATATCAATGCCGCGGGTGGAATTCTCGGCGAAAAGATCTTGCTGCAGACGGAAGATGACGGTGGCGATCCCAAGCAGGCCGTCTCGGTCGCCAATCGGCTTGCGGCATCCGGCATAAAATTCGTCATCGGGCATCAGAATTCCGGTGCCTCAATCCCTGCCTCGGATGTCTATGCCGAGAACGGCATGTTCCAGATCACTCCGGCATCCACAAATCCCAAGCTCACGGAACGCGGGCTCTGGAACACCTTTCGCACCTGTGGGCGTGACGACCAGCAAGGGACCGTCGCAGGGAACTATCTGATCAAGAATTTCACCGGCAAGAATGTCTTCATCGTTCACGACAAGACGCCCTACGGTCAGGGTCTTGCCGAAGAGGTAAAGAAATCGATCAATGCCGGCGGCCTGACCGAGACTGGCTACGAGGGTATCACTGTCGGCGACAAGGATTTCTCGGCCCTGATCGCCAAGATCAAAGAGACCAAGGCTGATGTCGTCTATTTCGGCGGCGTCTACACCGAGGGAGGTCTCATTCTTCGTCAATTGCGTGATCAAGGGGTCAAGACCCCGATGATCGGCGGAGACGCGATGTTCTCGGGTGAATTCGCGGCTATCGCCGGGCCGGAAGCCGACGGCACATTGATTACCTTCGGCCCCGATGCACGTCAAAACCCCGCGGCTGCGGAGGTTGTGAAGCGCTTTGCCGGGAAGAAGATCGATCCGGAAGGCTTCACGCTCTATGGCTACGTGGCGATGCAGGTCATTGCAGCCGGCATCAAGGAAGCCGGAAGCGCCGATCCACAGATTGTCGCAGACAAGCTGCACGGCGGGCTGAAAGTCGATACCGTCATAGGCCCTCTCTCCTACAACGAGAAGGGCGATATCACGCGGCTGGACTTCGTCTTCTACGAACTGAAGGGTGGCAAGTTCGAGCAAAAGAATGCCGAATGATCTTGTCCGGGCGCCGCTCCAGCGGCGCCCTCTTGCTCGGGAGTGGACTATGAACAGGTTCGAGACAATCGAGAGGGAGATGATCGAATGGCGGCATCACCTGCACCGCAATCCCGAATTCGGCTTTGAAGAAATCAACACGGCAGCGTTCGTCGCCGAGAAACTTCGTTCATGGGGCATCCAGGTCATAGAAGGCGTTGGAAAAACCGGCGTTGTCGGCAGTTTGACGCTGGGAACCGGAAAGCGCGCCATCGCGCTTCGTGCCGACATGGATGCGCTTCGGATCAGCGAGAGGAGCGACCTTCCCTACCGGTCGCAAGCCTTAGGCACGATGCACGCCTGTGGCCATGACGGACATGTCGCAATGCTACTTGGTGCTGCCCGTATCCTGGCAGAAGAGGGTGGCTTCGACGGCACGGTTCGCTTCGTCTTTCAGCCGGCTGAGGAATGGGGCAGGGGCGCTCTTTCAATGCTGGACGACGGCCTCATGGCCCGGTTCCCTTTTTCCGAAGTCTACGGCATCCACAACATGCCGGGTATGCCGGTGGGCCGGTTCGCGACGCGAATTGGCTCAATCATGGCCGCCGAGGACATATTCGAGATAAGGCTGGACGGAACAGGCGGCCACGCGGCGCGACCGCACCATACCAATGAAGTGCTGGTTGCAGCCTGTGCGCTCGTTGTGAACCTGCAGACGATCGTTTCTCGACGGCTCGACCCCGCAGATATGGCGGTTGTATCGGTCACTGAACTTATTGCCGACGGTACACGTAACGCTCTCCCGGGTACCGCAACCATACTCGGCGACGCGCGTAGCATGCGGTCTGAGGTCAGCGCGGAGATTGAGCGCCGTATGCGCCAGATCGTTGATGGGACTGCTTCGGCCTATGGTTGTTCGGCATCGATCGACTACGGCCGTGAGTTCGTTCCACTCGTCAACACATCCGAGCAAACGCGCGTTGCACTGGAGGCTGCCGCCTCCGTTTTCGGACCTGGGGCGGTGGAAGACGATATTGCGCCTATCGCCGCCTCCGAAGATTTCGCCAGGCTCCTGGAGAAAGTTCCCGGTAACTTCGCCTTCATCGGCAATGGAGAGACGTCAGCTCCCCTGCACAATCCCAGCTATGACTTCAACGACAATGTGCTTCGGCAAGGGGCTGAATATTTCGTTGCCGTCGCGAGACAACGGCTGCGATAACGCTCACAATTCTTGCCGCAAATCGCGTTCTCATCGACAGGGTCGATGCCGGCGCCGAAACGAATGGTCATTCCACCTGCATATCGAGTTGCTGGGCAATGTTTTCATAGTGGCGGGATGAGGCGGCGTTGCCCTGCTTGGCATATTGCGAGCCGACCGCTCGCGCTGCCTTTGCCGCCGCGCGGAACGCATCGATCCGAACCTGCGGTTTGAGATTGGCATCGCCACCGATATCGCCATCGTTGAAGCGGCCAACGCGATAACCATCATGATCGATCACACCGATGACAGGCACGCCTGCTTTCATTTCGCCATAGAAGGCAGGACCGGCGCGATCGCCGTCGCGCCGTCGCAGCATGCCAAGTCCGGATGCCTTGTTCGCGGTGCATAGTCCTGTCCAGTAGGTGGGACCTGCAGTCAGAGAGATGGGGGAAATGAATTCGCAGCGGCTGGTCGGGTCCTTGGACCAGTTCGAACCGGACGATGCCTCCTGCGCCAACAGCGCTGGTGCCCACAACAGGGACAGGGTCGCGGCCACTGCGGATATGGCCCTGAATGACCTCGGATACGGCATTGCTATCGTCTCTCTCATTTCGCCGCGCTACGACCGTGCCATTAGGGCCGCAACGTCGAGCATCCGGTTGGCAAAGCCCCATTCATTGTCGTACCAGCCAAAAACCCGCAGAAGGCCGCCAGCGGAAACCGAGAGTTCCGGTCCTGAGACGACCAGCGATTCCGGCCGGGCGCGCAGATCGACGGATACGAGCGGCTTTTCGATCCAGCCGATGACGGGCGACGTGGCGATTGCGCCCTTGAAGCGTTCGCGGGCTTCGGCTAGGGTCGGCGCCTTCTCCAGCGACACCGTCAGGTCGATCGCCGAGACGCTTGCGGTCGGAACGCGGATGGCCCGGGCTTCGATCTTTCCGGCGAGGGATGGCAGGACTTTGCCAACCAGCTTGTGGGCGCTGGTGCTCGTCGGCACCATAGAGAGGGCTGCCGCGCGGCTGCGTGCAAAATCGTCCCGCGGCTGGTCGACGGTCGGCTGGCTTCCGGTATAGCAATGAACCGTCGTCATCTGCCCGCCAGTGATGCCGAAGAGGTCATCGACAGTCTTCAGCAGGGGTGCCAGCGCGTTCGTGGTGCATGATGCATTGGATATGATCTTGTGGCCGGCAATCATCTCTTCGTTGGCGCCAAGCACCACCGTCGCGTCGGCAGATTCCGCCGGACCCGAAATCAGGACACGCTTTGCGCCGGCCTCTAGCGCCCGGGAGACGTAATCGCGGGTATAAGGCTGGCCGGTGCATTCGAGGAAAATATCGACGTGCGATAGATCGAGGGCGCGAATATCCCGCTCGTTGTGGAAAGGTATCGAACGCTCGCCGATCCGCAACGCGCGAGCCTCGGCCACCACGTCCTCCGGCCATGGGCCGAAGACGCTGTCATACTGGAACAGGTAGGCGCAGCTTTCCAGCGGAGCGATGTCGTTGACGAGGACGACCTCGATATCGCGGCGCTCTTTCAGCAGGATGCGAAGAACAGAGCGGCCGATGCGGCCAAAGCCATTGATAGCAATTTTCGGCTTCTGTTTCGTCACGCGCTGGGCTCCTGCGATTATGTGATGAGGCCTATGACAACCGTGAGCGATGCGCAATATCAAGGCGGTCGCTGCTACTGCTTCCAAGCGCCGCGGCGATCGCTTGGACGGGTGAGGAGCCGCCGCCTGACCGATCAGAGGCAGGTCCTATTTTTCGTAACGATCGCATAAGCTTAAGATGTTTCTGGTTTTTTATCGACAAAAAACACTTGCTATACAGGGTTATGCGTGGCGAGCGCATCGTCATCGCCGGCCCGTCTGGCTCCGGCAAGTCGACGATGATCCGTTGCATCAACCGTCTGGAAGAGCACCAGAAGGGTCAGATCGTCGTCGATGGCACCGAGCTTACCAACGACCTGAAGAAGATCGACGAAGTGCGCCGCGAAGTCGGCATGGTGTTCCAGCACTTTAACCTCTTCCCGCACCTGACGATCCTGGAAAACTGCACGCTGGCGCCGATCTGGGTGCGCAAGATGCCGAAGAAGCAGGCGGAAGAAGTCGCCATGCACTTCCTGAAGCGCGTCAAGATTCCGTAACAGGCCAACAAATATCCGGGCCAGCTCTCCGGCGGCCAGCAGCAGCGCGTGGCGATCGCCCGTTCGCTCTGCATGAATCCGAAGATCATGCTGTTCGGCGAGCCGACCTCGGCGCTCGATCCTGAGATGGTCAAGGAAGTGTTGGCTACGATGGTCAGTCAGGCCGAAGAAGGCATGACCATGCTCTGCGTAACCCACGAAATGGGCTTTTCCCGCCAGGTCGCCAACCGCGTCATCTTCATGGACCAGGGCCAGATCGTCGAACAGAATTCGCCGGCTGAGTTCTTCGACAATCCGCAGCACGAGCGTACCAAGCTGTTCCTCAGCCAGATCCTGCATTAGACGAGTGTGCGGCGCAGGTCACGTATGAGGTCATCGGGCACACCGGCTCCGCAACCCTGACGCGGATCGGCGCCCGGCGCGGGATAGCCGCCCGTAAAAATCACCACTTCAGATATGCTTAATATCTAATTAACGGTGTCCGGATAGTGTTTCGCGAGGGCGCAAGGCGGGCGGTTCAGGATCGTCCCGATGCCGGTAATCGTGGGGTCACTGAAACATGTCCAGCTTTCCGAAACTCGGTTTTGATGCGTCGTCCGTGCTTGAGGCGCTGAGCCGCTCGCAAGCCATCATCGAGTTCGATCTTTCTGGCAACATCCTGACTGCCAACGAGAATTTTTGCAAAGCTGTCGGTTACCCGCGCTCCGAGATCGTCGGCCGCCATCACAGCATGTTCGTGCTGCGCGATGAGGCAGCATCGACGGAATACAAGGCGTTCTGGGCAAAGCTGGCGCGCGGAGAGTATGATCAGGGCCAGTACCGGCGTCTGGCGAAGAATGGCCAGGAAATCTGGATCGAAGCCTCCTACAATCCGGTCTTCCGCCGCGGCAAGCCCTACAAGGTGGTGAAGATCGCCACCGATATCACCGCGATCAAGCGCAAGAGCGCCGAAGACGAAGGAAAGCTGGCGGCGCTGTCGCGTGCGCAGGCCGTCATCGAGTTCACACCCGATGGCACGATCCTGAAGGCCAACGAGAATTTCCTCGGCGCGCTTGGCTACGAGGCGTCCGAGATCATCGGCAAGCATCATGCGATGTTCTGTGAGGCGGGCTACGCCCAATCGCAGGAATACCGGGATTTCTGGGCCGAACTGCGCTCGGGTAAATTCTCCACCGGGCAGTTCATGCGGCTTGGCAAGGATGGCAAGCGCGTCTTCATTCAGGCGTCCTACAATCCGATCATCGACCACAAGGGCGAGGTCTTCAAGGTCGTCAAGTTTGCGATCGACGTGACTGACCGGATGGATGCGGTGGAAGAGCTTGGCGCGGCGCTCGAACGGCTGTCGCAGTGCAATATCCGCGTTACGCTCGACAAGCCCTTCGTTGGTGAATTCGAACGGCTGCGCCGCGACTTCAACAAGTCGATCGGCGAGTTCCAGAAGACGCTGGTCAATGTTCTCGGCCAGACCGGTGATCTCAGCAAGAGCAGCCAGGAGGTGCGCGAGGCTTCCGAGCATCTTGCCGAACGCTCCCGTGAGCAGGCAGCAGCCCTTGAGGAGACGACGGCGGCACTCGGCGAGATCACTGCCACCGTCCGCTCGTCATCGGAAAACACCAAGGAGACCCGGCAGCTTGTTCAAAGTGCACGGGCTTCGACCGCAGCCTCGACCAAAGTTGTGGAGCAGACCGTCAACGCGATGCAGCGCATCGAGGCGGCCTCCCGTGAGATCAGCCAGATCATCGGCGTGATTGACGAGATCGCCTTCCAGACGAACCTTCTGGCGCTGAACGCCGGTGTAGAAGCGGCGCGCGCCGGCGAGGCCGGCAAGGGCTTTGCCGTCGTTGCTCAAGAAGTGCGCGAGCTTGCCCAGCGCTCGGCGAATGCGGCGAAGGAAATCAAGGCACTGATCAACAATTCCGGCACCGAGGTGCTCGAAGGCGTCCGGCTGGTCGGTGAGACCGGCGAGGCACTGAAGCAGATCGACGTTCTCGTCAAACGGATCGACGGCAATGTCGACAGAATTGCCCATGCGGCCGACGAGCAGACGGCGGGGCTTGGCGATATCAGCAAGGCAGTCGAGCGGCTCGACCAGATGACGCGCGAAAATGCGGCGATGAGTGCGCGCACGACGGCGATCAGCAGCACCTTGGCGCTCGGCGCCGATGCGCTGTCGCAGCTCGTCAGCCTCTTCAAGCTGAACCGCCGTGCGGTGATGCGCGACGACGGCTCTTCGGTCAAATCGAACTATCAGGGGCCCCGGAACCCGCAGACCAGCCGTTCGGCCGCCTGACCCGCCTTCGATTGGATGACTTGCCAGCTGGCTGGATAGGCCTAATCTCCGCGGCGTGTTTCGCTCGGAGATCAGCTGTGTCTGCAATCAAAGCTGCTGCCATTGCCCTATTGACCGCACTCGCCCTGACCACGGCGGCAAAAGCCGCCGAGCGCTGGGAAACGCTACCCAGTTTTCCACCGATGCCGCCCGCCAAGGCCAGCGGCATGGCACCGGTCAACGATATCAAGATGTACTACGCTGAGTATGGGGAGGGCGACCCTATCCTCTTCATTCACGGCGGTCTCGGCAGCGCCGATGTCTGGGGCAATCAGGTCGCGGATTTTGCCCGGGATCATCGGGTGATCGTTGCCGACAGCCGCGGCCACGGCCGCTCGACGCGCAGCGCCCAGCCCTTCGGCTACGACCTGATGACGTCCGACTACGTGGCGCTGCTCGACTATCTGAAGCTGGACAAGGTCACGCTCGTTGGCTGGTCCGACGGCGGCATTATTGGCATCGACATGGCGATGACGCATCCGGAGAAGCTGACGCGGGTCATTGCCCAGGCGGCGAATGTCACGACCGATGGCGTCAAGGCCGACGTGATGACCAACAAGACCTTCAGCGACTATATCAATGCCGCGGGCGAATCCTACAACAAGCTGTCGCCGACGCCGAACGAATATGACGCGTTCGTCAACCAGATCTCGGCGATGTGGGCGAGCCAGCCGGCCTGGACTGCTGCGAATCTCGCCAAGATCGCCGTGCCGGTGACGCTGGCGATCGGCGACCACGACGAGGCCGTCAAACTTGATCATACTGAGATGATGGCAAAGGAAATTCCGGGCGCCAAACTGGTGATCCTCAAGGATGCCAGCCATTTTGCGATGCTGCAGGATCCGGAAGGCTACGACGCGATGATCCGCAATGCGATTGCCGGGAAGTAGGGATTCTGCCTGAAGAAAAGGAGGCCCGCCGAATTCCGGTTCAGCGGGCCCCGCATTGGTGTCGGTCATCTGTCCTTTTCACCATAGCCAAATGGATATGGGAGACGGCTGCCGCTTCGGCAATTCGTCCGAAAGGCGTAGCACCGTTTACCCCCTGCCGCTCCGGCGCAGTTTCGCGCAAGCATGATCTAATATAATTGCCCGGCACGAACAGAGGGCGGTCGATGCGGCGATCCCTTAGATGGGTGTTTGCATACCTCATGGCGGCCGGTCTCTCACTGGCCGGTCCTTCCGCTGGCGCGCGCGACGCGGCCCCCTGGAACCGCCAGGATGCGGCGCTTATCGTCGATGCCTATGAGATGAACGCGATCGACTGGGATGCTCTGCTCACCGACAAGCGGATCGCCGGGATGATTTCCAAGGCCTCGGACGGGCTTCCGGAAGTGTTTGATTGCAGCGGCGAGCATCGCGGCGATACCGTCGCGCATTGCAAGACGATGTGGCGCAAATATGCGGTCAGCCGCGAGCTCTATCAGACCCGGAAATTCATTGCCAAGCAGAGCGGGCTGCTATGGGGCGCCTATCATGTCGCCAGACCCGGCAACCCGGTTGATCAGGCCAACCACTTTCTGGACTACGCAGAGCCCGGCCCCGACGACCTGATGGTCCTCGATCTCGAGGGGCTCGACACCGATCAGTTCATGTCGCTGTCTGATGCGCAGATCTTTGCCGGGCATATCCGAACCCGCACCGGCCGCTATCCGATCCTTTACGTCAACCACGCGACCGCCCGCTATATCGCCGCCTACCGGCAGATCTATCCGGTGCTGGCACGGCTGCCGATCTGGTATGCGCGCTACAAGCCTGATGTCGGCGGCACATTTCCGATGGGCAACTGGCAGCAATATTTCCTGTGGCAATTCTCCTCGGCGTCGAACTGCTCGACGAGACGCTGCCCCTACCGGGTGCCGGGAACGCTGACGGATATCGATGTCAACCTCGCCTCAGTAAACCGGGAGGAGCTGAAAGCCATCTGGCCGCAGGGCCGTCTGCTGCCGCCCGGAGATCCCGATCCGCCGCTGATCCTGGCAAAGATCGAGCTCCCCGGCGTGTTCGACCGCTTGATTGCGGCCGACACGATCATCACCGCGGCAATTCCCGGCGACGGGGGCCGGTAGCCCGGGTTAGCCCTTGGCTGCCTTTTCGGCTTCCATCTCGGCAATATCCTGGAACCGGTCGGCGATGCGCGCATGCGGCCGGCCGCCGTCGGCCGCGCCGATCGCGACGATGATTTCATCAGCGCCCGGGGCATCGGCAATCATGAAGTTGGCGGTCAGGAAGTGTGAGCGCTTGCCGCTCTCGCTCTTGTGCATCATCGGCAGCGATAGCAGGGCGCCGGGGCCGTTGCGGGTATTGGCGAATTCCAGATAGTTGGTGCCGCCGATCGCCTCGCGGAACGGGTTGCCAAAGCGCAGCGTATGGATCATCGCCGAGGCATGTTCGATCTCGCCGTTGATGCCGACCGCTGCCGCCTTGCCGCAGGCCTCGATCTTCTCGGCATCCATCTGCCGCAACAGGCGGCTGGTCATCTCGTGGCTGAGTTCGCCGGCAATTCGGATGATCTCCGGCCGCAGGTTCTCGACGAAGCCGCGCCCGGCCCAGGGGTTCTGGATCACTGCTGCCACCACGACCATGGTCACCGGCCGAGGCGCTGCCTTGCCGCCTTCGACATGCGTTTCTTCGAGGAAGGTGGAAATCTTTCTGATGCCGAGTGTCATGCCTTGCGCCGATACGAAATGTTGAAACTGGCTAGAAGCCTAGCGGCTAAACGGCGAACGTCTTCCTTTGATCGGCGGAAGCGGATGGCTTCAGCTTCCATCGAAACGGAGTAGATTTCTATTGAGGCCGCGCGCATGATACGCGCCAGCCGGGGGGAGCGAGGCAGGTTGGATCAGAAGTCTCAGATATTGGCGCTCCGCGACGTCGCGAGCCAGATCAACAGCGGCGGCGACCTTCAGACCGTGCTGCAGCACCTGATCGCGGCCGCCTGCCGTCACGCCCATTGGTCGCTTGGTTCGATCATGGGCATCGATGCGGCGCACGGCTATGCCTATGTCATCGTCCGCTACGATCCGACGCTGATCGAACGCCAGCTGCCGGACCGATGGGAACTGGCGACAAGCCCGTCGCTGATTGCCCTGCAGCGCAACGAGCCCGTCTATATCCGCGACGCGCGCGAGACGGCCGAGTTTCCGGGTTATCGCAAGGAAGCCTTCGAGCGCGACTACCGCACGGTCGTCGTGATGCCGATGAACTGCCGGGATGCCGAGGGCCGGCCGATGGTGCTGAGCGTCATCTCCCGGCAGATCACCGATGTCACCGAAGACGACCTCGCCTTTCTCGGCACCATCATTCACATGGGCGCCATCGCCGTCGAGCGCGAGCACCGGCTTGAGGCAGAGAAGCGCGCGGCGCAGCGGCTGGAGCGGGCGCTGCAGGCGCATACCTCGCTGCTCGAACATGTGCTTAGTGACGGTGCGGTTGCGCCGCTGTCCGCGATGGTCGGCATGATGCTGCCGAACCCGACTGTGGTTGTCGATTTCACCGCCAATCAGGTGATCGCGGGGCGGCCGCCAAATGGGCTTTATGACGAGGCCTCGTGGCAGGAGGCCGCGTCCACCGTCTTTGCCCGGCCGCTAATGAAGGCGGCGCGCGAGGCGATCGATCGTGGCACGACCGATGCCGCGAGCCTGTTTCTCGATGATGGCACGCAGCGCTTCAAGATCTCGGCCCGCATCGAGGCACTGATGGTCGATAACCAGCTGGTGGGGGCCTTGATCATCTTCCCCACCTCGCGCGAGTTCAGCGATCTCGATCTCCTGATGCTCGACAGCGCCAAGTTCGCGCTCAGCGTCCAGATGATGCGCAGTTTCATCCGCTTCCGGTTTGAGACCCGCACACAGACCGAGCTGTTCTTCGAGATCGTCGAGGCCAGATGGCGCAATGCCGGAGATGTCGCCCAGCGCGCCCAAAGGCTGGGGCTCAATTTCGCGACGCCGCAGCAGATGATCGTCATCGATTTTCCCGACAAGACGAAGGCGTTCGGCGGGGCTTCCGTCGATGTAGAACACACCCTTGCACGCATCATGCAGCAGGCATCGCTGCAGGCGAGCCTGATCGCGATTGATGGCGGCGTCGTGTGCCTGGTTCCGCATGATCCGAGCAAGCGGCAGGAACGCACGGCCAAGCTGACACGGCGGATTGCCGAGGAGCTCGGCCGCTATTTCGACGAGCCGCCCGTGGTCGTCGCGGGTAACCGCTGTGCCGCGCTTTCCGATTATCCCGCCGCCTGGGAACGCTGCAGCCGGATGATCCGCATCGGCCGCTCCTTCGGGCTGACAGGCGCCGTTTCCGCTCAGGATTTCGGGCCGCTGCCGATGCTGGTTGCGGCGTCCGAAGCCGGCGACGTGCGCAGCTTCGTGCAGGAAAGCGTCGGCGCCATTGCCGAGCATGACCGCGAGAACGGCACGCCCTATCTCGAGACGCTGTCTACCTACCTGCAGGAAGGCTGCCGCAGCCAGGCCTGCGCCGATACGATGGGCCTGCATGTGACGACGTTGCGCTATCGGCTGTCGCGCATCCAGGAACTCTTCGGCGTCGATGTCGAGATGCCGGAAAAGCGCTTTGCGGTCGAACTGGCGATCCGCCTGCATGGCGTCATCGACAACCGCGCAACGGCCGGAAAGTAATCTCCCACAGCCCCGTTATCCTCGCTTGCAGTGCTTTCGCGCGGCCACTTTCCCTCTCCTATGGATCGCAGCAGAAGTTTTCCTGCCTTTCCTTTGAAGGCGCGGAAGAACCACCGGACAGGCAGCGATAGCCTCCTCTTCAACAAACGGAGGAGGCACGAAAGCATGGCGGAGATAGCGGCAAAGACGGATGCGCCGATCGATCCGATCGCACTGCGCCGGGCCTTCGGAACCTTCGTGACGGGCGTCACCGTCATCACCACCCGCGATGAGGACGGCACGCCGCGCGGCATGACCGCGAATTCCTTCACCTCGGTTTCGCTGGATCCGCCGCTGCTTCTGGTCTGCATCGCCAAGTCCGCGTCCAGCTATCAGGCCTTTACGGGTGCCGGTTGCTTTGCAGTCAATATCCTCCATGAAGGCCAGGTCGATGTATCGGGTACCTTCGCCTCGAAGTCGCCGGACAAGTTCCAGTCCGTCACCCACGACCATATCCATACCGGTGCGCCTGTTCTGACGGATAGTCTCACCTGGTTCGACTGCACGACCTTCAGCTCGGTTGATGCCGGCGATCACACGGTTCTGATCGGCCAGGTCAGGGCTTTCGGCACCAGCCCGACCGCGCCACTCGGCTTCTGCCGCGGCCGCTATGCCAGCGTCAAGGATCCGCTGCCATCCGGCTGGCTCGCTTCTCATGGCATGATCATCGGCTACCTGATCGAAGCCGGCGATGGCCTGCTGCTGCGGGCTGACGGAAAGGGCAGCTGGGTGCTTCCCTCGGCGCGCCGCCGCAAGGCTGACAGCCAGCTGGTCGTCGAAGGCGGCGATGCACTGCGGCTGATGCCGGACGAGACCTTCCTCTACTCTGTCTTCGACGTTGCCGACAGCGATCCAGGCTATCTCGTCTATCGTGCGCGGCTGGCGGGCGAGGGGGAGGGCGTCAATCTGCCCGCCGATCTCCGTTTCTTTGCGATCGACGATCTTCCCTACGAGACGATCGCCACCCACGAACTGCGTTCGATGCTGCGCCGCTATGTGCGCGAGCGGCAGGCAGGCCGGTTCGGCATCTACATGGATTCCGACGATGGCGGCCGCGTCGCGATGATCGACGGCGAAGCCCGTGCCTGGATCCAAGCCTCCCAAGACCAAGGACAGTGACATGAAGACGACAGTCAGCTCCATCGAAGGTTCGCGCCAGGGCCTGTTCATCAACGGCGAATTCGTAGCGCCGAAGAACGGCAACTATATCGCAAGCTATGATCCGACGACCGGCGAGCGCTGGTGCGATCTGGCGGAGGCCGATGCCGATGATGTCGCGGCTGCCGTTGCCGCAGCAAATGCTGCCTTCCGCAACCCCGCCTGGCGCCGCATGACGCAGACCGATCGTGGCGCGCTGGTGCGCCGTCTTGCCGAGCTTGTCCGGGCCAATGCCGATACGCTGGCCGAGATCGAGACGCGCGACAATGGCAAGCTGCTGAAGGAAACGCGGGCGCAGATGCGCTCGATGCCGGATAGCTATCACTATTTCGCCGGCATGGCTGACAAGCTGCAGGGCGACACCATCCCGATCAACCGGGTCGATACGCTGAACCTCAACCTGCGCGAGCCGCTCGGCGTCGTCGGCATGATCACGCCCTGGAATTCGCCGCTTATGCTGCTCACCGGCACGCTGGCGCCGTGCCTGGCGATCGGCAACACCGTCGTCATCAAGCCCTCCGAACATGCAAGTGCCTCGACGCTGGCGCTGGCCGAGCTGATCCATGAAGCGGGCTTTCCCGCAGGCGTCGTCAATGTCGTCACTGGTACCGGTAAGAGTGCGGGCGAGGCGCTGACACGCCATCCGGGTGTCTCGAAGTATGTCTTCACCGGCAGCACCGCGACCGGCCGCCGCATCGCCGGCAATGCGGCGCAGAACCTCGTGCCCTGCTCGATAGAGCTTGGCGGCAAGTCTCCGCATGTCGTGTTCGGCGATGTTGAGATCGAGCATGCGGTCAACGGTGTCGTGTCCGGCGTCTTTGCCGCGGCGGGCCAGACCTGCGTTGCCGGTTCGCGCTGCTTCGTCGAGGCCAGTATCTACGACAAGTTCATCGATGCACTGGTTGCCCGCACCGCCCGCATCCGTGTCGGCCTGCCGACGGTCGAGGAGACGGATATCGGTCCGCTGGCGCTCGCCGACCAGCTCACCAAGGTCGAGGGCTACGTGGCATCCGGCGTCAAGGAAGGCGCGAAGATCGCAGCCGGTGGCCGCCGTCCCCAGAAGGAAGGCCTGTCGAGCGGCGGCTGGTATTTCGAGCCGACCGTCATGGTCGATGCGCAGAACGACATGAGCTTCATGCGCGACGAGATCTTTGGCCCGGTGGTCGGCGTCATGCCGTTCCGCGACGAGGCGGAGATGATCGCGCTCGCCAATGACAGCCATTACGGCCTCGCCTCCGGCATCTGGACCAAGGATATCGACCGGGCACTTCGCTTCGCCAATCAGATCGAGGCTGGAACGGTCTGGGTCAATACCTACCGTTCCGCCTCCTTCATGTCCGCCAATGGCGGCTTCAAGGAGAGCGGCTATGGCCGCCGCGGCGGTTTCGAGGTGATGCACGAATTCTCGCGGTTGAAGAACGTCATCATCGATTACTCCGGGGCAATGCAGGACCCCTTCGTCATCCGTCTGAAGTGACGGCACAGAAGAAAATTCAGCCCGAACGGGAGGCTAGCAGATGAAATTCGCAGTATCGCTGACCATGGAGCGCTTCTCGCCCGATGTTTCGATGTCGACGGCCAAGAACAACCTTCTTCATCTTGCCCGGATGGCCGACGAAGGTGGCTTCGAGGCGCTGTGGACGGCCGAACATCACACGATCGAATGCACGATCTCTCCCAATCCTTTCCAGACGCTCGTCTGGCTGGCACAGCATACACAGCAGATCCGCCTGGGCACCTCGACGCTCGTCGCTCCCTACTGGAGCCCGATCCGGCTCGCCGGTGAATCGGCGCTCTGCGATCACCTGACGAATGGGCGCCTGGAATTCGGCATCGCCCGCGGCTCCTACCAGTACGAGTTCGACCGGATGGCGGGCGGCATGCCGCAGCAGGAAGGCGTCGCCTATATGAAGGAGATCGTTCCTGCGGTGAAGAAGCTGTGGGCCGGCGACTATGCCCATGACGGCCACTACTGGAAATTCCCGACGGCGACGTCTGTGCCGAAGCCGCTGCAACAGCCGCATCCGCCGATCTGGGTGGCGGCGCGCGATCCCGGCTCGTTCGACTGGGCGATCGCCAACGGCGCCAGCATCCTCTCCACACCGCTCTCCCAGCCTGCCGCAGAAATCCAGGTTCTGGCCGACAAGTTCAACAAGGCCGTTGCCGACCATCCGGAAGTCCCGCGCCCGCGCTTCATGATGCAGCGCCGCACCTGCGTCTACGACAAGGCGGACGGCTGGGAAACCGCTGTCCAGCACAGCATGGATTACGGCCGCACCTTCGAAAACCTGATGCAGAATATCGGCAATGTGCGCGAAGGGTTTCCGGAAGCGGTTCCCTATGAGGCGGTCAAGGGCAAGGACAACTACAACCCGGACAACATCCGCAAGAACCTGATGTTCGGCACGCCGGATGAGGCGATCGAAAAGCTGCTGGTCTATGAGGCAGCCGGCGTCGATCAGTATTGTCTCGGGCTCACCTTCAATCTGCCCTTCGAGCTGCAGAAACGGACGATCGAGCTGTTCGTCAAGGAAATCATGCCCTTCTTCGCGGCACGCGAAAAAGACAAGCAGCGCAAGGCGGCGGCGGGCTGATCATGGCAGAGGCACAGCGCCATACCGTCGCAGACGTGACGCTCAACTACCGGATCGACGGCAGCGGCGATCCGCTGGTCTGCATCCACGGCGTCGGCTCCTATCTTGAGGCATGGTCGGGCGTGGTCGAGCGTCTGAAGGACAGGTTCACGATCCTGACCTTCGATTTGCGCGGCCATGGCCATTCGAGCCGGGCCAAGGGCCGCTATGAGATCGACGATTTCGTCAATGAAGCTTTGGCGCTGGCCGACAAGGCAGGTTTCTCGACTTTCAATCTCGCCGGCTTCTCGCTCGGCGGATTGATTGCACAACGCCTGGCGTTGACCCATCTCGAGCGCTTGCGCAAGCTGGTGCTGCTATCGACTGTCGCTGGCCGGACGCCGGAGGAGCGGACGCGGGTTCTCGAACGGCTGTCGGCGCTGCGCGCCGGCACGCCTGCCGACCATCACAATGCATCGCTGTCCCGGTGGCTGACCGAAGAATTCCAGGACAACAATCCGGAGGTAATCGCGACGCTTAGACAGCGCGATGCCGAGAATGATCCGGAATGCTATGCGGCGGCCTACCGCGTGCTGGCGGAAACCGACTTCGGCGGATTCCTCGATCAGATCCGCTGCCCGGCGCTGATTGCGACGGGCGAAGACGATGCCGGGTCGAACCCGCGCATGGCCCGCTACATGCACGAGCGCATTCCAGGCTCGAAGCTCGCGATCCTGCCGGGCCTCCGCCACTCGATCCTGATCGAGGCGCCGCAGACGGTTGCCGATCTGATGCGCGAGTTCCTCACAACCGGGGAGTCGAACCATGGATGAAGCGCTCAGAAAGAGTGGTGAGGCCGTCCGGCGCAAGGTTCTCGGCGACGACTACGTCGATCGCGCCATCAACGGCGCCGACAGTTTCTCGGCCCCGTTCCAGGATGTGCTCAACGAATATTGCTGGGGCACGGCCTGGACCGATGACGGTCTCGATCTCAAGCAGCGCAGCCTTTTGAACCTCGGCATGCTGGCGGCGCTCAATCGCATGCATGAATTCGGCATCCATTTCCGCGGCGCCATCCGCAATGGGCTGACCGATGACGAGCTCAGGGCGGCACTCACGCAGATCGCGGTTTATTGCGGCATTCCGGCCGGCGTCGAAGCCTTCCGGGTCGCACGCTCTATCCGCGACGAGATGCGCCAGAAAGGAGAGCTCTGACTTCCATCGATTCAAGGAAGCGACCGGCCTGCGGCTGCTTCAGATCGCCGGAAGACGAAAAGGTCTCTTCGACTTCAAGATCGCATGACGGTACGGGAATGAGCCCGGGCCAAAAACCAAGAATGACAATAAAGGGAACCATCGCATGAACAGACTGACAAAGATGACCGCCGCTGCTGCGTCGCTCGCCGTCGCGCTGGCTGCCGTGCCGGCGAATGCCGGTGCTGTGCTCGACCGCGTGCTGGCGGCCAAGGACCTGAAGGTTGCGACCGACGCCAACTGGGCGCCGCAATCCTTCATGAACGAGAAGAACGAACTCGATGGCTTCGACATCGACGTTGCCAAGGATATCGGCAAGCGTCTTGGCGTGAAGGTCGAATTCGTCACGCCGGGCTGGGACATCATCACCGCCGGCAACTGGGCGGGCCGCTGGGACATGCATGTCGGCTCGATGACGCCGACCAAGAAGCGCGCCGAAATCTTCGATTTCCCGGCCGTCTATTATTACACCCCTGCCGCCGTTGCCGTTCACAAGGACAGCAAGGCGACCAAGCTTTCCGATCTCGACGGCAAGGTGGTCGGCACTACGGCGACCTCGACTTTTGAGGCCTATGCCAAGGGCGACCTGACGCTCGACGCTGCCGGCGCGCCTCCGTTCAAATACGAGTTCAAGCCGAAGGACGTGAAGTCCTACGCCAACTCGACCACGGCTTTCGACGACCTGCGTCTCGGTGACGGCACCCGTCTCGATGCCGTCGTGTCCTCGCTGCCGAGCATTCTCGACGCGGTCAAGGCCGGCTATCCGATCAAGCAGATCGGCGACCCGGTCTTCTACGAGCCGCTCGCCATTGCCATCGAGCATGGCGACAAGGAGTTCAACGACAAGATCGCCGAGGCCGTGAAGGGCATGCAGGCGGACGGTACGCTGAGCAAGCTTTCGGTAAAGTGGTACGGCGTGGATTATACGGTCGTAAAGTAACCGCCGCCAGAACCAGACGGTCCGGACCCCCGGACCGTCGATTTGCCGCAAGGGACAAGAGATGCTTTATCCCGATACAGTCGAGTCTGAAGTACTCGTCCATAAGCCGTGGTTCGTGGCGACACTGTTTGCCGTCGTGCTCGCCTTCTTCCTGATGTTCAATATGAGCGGCACCGCGATGGGCGAATTGATGCGCCCTGTGATCGGCGATCCCGCATCCAGCGGCATCTACGGACGTTTTGCGATCGCCTTCGTTATCGCCGTCATCTTCGTGCTCAATGTCGTGCTCATCGGTTTTGCGCCGCTGAGGGTGCAGATCGCCATCGTCTGGCTGGAACTGCTCGCTCTGTTCCTGGCCTTCTTCGCCACCTTTCATCTCAGCCTGCCGTTCATTGCCGAGAAATTGCCCTTCATGATCACGCAGGGTCTGGTGACGACGATCTACGTCTCTGCGATATCGATCGTCATCGCCTCTGCGATCGCCATTCTGGGTGCCGTCGCCAAGCTGTCGACCAACGGCTTTGCCTATGCGATCGCCAGTTTCTACACCTCGTTCTTCCGCGGCCTGCCGCTCTTGATGCAGGTCTATCTGATTTATCTCGGCCTGCCGCAGCTCGGCTTCGTCATCGACGCGGTGCCGGCCGGTATCCTGGCGCTGTCGCTTTGCTACGGCGCCTATATGACGGAGATTTTCCGGTCGGGCATCCAGAGCATCGATCGCGGCCAATGGGAAGCCTCGCGCTCGATCGGCTTCGGTTTCGGCGTCACGATGCGCAAGATCATCCTGCCGCAGGCCCTACCTGTGATCATTCCGCCGACCGGAAACCAGTTCATCTCGATGCTGAAGGATAGCTCGCTGGTCTCGGTGATCGGTGTCTGGGAACTGATGTTCCTTGCCCGCACGCTGGGACAGAAGACCTTCCAGCACATGGAAATGCTGATCTCCGCCGCCATGCTCTACTGGATCATGTCGATCTGCCTGGAGCTCATCCAATCCCGCATCGAGCGTCACTACGCCAGGAGCAAAGTCCGATGAACGGCGACAAGATCATCGAAGCGAAGAATGTGTCCAAGTGGTACGGCGCCTTCCAGGTGCTGAAGGATATCAACCTGACGGTCACCAAGGGCGAGCGCATCGTCGTCTGCGGTCCTTCAGGATCCGGCAAATCGACGCTGATCCGCTGCTTCAACCGGCTGGAAGCGCATCAGGAAGGCGATATCACCGTCAACGGCATCACCCTGCACAACAGGATGCGCAATGTCGGCGACGTCCGCAAGAATGTCGGCATGGTGTTCCAGCACTTCAATCTCTTCCCGCATATGACGGTGCTGATGAACTGCATGGTGGGGCCGATGTGGATCAAGGGCGTGCCGGCGGCGGAAGCGAAGAAGACGGCGCTGCGTTTTCTCGAGCGCGTACGCATTCCGGAACAGGCCAACAAATACCCGATCCAGCTCTCCGGCGGCCAGCAGCAGCGCGTCGCGATTGCTCGCTCGCTCTGCATGGAGCCGGCCGTGATGCTCTTCGACGAGCCGACCTCGGCGCTCGATCCAGAGATGGTCTCGGAGGTTCTGGAAACCATGACCGGTCTGGCGAAGGATGGCATGACGATGGTCTGCGTCACCCACGAAATGGGCTTTGCCCGGGCCGTTGCCGACCGGGTGATCTTCATGAATTCGGGCCAGATCGTCGAGGAGGGCAAGCCTCACGACTTCTTCACCAATCCGCAGCATGAGCGGACGAAGCTGTTCCTTAGCCAGATCCTCAAGCACTGAGGGCGGGCGTCAAGCCCGGGCGAAGCGCAGGCACATCGGCGTGCCGATGTGGATCGTCTTGCCGCTGTCGCGGAGCGCTCCGGTCTCCCGGTCACGGGTGAAAATGGTCACGACGTCGCTATCCTGATTGGCGCAAAGAAGGTGACCGCCCTGCGGGGCGATTGCCAAATTGCGCGGCGTGCGGCCACCGCAGGGCACCTGACCCTTCGGCGAAAGCCTGCCGGTTTCCGGGTCGATATCGAAGACCGCGATACTGTCATGCCCGCGATTGGCGCCGTAGAGAAACCGGCCGTCCGGCGAGATCTGCAGGTCCGACGCATAGTTGGTGCCCGTGGTCTGCGGCCGCAGCGTCGAGTGAATCTCGATCTCATGCAGCGTCCGGCGGGCAGCATCGAAGCGATAGCTCGCCACCGTGGAATCAAGCTCGTTGATGACGAAGACGAAGCGGCCGGAGGGGTGGAGCGCAACGTGGCGCGGTCCTGCACCAGGCCTTGCCGCGGTCTCGCTCACCTTCTCGAACCGGTCCCCTTCGAGAGCGTAGATCGTCAGCCGATCCGTGCCGAGATCGGCAACCAAGATCAGGTTCGGGGCGATCTCGGTGACGCTGTGCGGATGGCTGCGTTCCTGGCGGGCGGGGTTCGGGCCGGTTCCGGATTGCGCCACGCTGATCTTGCCCGGCGCCAGCGAGCCGTCGGTCCGGCGCTCGAAGGCGACAAGCGCCTGATCCGGGCCACCGTCTCCCATCGCATAGTTGACGGCGAAGAGGTGCCTGCCGTCATGCGAGATGGCGTTATGCGCCGTGGTAGCGCCCAGCGACGGCTGCATGTTCAGATGGCGGAGGCGCCCGGCCTGCCTGTCGAACGAAAGGGCGGTGACGAGGCCCTCGTACCAGCCTTCGATCTCCGAATTCGCATAGACGAGGCTGCCGTCTGCTGATGGCGTGAGGAAGGTCGGATTGACGATCTGCGGCGCTGTAGCCAGCCGCTCGGCACTCAGCGTCTCGTCGTCGAAGAGATGAACCGAAAGTCCATCGCCATTGGCACCTTCGAAATAGGAGGTCGGCTGGTTGAGCGTGCCGATGAAGAGCAGGTGTTGCATGATCGGTTCCGGCTAGAGGATCAGGATCGCCCTGAAATCGTTGACATTGGTGCCGGTCGGGCCTGTTTCGAAAAGGTCGCCGGTCGCCTTGAAGCCGGTATAGCTGTCATTGGCATCGAGAACGCGGCGCGGGTCGAGACCGGCTGCGCGCAGCCGTTTCACCGTCGCACCGTCTGCAAAGGCTCCGGCATTGTTTTCCGAGCCGTCGATGCCGTCCGTGTCGGCGGCGATGAGATGGATGTCGTGCCCGTCAAGGGCAAGGGCTGCTGCCAGCGCGAACTCGCCGTTGCGCCCGCCCTTGCCGCCTTTCGCACGCAGCGTCACCGTCGTCTCGCCGCCGGAAAGGACGACGACGGGTTTGGCGAACGGCCGGTTGCGGCCGAGCACTTCCCTGGCGATAGCCGCGTGCACCTGCGCCACGTCGCGGGATTCGCCCTCGATCGCATCCGAGAGGATCGCCGCCTCGATGCCTCCTGCACGCGCCAGTGCGGCAGCGGCCTCCAGCGAAACACCGGCCGAGGCGATGATATGGTGGCTGTTGCGGACAAAGGCCGGATCATCCGGGAGCGGCGCGTCGGCTGCCGCCGAATTGAGGTGATCGATTGCCGCCTGCGGCAATTTGAGGCCGTACTGGGCAATGATCTCAAGCGCCTCATGCCGGGTCGAGTGATCGGGCACCGTCGGGCCGGATGCGACATGGGCAGGATTGTCGCCGGGAATGTCGGAGACGATGAGGCTGACGACGCGGGCCCTGGTCGCTGCCGCCAGCCGTCCGCCCTTGATGGTCGACAGATGCTTGCGCACGACATTCATCGCCGAGATCGGCGCGCCCGAGGCAAGCAGCATCTCGTTGAGCGCAATCTCGTCCTCGAGCGTCAGCCCTTTCGGCGGAGAGGGCAGCAGCGCCGAGCCGCCGCCGCAGACAAGAGCGATGACGAGATCATCGGCGGATAGATCCTTCACCGTCTCGATCAGCCGCTTCGATGCGGCGAGACCAGCAGCATCCGGCACCGGATGCGAGGCTTCGATGATCTCGACATGTTCGGTCTCGCAGCCATAGCCGTAGCGGGTGACGACGACGCCTTCCAGCGGCCCGTCCCAGAGGCTTTCAAGTGCCCGCGCCATCTGCGCCGCCCCTTTGCCGGCGCCGATGACGACGGTCTTGCCCTTCGGCTTTTCCGGCAGGTGCGCCGCAATCCCCGTCAGGGGATCGGCGGCCTTGACGGCGGCGTGGAAGAGCGAGGCCAGGAATTCGCGGGGAGACGGGATGGAATAGGTCATGGAATGATCTGCGCTGGAAAGGATCGTCATGCGTAATCGTGCTGTGGCTGCCGTTGCAAGACGCCCTTGAGAATATCGGCCGCCTTTTCGGCGATCATCACCGTTGCCGCATTGGTGTTCGAGGAAATCAGCCGCGGCATCACCGAGCTGTCGCAGACCCTGAGGCGATCGATGCCGCGCACCTTGAGGTCCGGATCGACGACGGCGTCTTCGCCGCCACCCATGCGGCAGGTGCCAACAGGATGATAGGCAGAACGGCCGTATTGGCGGGCGAACTGGCGGTATTCCTCCTGCGTGCGGATGTTACCGTCGGGCAGATGCAGCCGTTTGACGAAGGGCCGGAAGGCCGGTTGCGAGAGGATTTCCTGGCAGATCTTGATGCCGTCGACAGCACGCTCGAGATCGTAAGGCTCTGCAAAGGCGTTGGGGTCGATCTCAGGCGGAACGGCCGGGTCCTTGGAGCGCAGCGTCACCGTCCCACGCGAGCGCGGGCGGACGTGATAGGAATTCAGCGTGCAGCCATTGCCGCCGGGTACGCCGCCGATGCCTTCCTCGACACCGGCGCCGGGCAAGAAGTGGAATTGCAGATCCGGCGTCGCCTCGGCGCGGTCGCCCCACCAGAAGCCGCCGCCTTCGACGATGTTGGATGCGACCGGACCCTTGCCGAACAGCGCGTATTCGATGCCCGCCGCCACCTGCCAATGCCGCTTCTTGTAGCGGTCGATGCCGTGTGATCCGGTGAGTTCGGCGAGAACATCGACATCCATATGGTCCTGCAGGTTCTTGCCCACCTGCGGCAGATCCCTGACAACGTCGATATCGAGCGCCCGCAATTCGTCTGCAGGGCCGAGGCCGGAGAGCATCAGCATCTTCGGGGAGCCGATGGCGCCCGATGTCAAAATGACCTCGCGCTCGGCACGCAGCAGCACCGGGCGGCCGTTTTCGATGATCTCGATGCCGACGGCGCAGCCATTTTCGATGACGATGCGGTTGACGGCCGTATCGGTGCGGACCGTCAGGTTCTTGCGGTGCGCTGCGGGTTTCAGGTAGCCGACGGCCGTGCTGCTGCGGCGCCCATTGCGGGTCGTCGTCTGGTAGAAGCCGGCTCCGGCCTGCGATCCACCATTGAAGTCGGGATTGAAGGGGAGACCCGCTTCCTGGGCGGCGCGGACGAAAACCCGCGTGAGGGCATGCGGCGTCTGCGAGCTGACGCCGAGCGGTCCTTCGGTGCCGTGATGGGCGCCGCCGAACGTGTCGTTGCCTTCGGACTTGCGGAAATAGGGCCTGACATCGTCATAGCCCCAGCCGGTGCATCCTTCGAGGTCGCGCCATCCGTCGTAATCTTCGGGGCAGCCTCGGGTGAAGACCTGGGCATTGATCGAGCTGCCGCCGCCGAGCACGCGCGCCTGCGGATAGACCATCTTGCGTCCGGCAATCTCGCGCCCGGCGACCGTCTCATAGCCCCAGATCAGCGGCCCCGCGGTCATCTTGAAGAAGCCGACGGGTAGATGGATATACATATTGCTGTCGCGCGGGCCAGCCTCCAGCAGGGTCACGGATACGTCCGGATCCTCGCTCAGGCGCGCAGCAAGCACGCATCCCGCCGAGCCGCCCCCGACGATGATGTAATCGGGCATTCTTTCCTCCGTAAAATCCAGATGAAACCGGTCGCTCCTCGTTGTCCCGGCATCAATTCGCGATCACAATCTCAAGTCTCTTGCCCCTCGTCAAGAGAAAGGGTACGGTTATCGTCTTGAAGGGTTGTCGTACAAATGTTATGACGACGTCGCTTCAGATGGAGATGCCGGGGAAACAAGGACGGCATCGCTATCTTCGTCATTCAACGGGAGGTTTTCGAATGAACGATAAGATGAATTCGCGTTTCGGCAGCATGAACCGCAGATCGTTTCTGGCGACGGTCGCAGCGGGTGCGACGGTCGCCGCCTTGCCACGGCAGCTCTTCGCCGCTGACAAGCCGACGCTTGTCACGTCCATCCGCTCTCTCTCCAACCCCTATCATGCCGTCTGGAAGACGGGTGCCGAGGCCTTCGCCTCCGCCATCGGCCTTGACCACGTCACGCTGGTTTCCGAGGGCAACAGCGAAAAGGGTATTGCTGACATCAAGGCGATGCTCGCCAAGACCGGCGGCAACATGGTGCTGAACTCCGACCCGAACGATACGCCGGATGCACGACCGATCGTCGAGGCCTGCGCCAAGGCGGGCGCTTATGTCGTGACGCAGTGGAACAAGCCGGCGGACCTTCATCCGAAGGATTTCAATCCGAACTACGTCTCGCACATCGAATTCGACGGCATCTCCAGCGGCAAGCAGATTGCCGAAATCCTCTTCAAGACGATCGGCGGCTCCGGCGGCATCATCGCGCTTGGCGGACAGATTTCCAACACGGCGGCGATCGAGCGCAAGAAGGGTCTGGAAGACGCGCTGGCTGCCAACACCAACATCAAGCTCCTGGATTTCCAGGTCGCCAACTGGAAGTCGTCGGAAGCCTACGACCTGACCAGCAACCTGCTCACGCGCTTCGGCGATGACGTGAAGGGCATCTGGGCTGCCAATGACGACATGGGCACCGGTGCACTCGAAGCGCTCCGCGCCGAAAACCTCGCTGGCAAGGTTCCCGTCGTCGGCGTTGACGGCATCAAGGCTGCGGTTGACGCGGTGCGCAAGGGCGAATTTGCCTGCACGGTCACCTCGGATCCGTTCTGGCAGGGCGGCATGGGCCTCGCCATTGGTCTGGCTGCACTCCAGAAGAAGTTCGACCCGGCCAAGGAACCGGCCGACCATCGCGAATTCTACGGCAAGGCCGTGCTGATCGCGAAGGACAATGTCGAGGAATATTACAAGACCAACATCGACTCGCATCCGACGCTGGACTGGAACGACCTTTGGGGTCGTGTGACAGGCGCCATCCGCACCTAGCGGCACCGTCTCTCCCGCAGCATCGGCTCCTCCCGAGGCTGCCTCGTCGCTGGCGGGCGCTACGGCGCCTGCCAGCTCCTCCGCATGACGCATGAGGTGCCGTCTGTTGACCATCAATGCCGAAAACATCAAGACTATGACAAAAAGCGAACAGGCAGGTGCCATGCCGACTGTTGGAAGCCGCCTGTTCAGCGGGCCGAACCTCAAGCGCTTGCGCGCCTACGCTCCGGCGCTGGTGCTGATCGCGCTCTGCATTCTCATCACCATCGCCAATCCCAATTTTATCGAGCCTCGCAACCTGGTGCGCGTTGCCAATTCCGCCGCGGTTCCGCTGACGCTCGCCATGGGCCTGACCTTCATCATCCTGCTCGGCAGTATAGACCTCTCGGTCGAGGGCTCGCTTTCGGTCGCGGCCATGGTGACCGTGCTGCTCGCCACCAATGATGCCAATGCCAATGCCTACGGCTGGCTTGCCGTCATCGCCGCGATCGCCGCCAGCACCGTCATGGGCCTGACGACCGGCATCATCCAGACCTATCTCCGAATCCCGTCCTTCATGGCGACGCTCGGTGTCTGGTTCATCGGGCTCGGCATCTCCGTCTATATGCTCGGTGGTTCCGCCGTGCGCCTGATGGATCCGTCGATCCGCGATCTGGCGCTTGCCCGCTTTCTCGGATTGCCTTTCGCCGTCTGGGTGGCGCTCGCCGCATTCCTGATTGCCTGCACCGTTCAATATTATACCCGTCTCGGCCGCCATATCATGGCGATCGGCGGGGGCGAGGATGTCGCCGAACTCTCGGGCATCAATCTCCGCCGCGTCCGCATCATGGCGTTCGGGCTGGCGGGCTTCTTCTTCGGCATTGCCGGTGTTCTTGCCGCGGCCCAGCTCGGCCGCTCCGATGCCGTCATCGCCGATGGCCGATTGTTTGCGGCGGTGACTGCCGTGGTGGTCGGCGGTACGGCGCTGACCGGCGGTGAAGGCGGCGTCATCAATACGCTGGTCGGCGTCCTGATCGTCACCGTTCTCAGCAACGGCATGATCCTGCTCGGCGTCTCGCCCTATGTGCAGCAGACCGTTCAGGGCCTGATGATCATCGCTGCCGTCGCGCTGTCGCTCGACCGCCTGCGTCTCCAGATCGTGAAGTGACCGCCATGTTTTCAGCCAACGATATCAGCAAATCCTTCGCCGGCGTTCACGCATTGAAGAACGTCTCGCTCGAAATCCGGCCGAACGAGGTCGTCGGCCTCATCGGCGAAAACGGTGCCGGCAAATCGACATTGATGCGCATCCTTGCAGGCACACATCAGCCTGACAGCGGCACGCTGATGCTCGACGGCCAGCCGCTGAAGCTGCGTAATGCGCGCGATGGCGCCGCCAACGGCATCGGCATGGTGTTCCAGGAGCAGTCGCTGCTGCTCAACATCTCCGTTGCCGAGAACATCTATCTCGGCCAGGAAAGCCAGTTCGTCCGCTTCGGCATCGTCGACTGGAAAGCGATGCGGGCAGCGGCAAAGCGCCAGCTCGACAAGATCGGCGTCGACATCGACGTGACCGCGCGCACCTCGGAACTGACTTTTGCCGCGCGCCAGATGGTCGAACTCGCCAAGGCCCTGACGCTGGAAGAAACCGTCTCGCGCCCGCTGGTCATCCTGCTCGACGAGCCGACCTCGGTTCTGAGCGGCAGCGATATCGACGTGCTGTTCAAGCGCGTGCGCTCGCTGAAATCGCGGGCAAGCTTCGTTTTCGTCTCGCACCGCCTGGACGAGGTGCTGCGCATCTCCGACCGCGTCTACACGATGAAGGACGGGCAGGTGGTGGCCGAGCATCGGGCTGCCGATGTCACCGGACCCGAACTGCACGAGATTATGGTCGGCCGCGGGCTGCAGTCTACCTATTACAAGGAAGACAAGCAGCTGCCGCCGAAGAGCGAAATCGTCGTCGATGCCAGCCGGCTGGCAATCGATGGCGCCTTTCACGATGTCGATCTGCAGATCCATGCCGGCGAGATCGTCGGTATTGCCGGCGTCGTCGGTTCCGGCCGCGAGGAAGTGACCCGCACCATCGGCGGCTTCATGACCCATACCGGCGGCACCTTGAAGATCAACGGCGAGCCGGTGCATTTCCGTACGCCGCAGCAGGCCGTCCGCAAGAGCATCGGCTATATCCCGCGCGAGCGCCGCGTCGAGGGGCTGGTGATGTTCCTGTCGATCGCCGAAAACATCACCCTTGCCGATCTCTCCTCGGTAATGCGCAACGGCGCAATCGATTATCGCCGCGAGCGGCGGCTGGCAGCCGACTGGATCAAGCGGCTGCGCATCAAGGCGCCGGGACCCGATATCGCCTGCCGGAAACTCTCCGGCGGCAACCAGCAGAAGGTGGTTCTGGCGCGCTGGATGACGGCGGGCTCACGGATCCTGATCCTCGATCACCCGACGCGCGGTCTCGATGTCGGCGCCAAGGAGGAAGTCTATGAACTGGTGCGCGATCTGTCCTCGCAGGGTGTCGCGATCCTTTTGATCTCCGACACGCTGGAGGAAACAATTGGCCTGTCGCATCGGGTGCTGGTGATGCGCGATGGCGCCGTCACGGCGCATTTCGATGCGGCGCCCGGAAACAAGCCGGATCAGGTCGATCTTGTCCGGGCGATGGTGTGAGGAGGCGATGATGGAACGTTTCAAGGATATGAAATCCCTTCTCGCCGCAGGCTGGATGCAGGGCGCCATTCCGCCCGCACTCCTCGTCGTGCTGGTCCTTGTCATCGAGGTCGCGGCTCCCGGATTCCTGACCGGCGATACGCTGATCCTTCTGCTGTCGAACACGGCGGTGCTCTTCATTCTCGCTGCCGGTGTGACCTTCGTCATCCTGATCGGCGGCATCGACCTGTCGATCCAGTCGGTGGCGTCGCTGTCGAGCGTTATCCTGGCGCAGCTTCTGCCGCAGATCGGCATGCTCGCCTTTCCGGTGGCGATCCTGTCCGGCCTGGTCTTCGGCGCGTTGAGTGGCTACGTCCATGTCCGCCTCAAGGTGCCGTCCTTCGTGGCGACGCTGGCGACAGGCGGCGTCGTCGCCGGTATCGCGTTGTGGGCCGCGGCCGGGCGGGCAATTACCATCGAGGAAGCCGGCCGTCTGAACACAGCCTGGATCAACGACAACTTTGCGGGCCTGCCGACGGTCATCTGGATTGCCGCGATCATCGRCATCCTGGCATTTTTCGGCCTCAGATATACGCGCTTCGGCCGCCACAGCCTGGCGATCGGTGCCGGTGAACCTGCGGCGATCGCTGCTGGTATCAATGTCGAGCGGACCAAGATCGTCGCCTTTGCAATCTCGGGCATGCTGGCGGCGATTGCCGGCGTGATCCTGGCTGCGCGTCTGTCGAGCGGCTCGCCCAACCTGGCCAACCAGCTGCTGCTGCCGGCAATCGCTGCCGTCATCGTCGGCGGCACGGCGATCACCGGCGGTCTCGGCGGGGTCGCCCGCACGGCTGTCGGCGCGCTGATCATCTCGATCGTGCGCATCGGCATGACTTTCATCGGCATCAACATCTTTGCCGAAAACGTCGTCTTCGGCTCGGTGCTGATCCTCGCCGTCGCCATTACCATCGACCGCAGCAAGATTGCGATCATCAAATGATGGGCCGCACGCAGACGGCGTCAGCAAACAAAAAAGGCCGCGCTCTGCAGCGCGGCCTCCGGAAGACGAAGCGGGTCTTACATCGTGTCGAGGCCGATCAGCTCGATCTTGTAGCCATCAGGATCTTCGATGAAGGCGATATGCGTGGTGCCGTGCAGCATCGGACCCGGCGGGCGCGGGATCTTGGCGCCCTGCTTCTCAAGCGCGGCGCAGACGGCATAGATGTCGTTGACGCCGAGTGCCAGATGGCCAAAGCCGGTGCCGAGTTCGTAGGGTTCTTCGCGGCCCCAGTTGTAGGTCAGCTCGATGACGGTATCGGTCTCCTCGGGACCATAGCCGACGAAGGCATTGGTGAACTTTCCGCCCGGATAGTCATCCTTGCGAAGAAGCTTCATGCCGAGCAGTTCCGTGTAGAATTTGATCGACCTATCGAGGTCGAACACACGGATCATGACGTGCATATTTCGAAATTGGCCGGACGCTGCGGTCATAGTACGGATCCTCCTGCAAGTTATCGTTTTTACACTGGTTTTTAGCGAAAGGCGAGCATTGGAAAAGATCGCCGCACTTGATGTTCGAAACCAGTGTTGTATGATAACCATGTAAGTGACCCAGTTGTCCAGATGTTTTCCCGCTTAACCGGAGCAACCGAATGAATGCCCTTCCGCCCCTCCAGGAAAGAGCGCTTGCCGCCCTCTCTGCCGCTATGCCGGCAGACCTGCTCCTGACGGAAGGCGAGGCGCTGGAGCGCTACAGCCGCGATTGGTCCGGAGAGCATTACGGCCGGCCGCTGGCCGTGGCGCGGCCGCGCTCGGCCGCTGAGCTCAGCCGCCTGATGGCGTTTTGCCATGAAGAGAAGATCCATGTCGTTCCGCAGGGCGGGCTGACCGGGCTGGTTGGCGCGGCAGTGCCGAGCTATCCGGGCGGCGAGGTGGTCGTTTCGCTGGAGCGGATGAACAAGGTACGCTCCGTCAATCCGATCGATTTCGCCATGGTCGTCGAGGCCGGCTGCATTCTCGAAGATGCCAAGCGCCACGCCGAAGCGGCCGACTGTATTTTGCCGATCACCTTTGGGGCGCAGGGCACCTGCCGGATCGGCGGCAACGTTTCGACCAATGCCGGTGGTTTCAACGTACTGCGCTATGGCATGACCCGCGACCTGGTGCTCGGCCTCGAGGTCGTGCTTGCCGACGGCCGGATCTGGAACGGTCTGCGCACGCTGCGCAAAGACAACCGTGGCTATGACCTGAAACAGCTTTTCATCGGCAGCGAAGGCACGCTCGGCATCGTCACCGCCGTGGCGCTCAAGGTGTTTCCGAAGCCGGAACAGGTGGAAACGGCGCTGGTCGGGCTGGCCTCGGTGGATGATGCCATGCAGCTTTATGCGCGGGCGCGCCGCCAGTGCAGCGACCTGCTGACGGCATTCGAGCTCATCTTGCGCGGCGGCATCGAGATTGCCATCAACGCCCGCGACGATCTTCCCGATCCCCTAAGCGAGGCCTATCCCGTTTATGTGCTGATCGAGGCTTCGGCAGCCGGACGCGTTGATCTTCGCGCCTTGCTCGAAGGATTTCTCGGCGACGCCTCCGATCTGGTTCTCGACGGCGTCATTGCCAGCAGCAAGGCGCAGGGCGACCGGCTCTGGCTGCTGCGCGAGATGATGGTCGAGGCGCAGGGCCGCGGCGGACGATATCTGAGGACCGATGTCTCGGTTTCGATCTCGAGCCTGGCGGCCTTCGTCGGCGACACGCTCGAAGCGCTGTCGCAGAAGCATCCCGAGGCGATCGCCGTCACCTATGGCCATGTCGGCGACGGCAATATCCATCTGAATATCGTTCCGCCTGTCGGCATGCCCGATGATCAGTTCGATGGCCTGTTTCATGCCACAGAAGAGGTGATCTTCGATGTCGTCGACAAGCATGGCGGCTCGATCAGCGCCGAACATGGCATCGGCCGCGTCAAGCAGGACGCCTTCCTGAAACGTGCCGACCCCTTGACGCTGGAGCTCTCGCGCCGGATCAAGGATGCATTCGACCCACGGCATCTCTTGAGCGAGGGGCGGATATTGGCAAGTGCAGATGGCATGGCAGGGGGTAGGGAATGACGCTGAAACTCGACAAGGTCAATCGGGGCCCGCATCTGTCGACGCTGGTCGCAAGTTCGATCTCGCGCGAAATCGCCCAGGGGCGTTTGAGGCCGGGTGATCAGCTGCCGACCGAGCAGCAGCTTGCGCAGACATTCGGTGTCAGTCGCAACGTCGTGCGCGAGGCGATCGCGCGGCTGCGGTCCGAGGGCCGGATCTGGTCGCAGCAGGGCCGCGGCGCTTTCGTCGCCGACCAGCCGAATGCCACGACATTGACGATCGACTACGAAGCCCTGCAGCAGGCTGCGGCCTTCCAGTCGCTGTTCGAACTGCGCGGCATTCTCGAAGTCGAGGCGGCGGCCCTTGCCGCCAAGCGCCGGACCGGCGACGACCTGACGGCGATGAAGGATGCGCTGGTGACGATGCGTGATGCACCCTACGGCAGCGTCATGTGGCTTAAGACCGATCTCGAATTCCATAAAACCGTCGCTGCGGCGACGGGCAATCTCTACATGGTCCAATTCCTGATGTTCGTTTCCGAGCGGGTGCGCGAAAGCATTCTGGCCTCCGGCAACCAGCAGCGTTCCGAAGATCTGGCGGCCGTGACCCTCGGCGAGCATCAACGCATTCTCGATGCCATCGAAGCGGGCGACGGCGACGAAGCCCGTGATGCCATGCGGGCGCACCTCCATGGTGCCGCAAACCGCGTCGGGCTGGCCGGAGAACAACCCGAATAATCTGTTGAGGACATGACATGACTGGAAGACTTGAGGGAAAAACCGCTGTCGTGACGGCAGCCGGGCAGGGGATGGGACGTGCCACGGTGCTCGCCTTCCTGCGTGAAGGCGCGCGCGTCTGCGCCACCGATATCGATGCCGCAAAGCTCGATACGCTGCGCGATCAGGCGGGCGTTAGCGCACGCAAACTCGATGTGCTGAACCCGGCGGAGATCAGCGCCTTCGCCAAGGAGATCGATGCGCCGGACATTCTCTTCAACTGCGCCGGTTTCGTGCATCACGGCTCGATACTCGATTGCGACGAGGATGCCTTCGACTTTTCCGTCAACCTGAACATCCGCGCCATGTACCGGATGATCCGCGCCTTCCTGCCGGGCATGATCGCCCGCGGCGGCGGCTCGATCGTCAACATGGCGTCTGTTGCCTCGACCGTCATCGCTGCGCCGAACCGGTTCATCTACGGCACCACCAAGGCTGCGGTGATCGGGCTGACGAAATCGGTGGCGCTCGATTATGTCGGCCAGGGCATCCGCGCCAACGCGATCTGCCCCGGCACCGTCGAAAGCCCGTCGCTGCAGGACCGCATGCGGGCGCTCGGCGATTACGATCAGGCCCGCGCCAGCTTCATCGCCCGCCAGCCGATGGGACGCCTCGGTACGCCCGAGGAAGTCGCCGACCTCGTCGTCTACCTCGCCAGCAAGGAATCGGCCTTCATGACCGGCAATGCCATCGTCATCGATGGCGGCTGGGCGAACGCCTGAAGACACATCTTGAAAAACGGACAATCGATATGAAGCTTCTGAGATACGGTGAGCGCGGCGCCGAAAAGCCCGGCATTCTCGACAGGAACGGCAAGGTCAGGGACCTCAGCGGTCATGTCGGCGACATATCAGGTGACAGCCTGACGGCTGCGGGTCTGGCAAAAATCGCCGCGATCGACATCGAGAGCCTGCCCCTCGCTGCCGAGACCGGCCGGTATGGCCCCTGCGTCTCGCGCACCGGCAAGTTCATCTGCGTCGGCCTGAACTATGCAGACCACGCTGCCGAGACCGGTGCGGCCATTCCCGAAGAGCCGATCCTGTTCATGAAGGCCACCAGCGCCATCACCGGCCCGAACGACAACGTCATCATCCCGCGCAAGTCGAAGAAGACCGACTGGGAAGTCGAGCTCGGCATCGTCATCGGCGACGAGGCCCGCTATGTTTCGGAAGCCGACGCGATGAAACATGTTGCCGGCTACTGCCTGATCAACGACGTTTCGGAGCGCGAATTTCAGGCCGAGCGCGGCGGGCAGTGGACCAAGGGGAAGTCGGCCGACAGCTTTGGCCCAATCGGCCCATGGATGGTAACGCGCGACGAGATCGCCGATCCGCAAGACCTGAAGATGTGGCTGTCCGTCGATGGCACGATGCGCCAGAACGGCTCGACGAAGACGATGATCTTCGGCGTCTCCTTCCTCGTTCACTACATCTCGCAGTTCATGAGCCTGCAGCCGGGCGATATCATCTCGACGGGCACGCCGCCGGGCGTCGGCCTCGGCATGAAGCCGCCGCTGTTCCTGAAGGCCGGGCAGACGATAAAGCTCGGCATCGACGGTCTCGGCGAGCAGACGCAGCTGACTGTGGACGCTGCCTGAGAAAGCCTCGGGGAGCCGCTCGACGGCTCCCTGATCAGCGAAGCTTCATGACACCAAGCATGCGGAGCACCGCGCAGGCGGCGCCGTAGCCGTTGTCGATATTGGTGACGACGATGCCCGGCGCGCAGCTGGCCAGCATGGCGTTGAGTGCGGTGCGGCCCTCTTCGGCCGCGCCATAGCCGACCGAGGTCGGCACGCAGATCAGGCTGCCGCCGTACAGACCGCCGAGAACGCTTGCGAGCGCCGCGTCCATGCCGGCAACGGCGATGACCACGGGAAAGCGGCGGATCTCCTCGATCCTGTCCATCAGCCGCCAGAGCCCGGCAACCCCGACATCGATGATGACGGATGCCTCGACGCCTGCGTGGCGAAGGGTCCGCTCGGCTTCCCGGGCGGCCGGTGCGTCCGAGGTTCCGGCTGCGACGATCGCGACGGTTTGGGTCAAGGATACCGGCGGAACCGGGCCGAAAAATGCGGTTTGCGACAGCGGGCACCAGTCCGTGGCGGGCTTCAATTCACTCGGGAGCGCCGCGAACTTCTGGTCGTCGAGGCGCGTGAGCAGCAGACCGGCATCCCGCTCGCTGGCGCTTCGAAGGATCGCCGCAATCTGCTGCGGCGTCTTGCCCGCACAGAATACGGCTTCGCTGAGGCCGATGCGCTCGGCCCGGGCGAAATCGAAGACGGCATCGCCGGTCATGGCCTGGCACCGACGAAAGCGCTGCCATTGCGGTATGGCTCGAAGGTCAGCGGACCGTTCCTGTAGGCGCCGGGCAGCATGCCGCGCAGGTCGTTGCCGACGTCGTTCATTGCCGTTGCCAGTGCCAGCGCATCGCGATCAAGCTCGATGGCGATGCCGCTGCGCCTGATGCGGCAGCGGACGGTTTGAGGTCTGAGCGTCTCGGTCAGGAACGTCTCGATCCGGTGCACGGCCTCCAGCATTTCCGGCTCGATGGCGATCGTGGTTTCGATCCGGCTGGAGAGGCAGGGGGAGGCCGGCAGCTCCGACAGCGCGCCGAGGCCCGCGTCGCGCGCCAGCTGGCGCACAGCCTGCTTGCCGATACCGGCCTCGACGAAGGGATGGCGGACGGAGAAATTCTTGGCCGCCTCAAGCCCCGGCCGGTACTCGCCGAGATCGTCGAGATTGGTCCCCGACAGCAGCTGACGGTTCGACCGGGCGGCGATGGCACCGTAGAGATTGCCCTTGCAGAAGAAGCAGCGGTTGACGGGGTTCCGGAGATAATCCGGATCGGATAATTCGCCGGCATCGATAATCTCGAGGTCAAAGCCCTCGCTGTCCGCCAGCATCCTGACGCGTTCGGTGGCCTCTCCGGGGACCGCCGCCGAGACCGCGTGCATGATGTTGACGCGTGCGGGTCCGAGAAGCCGGGTTGCAATGACCGCCAGCGTCAGCGAATCGATACCGCCGCTGACCGCGATCGAGACGTCGCCGAGCGAGGCGAGACATTCCTCCAGAGCCTTTCTCACAACAGGTCTCCTCTCTTTTGTTTCAACAGCCCCTCCAGAAGACTCCTCAGGCTGTTGCGTGCCGCGACACCCGGGGTGGATGTCAGGTTGTCGGCTTCGAGCTTGGCGGTGCGGCCCGAGGGGCGGTCGACGAGCTTGAAGGCGTAGATCTTTCCTGCGTGCTCGACCGTTTCCTGCTCGCGGCTCAGCGTCATCCGCTCAGCCGTCGTGGCGCGCACGCCGATGGTTGTCGTTTCGTCGAGCATGGCGGCGGCGACATCCCTGCTTTTCGATGGGTCGGCAAGCACCCGGAGATGGGTCATCATCCGGCCCTTCTTGCCGAAGACCGGCATCTGGACGACGTCGCGCACATCCGGCCGGTTACGCAGCCGGTCGACGGCCTGGGCGATGTCTTCGCCAGTCTGGTCGTCGATCTCGCATTCGAGCACCGCCACCGTGCCGTTGAAGCCTGATACCTCGTCGCGGCGCTCGAAGGCCAGGAGCCGCAGGCAGTTGCTGATGCCGGGGAGCGGCTTGGTGCCGAAGCCATGGCTTGATGCCTTCAGGACCCTTCGGCCGGGTGCGGTCTTTGTCCCGCAAAGATAAGCAAGGATAGCGGCACCCGTTGGCGTCACGCGCTCGCCGCCGATCCCGTCATCGATGACATCGAAATCCTTTAGCAGGTGCACGGTCGCCGGCGCCGGAACCGGGAGCAGTCCATGCGAGGTCTTCACCCGGCCGCTTCCGAGCGGGACCGGACCAACGCTCCAATGCGCTGCGCCGAGTTGCGTTATCAGCCAGGCGGCAGAGACGATGTCGGCGATCGAATCCCAGGCGCCAACCTCGTGAAAGGCAATGTCTTCGGGTGTCGTGCCGTGGACCTTGGCTTCGGCTTCCGCCAGCTTTTCGAAGATGCCGGTCGCGTGGCGGATGGTGTCTCCGCCGAGCGCCGAACGGCTCAGGGCATCGCGGATGTCCCGCCAGGCGACGTGATGGTGATGCCCTGCATGGCTGTGATCGTGCTCCGCATGACCGTGATCATGATGATGGTGGCCGTGATGGTCATGATGATGGTGATCATGCGGGTGATCCGTCCCATGCTCAGTATGATGCACCTTGAAGCGGCTGCCGGTCAGCACGCCGTCGTGATGCGCCACAAGTTCGCACCCGACGTCTTCGATCAGCGGGCAGCGTTTCAGCGCCGCCTGCAAGCCGGTATTCAGGTCCGGCCTGAGATCGAGCAGGGCTGCGACGAACATGTCGCCTGCAATGCCGCCGACGGGGTCGAGGTGAATTTCCAGCACGGTCATCCGCCCTGTTTTCCGTCCGCTGCTTCAGTCAGCGAGACACCGTTTGCAGCCGCGATGACATCCGAAAGGGCCGGCACGAAGGATTGGCCATGGCCAGCGGCGACCGCCGTCGCAAAGCTGTTGCGCACGGCTGCGCCGACCGGATTTACCGCCTGAAGCGCTTGGGCCAGCGATGCCAGATAGGACATGTCCTTCAATGCGTTGGCCATGGCAAAGCGCTGAGCGTTTTCGTTGCGGTTCAACACGAATTCGAAGAAGGCCTGGTAGAAACCGCAATCCATGCGGCTGCCGCGCAGCACGCTGTCGAATACCTGAGGCGTCAACCCGGCCTTCGCGGCGATCATCAATGCTTCCGAATAGATCGCCGAGTAACCCATCGACACGAAGTTGTTGAGCAGCTTCATCGTGTGCCCGGTGCCAGCAGGGCCGGTCTCGATGATGCGGGCGGCGAAGGCTTCGAGGATCGGCCGGGCGCGGGCAATGCCATCGGCAGAGCCTCCCGCCATCACATCCAGCTTGCCTTCGGCTGCTTCCTTCGGCGTTCTGGCGAGTGGCGCATCGACGAGCGTGATGCCCTGCTCGGAAAGTTCGGCAGCGAGCTTGATCGTCACGGCGGGGTTGGAGGTCGAGCAGTCGATCAAAAGCATCCGCCTTCCGGAGGCGAGCAGGCCATCTGGACCGGACAGGAGTTGCTGAACTTCCTCGGAACCGGTGACGCAGAGCACCACCACATCCGATGCCAGCGCCAGTGCCTTGGGCGTCGCCGCTTCGCTGGCGCCCTGCGCCTTCAACTGCTCGACGGCCTCGCGCTTTCTGTGGGCCATGACGGTCAGCGGCCAGCCTTTCGACAGCAGATTGGCCGCCATGCCTGATCCCATTGCACCGAGACCGATGAAGCCGATTTTCTCTTTCATTCTTTCCTCCCCGTTCGTTCTGGTTATCCCCGCCGGGCGGGCTTTTGCTTTTTGTGCTGGTATGCGGTAGCAACGGCATTATTCCCCGGCCGCCGCCTGACGGCGAGAATGGACGTCGCGACAGCATGAAGGACAGGGACAACGCCGTTTTCAACACCATCCCGCAGACGCCGAATCTGCGCAGCGGGCTGGCTGACAGCCTGATCGCCCAGATCGAGTCCGGCGATCTGAAGCCCGGCCAGCGGCTGCCGACCGAGCAGGCGATCATGGAAGCGACGGGCGTCAGCCGCACGATCGTGCGTGAGGCGCTTGCGACGTTGCGTGCGAAAGGCTTGATTACGACCCGCCAGGGGCTCGGCGCCTTCGTTTCCAACGATCCGACGCCGCGTTCCTTTTCGATCATCCCCAACGATCTGGAATCGATCGACGAGGTGCTGCGGGTTCTCGAATTGCGCCTCGGCATCGAATATGAGGCTGCCGGTCTCGCGGCGCTCCGGCGCACGCCGGAGGATATCGTCCGCATGCAGGACCGGCTCGATGCGCTGGACCGGGCGATAGCCGAAGGCGGCTATGGCGCCGAGGAAGACTTTGCCTTCCATCGCTCGATCCTCGTTGCGACGCAGAATTCCTATTACGGACGGCTGTTCGACACGTTCGGCAATGCGATGGTGCCGCGCCAGTGGGCCCGGCTCGACAAGATGACGGCGGCCGGGCGCGAGCAGCATGCCGAGCGGATGCGCAAGGAGCACCATGCGATTTTCGCCGCGATCCGCGACGGCAACGAAGCGGCCGCCCGCAAGGCGCTGCGCAATCACCTGTCGAAGAGCACCGCGCGCTTCGAAGAGTTGCGCGACGCCAACCTTCATCGTTAAGCACTCACGCCGCATATCGAGGCACGACATAAGGCCCCTCCGGGATGATGGCGACATCGGCATCGCCGTTGGCGCTGATGCTGCGGGCGATTGCCGTCTCGATATCGTCGATCATGCCGACGCCTGTCAGCGTCCGGTCGTCGCCCGAAAGACCGGTCGTATAGAGCTCGACGCTGCCGAGCCGCATCGGCTTCAACTGCATCTCCGTCTGCCACTCGTCGATCTCTGCTAGGCTCTTTGCCGTCAGCGTCGCCAGGAACCGATCGGGTCCGAGCTCGACCAGTCTTGCCTGCGCCTCGCGGAATTCCGGTGAACCGAAGCCTTCCGAACATTCCGACGCGATGATCAGCGTGCCGCCGGGCTTCAGGATATCGAGCGGCGTCACCATGCCCTTGATGGTCTGATAGTAGGTCTTGTCGAGCGGATAGCCGGCCGAAGAGGTGATGACGGTGGAGAACTTCCGGTCGAGAGGGATCTGTGTCGCGCCGCTGACGAAATCGACCGCCGCCTGATGGCTGGCGATGATCTCGCCGAAGGTGACGCAGACGAGATCGCGATCCTCATCCAGCACGGTATTCAACGCATAGACCTCACCGAGCATCCGGACGATTTCCAGCTGCTCCTCGTGCAGTGGATTGCCGATCAGATTGCATTGGACGGCCAGCGGGTCTTCCATGAAGCGTGCCGAGTGGAATGTCCGGATCGTCTCGTGATGGGCAACGCCCGGGGCAATGACCTTTCGTCCGCCCGACCAGCCTGCCATGAAATGCGGCTCGACAAGGCCGGTGGCGATCCTGAGATCGGCCTCGGCAAACAGCCGATCGAGCTTGACCGGCGTGTTCCGCGTCTTGGTGAAGCCGAAATCGATATGGGCGTCCTCGTCTCTGGCATAGTGGTTTTCGACGCGGACATTTTCGAGCACCCAGGGATCGCCGACCAGTTCGGCCAGCTCATCGCCGAGATTCGGCCGGTGCAGGCCGGTGGCGACCAGCACCGAAATCTTCTCCTGCGGAATGCCCGACGCGATCATCGTCTCGATCATCGGGCGCAGAAACAGCCGGTTCGGCACCGGCCGGGTGATGTCGCAGATCAGAATGCAGGCGCTTTGGCGGTTCTTTGCAAGGTCAGCAAGAGGTTTGGAGGCAACCGGATGGCGCAGCGCCTCGATCACCGCCGCCTTGCCATCGGCGAGTTTCGGCAGTTGCTGCTTGCGGATCACCGTCGGCCGGGCGCCCGGCGGAAGCGTGATGTCGAGATGGCCGCGGCCGTAGGAAAGAGCGATCGTGTCCATCGTCACACCTGCTCCGCCACGCCGCCGAGATAGAGCTCGCGCATCAGCGACATGTCCTTGAGTTCTGCGATCGGCCCCGACGTCGCGATGCGGCCGTTCTGCATCAGATAGCCGCGGGTGGCGACGGAAAGCGCCAGGCCGGCATTCTGCTCGACCAGTAGAACGGAGGCGTTGAAGGTCTTGCCGATGTCGAGAATGATCGTCTGGATTTCCTTGACGAGCAGCGGGGAAAGCCCGAGCGACGGCTCGTCGAGCAGCAGCACGCGGGGTCTCGCCATCAGGCCGCGGGCGATCGCCAGCATCTGCTGCTGGCCGCCGCTCAGCGAGCCGCCCTTCTGCTGCCGCTTGGTGGCAAGGATCGGGAAGAAGCGCTCCATCGTCTTGACGTCGGCTTCGACAGCGTCGGTGTCACGCCGCGCATAGGCGCCAAGACGCAGGTTTTCCTCGACGGTCATGTCGCCGAAGATCCGCCGTCCTTCCGGCACGAGAACCACACCGCGCTTGGCCATGATATCGGGCGTACGGCCCGTCACGTTTTCGCCGGCGAAGCTGATCGTTCCCGCGCGCGGTTTGACGAGGCCGACGATGGTGCGCAGCAAAGTCGATTTGCCAGCGCCGTTCGGGCCGAGAATGGTGATCACCTCGTTCTCGCCGAGCGTGACGGAGACATCGCGGTTGACGACCGTTGGGCCATACCCTGTTGTTACATTGGAAACATCGAGCAGGTTCACAGCGCACCTCCGAGATAGACTTCGAGCACCTTCGGATTGGAAAGAACGTCCTGTGTCGGCCCGTCGGCGATCTTCGAGCCGAAATCGAGGACGACCAGCCGCTTGCAGAGCATCTGCATCAGCTTCATGTCGTGATCGATGACGCAGACGCTGATGCCGTGGGCCGGGAACTGCTTGACCAGCCCGACCAGCGTTGCGGTTTCCTTGTCGTTCAGGCCTGCCGCCGGCTCATCAAGCAGGATTAGCGAGGGCCGCGTGGCGAGCGCCAGCGCGATGCCGAGGAGACGCAGATTGCCGAAGGGCAAAACGCCGGCGCGCTCATTTGCGAGCGCCGTCAGTCCGACGAAATCGAGCAGGGCGGCGGGCGTTGTCCAGGGATAGGGTCGGCTCGTCTTGCGCGCATGCTCGCAGGCGATCTGGACGTTTTCCCAGACGGTGAGGCCCGGAAAGGCCATGGCCTGCTGGAAGGTGTAGCCGATACCGGCGCCCGACACTTCATGGGCGGCGAGACTGGTGATATCCCGCCCGCGCCAGCGGACATGCCCCTCGGTCGGCCGGTAGACGCCGGTGATGACGTTGAAGAGCGTCGTCTTGCCGGAACCGTTCGGGCCGACGATGCCGAGGATCTCGCCCTCTTCGATCGACAGGTCGACACCGGATAGTGCTGTGACGCCGCCGAACTGCTTCTTCAGTCCGCTGATCTCAAGAATGGCGTTCATCGGCCTGCCTCCGAAGCATGCGTGGCAGTTGCCGCCTGGCGCGACGCCTGCTTTTGCGCCGGGCCGCGAACGAGCCTGTTCCAGCCGTCGATGAGGCCGGCGATCAGGCCGTTCGGGAGCAGCAGGATGACGGCGATCAGGCAGACGCCGTAGAGGATTCGGGATTCGACGGGATCGAGGTTCAGGACCTCAGGCAGGAAGGAGACGAGAATGCCGCCGGCGATCGGCCCGAGCAGCAGGCGCGCGCCGCCGATCATCACCATCAGCGCCAAATAGATGCTCGGGAAGGAGGAGAACTGGCTGGGCGAGATGTGCCGCAGGAAATAGGCGAGCAGCACGCCCGAGACACCGGCAAAGACGCCGCTGACGATGAAGGCGCCGATCTTGTGGCGGCCGACATTGATGCCGAGCGAGGCGGCCAGTTTCTCGTTTTCGCGGATGGCGCGCAGCGTCCGGCCATAGGGCGAGTTGATGATCCCCCAGCTGGCGATGGCGCTGAGTGCCACGAAGGCCAGCACGACGAAATAATAGGGGACGAGATCATCGAGACGCATGCCGAAGAAGCTGACCGGCAATTGCAGGTCGAGCCCAGTCGCGGCACCGGTGAAATCACCGCCATTTGTCAGAACGATGGTCAGCAGCTGGCCGAAGGCGAAGGTCATGATGACGAAGTGGTGGCCGGAGACGCGCAGCGAGGGGACGCCGATGATGGCCGCGAAGGCGGCAGCGGCGATGCCGCCAAGCGGCAGTGCCACCCAGAAGCTGATGCCGGTATCGCGGGCAAGCAGCGCCGCCGCATAGGCGCCGACGCCGACAAGGGCCGCATGGCCCATGGAGAGGATACCGGTCTGGCCGAACAGCACCGAGAGGCCATAGAGCGCGACGATGTTGATGCCGGCCGAGATCGCCAGCGACAGCATACGGTTGCTGGCGCCAAGCGTCGGGACGAAGGCAAGGATCGCCAGCACGACCAGAGCCGGTATCAGTGAGCGGAGCGACGAAAGTGAATTGTTCATAGCATGTGCCTTTCGCGCGTCAGGCCATTTTCGGGCCGCTCGTGCCGCCGAACAGTCCATTCGGGCGGAAGAGCAGAACCAGGATCATCAGGGCGAAGGAATAGGCGTCTGTCCAGGCGGAGAAGCCGTAGCCGGCGCTGAAGCCTTCGACGATGCCGAGAATCAGGCCGGCGACGACAGCACCGGTCAGGTTTCCGAGGCCGCCGATCAGCGCCACGGCAAAACCCTTCATCACCATGGTGCCGCCGGTGAACGGCGTGATCGGGAAGAGGGCGATGAGCAACGCGCCGCCGAGACCGGCAAGGGCGCTGCCGAGCACGAAGACACCGGTGATGTAGCGACGGACCGGGATGCCCATCAGTGCAGCCGTATCGCGATCATCGACGGCGGCGCGCAGCGCGCGTCCATAGCGGCTGCGGGTGACCATGGCGAAGGTCAGTGCCACGACCGCGATGGTGACGAGAATGACCATGACGCGAACCGAGGCGATGCGGACGCCGCCGATATCCCAGATGCCGGTCAGCGGGCGTGGAATGCTCTTCTGGTTCGGATCGTAGAAGAAGATGACGATGTGCTGCAGCACGACGATCAGCCCGAGCGAGACGATGAAGCCATTGGTCGGCCGCGTCAGCGTGAAGCGAAACAGCCCGCGTTCAAGCACGAAGCCCATGACGCCGACGGCAAGGACGGCGAGCACGAGAGCGATGAAGAATCCGAGGCCGGCTTGCACGGCAAGCCAAGTGACGATGCTGCCGACCATCAGGAATTCGCCATGCGCGAAATTGATGATGCCGGTCAGGCCGAAGATCAAGGTGACCCCGACGGCGATCAGCGTGATGACGCTCGCGATCGACAGGCCGTTGAGGATTTGCTGAATGAGAATGTCCACAGCTCTGTTCCGCTGTTACGGGGACTGCGCGTCAGGCGCGTCCGCTTTCAATGACGAAAGTCCCGCCGGCGCAGGGGGCCGGCGGGAGGCGCATCGGCAGTTTATTCCGCGGGGGCTTCGGCGGGTGGCTGCTGCATCGCGCAGGAGATGTCGCCGCCCGGTGCTGCAGCGCAGACCTCGGTTGCGTGCGTCACCTGATGGCTCTTGTTGAAGGAGAGGTCATCGGAAACCACGCCCTTGTGATGGAGCGATTCCAGGGCTGCGACGGTCTTGTCCGGATCGAGCGAACCGGCCTTGGTCCAGGCTTCGGCGAGCATATGGACATAGTCGTAGTAGAGCAGCGAGACCGAGGAAGTTACGCCCTTCGGTGCGCCGGCAGCGAAGTAGGCCTTGAAATAGGTCTTCGCATTGGCGTTGGAAGATTCACCCCAGCAGATCGGCACGCAGCTCATGGCGACCGGCACGTCGGCGGTCAGGCCTCGTTCCTTCCAGATGCCCGGGTCGACGCCGAACAGGAAGTAGCTGGGGGCAACGCCGAGTTCGAGCGCCTGCGGCAGGGCCGTCAGCGTCGAGTCGCCGTTGTACCAGAAGTGCACGACGTCAGGGTTCAGGCTCTTGGCGCGCGTCAGGAACGGCGAGAAGTCGGTGGTGTCGGGCGGATAGGAGATGACTTCAGGCACTTCCTGTCCTTCGGCCTTCAGTGCCTTGACGTAATAGGAGGTCAGGAACTGGCCGGTCGCGTCATTGCCGACGATGACCACAGACTTTTTCAGCGGGTGGCCGACGAGCGGGGTCAGCAGGCTGAGAACGCCGCGGGCCGTTGAGCCGGAGCGCTGGAATTCCTGCGGCTCGGACTGGAAGAGGTAATGGTCTTCGGCGCCGGGGGCGACGGACTGCGGGTTCAGGATTTTTGCCAGCGTGCTGTTGCCGGCAAACTGGATCACCTTGGCAGGCTGGGTGATCTTGGTCATCGCCAATGTAAAGTCGTGGGTTTCCGAACCGAAGATCGCCGAAACCTTTTCATCGCGAACCAGTTCCTGGGTCGCGGCAATGGCGGTGGAGATGTCTGTGCGGTCGTCGCGCTTCACCATCTCGACCTTGTAGGTCTTGTCACCAACCTTGACGCCTCCCGCGTCGTTGATTTCCTTGACCGCTAGGCCAACGCCCGCCGGCAAGGTGTGACCGGCCGAGACGAAAGCGCCGGATTCTGCGGCCACGACACCGATCTTGATCGTGTCTTCAGCCGATGCCATTTGCAGTGACGCGCCGAGGCTAAGCGCTAGAGAAATGCCTCCCAAAACAAGTGATCGCACGGTCTCATCCTCCCGATGCAGATTTTGCGTACTTACCGGGTTGTCGTACAACCCTGTTTTCTGATAATTGGGTTGACGGAGAATGTCAAGCAAGTCTAACCAGACAGTACCGGCCCGCCGGTCACCGCAAATCAGGGAGTGAGAGATGCGAACGAAGGAGTTCGGCCGGACAGGCCGCAAGGTCAGCGAGATCGGATTTGGCGCGTGGGCGATTGGCGCCGCATGGGGAGAGGTCAACGATACGGAGGCGCTCGCCGCCCTGCACGCCGCTCTCGACACCGGCGTCACCTTTATCGACACGGCCGATGTCTATGGCGACGGCCATTCGGAACGCCTGATCGCCAAGGTGATGAAGGAACGCGGCGGCGAACGCCCGTTCATCGCTACCAAGGCCGGTCGCCGCCTGCCCGAACAGTCCGTCGAAGGCTATAGCGCGGAGAACCTGAACGGCTGGATCGATCGCAGCCTCAAGAACCTTGAGACCGATTGCCTCGATCTCGTCCAGCTGCATTGCCCGCCGACGGATCTCTACTATCACCCTGAAGTTTTCGGACGTCTGGACCGGCTGGTGGAGCAGGGCAAGATCCGCAATTACGGCGTCAGCGTCGAGCGCGTCGAGGAAGCGCTGAAGGCGATCGAATATTCCGGCGTCGTCAGTGTCCAGATCATTTTCAACGCCTTCCGCCAGCGCCCGATCGAGCATTTCTTCAAGCAGGCGGAGGAAAAGAAGGTGGCGATCATCGCCCGCGTGCCGCTGGCAAGCGGGCTGCTGTCGGGCAAGTTCAAGAAGGACACCAAGTTCGAGAGCAATGACCACCGGCTCTTCAACCGCAACGGCGAAGCCTTCGATGTCGGCGAGACCTTCTCCGGCGTACCCTATGAGGTCGGTCTGGAGGCGGTCGAAAAGGTTCGTCCCCTGGTCTCCGGCGATACGACCATGGCGAAATTCGCGCTCCGCTGGATCCTGATGTTCGACGCCGTCACGCTCCCCATTCCGGGCGCCCGCAATCCGGCGCAGGCGAGCTCCAATGCCGAGGCCGCCAGCTTGCCGGCGATTTCCGACAGCGCGATGCGGGAGATCAGGTCGATCTACGACACCTACATCAAGCAATATGTTCATCAGCGCTGGTAGGGAGCGTCAACCATGACAAGCCCGATCATCGATTCCCATCATCACTTCTGGGATCCCAAAAGCGGTGGCGATTATGGCTGGCTGAGCGGCCCCTTCGAACCGATCAACCGCGTGTTCGAGCCGGACGACCTGCGCCCGGCTCTACAGAAGAATGGCGTCAACGGAACCGTTCTGGTGCAGACCTGGAACGATCTCGGCGAGACCTGGGATTTCATCAGGACGGCGGAGGCGACGGATTTCGTCGCCGGCGTCGTCGGCTGGGTGGATCTGACCGATCCGAAACTCGTCCAGACGCTTGCCGAACTGCAATCGTCGCCTCAGGGCAAGTGGCTGGTCGGCGTCCGGCACCTTATCCAGACGGAAAGTGACCCGAACTGGCTGCTGCGCGATGACGTGAAGAAGGGCCTGGAAGCTGTCGAGGCTGCCGGGCTCGTCTATGACCTCGTGCCGAACCTGCCGCAACTGCCCTCCTGCATCGCGACAGTGGAAGCCTTCCCTGAAACGCGCTTCGTGCTCGACCACATCTCGAAGCCAGAAATCCGCAATGGCGGTTTCGACGAATGGGCGGTGCTGATCCGCCAGTTCAAAGGGCAACGTGACCACGTCTGGTGCAAGGTCTCCGGCATGGTGACGGAAGCCAACTGGCAGAGCTGGACGCCTGAGGACCTGAAGCCCTACGTCCATGAAGTGCTCGATGTCTTCGGCACCGATCGCTGCATGTTCGGCACCGACTGGCCGGTTTGCCTGGTAGCGGCAAGCTACGACCGTGTCGTCGAGGCGCTGCAGGAATGCCTCAAGGATCTGTCGAGCGCCGAGCGGGAGCGGATCTTCGGACTGAACGCGATCGAGGTCTACCGGCTTCCAGGCTTTGGGGAGGACCGGGCATGACGGCGGTTATGACTTCGAGCAAGATCGGCTTTGCCTCCCGCCTCGGCTTCGGCGCGAGCGGCATCGGAACGCTCTACCGGGATGTGACCGAGGCGCAGGCGGCCGATGTTCTGGCTGCCGCCTTTGACGGCGGGATGCGCTATTTCGACACCGCGCCGCTCTATGGCCACGGTCTCAGCGAATTGCGCCTTGGCACCTTCCTGCGAACCATCGATCGCAAGACCGTCACGGTCTCCACCAAGGCCGGCCGCTATATGGCGCCGCCCTATGGCGAGAAGGTCGATTACGGTCTGTGGGCCTCGCCGCTGCGCCTCAAGCCGTTCTTCGACTACAGCTATGCCGGAACGATGCGTTCGCTCGAGCAATCGGCAAACCGGCTCGGCATTGCCGATTTCGATCTGGTCTATATCCATGATGTCGATCGCTTCACCCATGGGGATGCCTATGAGCGGCGTTTCAACGAGGCCGTCGAAGGCTGCTACCGGGCGCTCGACGATCTCAGAAAGGCCGGTCACATCAAGGCGATCGGCGTCGGCGTCAATGAGAGCGATGTTGCAACACGGTTCATGAAGGCCTGCGCGCTCGACGCTGTCATGATGGCCGGGCGCTATACCCTGCTCGACCGGGCGGCTGAAGCCGACCTGCTGCCGGAAGCTGCTCATCGGGGTGTCGAGATTGTCGTCGCCGGGGTGTTCAATTCGGGCATTCTCGCCACGGGTCCGGGCAATTCAGGCACGACCTTCGATTACGGTGCTCCGCCGGAGGAAGTCGTCGCCCGGGCCAAGCGGATCGAGGCGATCTGCGAGCGTCACGGCGTCCCCCTGCAGGCGGCAGCGATCCAGTTCGCCTTCCGCAATCCACACGTCTCCGCCGCCGTTCTCGGCATGAGCCGGCCGGAGCGCATTGCGCAGAATCTCGATTGGGCGAAGCTGCCGATCCCTGATGCCCTGTGGCAGGAAACCGACGCGCTGTTCGAGCGCGAACGCTAGGACAGAGCGCCCGCGCAAACCGCGCGGGTGCCTTTCAGCGCCTTGTGGTGCCGACCCGCGAGAGCAGGATGACGGGCAGGAGGCTGACGAGGACGATTGCGAGAGCGGCGATCGATGCCTCCTCGTATGTTCCCCTCGCTGCCTCGCCGTAGAGATGCGTGGCGAAAGTCTCGACATTCAGCGGGCGCAGCAGCAGGGTCGCCGGCAGTTCCTTGACGCAATCCACGAAGACCAGCAGCGCAGCGGCGGCAATCGCCGTCTTCGACAGCGGCAGATGCACGAGGCGGAAGGTGCCTGATGGTGTCTGGCCAAGTGTGCGCGAGGCGTGGTCGAGCGTGACAGGAATGCGCGCCAGTCCGGCGTCGATGCCGCCCGCCGAAATCGCCAGGAAGCGAACCGCCAGCGCATAGACGAGGGCCGCTCCCGATCCCATGAAGAACAATCCGGTGACGACGCCCAACCATTGAGTACCGGCATGAAAGATCATCCTGTCCGCACTGCCGAGGACGATCAGCACGCCGATCGCCACGACTGTTCCCGGTGCGGCATAGCCGGTTGCCGCAATCCGCATCAGCAAGGATGAGCCTGCACCCGGCCATAGACGGCCGGCATAGGCAAGCAGAAGGCCGAGAAGGATGACCGCGGCGGTGGCGACCGAGGCGAAGAGCACTGTGTATCCGGCTTCACTGAGGAAATTGGCGGAAACCCCGGCGAAGCGGAAGCGCTTCCAGGCCTCCGAGGCCAGATAGACAGCCGGCGCCGCGAAGCCGAGGATAACAGGCAGGAAGCCGAGAGCAGAGAGAAGGAGACCCTTGGACGGAGAGACCTTTTGCGGCTGCAGGCCGCGGCTGCGGCGGCTGTCGGTTGCGTAGCGCTGATTGCGCCGGGCCCAGCGCTCGATGGCAATCAGGGCTACGACGATGAAAAACAGTGCCAGCGCGATCTGCGATGCGCCGGGCAGGTCGGTGCGGGTGATCCAGGTCGTGTAGATCGAGACCGTCAGGGTCCGCACGCCCAGAAATTCGGCGGCGCCGACGTCGTTCAGTGTTTCCATCAATGCCAGGCTGACGCCGACGGCAACGGCCGGGCGGGCAAGCGGCAGGGCGATATGCCAGAAGACGCCGCGCCTGCTAATGCCGAGCATCCGTCCCGCTTCGATGAGATTGGCCGACTGCGTCAGGAACATCGCCCGGACAGGAATATAGACATAGGGATAAAGCACCATGCCGAGCAGCAGGATGCAGCCCGTCATCGAACGGATATCGGGCAAGCGGAACTGCCGTGGGCTCTCATAGCCGAGCAGCCAGCGGATCGCGCCCTGCACGGAGCCGATCGGATGCAGGATATCGAGATAGGCGTAGGCGATGATATAGGTCGGCACCGCGAGCGGTAGCAGCAGCGCCCATTCCAGCACGCGGCGGCCGGGAAAGTCGTAGGCTGTCACCAGCCAAGCCGTCAGCGTACCAATTGCCGCCGTCATCAGGCCGACCCCGCCGAGCAGGATCACCGTATCCGCAAGGGCGACCGGCAGGATCGTCGAAAACAGATGGCTCCAGAGCGACGGCGAGCCTTTGAACGCTTCGAAGGCGAGGCCGCCGAAGGGCAGGATGACGAGAAACGCAACAAGCCCGGCTCCGGAAAGCCAGGCGCTGACCGGCCGCCTTGCGGGGCGATCTGCCACTGATGTCAGGGACATGCAATCATCCGAACGGAAAGGGGCGCCCGCAGGTGCAGCCGCCCCGATCGCCTTAGTTGTCGAAACCGACCTTGTCGACGAGCGCGCTCGCCTCCTTGCGGTAGCCGACAATTTCGGCCAGCGGCTTGCTGTCGATCTTCAATTCGCCGAAGGAGGCGATGATCGGATCGACAGAGGCGCCGGCCTTGACCGGATACTCGTAATTGGCTTCGGCATAGATCTTCTGGGCCTCGTCGGAGACGAGATATTCCAGAAGCTTCACGGCTTCTTCCTTGTTTGGCGCATGCTTGGCAACGGCCGCACCGGAGATGTTGACCTGCGTGCCGCCGTTCTTGAAGGTCGGCAGGACCACCTTGATCGCCTCACCCCACTTGACCTGGTCTTCGCCGCCCTTTCCGGAGCGCATCAGACCGACATAGTAGGAGTTGGCAATGGCGATGTCGCAGACGCCGCCGAGGATATCCTTTGCGCCGTCGCGGTCACCACCGGCCGCCTTGCGGGCGAGGTTGTCCTTGATGCCGGAAAGCCACTTTTCGGTTTCGGCTTCGCCGTAATGGGCGATATAATCCGCAAACAGCGCCGTGTTGTACGGATGCTGGCCAGAGCGGATGCAGATCTTGCCCTTCCACTTGGGATCGGCGAGATCCTCGTAGTTGAAGGCCGTCAGATCGACATCCTTGGCGGCATAGAGCACGCGGGCGCGCATCGACAGGCCGAACCAGTAGCCCTTCGCATCGCGAAGCTGTTCTGGAATGGCGGCGTTGAGCGTTGCGGACTCGATCGGCTGGGTGACGCCCTTTTCGGCGAGATCCACCAGATTGCCGGCATCGACGGCCATCAGGATATCTGCCGGAGAGGCAGCACCTTCGCTTGCCACACGTTCGGCAAGACCGTCCTTGAGAAACACGGTGTTGACCTTGGTGCCGGTCTTCGCCGTGTAGGCTTCCAGAAGCGGCGCGATCAGCGCCGGCTCACGTGTCGTGTAGAGATTGAGCTCGGCGGCCGAAACGGTGACCGGAAGAGCGCACAGAGAAAAAGCGGCGAATGCCGCGGACATTTTGGTTTGCATCATACTACCCCCGTAAATGACTGCGCTCCGTAGCTGCAGTTCTTGAGGGGGATAGTCAAGTTTAAGTCGCCGCCATCACGGCTTCGTGATGGCGTTCTCACCCGTTCAGGCGAAGGCGAGCACCCGTTCGGGAGCGATCGAGATTCGCACGCTCTGCGCATCGTCCGGCAGGCGCCGCATGGTGCGGGTCCGGATCGGAGCCTGGAGACCCTCGACATCGAGCGTCAGTTCCTCGATTTCCCCCTGGAAGGAGCGCCTGATGATGCGGGCCGGCAGGTCACCTTCATCGACCGAGACCGTGATATCCTGGAAGCGCACATAGACGGTGCCGCTTTCCTCGTCGCGCAGGTCGAGCCCATGCGCGAAGCTGCCGATTGCCGTTTCCATGCGGCCGTTCCTGCTGATGCCGGGAATCTTGTTCGCCAGCGAAAAGAATTCGGCGGCATAGGCGCAGTTCGGCCGGTCGTGGAGATCGTAGCCGGTTCCCACCTGAACGATCTCACCCGCCCGCATCAGCACCACCCGGTCGCCCGCCGACAGCGCCTCCTGCGGATCATGGGTGACGATGATGGCGGTGGTGCCGAGTGTTCTCAGAAGTGCGATCGTCTCGGTGCGGACCTGCTCGCGCAGCCCCTGGTCGAGGTTGGAGAATGGCTCGTCCATCAGCAGGATGCGCGGCCGCGGCGCCAGCGCCCGGGCAAGTGCCACGCGCTGCTGCTCGCCGCCAGAGAGCATATGCGGGTAGCGGTCCGTCAGATGGCCGATCCCGGCAATGCTGATGACTTCCGCCGCCATCGCTGCCGCTTCGGCCTTTGGCCGCCTGCGCAGACCGAAGAGAATGTTCTGCATCGCCGTCAGATGCGGAAAGAGGGCATAGTCCTGGAAGACGAAACCGATCTTGCGTTCTTCCGGCTCGACGAAGCGGTCCGGCCCGGACACCATCTCGCCCTCCAGCACCACTGCTCCGCCATCCGGCCGCTCGATGCCTGCGATCACCCGGAGAAGCGTGGACTTGCCGCAGCCGGAATGGCCGACCAGGGTGACGATCTCGCCACGGGCGACGGTCAGCGACAGGCCGGCAAGTGCTGCCTGGGCGCCGAAGCTGCGGCGGATCGCTGATATCTCGAGCGCGGGTGAAGAGGCCTTGTCCTGCATGCGGGTCCTTGGAAGCTTGGTTCGAACCGCCTTACCTTAGGGAGCCCAAGGCCCGCGTACAACCACCGCCCGAAATCCCGCGTTCAACGCCAGTCTTCGGAGGCGCAGCAAAAATGGCGCAGGCGCGCAAATTTTAGGCATTGGCGTACCGCTCTTGGCCAAAGCGGGCTGTGCCGGACGCAGAAGTTGCGATAGATGCTGTGCTAGCGAACGCCACCGGGAGGATTTCACCCGGTCCCGAACGCTTCCATTTCTTCATCACATGACCGCAGCAGGCAAGGAATCCTGTTGCAGGAGGATATATTCATGGCCGTAGTGAGCGAAACCGCGCCGCGTTTCCAGAAGACGACAATGTCGATCCTGATGGCAGTCAGCTTCTGCCACATGCTGAACGATATCATGCAGTCGCTTCTTGCGTCGCTATATCCGCTCTTCAAGGCCAATTATAACCTCGACTTCGTACAGATCGGCCTGCTGACGATGACCTTCCAGGTCACCGCGTCGCTGCTGCAGCCTTTCGTCGGCATCTTCACCGACCGCTGGCCGATGCCCTATTCGCTGCCAGTCGGCATGGCCAGCACCTTCTGCGGCCTGATCCTGCTGGGCAATGCCGGCAGTTTCGAGCTGCTGCTCGTTGCGGCAAGCCTCATCGGCTTCGGCTCCGCCGTCTTCCATCCGGAGTCCTCGCGCGTCGCGCGGCTGGCCTCCGGCGGCCGTCACGGCTTTGCACAGTCCTTCTTCCAGGTGGGCGGCAATGCCGGTCAGGCGATCGGCCCGCTGATCGCCGCGTTCATCGTCTTCCCGCTCGGCCAGCACAGCGTTTCCTGGCTATCGGGCATCGCGCTGATCGGCATGATCGTGCTCGGCTGGGTCGGCAACTGGTACATGAGCCACCGCCGCCAGAATGCCGGCAAGCCGGCCGTCAGCCGCACCCTGCCGTTGCCGCAGAACAAGGTGGTGATCGCGCTGCTGATCCTCGTGCTTCTGACCGCGACGAAGAACGTCTACATGGCAAGTATCTCGAGCTACTTCACCTTCTATGTCATCGACCGTTTCCAGCTCGGCGTGCAGCAGGCGCAGCTGATGCTATTCCTGTTCCTGGGCTCGGTTGCCGTCGGCACCTTCCTCGGCGGCCCGATCGGCGATCGTCTCGGCGCCCGTTTCGTCATCTGGTTCTCGATCCTCGGCGTCATTCCCTTCGCGCTGATGCTGCCCTATGCCAACCTCTTCTGGACATGCGTTCTCAGCGTCGTCATCGGCCTGATCTTCGCTTCGGCCTTCTCGGCGATCGTCGTCTTCGCGCAGGAGCTGGTGCCGGGCCGCGTCGGGCTGATTGCCGGGGTGTTCTTCGGCTTCGCCTTCGGCGCCGGTGGTCTCGGCGCCGCCTTCCTCGGCGATTTCGCCGATAGCCACGGCATCGAGTTCATCTACAAGATCTGCTCCTATCTGCCGCTGCTCGGCCTGCTGACGATCTTCCTGCCGAAGATCCCCAGACACGCGCACGGGTGACCGGGCACGCGGAAGCGTGACGGGAAGGCTCGTGTAAATTATCCTAAGGCCCTATCGCGCCGCATGCATTCCTGGTGATAGCGTGCGGCGCAATGACATGCCGGAGGATGACATGACGAAGAAGACCGTGGCCGATTGGCAGGCGCTTGCCGCGAAGGAGCTGAAGGCTTCTCCGGATGTGCTTGTCTGGCACACGCCTGAGGGCATCGACGTCAAGCCGCTCTATACGGCCGAGGATATCGCGGGCGCCGGTCATCTGGACAGCATTCCGGGCTTTGCTCCCTTCACCCGCGGACCGCGGGCGACGATGTATGCCGGACGCCCCTGGACCATCCGCCAATATGCCGGCTTCTCGACCGCCGAAGCCTCCAATGCCTTCTACCGCAAGGCGCTTGCCGCCGGTCAGCAGGGCGTCTCGGTTGCCTTCGATCTGGCCACCCATCGCGGCTATGACAGCGATCATCCGCGCGTCGAAGGAGATGTCGGCAAGGCCGGCGTGGCGATCGACAGCGTCGAGGACATGAAGATCCTGTTCGACGGCATCCCGCTGGAGAAGATCTCGGTGTCGATGACGATGAACGGCGCCGTCATCCCGATCCTCGCCTCCTTCATCGTCGCCGGGGAAGAGCAGGGTGTTTCGCGCGCGGCTCTGTCCGGCACCATCCAGAACGACATCCTCAAGGAGTTCATGGTCCGCAACACCTATATCTATCCGCCCGAGCCCTCGATGCGGATCGTTGCCGATATCATCGAGTATACAGCGCGCGAGATGCCGAAGTTCAATTCGATCTCGATCTCCGGCTATCACATGCAGGAGGCCGGTGCGACGCTGGTGCAGGAGCTTGCCTTCACGCTGGCCGATGGCCGCGAATATGTGCGGGCGGCCATCGCCAAGGGTCTCGACGTCGACGAATTCGCCGGACGCCTCTCCTTCTTCTTCGCCATCGGCATGAACTTCTTCATGGAGGCGGCAAAGCTGCGTGCCGCCCGTCTGCTATGGACGAAGATCATGGAGGAGTTCCAGCCGAAGAAGGCCTCGTCGCTGATGCTGCGCACCCATTGCCAGACGTCGGGTGTCTCGCTGCAGGAGCAGGATCCCTATAACAACATCATCAGGACCGCCTTCGAGGCGATGTCGGCCGTGCTCGGCGGCACGCAGTCGCTGCACACCAATTCCTTCGACGAGGCGATCGCCCTGCCGACGGAATTCTCGGCCCGCATCGCCCGCAACACCCAGCTGATCCTGCAGCACGAGACGGGGGTGACCAAGGTCGTCGATCCCCTGGCTGGTTCCTATTATGTCGAGAGCCTCACAAAGGAATTGGCCGACAAGGCCTGGGCGCTGATCGAGGAGGTCGAGGCGCTCGGCGGCATGACCAAGGCCGTCAACGAAGGCCTGCCGAAGCGGCTGATCGAGGAAGCCGCGACGCGCCGTCAGGCCGCTGTCGACAAGGGCGACGAAGTGATCGTCGGCGTCAACAAATACCGGCTCGAGACCGAGGAAGAGCTCGACATCCTGGCGATCGACAATGCGGCTGTGCGGACCGCGCAGGTCAAGCGCATCGAGGACACGCGCCGCCGCCGTGATGGCGTCAAGGTTGCCGAAACCCTGAAAGCCCTTGCAGACATCGCCCGCACCGGAGAGGGAAACCTGCTTGCCGCCGCAGTCGAGGCAGCGCGGGCGCGCGCCACCGTCGGTGAAATCTCCGATGCGATGCGCGCGTCCTTCGGCGATCATGCGGCGGTACCCGAGGTGATCAGGGACGTCTATGGCGAGGCCTATCGCGATCAGCCGGAGCTTGCCGTGCTGAAGGGCCGCATGGCGGATGTGACGGAGAGCCTCGGGCGCAAGCCGAAGATCATGGTCGCCAAGCTCGGCCAGGACGGCCATGACCGCGGTGCGAAAGTCATCTCTTCGGCCTTCGGCGATGTCGGCTTCGACGTGCTGGCCGGGCCGCTGTTCCAGACGCCCGATGAGGCGGCCGGGATGGCGATCGGCGAGAAGGTCAACGTCATCGGCGTCTCGTCGCTGGCGGCTGGTCACAAGACGCTGCTGCCGCAGCTGGTCGAGGCGCTGAAGGCAAAGGGTGGCGGCGATGTCATCGTCGTCTGCGGCGGGGTCATTCCGCGCCAGGACTATCAGTTCCTCACCGACCACGGCGTCGCCGCCGTCTTCGGGCCGGGGACGAATGTGCTCGATGCCGCAAACTCCGTGCTGGATCTGCTGCAGGGCATCAGGCGAAATACCTGATGCTACCGGCCGGGGCCGTTACCGCCCCGGAATCGCCACCCGCATTTCGATGAAGCGGAAGATCCGGCCGAAGACCGCACCCATCAACAGATAGAGCGTACCGGCGATCAGGAAGGTTTCGAAGGGCGCGTAGGTGCGGGCGACGAAGACGCGGGCGGCACCGGTCATTTCCATCACGGTCACGGCGCTGGCGAGCGTCGAGCCCTTCATGACCAGCACCAGTTCGTTGGCGATCGCCGGAAGGATGGCACGGTAGGCCTGCGGCAGGATGATCTTCAGCAATAGCACCACGCGATGCAGCCCGAGCGCCTGTCCTGCCTCCCACTGACCTGCCGGGAGTTGGCGGATCGCACCGGCCAGCAGCTCGGCGGAATAGGCGGCCGAATTCAGGCCGATTGCGAAGATGGCGCAATAGATGGGGCTGCGCAGCACCGGCCACAGGAAGCCGTGGCGGATCAGATCGATCTGGCCGAGGCCGTAATAGACGATGAACAGCTGGACCAGCAGCGGGCTGCCGCGGATCAGGAACGTATAGGTCGAGACCGGCACGCGCAGAGAACGGCGCGAGGAGGTCACCGCCAAAGCCAGCGGCAGGGCCAGAACCTGGCCGAGCGCGAAGCTCGCCACGGTGATCAGGACGGTGAGGATGAAGCCGTCCTTGACGGTCAGAAACGCCGGAAGAAACAGATCGAAGGAGAGCATGGTCACCTCATATGCGGCGTGAGGCGCAGCTCATACGCCTTCAGGAGAAGGGACGAGATGCCGGTGATGGCAACATAGAGGCCGGCAGCGGCCAGATAGAAGGCGAGTGGTTGATGCGTCGCGCCGGCGGCGACCACCGATTTGCGCATCAGCTCCTCAAGGCCGACGACCGAGACGAGGGCACTTTCCTTGAGGATCACCAGCCACTGGTTTCCAAGGCCGGGAAGGGCGCGCACCATCATCTGCGGCAGGATGACGAGAAGGAAGGCGCGGGGCTTGCGCAGCCCGAGCGACAGTGCTGCCTCCCACTGTCCCTGCGAGACGCTGAGCAGAGCGCCGCGCAGGATTTCGGTTAGGTATGCGGCGGCAACGACCGACAGCGACACGACACCCGCGGTCAACGCATCGACTTCGACATAGCGGCCGATCATCTTGGTCAGCAGCACCGTGCCGCCATAGAAGACCAGGAAGATGACCAGCAGTTCGGGTAGGCCGCGGATCAGCCCGACATAGCCCATAATGATCTTGCGCGTCAGCGGACTGCCATAGACGGCGAGCGGCGCAAGGGCTGCGGCGATGACGAAGCCCGCGACGAAGCTGGCGACGCCAACGATCAGGGTGGTCAACAGCCCCTGCAGAAGCTGTCCGTGATATTGGACGAGGGCATCAAGCATCTGCGGCAGCCTCCCGGGTCACTGCGCTCTCGCAAAGGGCCGCGAAAAACTCGGCGGAAAAGCCGATCATGTTCTCGAAATGGGAGACTAGGATATTCTCGTCCGGAGAGTGCAGCATCGCGCCGTGATGCGTCAGGCCGGCGCCGAACAGGGTGGCGCCGAATTTGTGGACGAAAGGATGCGCAAGCCCCGAGGCGGCCGAACTCGGCTGGATCACCGCTGGCCGCCCGAACCATTTTTCCAGCAGTGCCGCCCCCAGATCGACGGCGGGATGCGACGGGTCGCTTCTGACGCCGAGAACCTCGGCATCGAGGATTTTCATCTCGACGTCGTCAAATCCCTTCGCGTCCAGGTGACGGCGCAGCAATGCGGCGATCTCTACCGGGTGCTGGCCCGGTGCCAGCCGGAAATCGAGCTTGGCCATTCCGGTGCAGGGCAGAACGGTCTTTGCCCCTTCGCCGTCATAGCCGCCGTGAAAGCCGTTGACGTTCAGGCAGGGTTCGAAATTCAGGTGCTCGTAGAACGTATCAGCATCGACGCCATCGAGCAGGCGCTGTCCGCCGGTTTCGGCCTGCAGGCTTTCGAGCGGGAAAGGCGGGGTCGCGGCAAGCGCGCGGCTGCGGACATCCGGCGCCATAACGTCGTCATAAAAGCCGTCGATCAGGATGCGGCCGGAAGCGTCTCGCAGCGAGGCAATGGCGGCCGCAAGGCGCCAGAGCGGATTATCGAAGATAGCGCCAAGGCTCGAATGCAGGTCGGCCCGCGCCGTGCGGCATTCGAGCTCGACCGCGAGGATGCCCTTGAAGCCCATAAGAATGATCGGGCGGCCTGACTTGTCGACTTCGCCGAATTCCCACCAGCAGAGGTCGGCCCTGGTGTCCGGGAAGCGGCTGTCGAGGAAGCGGGTCAGCGACGGGCTGCCGATCTCCTCTTCGCCTTCGACGATCCAGATCAGCTTGAACGGCAGGGCGCCGGGATGGGCTTGGCGGAAAAGATTCCAACCGGCTATGCGGCTGATGAACTCGCCCTTGTCGTCGGCCGATCCCCGGCCGTAGAGGCGGCCATCGCGCTCGGTGAGCACGAAGGGCGGATCAGTCCAGAGGGCGACCGGGTCTTCCGGCTGCACGTCGTAGTGATTGTAGATGACAAGCGTGAACGGTCCATCGCCGGTCTCGCCGACGACGAACGGGCCGACATCGCCCTTGTGCTGCCCTGTGCTGAAACCGGCTTCGGCAAGAAGGCGCTCGACCTCGTCCGCGCAGGCCTCCATGCCTTCGCCACGGGCGCTGACGGATGGAATGGCCACCAGGGCGGACAGATCGTTCCTGGCTGCCGCCAGGATGTCGGGTGAAATGCGCATGGTCTCTCCTGGAAGGGGAGGCGGGCATGCCGCCTCCCGCATGCCATTATTTCTTGGAGGCGTCGTAGCCGAACCACTTCTCGGAAATGGTCTTGACCGTACCGTCCTTCAGCATCGCTTCGACGGCGCCGTCGACCTTGGTCTTCAGCTCGGCCTTGCCCTTGCCCATGGCAACGCCCTGGCCCTTGCCGAATTCGGCAAAGTCGGCGCTGGTCAGCAGCGGACCTGCATAGGCGAGCTTGTCGGCGCCGCGATCCTTGATGAGCGGCTCCCAGGCGGAACGCTCCATCAGGCCGGCATCGATGCGGCCAGCGACGAGGTCGTCGGCAACTTGGTCGGGACGGTCGTAGACCCGTACGTCGGCATCCGGGAAATGGGCGCGGATCACCTGCTCGTGGGTCGAGCCGGACTGAACGCCGATCGAAGCCTTGGCGAGGGCCTTGGTGAGATCGGCGGCAGACTTGGCCGAGGCTGCATCGCTGCCTGGCGCGGTGACGATCGCGTTCGGAGCGTCGGCATAGGCGGCCGAGAAATCGACCTTCTGCGAGCGTTCGTCGTTGATCGACACGCCCGAGATGACGAGGTCGAACTTGCCGACCTGAAGACCCGGCAGCAGGCCGTCATAGGCCTGGTTCTGCCAGTTGCAGGTGGCGGCGATGCGCTTGCAGATCTCGTCACCGACATCCTTGTCGAAGCCGATGATGTTGCCGCTGGCATCGACCGATTCCCACGGCGGGTAATCGGCGCTGGTGCCGATGCGAAGCTCGTCGGCAAAGGCGGTGCCCGCGAGAAGCGAAAGCGAGAGCACTGTCAAAAGTCGTTTCATGGAAATTCCCCTTTTGTTTGGAAACGGACTCAATCCGCCGCCCGCAACCGGGCGGCTGGAATTCTTGGGTTTTCGAGGAGATCAGGCGGCCGAAACGGCGGCCTCCTTCAGGAATTGCGAAATGCGCTTCAGGCCCTCGTGGAGTACCGCTTCGCCATTCGTGTAGCCGATGCGCAGGTAGCCCTCCATGTCCATGGCGCTGCCCGGCGTCAGCATGACGCCCTTCTGTTCGAGAAGGCGAAGGCAGAAGTCCTCGGAGGAGATCGGCAGATCGTATTTCAGCAGGGCCGTGGTGCCGGATTTCGGCTTGATCCAGGAAATCAGCGGCTCGGCATCGACCCAGTCCGAGAGGATGGAGAGACCGCTGCGGGTGATATGATGGCTACGCTTCAGGATCTTGTCGCGATTTTCGAGCGCGATCGCCGCAAAGTGGTCGTCGAGGCGGCCGACGCTGATCGTGTTGTAGTCGCGATGAACGGAAACCGCATGTATCAAATCTTCCGGACCGGCAATCCAGCCGAGACGCAATCCGGCCAGCGAATAGGTCTTCGACATGCTGCCGGTGCTGATGCCCTTTTCGTAGAGATCGGCGATCGAGGCGGTCATGCCGTCTGCGCCTTCCTGATCCGTGCCGCGATAGACTTCGTCGCAGAGGATCCAGGCGCCGCAAGCACGGGCAATCTCGACGATCTTTTCGAGATAGGCGCGGTCCATCAGCGAACCGGTCGGGTTGTTCGGGTTGTTGATGGCGATCAGCTTGGTGCCCGGGGTCGCCAGCTTCTTCAGCTCTTCGAGATCGGGCAGGAAGCCGGTCTTTTCGGTGAGCTTTAGGATCTGGATGTCGGCGCCGATGCTCTCGGGGATCGAGTAGTGCTGCTGGTAGGTCGGCAGCACGGAGATGACGCGATCGCCCTTTTCGACGAGGGTCAGGTGAACGAGTGCGTTGGCGCCTATCGCGCCGTGGGTGATTACGGTATTCTCGAGCTTCTGGCGCTCGTAGAGGCCGGCAACCAGGTTGCGCAGCCGCACGCTGCCTTCGATCTCGCCATAGGTGAGCTTCAGCGGCAGCAATTCGGCGGCGATATCCGTCTTGCCTGCCATGTCGAGCAATTCGCCGACGGTCAGCGATTCGACGCAGGTCTCGGCGAGGTTCAGCTCGCAGACGTTCTCGTATTTGTTCATCCAAATCTCGACGCCGAAATTGCGGATCTTCATGTCATTCTCCTGGCTATTGCTTGTGTCTTAGGCGCGGGCGGCGGCGAGCAGGGCGACGGCGGCCGCAACGTCTTCGAGGCCAAGGCCGATCGAGCGGAAGAAGGCCGGGCGTTCGCAGCTCGGAGCCTTGGCTCTGCCAGCCAGCAGTTCGGGCAGGTCGCCGCAAAGCGCGTCAGCACTCCATTGTCCGGCGGCGGCAGCCAGTTTCATTTCGCCTGCTGATGCCGGTGTCGTCGCGCGGTAATCGCAATAGACGTCGAAGCCCTGTAGGGCCGCGGGATCGACCTCGTGGGCATTGGCGGCATTGGTGCTGATCGAGGTCACGACGGCCGATTTCGACAGCGACTTAACGTCTATGACGGGCTTGCCCGAGGAAGTGCAAAGCAGCACCACGTCGGCGCCCGCTACGGCGGCATTGGCATCGGCGTATTGGCTGACCGCAACGCCACTGGCGATCGTCGCAGGAATGTCCTTGCGGCTGGCGACGTTCGGTGATGCGATGCGCACCTCTTTCCAGGCGCGGATCGTTTCCGCATAGCGTAGATGGGCAAGCGCCACCGGGCCGGAGCCGACGATGGTGAGCACCGACGCATCTGAAGGCGCCAGGACATCGGCGGCGATGACCGATGTCGCCGCGGTGCGCTCGGTGGTCAGCTTCTTGGAATCGCAGAGCAGTACCGGCGTGCCCGTTTCCATCGACATCAGCAGCGTCCAGGCCGTGACCAGCGCCTTGCCGTCGCCGGGGATGTAGGGGGAAAGCTTGGCGCCGAAGACCTTCTCGCCCGAGAGCACGCCGAGATAGGTGATGAAGTCGCCGGCATCGCGCGGGAAAAGGCTGAGCGTCTGCGGCGGCTGAACGGCATCGCCATCTGCCAGCGAGCGGAACATGCGCTCCAGCACCGAGCGGACGTCCACTTTCGGAAGAAGAGCGGTGATATCGGCTTCGTGGAGAACGATTGGCTGTTGCGACATGAATGACCTCGCCTTTAAATGCGGGGCAGACGGCCGCGCGCAAACATCCGTTCCCGCGTAGGTGCCCCACGCACGGCTGAAATCGCTGTTGAATAGTCTGCCCATCAAGAGTAAAAGGAGCCTATGAGCAATATATTGCACAGTCAAGTGCGTCGCGATGTCGTAGCGCATGTTTCCGGCAATCTTCGCAGGCATCGTCAGGCCTCCGGCATGAGCCAGGTGGCGCTGGCTGAAGCATCGGGGATCAGCAGGCGGATGATCGTCGCCGTCGAAGCCGGTGATGCGAATATCAGTCTCTCCAGCCTCGACAAGCTGGCGGCGGCAATGGGCGTCGGGTTCGTCGATCTGGTGCGTGATCCCGACCGCAGCTCCTCTGCCGATATCAACGAGGTGACCTGGCGCGGAAACGGCCCGGCAAGCGCCGGCGTTCTGCTCGGCACTGCGCCTGCGGCCCACGAGACACAGATGTGGCTCTGGTCGCTCGAAGGCGGCGAGCGCTATGACGCGGAACCGGACCCGCAGGGCTGGCACGAAATGATCTTCGTCACCGAAGGCGTGCTGACTCTTACCGTCGGCGGCGCCGAGAAGGACTACCCGGCAGGGACTTTTGCGATTTACAGCTCGGCCCAGGACTATTCCTACGCGAACCGGCAGACCGGGATCGTGAAGTTCATCCGCAACGTGGTGTCATAGACCCTCACCGGCTAGAATTCTTCGACGATGACGCCATCGCGAACGCCCAAGCATCTGCATTTTTGGTGTTGCGGCGAACGGTCGATGATGCCCCAAGCAGGTTGCCCCTCGGCGGTCATAAAGGAAGCAACGTAAAGTCCATTGGCGAAAGAAATCGATAGTTCTGGAAGCCGTCCGTAGATCGAGATGTCTTGAACCGTCTGTCCGATCAGCGTCTGAAATATCTCCTTCCAATTATCTTCATCGCTCCAGCTTCCGCACAGGATGGACTCCTCGTTCTCAATTCGCCAACTCCACTCGATTATGACCGTATAGTCGCCCTGTGGATTGGCAGCAGACCCATCTCGTTTCACCTTTGGCGATAAGCGGCCAAACTCCAGAAAAATAGCAGAGCCATGCCCCCGCCAAAGCGCAGACAAGGGCTGTGAGACAAGCGTGGAGCGATACGTCTCAAAAATTGCTGACGGCAGCGTCAAAGTATCCTCCAGCCTTATGGAGCGTGAAAGCTTCCCGGCGAAAATGAACTTTGTCAACAAGACTAGGCGGCGGCAATCAGAAGCTCTCGTCGGCAACGTCATCGCGAAGACCGTCCTGATCGCGTACCAGGTTTTTCTTGAAATGGGCGATGAAGCCCTTGATGACCGGCGATGGCTCGACCTTGCGGTAGGCGATCGCCAGATCCGATGTCACCGAGCATCCTTTCAGCCTGGTGTAGGTAATGCCCGGAAGCTGGACGCATTGGAACGAGCGCGGCACCAGCGCAACGCCGACGCCGAGCACGACCATGCTGGCGATCGTTATGAAATCCCGGCCGGAACTGTTGATGTGAGGCTCGAAACCGGCTTCGCGGCAGGCGGCGATCGTGTTGCGGTGAAAGCCGGTATCGGCAGGTTGGCGCGGCGTGATGAACACTTCCGGGGAGAGTGATTTCAGGGAAACGGATGCGGCACTCGCGTGTCGATGGCCGGCAGGCAGGGCCACGACGAAATCTTCGCGCACCGCGACTTCGGCTGCCAAACCCGGCGGAAGCGAGATCGGTGGCCGGATGAAGCCGAGATCGAGCGTCTTGTCGGCGATCTTTTCGAGTTGCTGGCGCATCTCGATCTCGATCAGCTGGAATTCGACACCGGGGCTCGCGGCCTTGAACTTCGAAAGCGCATCGCCGAGCACGCCGGAATAGGCAGCCGAGGCGACATAGCCGACCGAGACCCGCTCCAGATCGCCGCGCGCGGCGCGGTGAACGGCGTCAATCGCGTTCTCCGCCTGACCGAGAACGCGGCGGCCCTGTTCGGCGAGCTCAAGTCCCGGCCGCGTCAGCCGCACCGCGCGGCGGCTGCGATCGAGCAGGGCTACGCCGAGCAGGGCTTCGAGCTTGATGATCTGCTGGCTGAGGCCGGGCTGGGCAATACCCAGCCGGGCCGCCGCACGCTCGAAATTCTGCTCTTCGGCAAGCGCAACGAAATATCGGAGATGCCTGAGCTCGAGCGCGGAGCTATTCGCCAATTGCCACCTGTTTTCAGAACCAGCGCTTATGAAAAACGCTCATTGCCTTATTGGATCAAAAAAACGAAAGCGTCTAGTAACGTGACTGAAATTGTCAAGTTTTAGGCGGGTCGTCCCGTCCTCGTCTCCATGAGGTTGCCGTGCGCGTGAAGAATCTATCGCTTGTCCTGCTGTCCACCGTTTGCGGGGCAGCGCTCCTTCCGGCAGCCGCGGTCGCGCAGGATGCGCAGACCGTGACCGAGCTCGCGCCGATCACCGTCCAGGGCCGGGCGAAGCAGGACCCGAATGCGCCGGTGAAGGGTTTCGTTGCAAGGACGAGTTCGACGGCGACCAAGACCGGAACGCCGATTCTCGAAACCCAGCAGTCGATCTCCGTCATCACCGCGGACCAGCTGAAGGCGCAGGATGCCGAAACCGTAAGCCAGGCTCTCGACTACATGCCCGGTGTCGTCAGCCAGCCGGGCGGGTCCGATCCGCGTTTCGATGCGCCGCGCATCCGTGGGTTCGATGGCCGTCAGTCGCAATATCTGAACGGCCTGAGACTGATGCGGACGGCAGGCGCGCCGGCGATCGATCCCTATCAGCTCGAGCGTATCGAAGTGCTGCGCGGCCCGGCCTCCGTGATGTTCGGCCAGGGCAATCCGGGCGGCATCATCAACCTGATCAGCAAGCGGCCGACCTTCGACCGCTTTGGCGAGGTGGGCCTGCAGATCGGCAGCTACGATACCTATGGCACCTATTTCGATGCCGGCGGCCCGGTCAGCGACGCGTCGGATTTCGCCTACCGTGTAACTGGCCTGGCAAGAACCGCGAGCGCCCAGGTCGATCAGCTCGACAACGACCGTTATTTCATCGCCCCTGCCGTCACCTGGCAGCCCGATGAAGACACCAAGCTGACGATCCTGACCAGCGTGCAGCACGACAATCCGAGCACGCCGTCGGGCGTGCCTGCGCTGTTTGCCAACACGCTCAGCCCGGACTTCTATGTCGGCGACAAGAGCTTCGACCATTCCAACCGGACGCTGACCAATCTCGGCTATGAGTTCGAGCACAAGCTGAACGACACCTGGACCTTCCGCCAGAATGTCCGCTACTCGAATTTCGATTGGGATTATCAGGCGCTGGGGATGTCAACGACCGTCGCGAACGTAGCCTATGGTCCGGGTGTGGGCGCCGATGGTCACTCAATCCTGCGCAATGCGACTTTCCAGGACGAACTGCTTAACACTTTCAATGTGGACAATAGTCTGCTGGGAGAGTTCGAGACCGGTGATCTGGAGCACAAGCTTCTGATCGGCTTGGACTATCGCTATTTCAGCAACAATGCGCGCACCCGGTTCTTCCGGGCAACGCCGCTCGATATCCTGAATCCCACTTATGGTGGACCGATCAGCCTGCTGTCCCGTACGACGGACACGCTGGTGGACACGGACCTCAGTCAAGTCGGTATCTATGTTCAGGACGAGATGGCCTACAACAATTGGCGGGCGACATTTGGCCTGAGACAGGATTGGGCAAGTACGGATGGCACCACGACGAATTTCCTGCCTGCAACGCGGGCGGTCAGATCTCTCGATCGCGATGACCAAAAGCTGACGGGACGCGTCGGGCTGGGCTATGTCTTCGACAATGGTATCGCACCATATGTCAGCTACAGCACTTCGTTTGAGCCGGTTGCGCCCACGTCAACCTTTTCCGATGTCCGTCCCACGGAAGGCAAGCAGGTCGAAATCGGCGTGAAGTATCAGCCCGAAGGCTGGGACGGATTTTTCTCTGCGGCGGTCTACGATCTGCGTCAGCAAAATGTCCTGCAGACGGTTGGCGGCGTCACCAGTCAGATCGGTGAAGTTCATGCCAAAGGCGTCGAGCTCGAAGGAGTGACGAGCTTGGCGGATGGCCTCAATCTCCGAGCGGCCTACACCTATACGGATACAGACACGATCGCCCCCGGAATGCTGACGAACCGCCTCCCACTGGACGGTGTTCCGGAGCATGCCGCCAGCATCTGGATGGATTACAGCTTTGCAGAAGGCTCCCCGCTTGAAGGCGTCGGCATCGGCGCGGGTGTTCGCTATGTAGGCCAGCGCTATGGATATGCAAGCTACGGTACCCCCGCAGTCCTGCACACCTACGACCTCGACGGAGTCACCCTCTTCGATGCGGCACTCACCTACAAGAAAGAAGGCGTCACCGCCTCGCTTAACCTTCGAAATCTGGCTGACAAGGAATATATCGCCAGCTGCAGCTCGTTTGGCTGCACCTATGGCGATGGCCGGACGGTGATGGGCAAGCTGACCTTCAACTGGTGAGGAAACGGCGAAGCCGCGCCCGCACGCTTACGGCGTTGGCTGGCCGCCGAAGAAGTTGAAATAGCCCCAGGCGGCCGCAAAGAGCACCAGGATGGTCAGGACCACGATGAGCTTGCGCAGCGCCGGATTGATCTGGCGCGGCGGCTTCGGCTTGTTCGGTTTCTTAAACTTGATGACGTTGTCGTTCATGCTGCTCTTCTAACCCGATTGCGGCGCCAAGCACAATTGCCGCTCACAACAAGCCGCGCCTTGCGAGACTTTTGAAGAGGGCCGAGATGCCGAATGTCCAGGGCGGGCATTGCGTCGACAGGCGCACGGTGTTGCTAAGTGTTCCAAGCCCGGCCGAAGAGATCTCCACCACATCGCCGAGCTTGTGGGTGAAGCCCTGGTTCTTGGCGTCGCGGTCCTGGGTCGGGGCAAAGAGGGTTCCGAGAAACAGCATGAAGCCATCGGGATACTGGTGGTGCGCGCCGCAGGTCTGCTTGACGAGATCAGTCGGATCGCGGCTGATCTTCGACATCGAGCTCTTGCCGTGCAGAACGAAGCCGTCCTCGCCTGTTACCTTGAGGTCAAGCTCGGCCTTGCGCATGTCGTCGATTGTGTAACTGTCGTCGAACAGGCGGATGAAAGGGCCGATCGAGCAGGATGCGTTGTTGTCCTTCGCCTTGCCGAGCAGCAGCGCCGAGCGGCCCTCGACATCGCGCAGGTTGACGTCGTTGCCGAGTGTCGCGCCTTTGATCTCGGCGCGGCTGTTGACCGCCAGCACGATCTCGGGCTCCGGATTGTTCCAGGTGGAGATCGGGTGCAAACCGACATCGGCGCCCCAGCCGACCGACGACAGAACCGGTGCCTTGGTGAACACCTCGGCATCGGGACCAATGCCGACTTCGAGATATTGTGACCACATGCCTTCATCGATCAGCGCCTGCTTGACCTTGGCGGCCTCGGGCGAGCCCGCCTTGATATTCGCAAGGCTGCCGCCGATCAGCGCGCCAACGCGATCGCGGATCGAAGCGGCGCGGTCAGGGTTGCCGGCCGCCTTCTCCTCGATGACGCGCTCGATCATCGACTGGGCGAAAGTGACGCCGCAGGCCTTGATCGCCTGAAGATCGGCAGGCGCCAGCAGATAGGGCTTGCTCGTATCCGGAGCGCCGGTGCTGTTTGCGGCGATTGCCTCCAGCGTCCCGGCAGGCGTCCCGGCGGCCGCGCGGACGAAACCTGCAGGATCGGCCAGTTCCAGCAGCGCGCTCAGCGTCGGCACGTCTTTGGAAGTGATATCGATGAGCTGCCCGTCGCGGATCGTCACGATCGACGGGCCACCGGCCTCAAGGTTCCAGATGCGGCCGACGAAGAGGCCGTTTGCGGAAGCGGCGTCGAGAAGCTGGGACATGGTAACCCCTCCAATGCTGATGAGCGATTGCTCATGGAAATTGCGGAAAATTGCCGCCCTCCAGCAGCGCCGGAAATCGATCATATTCGGCCAGCGCGGGCAAGGCTGATCACCGGAAAAACTGACTGCACGTTTCGTTGAAGGCTAGATTTCGGACTTGCGGCCCGGTTGCAGAGGCGTAGGTTCGGCAGCGATTTTTCATCCGCCTGCCGGGGAGAGGAGGCCCCGCCTGCAATGCTGAAATCCTTCGAACACGTCGGCATGACGGTCAGCGACATGGATCGCACCGTCGATTTCTACTGTAGCCTGCTAGGCCTCAGACTTCATCTTCGGAAAAAGCAGCCGGATGGCTCCGATCTCGTATTTCTGGATGCAGGCGGCGGCATGCTGGAGATCGTCGCGCCGCCAGGCGGCGCAGCCAGAGCCGCGGATGTGCCTGACGGCACCGCGGGTATGCGCCATCTGACCTTCCTGTTCGACAGCGTCGACGAGACTTTCGCAAAGCTTGAAGCCGCCGGCGTCGAGGTGAAGGAGCGGCCGCGTCTCGCCTTCAATTCCGAGGTGCTGCACAAGATCGCCTTCTTGCGCGACCCCGACGGCATCATCATCGAGCTTGCCGAGCGCAAGGAGTAGAACACGCACATTCTTTCGGCCTGATCTTGCTGCTGATAGTGCAAGTAAATCCGCTCAAATTTCGTCCGCGCAAGTAACGACTCTGTAAGCCCGCTCTGGCAGTCTTCCCGGAGATTATTTTGCTTATTTCAGTTGGACATATCATGAGCCGTACGAAGGACGATTGGATCAATCAGCGTGCCTATGCCATCTGGGAGGAAGAGGGCCGCCCGCACGATCGGGGCGGTGCTCACTGGCAGCAGGCGATGGCGGAATACGAGCAGCTCGAACGAACGCGCGCATCGACCGACGGCAGTGAGCTGATCGACATGTTGCGCCGCACCGGCCGCCTGATGCGGGCTGCTGAAAACGACGCGTTTCGTGTCGTCCGGCCGGAACAGAAGCCGGTCCGGAAGATCGGCAAACGCGCCTAGATTTACAGCTCCAGCAGCGCATAGGTCTTGCCGGTCGGTTTTTCGATATGGGCGGCAACATTATAGACCGGCGCTCCGCCAGGTGTGCGGCCCTCGTATGTGCCGCGATGGGCATGGCCGTGGACGACCGCATTGACCTTGAAGCGGTCGATGGTTTCCGCCAGACGCGAAGATCCGAGAAACGGGTAGATCTCCAGCGGCTCGCCGACGACGGTCTCGGCGATCGGCGCATAGTGGAGGATCACCATCGATCTGTCGGCGCGCACCTGGCGCATGGCATTTTCAAGCCGCATCGATTCCTCGACGCTTTCGGCGACCATCGCCTTGATGGCGTTCTCGCCGAAGGAGCCGAGCATATGCCGGCCGAAGCCGCCGGCAAAACCTTTGACGCCGACGAAGCCGACGCCCGCTATCTCCGCCGCCTGGCCGTTCAGCAGTTTCACCCCGGCATCGGTCAGGATCTGGGTCACGTCCTCGACAGACCCGCTCTCGTGGTCATGGTTGCCGAGAACGGCAACGACGGGAACCGTGCAGCTGCGCAGATCGGCAGCGAGAAGCTCAGCTTCCTTGGGCTTGCCGAGATCGGTGAGGTCTCCTGCCATGACGAGAACATCGGCAACACCGGAGACCTCGGCAAAAAGCTCCTTGTAGGATTTGGCGCCGTCTTCCTTCACATGCAGGTCGGCGACGGCGGCGACGCGGATCTTCCTTCTCGTCTCAGCCATCGGCTTCCTCCCATTCGCCGCGCGGCTGTCCCTCGCCGCCCACATCGGCAAAACCCCATTCCTTGACGTCGATCTCGAAATCGACGCGCGAATACATCCGTCCGCGGCAGATGCGCATCTGCGGCAGCGGCAGCTCGCGCTGGGCCGCAAGGCGCTCCAGCAGCTCGTCGATCAGCCATTGCGGGATCTTGTCGCGCTCGGTTGGGTAGATCCACCGGAAGTTCAGGATCGCAATCAGCAGCACTTCCCAGTGCACTTCCATATAGCCGAGCAGCTTGCGCCAATCGATCTTGTCGTGGGCGCGCAGGATCACATTGGCAATATCTGCGCCGTCATAGCGGTGGCGCAGCTGTACGAAGAATTTCGACCAAAGCAGCTCTGTCGGGCTGATGATCCAGACCGGACAACCGCACATCTCCACCTGACGCGCATCCTTGAACCAGTCGTCGCCGACAGGCATCGTGCCGTTGGACGACGCAAAAATGACATCGAAGAAATGCTTGCCCTTGAAGACCTTGCCGAGCCAGCGCTCATCCTCGACTTCGACGGCGTAACCCTTGTCTTTGAAATGCCCAAGGATGCGGCCGTAGTCACCGGCCTTGCAGAAGATGTCGAAATCCTTCGTCTGCCGCTGGATGCCGGTGTAGGCGCAGACAGCATAGGTACCGGCGACCAGAAACGGGATCTTGCAATCGACAAGCTCACGCACGGCTTCGGCGACGAACGGTTCCGCATCCGGGTCGATCAGCTGCGGAACCGCCCGCGCTTTCATCATCGCGGCATTCGGCTTGGTTTTCTTGCTGGCTGCGGTCGTGGCGTTCATCGTCCATTCCTTCGTCAGAGACTGCCGTTCGCAAGCCGCATGGTCGGGTCGGGATCGATTACATTACCTGTTCGAGACGCACAGGCGGACGGCGCTTCGCAGCCATCAGCAGATCGAGTTCGATCGAGGAGGGGCCGAAGCGCACGAAGAGGTCTTCAGCCTGATCGTCTTCGAGGCCGTATTTCTTGGCAAATTCCGGAAGGCTATACGGGCGGCCGCGCAAAGTACGGCCACGGCGCTCGGTTTCTCGGATCTGTGTCATAAGGTATTCTCCCCAGGCTCGTTGAGCATGAAGAACCGATAGAACGCTTAAAAGTTCCGCTTTTCGGAAACGTGAAGGTTTTGGTTGTGCCGCGGAGACGATGGCCTGCGGCGTTCCGAAACATGCCAGATATCGGTATGGAGACGCTCCGGTCACGAAAAAATATCCGCCATTCAACGGATCGTTTGCTTTCAATGTCAGCGCTTTACCCTTATCTTGGGACATCCTTGTCGATATCATAGGCTCCTTTTGTTAGTCGAAATCACTATCGTGGTCCTGCTTACCGTTCTGAACGGTGTGCTCGCCATGTCCGAACTTGCTGTCGTTTCTTCCCGCCCCGCCCGTCTTAAAGTTCTCGCCGATCACGGCAGCCTGGGGGCCACCCAGGCCATCAGACTTGCCGAAAATCCCGGACGCTTCCTGTCCACCGTGCAGATCGGCATCACGCTGGTCGGCGTGCTCTCGGGCGCCTTTTCCGGCGCCACGCTCGGCGGACGCCTGACGCAGTGGCTGTCGGAGCAGGGCGTTGGCCCGGCGCTGTCGGATGCGCTCGGCGTTGGCACCGTGGTCGTCGCCATCACCTACCTGTCGCTGATCGTCGGCGAGCTCGTGCCGAAGCAGATTGCGCTGCGCGAACCGGAAGCGGTTGCAGCCAAGGTGGCGCCTGCGATGGTCGTGCTCTCCAAATTTGCGCTGCCGCTCGTCTGGCTGCTCGATGCATCGGGCAAGCTGGTGCTGAAGCTGCTTGGCCAGTCCGGCAAGGTCAGCGACGGCGTGACCGACGAAGAGATCAAGACGGTCCTCGCCGAAGCGCAGAGCGCCGGCGTGATCGAAAGCGAAGAATCGGCGATGATTTCGGGCGTCATGCGCCTTGCCGACCGCACGGCCCGCGCCCTGATGACGCCGCGCCGCGATGTCGAGGTCGTCGATGTCGATGATACCCCGGAAGAGATCCGCACCCTGCTGCATGCGACGCGCCGCTCGCGTCTGCCGGTTCGCCGCGGCAGCTCCGACGAAGTCTTTGGTGTCCTGTTCGTCAAGGACTATTACGACGCCATGAATGCCAACGGCCATGCCGATATCCAGGCGCTGGCCCATGAAGTTCCGGTCATTTCGGATCTATCGACCGCAACGCATGCGATCCAGGCGATCCGCAAATCGCCCGTTCACATGGTTCTCGTCTATGACGAGTATGGCCATTTCGAAGGCGTCATCTCGTCCGGCGACATCATGGAAGCGATCATGGGCGCGTTGCTGGAAGGTCCTTCGGAAGAACAGGCAATCGTTCGCCGCACCGATGGCTCCTATCTGGTATCCGGCTGGACGCCGATCGACGAATTCGCCGAGTTCATGAGCTTCAAGCTCGACGACGACATCGAGTTCCAGACTGTCGCCGGTCTCATTCTCGAAGAGCTGAAGCACCTGCCGGAGCTCGGTGAGAGCTTCGTCAAGAATGGCTGGCGCTTCGAGGTCGTCGATCTCGATGGCCGCCGCGTCGATAAGATTCTCGTGTCGGCCGAGGCCGATGAGGGAGAAGCACGGTCGGCGTGATGCCGGCCGCCTGTGGAAATCTTACCCGGCTTACGGCGCTGCTTCCCGTCTGCGCAAAAGGCAGCTAGGTTCCTGCAACCCTGAATGCAGGAAGCCTTGATGCAGGACATGCGGACATTGATTGCAAAGCCTGCCGCGGTGGCGATCGTGCTGTTTGCGCGCGCCATCACCGCGGTGCGTGCCATCTGGTCGGGCGAAGGCCTGCCGCCGCGGCGCTGCGTCTATTTTGCCAATCACTCCAGCCATGGCGATTTCATTCTCGTCTGGGCGGTGCTGCCGCCCAGAATGCGCGCCGAAACACGGCCGGTGGCCGGTGCCGAATATTGGCTGAAATCCAGGCTCAGTACCTTCATCGGCCGCGATGTCTTCAATTCGGTGCTGATCCAGCGGGACCGCGAGAACCGGACGCAGGATCCGATTGCGCAGATGGCCGACGCCATCGACAGCGGCTCGTCGCTGATCGTCTTCCCCGAGGGCACGCGAAATCAGACAGAAGAGCCGTTGCTGCCGTTCAAGAGCGGCATCTTTCATCTGGCCGAAGCGCGGCCGGATATCGATTTCGTGCCTGTCTGGATCAACAATCTGAACCGCGTCATGCCGAAGGGAGAAATCGTGCCGATACCGCTGATCTGCACCGTGACGTTCGGCAGCCCGATGCAGCTGGAGAGAGGCGAGACGAAGGAAGATTTTCTTGAGCGTCTGCGCGCCGCGATGCTGGCGCTGTCGCCGAAAACGGCCGGAGCTGGCGAATGAACGGGGCGCAACACGATCTGATCACCCTGGTTCTCGGCATTTTCGGTGTGCTGATCCTGGCATCCGCCATCGGCTATGTGCTGCACCGGAAGCTGTCGCCCGACGGTTCCAACAGCGCCATCGAAAACCTGAACGCCCGCATCAAGGCCTGGTGGATCATGGTGATCTTCATCGGCATCGCCTTTCTGGCCGGGCGGGCAGGGGTCATCATTCTCTTCGCCTTTTGCTCCTTTGCGGCGCTGCGCGAATTCATCACACTGACCAATACCAAGCGGGCCGATCACTGGGCGCTCGCCTCGGCCTTCTTCGTCGTTCTGCCGATCCAGTATTATCTGCTCTGGGCCGAGGAATACGGCATCTATTCGATCTTCGTGCCTGTTTACGCTTTCCTGCTGATGCCGATTATTTCGGTGTTGCGCGGCGATACCGAGCGCTTCCTGATCCGAATCGCCGAAGTCCAATGGGCGCTGATGATCTGCGTCTTCTGCGCCTCGCACGTGCCGGCGCTGCTGACACTGACGATCCCCGGATATGAGGGCCGCAACGTCCTGCTGATCGCCTTCCTCGTCATCGTCGTGCAGCTGTCCGACGTGCTGCAATATGTCTGGGGCAAGCTCTTCGGCCGCACCAAGATTGCTCCGAAACTCTCGCCCTCAAAGACTGTCGAAGGCTTCATCGGCGGCATTGCCAGCGCCACGCTGATCGGTGCTTCGCTCTGGTGGATCACCCCGTTCACGCCCTTCCAGGCGGGCCTCCTGGCGCTCATCATCACCCTGATGGGCTTCTTCGGCGGGCTCGTCATGTCGGCGATCAAGCGCGACCGCGGCGTCAAGGATTGGGGCCACATCATCGAGGGCCACGGTGGCCTGATCGACCGGCTCGATTCCGTCGTCTTCTCGGCGCCGATCTTCTTCCATCTCGTTCGTTACTGGTGGTCGCTGACATGAGCGGCCTCGTCGCGCGGCTTGGCCGAAGCAGCGCCGTGCATGTAGCCTTTGCCTTTCTCGCCATGGGAGGCTGGGCGCTTTTCGCCAACCGTCCCTATCCGCTGCCAGCCATGCTGATGGCGGGCGCCGTGCAGGGCACGCTCTCTGCCTGTCTGACGCTGTTTCTGAAACGGGCGGTCGAGGCGCTGTCCAACCTGTTTTCCGGTGGCGTCCGTCTCGTCGCGCCGCCGCTGATTGCTTGCCTGGGGTCGGCGACCATCCTCGTCGCCTTCCATATGCTGAGCGGCACGCCCGAAATCCTGAAGACCATCGCCGTGCCGCTTGCCGTTTCCACCAGCTATGCGGCGATCTACAATTATTCGATCTCAAGAGGGAGAACTGCGCCGTGACCGAGGCCGGAGACCGCCGTCCGCTGACGAGCCGCAATACACGGTGGGCGCAGGCGATCGCCCGCTGGCTGGCGCAAAAGTCAGTCACGCCGAACCAGATCTCGCAGGCGAGCATTGCGGCCGCGGCGCTGGCCGGACTGTTCTTCTATTTCGCGGGACAGGATACCGGCACCCAGCGGATCGTCTTCCTGCTCCTCGCAGCACTGTCCTGCCAGCTTCGTCTGCTTTGCAATCTGTTCGACGGCATGGTCGCGGTCGAGGGCGGCAAGGCTGCGGCCGATGGCCCCTTCTGGAACGAGTTTCCGGATCGCGCCGCCGATATCCTGATTTTCGCGGGTGTCGGCCTCGGCATCGGCTTTGCCGGCCTTGGCTGGGCGGCGGCCGCCTTTGCGGTTCTCACCGCCTATGTCCGCGAGCTTGGCCGTGCCTGCGGGCAAGGCGCCGATTTCTCTGGCCCGATGGCCAAGCAGCACCGCATGGCAACCGTCACGGCGGCAGCCGTCCTGTCGGTCTTCGAACCACTGCTCGGCCTGCACAACGATGTTCTGTGTGCCGCGCTCTGGATCGTGGCCGTCGGCGCGGCCATCACCGCGTTGCGGCGCGGCCGCAACCTCGTTCAGGCAATGAAGCGCGGCGGCTGACGCGTCAGTCCTTTGACAGCAAGGCCATGACGGCAGCGCGATCAGGTGCGCCGAGGCGACCGCCGAAGACCGTGCATTTGAGCGCGGCGGCAGCCGAACCCAGCCGGATTGCATCTTCGGGTCCGGCGCCCTCGGCAATCGCCAGGGCATAGCTTCCGTGGAAAACATCGCCCGCCGCCAGCGTATCGACGGCCTTCACCCGAAAGGCTGGAACATGAGCGACGGCGTCTTCCTGCCGGTTCCACCAATAGCAGCCGCGTTCTCCTGCAGTCACGGCGACCAGGGCATTCGGATAGCGCTCGCGAAGGATCGGCACCATTGCAGCAGGGTCGTCGCATGCGCAGAGCAGACGCGCGGCGGGTTCCGAAAAAAGCAGATGATCGCCCTCTTTCGCCAGCATATCCAGTGTCTCTGCAGGCGCGACGTCGCCGTCGAAGATGGCGGGTTTGCCAGCCTGGCGGGCTGCCTGCAGTACCTTTTTGGCCAGCCCGGGCCAACGCACATCCACCATAACCGCATCGAAGATTGAGAGATCGGCGGGCGTCACATCCCGCACTACGTCGTGCAGCTGCTTGTCGTAGAAGGGAACGATGAGCCGCTCGCCATCATCGTCGATGAGAATACTTGAGACTGCTGAGCGTGCGCCCGGTACGAGCGTCATCCCTTCCACGTCTATGCCTGCCTGCTGCAGATCGGAGATGATCTGATGCCCGGCGGGGTCATCGCCGGTGGCGRCCCAGAGGCTTGCCATGCCGCCCAGCCTGACAATCGCATAGGCGGCGCTCGAGGCCATACCCTCGGCAACCTGCAGCATTTCGTAGGGAAGCACCTTGCCCGGCTTTTCCGGGATCGATCGCACCCTGAACAGCGTGTCGAGCACGGCTGCGCCAACGCAAAGCACATGGCGGCGGCCGGTGGATGGAGGAGATGACAGGTTCAAGGCTGCGGTCACTCGTTTGGTTGAATTGTCCTGCCTAGCCACCCTTGACCGCGCCTGAGGTCAATCCGGCAACGATCTGTCTCTGCGCAAACATCGTCAGCACCAGCACCGGCAAGGTGACGATCAGCGCGGCAGCGGCCAGCGGCCCCCAGCTCACCTGCTCGAAGGACAGCATGTTATAGACCGCAACCGGCAGCGTTCTCGTTTCGCGGCTTGCGAGCACGATACCGAAGACGAAGTTGTTCCACGAGAAGATCACGGACAGGATGAAGGCGACGACGATGCCGGGCCTGGCGATCGGCAGCGCCACCAGGCGGAACACCTGCCAGGCCGTCGCGCCATCGATGCTGGCTGCCTCCTCCAGCTCCTTTGGCGTCGTCTCGAAATAGCCGATCATGATCCAGACAACGATCGGCACGGTGACCACGAGATGGATGATGATCTGCGGCCAGAGCGTCCCGAGCAGGTTCAGCCATTGAAACAACAGGAACAGTGGGATGAGGAAGGAAAGACCCGGCGTCATGCGGGCGATCATGATCACCATCGCCGAGCGCTCCGCCTTCAGCCGGGCGATGCCGTAGCCGGCGGGTACGCCGATCAGAAGGGCCAGCAATGTCGCGCCGCCGGTGACCAGGATCGAATTCCAGAAATATAGGAAGAAATTGTTTTCCTGAAACACCTGGAGATAGTTCGACCAGGCGAAGCGTTCCGGGATCAGGATCGGCGGATAGGCGCCGTTGTCGATTTCGTATTTCAGCGATAGCGAGATCATCCAGAGGAAGAACAGGATGACCGGCGAGACCATCACCAGGGCGACGAAGAAAAGGCCGATGCGGTCGAGCGTCTTGCGCTTCATCATCGTGTCTCCGTATCCGACCAGTTGGCGCGCTGACGGACCATCATCAAAACGAAGGACAGGACGACGATGATGACGAAGAAGATCACGGCCATCGCCGAAGCGTATCCGATGTCGTAGTAGGAGAAGGCGGTGTTGTAGAGATAGATGTTGATCGTCTCCGACGCCGTGCCGGGCCCACCCTGCGTCATCGCATAGATGATGTCGAAGCTCTTGACGGCGTCGATCGAGCGGATGATGACGCCGATCATCAGGAAGGGCGCAATCATCGGAAGCGTCAGATAGCGGAATTTCTGCCAGACATTGGCGCCGTCGATCTCGGCACTTTCATATGGTTCGCGCGGCACGGCGGCCAGACCACCAAGCACGATCAGCATGATCAGCGGCGTCCACTGCCAGGTCTCGACCAGCACCAGCGAAGGAATGACGCTCTTCTGGTTGTAGATCCATTCCTGCGGGCCGATGCCAGCGAGCGACAGAAGATAATTGAGCACACCGAGCTGCGGATGGAACATCATGGTCCAGACGAGCGCAATGGCAACAGGCGTCGCCATCATCGGCATGACGAAAATGCCGCGCAGCAGGCCTCGGAGCGGAAATTGCGCGTCGAAGATCAGTGCGGCCAGTGTTCCGAAGAACAGGGGGGCGACGACGGCAAGCAGCGTGTAAACAGCCGTGTGCCAGAGCGACTCCCAGAAACGGAAGTCGGTGAACAGCCGGATATAATTGTCCAGGCCGGCAAAGACGACGGCCTGGCCAAGTGTCCAGCTATTCACGCTCATCCACAGCGTGAAAACCCACGGAAAGACGATGACCGCGGCAATAACGATCAGTGCCGGGATCACGAAGGGCCAATAGTTCGGAGCAAGCCTGTTCGGCTTGCTCCTCGCTTTTGCGTCACGTCCGCTCCGCGCGGTTTCCATGCTCACGGATGCCATTATCCCTCGCTTCGTGCCAGGACCGGTTCGAACTGAGCGGTTGCCGTCTTCAGCTCGGCCGCCGGATCGGCGCCGCCGATCATGTTGGTGAGGCCGACGCCATAGATGTCGCGGAACTCCGTGACCGGAATGATGACCGGCAGGGCGAGCTGCGAAACCTTGGCGGAGCCTGCAACGGCATCGACCCAGGCGCTCGGCATCTTGACGCCTTCGCGAACCTTCGGATCCTCGAGCACGGAGTTGCGAAACGGAACGCCGGCACCAGCCTGGAGCAGGCGGGCACCCATTTCCTTGGAGATCACCCACTGGCAGAAGAGGTAGGCGGCTTCCTTGTTCTTGCTTGCGGCAACAACACCGATGCCGTCTCCCGTCGTCGCCGCTGCCTGCGCCTTCGGGCCTTTCGGCATGACGCCATAGCCGACCTTGCCGACGACGCGGGACTTTTCCGGGTTTTCGATCGGCGGTGCGAAGCCGACGCCATCGAGCCACATGCCGATCTTGCCCTGCAGGAAGGCAGACTGCGCTTCGGCCCAGTTGAAGCCCGAGACGCCGACCGGCGCTGCGTTCGTCATCAGCTGCTGGTACATCTTGGCGGCAGCCACGGCATCATCGGAGGTCGTCCGCAGCTTGCCGTCCGGGCCGAGCGGCGTCGTGCCGTAGCCCAGCATCAGCGTCGTCCAGACCGGTACGTTGGCATTCTTCAGGCCGCGGGCGACGAAACCATAAGTGTTGCTGCTCTTGTCGGTCAGGGCCTCGGCAGCGCTGACCATCTCCTCGAAGGTCGCCGGGTAGGATAGGCCCTTCTTCTCGAAAAGTTCCTTGTTCCAGTAGACGATCCAGTAGTCGACCGAGAAGGGAAGCGAGCGCAGCTTACCCTCGGAATCCTTGGCGAAGGTCATGCCGGCCTCGGCAAAATCGCTTTCCACCAGCGATGGGTCGGTAAGCGAGGGATCATTGAGGAAGCCGCTGATATCGGCCAGCCAGCCGCCCTTTTCGAACTGGCGCTTCTGGACATGGTAGCTGAGGTGCACGACGTCAAAGCTCGGCTTGCCGGAGCTGAGTTCGATGGTGGTCTTCTGGCGTTGCTGCTGTTCGGGCGTCGCCTCGGCATTGACCTTGATGCCGGTCAGTGTCTCGAATTCGCTGAGGTATTTGAGGATCGTTTCGCTGCGCGGGCTCTTGACTAGGTTGACCTCGAGCGTCGTTCCCGCGAAGCGCTTCCAGTCGACCGCCGCCGAGGCCGGCTTGACGCCCAGGATGCCGGCCGCGCCGACTGCGGCAGATCCCGCCAGAAAGCTGCGGCGGGTGGGATTGATGAATGAAGATGCCATGCTGTTACTCCTCCTCCTTTGTGCCCTGCGATCTCCTCACCGCGGGCGGTCGTCTATAGTCTCAGCGCACGGCTTCGCGCGTGATTGATATGTGCTGCGAGGGCATTGACCGCCTCGTCCACATTGCGCCGTTCGATGGCCTCCAGCACCTTGAGGTGCTCGCCCATGACAGGACCGACGCGGCCGTCGATGCGGAAGCGCTCCTGGCTGATCAAGCGCATCTTGATCGAGTTGACGCGGTAGGCGTTGGAAATGATCGTGTTGCCGAGCGCGTCGATAAAGGCGTCGTGCATGCCCCAGTCGACCGCCTGGGCATGGACTTCGAGCTCATGCGTTGCGTTGCCGCTCTCGATCGCCGCGACAATGTCGCGATGCTCGGCGAGCATGGCCGCAACGGTCGCGTCGGAGGCCGTCTGCGTGAACAGGGCGACGGCCTCCTTCTCGAGAAACAGGCGAAGCTGGAACGCTTCGCGGATCAGGTTGAGGTCGATATGGGCAATCTGCAGGCCGCGCTGCGGCACCGTCTTGATCAGCCCCTCCGCCTCCAGACGCGGGATGAGCTCCCTGATGGCGCCGAGCGTCAGTCCTGTGAGTTCGACCAGCCGGCGTTGGGAGACGAATTGCCCGGGACGGACGTCGCGCGCCAGCAGATGCCGGGTAAAGCTCTCATAGGCTTTCTCCCGTAGCGTCGGCTGCTCGTCGGCTCCATCCATAGGCTTCTCCTCGTACATTTCGCTCAGGCCGCCTTGGTGCGAAACAGGCTTTCGAAGGCAGAAGCGAGTTCGCGTCTGCCGCCGGCGGAAATTGACGTCAAAGGCGGACGGACTGCAAGCCATGTTTCATCGTTTGTCATGGTTGCCACCATGACTTTTACGGCGGGTGTCACGGGATGCTTCAGGAGCTCTGCAACGAAACGTTCGACGCGCGTATCGTCCTTGCCATCGACCGCCATGGCGCGGACCTCGAGCGGCGCGAAATTCGCCATGCCCGAAATCGCTCCCTGGCCGCCCAGCCGCACGCCCTTGGCGAGATGGCGCTCGTCGCCGATCAGGATGATCAGGTCGCCATGGGTCTTCAGCAGCGTTTCGGTGTAGGGCCAGTCGCCGGAGGAATCCTTGACGCCGGTGACGATCGCCGGGAAGGCAGTCCTGAGGCGGCCGATCAGATCGATGCTGAGGGCAACCATCGTCACCGAGGGAATGTTGTAGACCAGCACATCGCGCGCTTTGTCGCCCACCTGCGCGAAGACGTCGGCATACCAGGCAAAAAGCCCATCGTCGCTGACGTTCTTGAAGTAGGACGGCGGGGCAAGCAGGATGTTGCGCACGCCTTTCGAGAGTGCCTGCGCCATCTGATGGGCGGCATCCTCGGCGGCATCGACAAGCACACCGGCAACGATCTGCGACGGTTCGATCCCTGCTTCCATGAAGGCATCGAGGATCCGTGCGCGCTCTTGGGTGCCGATCGAGGCGCCTTCGCCGGTCGTGCCGAACAGCGTGACGCTGGCGCAGCCGTCTGCGAGACTCCGCCTTGCCTGCTTCACCATGACATCGGCCGCAATCGCGCCACTGCTTTTGAAAGGCGTCGCCAGAGCGACCGACAAACCAAATCCCGCCACCATTTTCTCTCCTGAAGTCAGTAATTAGAGAGCTAACATGTTAGTAATTTACTGTAAACCTGTTTGTTGTAAATGAGTGTCGGGCGTGAAGCGGCTTTTGACGGGCCGATAGGGCGCCTGCGGAAAAAAGATTGATCCGGTGCGCGTGCCCCCTTACTCGATAGGTGAGAGACAAGGATTTCCGCGATGACCGAAACAGACCCGGCCTCCGTTCCCGAGCGCAAGCGCGGCTCAGGCGTGAAGATGGTCTACGAACTGCTGCGCGACGAGATCCTCGATCTGGTCCTGCCGCCGGGTAGTCCCATCGATGAAGTGCAGTTGGCCGAGCGTTTCAAGATGTCGCGCACGCCGATTCGCGAGGCGCTTGTCCGGCTCTCGGGAGAGGGGTTGATCGATACGCTGCCGAACCGCTCGACGATGGTGGCGAATATCGACTTCCTCAATCTACACACCTTCTTCGATGCGCTTGTCTTGATGTACCGGGTGACGACGCGGCTCGCGGCTCAATATCAACGCCCCGAGGACCTTGTGGCGATCCGCGCCGCGCAGGCCCGCTTTACCGCCGCCGCCGAGGCTGGCGATGCGCTGGCGATGATCGCCACCAATGCGGCGTTGCATGCGGCAATCGCCGAGGCTGGACGCAACCCCTATTATATCAGCCTGTTCAACCGGCTGCTCGACGAGGGCCGACGTATCCTCAGGCTCTATTATCAATCCTACGGCGACCGTCTGCCGCAGCAGTTCGTCGACGAGCACGAGGATATGATTGCTGCGATCGAGGCGCGGGATATCGATGCCGCCGACAGGCTGGCCAAGGCGCATGCCGAGCAGATCGTGGCGCAGATCCAGGCGTTGTTTTCGCGAAACCAGCGGCACGATATCGATTTGTGAGACGTCGGCGATTTCTTGTCGACAAATAAAATACAAAGTGCTAGATGATATATCAGAGCTTGAGGCGCTGATACGTCCGCGCCCGTGCTGCCCCGATCATTCGCTATCCGCTGAAGGAGTTTGACATGAAGGCCAAGATCTTTTCCGGCGTCATCCCGGCGCTCATGACCCCCTGCAAGAAGGACCGGACCCCGGACTTCGACGCGCTGGTGCGCAAGGGCAAGCAGCTGATCGCCGACGGCATGTCGGCCGTCGTCTATTGCGGCTCTATGGGTGACTGGCCGCTGCTCAGCGACGCGCAGCGCATGGAAGGCGTCGAGCGCTTGGTCAAGGCCGGCATTCCCGTCATCGTCGGCACGGGTGCGGTGAACACCGCCTCGGCCGTTGCCCATGCGGCGCACGCCCAGAAGGTCGGCGCCCACGGCCTGATGGTCATCCCGCGCGTGCTCTCGCGCGGCTCGGTCATCGCCGCCCAGAAGGCGCACTTCAAGGCGATCCTGTCGGCAGCCCCGGATCTTCCGGCTGTCATCTACAACAGCCCCTATTATGGCTTCGCCACCCGCGCCGACCTGTTCTTCGCGCTGCGCGCCGAACATTCCAACCTCGTCGGCTTCAAGGAATTCGGCGGCCCGGCAGACATGCGCTACGCGGCCGAGAACATCACCAGCCGTGACGACGGCGTTTCGCTGATGATCGGTGTCGACACTGCCGTCTTCCACGGCTTCGTCAATTGCGGCGCCACCGGCGCCATCACCGGCATCGGCAACGTCCTGCCAAAGGAAGTCATCACGCTCTGCAACCTGTCGCAGGCCGCGGCGAAGGGCGACGTCGATGCGCGTCAGCGGGCTCTGGAGCTGGAACAGGCTCTCGCCGTCCTCTCCTCCTTCGATGAAGGTCCGGATCTCGTCTTGTTCTTCAAGCACATGATGGTGCTGAAGGGCGACGAGGAATACACGCTGCATTTCAACGAGAGCGACACCCTCAACGACAGCCAGCGCGGCTATGTCGAGAGCCAGTTCAAGCTGTTCAACAGCTGGTACGGCGAGTGGAGCAAGCTTCCGGGCGCGGTTGCAAAGTATAAGGCTTGAGACTTTTCTAGGTCTGAGTTTTGAGGCGGCTGGAGGCAACTCCGGCCGCTTTTGTTTTGAGCGGTTGTCTTTACGTCTCCCTCATTCCTCTGCTCGTCACAGGAATCCAGTCACCGCGCGTCTGCGCGGTGGGAAGAGTCTTTTCGGCCCAAGGGCTTGGGCGGGCTGGATCCCTGTGACAAGCACAGGGATGAGGGGAGTTTGCGGAGCGCTGCCCGCTTCAATATGCCAAGTCGGCGTTGGCGCTGAAGTGCAGGCGTCGCCTACTTAACCAACCGAATCCAACCCAAGCGCAAGCTGCCGGTCGAGCTGCTCTATCTCCGCCTTCGTCAACACAATCCCCTCAGCAAGCGACTTAACCCGCGCCGTATAGCGGCGTTGCGAGGGAAGGCGAGCGCCCTGGCCAGCGATGGCCTCGAAGAGAACTTCGGCGCGGGCGAACGGGTCTCCGGCGCGACCTGATGCAAAGGCCTGTGGCGAGAAGGCAAGCACCAGTTCGCCGTGGCGCGGCGCCAGGGTCGTGGTGCCAAGATAGTCGAGCACTTCGGGGCTGGTGAGGTCGCCGATCATGATACCGGCCAGCAGTTCGACCATTGTGCTGATCGCCGAACCCTTATGGCCGCCGAAGGGCAGCATGGCGCCGGCGAGTGCGGCTTCAGGCTCGATCGTCGGTTCGCCATCGGCGTCGATCGCCCATCCCTCCGGCAGTTTCTTGCCGGCGCGGCGGTGAAGCTCGATCTCGCCACGGGCGGCGACCGAGGTGGCGAAATCATAGACGTAGGGCGTCTTGTCCGGGCGCGGCCAGCCGAAGGCGAGCGGATTGGTGCCGAGCAGCGGCTTGTTGCCGCCAGCCGGCGCCACCGTTGCGTAGCTTGGGCACATGACGATTGCTGCGAGGCCTTCGGCTGCGACAGCCTCGACCTCCGGCCAGAGAGCCGAGAAATGCGTGCAGTCGTTGATAACGAGCGCCGCGAGGCCGGAGGCGCGGGCACGTTCTGCCAGCAGCGGCAGACCAAGCTCGAAGGCCGGATTGGCAAAGCCGCCCTTGGCGTCCACCTTGACGATTGCCGAGCCATCACGCTGGGCGAGTACCTCAGGCACGGCATCGGGTGTCACCTTGCCGGCCTTGATGGTGCGCAGCACGCCCTCGATACGGTAGATTCCGTGCGACTTGCAGGCATCACGTTCGCCGGCGGTGATGACGCGGGTGACCGCCTCGGCCTGGACGCCGTTCATGCCGGCCTTCCTGAAAATGGCGACGACGCGTGCCTGCAGTTCGCCGGCCGTGAAAATCGAAGTGTCAGTCATCAATGCGGCTCCTCAGCCCTTGGCCCCGAGTTGCTGATCGACCAGCGCCAGCCAATAGTTGACCCCGTGGATGATCGCCTCGTCGTTGAAATCATAGGCGGGGTTGTGCAGGTCCGCACTATCGCCGTTGCCGAGCCAGATGAAGGCGCCGGGGCGCTTCTCCAGCATGTAGGAGAAATCTTCCGAGCCCATGGTCTGCGGGTAGTCGTCGTTCACGCGCCCCTTGCCGGCCACGCGTTCGGCTGCGGCGACCGCGACCCTGGTCTTTGCCACATCGTTGACGGTGACCGGGTAGCCGGGGCGCCAGTCGATCTGGGCCTCGGCGGAAAACACCTTGGCGGTCATCGTCACCACCTCGCGGAAGCGCGCTTCGACGGCCTTGCGCGTCTCCGGCTGCATCGTGCGGATGGTGCCGCCGATCTGGACGGCCGCCGGGATGACGTTGAGCGCCCGGTCATTGCCGCCGTTGACATAGGTGATCGAAAGAACCACCGGATCGAAGGGATCGATGAAGCGCGACGTGATCGACTGCAGCGCGGTGATCATATGCGCCATGACGATGACCGGGTCGTGGCTGAGATGTGGCGAGGCTGCGTGGCCACCTTTGCCGTTGATGGTGATGATGAAACGGTCGCCGCCTGCCATGATCGGGCCGCTGCGGATGGCAAAGGAGCCGACAGCAAGGCCGGGCTCGTTATGCATGCCATAGACTTCCTCGATGCCGAAGCGTTCGAGCACGCCTTCCTCGATCATTACCCGGCCGCCGCCGCCGCCCTCTTCTGCCGGCTGGAAGATGAGCACGGCCTTGCCGGCGAAGTTGCGGTTGGCGGCGAGATGTTTGGCAGTGGCGAGCAGCATGGCGGTGTGGCCGTCGTGGCCGCAGGCATGCATCATGTTCTCGACCTTGGAGGCATGCGGCAGGTTGGTCTGTTCCGACATCGGCAGCGCATCCATGTCGCAGCGCAACGCAATCGTCTTGCCGGCGCCGAGCTTGCCGTTGATGACCGCGACAACGCCGGATTTCGCCAGGCCGCTGACCACCTCGTCGCAGCCGAAGGATGTCAGCTTGCCGATGACGAGCGCTGATGTCACGGGCAGATCGAAAAGCAGTTCCGGATGCTGATGAATGGTACGGCGCCAGCCCTTTGCCTCTTCGGCAAGGGCGGCGAGGGACGGATCGGATGTCATGGAGCCTCCAGGAAACGCATTCGCTTGACTGTCAGCAAGGGCATAGCCCGGCATCAGGCCGTTTTCCAGAACGCAGTCAATTAAAGCTGGACTTTTTCGCCATCTCACCCAATTGGGGGCGGCAGAATCGTTATGAATAATCAATTCTATTCTGATCGGCGGATGGGACAATCGATGTATCGCGAAGAAACAATTCCTGGACTTGTCATAAAGCTCGTCTCGGTTGCTAATAAAGTGACGGATCTTTCAGATGTGGGAAAGAGAGATCTGGTGAAGGATACCGTCTCCCGGGTTGAGACCATCTGCGAATTGCTTGATGATGACAAAGACAATCTCCGCGTGATCGCGGATGAGTTGTGGGATGCTGTGGTCGATCTTGGTGCCGGCAAGAGCACAAACGCCCAGCTGCGCGCAGCACTCCTTGGTCTGGCGGCCGCTGCCGCGGATCTGCATGGCGCCTCCAGGGATGGCGCTGCGCTATCACCCGCGCAGGATGTGCCGGTTCGCATCATTCATTAGTCCTGTCTGCGCTCGCCTGCATAAATTAGCGCCACCGAACGCTTGACATCGCGGCCGTTAAGGCCGAAGCCGCCTGCGGCATCGATCATGCCGCAGGCGCGAGGAAATACCCGATAATGAAACCGAATTCAGCCACGGCGGCCGCCGGCAATATCGTCATGACCGGCATCGTCTTCATGCTGATCGGCGATCTGCTTTTCGCGCTCAATGACGCGATGGGCAAATGGCTGGTGGCGAGCTTTGCCGTCGGGCAGGTCTTGGTCATCCGCTCGCTCGGCGCTTTCTTCGTGCTCGGCCCGATGATCGTCCGCCAGGGTCCGCGGGCGCTTTTCAATGTGGAGCAGAAACGCCTGCAGCTGATGCGCGTCTGCATGGCCACATTTGACGTCGGGCTGTTCTATGCGGCCGTTGCCTATCTGCCGCTGGCCGACGTCATGACCTTCTATATGGCCGGGCCGATCTATGTTGCCGCACTTTCGCATTTCTTCCTCGGCGAGAAGATCGGCTGGCGGCGCTGGCTTGCCGTTTTCATCGGTTTCGTTGGTGTCGTAATCGCGCTACGGCCATCGACGGCGATGCTCTCACTGCCATCAATCTTCGGCCTCGTCGGCAGCTTCGCCTTCGCGCTGACCCTTGTTATGAACCGCTATCTGCGCTCCACCAGCGATACGACCCTGGTGACGTGGCAGACGATCGCCGCCCTTGCAACCGGCATCGTGCTGGTCGTGCTAACCGGTGACTGGCGAAACGTGACGCTTATCGATCTCGGCGGCATGCTGCTTCTCGGCGTTGTCGCCACCTGCGCGCATCTGCTGATCACCCGCGCGTTGAAGCTGGCGCCCGCCTCGCTGCTGGCGCCGCTGCAATACACGCTGCTACTCTGGGCGATCGTGCTCGGCTACGTCTTTTTCAACGATGTGCCGGATACGCAGATTATTGTCGGCGCCGCCATCATCGTCTTCGCCGGGCTGTTCATCTTCCACCGCAAGAATATCAAGGGCACCGTGCCTGCCGAAGCCGTGCCGCCGGATGGCCACTAGCTCTCAGTGCCCTCCAGGTGCCGCATCCTGCTTGAGATCGATGCGCCGAAGGATCAGCGCTAGCGGCACCATCAGCGCTGAGATCACCATCAGGACGTGGAAGACGTCGATATAGGCAAGATAGCTCGCTTGGGTCTGCACTTGATGGCCGATCCAGCCCATCGCCTGCGACTGCGCATCGAGCAGGCTTGAGCCGCGACCGGCGAAGAATTGCGTCGCTTGATTGAACGCGTTCGTATAGCCGGGTTCCGACGGAATGACATGCTCGACCAGCCGGCTCTGGTGCCATTGCTCGCGGTGGGCCAGCACATTGGAGGCGATCGAGACGCCGATCGAGCCGCCGGTATTGCGCGCCGCGTTGATCAGCGCGGAGGCCTGGTCAGTCTGATCGGGCCGCAGACCGTCATAGGATGCGGCGGTGATCGGAATGAAGATCAGCGGCAGGCCGAGGCCGAGATAAAGCCGCGACCATACGAAGAAGCCGAAGTTCAGATCGGCATTCAGCCGCGTCATGTCCCACATCGCCAGCGCGATGATCGCCATGCCGATGGCGATCAGATATTTCGGCTGGACCATCGATGTCAGGCGTCCGGCGGCAAACATCATCATCATCGTCACAAGGCCGCCGGGCGACAGGGCAAAGCCGGCCCAGGTCGCGGTGTAACCGAAATTGGTCTGCAGCACCTGCGGCACGAATTGCGTCGTGGCAATCAGGATCGCGCCGGTTGCCAGCATGACGATGACGCAGGCGCCGAACTGGCGGCTGGCAAGCAGCCGGACATCGATCACAGGATTTCGATGGGTCATCAGCCACGGGATGGCAAAGGCAAGGGCCAGCAGGCAGACTGCGGCCGTGGCGATGATGAAGTTCGAGCCGAACCAATCCTCCGTCTGCCCGCGGTCGAGCGCCAGTTCCAGCGCGCCGAGGAATGTTGCGACCAGTAGGAAGCCGGTAATGTCAAAACGCGTGCCTTTGCTGCGCATCTCCGCGCGCTCCCTGCGAAGCGATTCCGGCTCCTGCACCAGCATGTACACGAGGATGAAGGCGAAGACGCCGACCGGTCCGTTGATCAGGAAGCACCAGTGCCAGGAGAAATTGTCGGAGAGATAGCCGCCGAGCGTCGGGCCGATCACCGGGGCGACGACGACGGCGACGCCGAACATCGCGAAGGCTTGGCCGCGCTTGGAGGGCGGGAAGGAGTCGGCGAGGATCGACTGCGATATCGGCACCATGCCACCACCGGCAAAGCCCTGGATCATCCGGAAAACCAGCAGCGACTCGAGATTCCAAGCAAGGCCGCAGCAGATCGAGGCGACGGTGAAGGTGGCAAGGCAGAGCAGATAGAAGCGCCTGCGGCCATAGCGCTTGGCGATGAAGCTGGAGGCGACCAGAATGATGGCATTGGAAACCAGATAGGTGGTGACCACCCAGGACGCTTCATCCGCGCTGACCGCGAGGCCGCCGGAGATGTAGCGCAGCGCCACGTTGGCGATCGTCGTGTCAAGCACTTCCATGAAGGTCGCGAGCGATACGACCATCGCGATCAGCCATGGGTTCGATGCCCCGAACGCGGCTGTGGGCGCGCTTCCGGCCGTCGTTGCGGCGCTGCTCATCTCAATGCCTCGGCCGGACCGTCACCGTCGGCACGACCGACATGCCGGGGCCGATGGCGATATCCTTCGGCCAGTCGTCGGCGACGATCTTCACCGGCACACGCTGGGTGACCTTTACATAGTTGCCGGTGGCATTTTCAGCCGGCAGCAGCGAGAAGGCGGTGCCTGAGCCGGGCTGCACGGAATCCACCTTGCCCCTCAGCAGATGATCCGGATAGGCGTCGATCGTCACATCGACGGGCTGGCCGGGACGCATGTCGGTGAGCTGCGTTTCCTTGAAATTGGCGGTGATCCAGATCTCGTCGGGAACGAACATGGCTATTGCCTGACCCGCCTGCACATACTGGCCCTTCGAGCCGCTGAGCTTGACGACCCGGCCCGGCTGAGCCGCAGTGATGGTCGTGTAGTCGAGGTTCTGCTGCGCCGCTTCCACCTCCGCCTCAGCTTGGTGAAGGGTGGCGATCGCGCTCGCCTTCTGCGCTTCGGCGGCGGCCTGGTTCTTCACCGCGGAGGTGACGCTTGCCTGCGACTGGACGAAATTCGCCTGGTTCTGCCGTAACGTCGATGCGGCCTGCTGGGCGGACTGTTCGGAACCGGCGCCGCTCTTGACCAATTGCTGCTGCCGGCTGTTTTCATCATTGGCATATTGGAGGGCTGCGGCGGCCGAGGTCTGCTGCGCCTTCGCTTCGTCGATCGCCGCACCGGCGGCGGCGATCTGCGCTTCGGCACTCGATATTGCCGCTTTCGCGACGCCGATCTGGCCGTTCGATTGATCGAGGGCAATCTGGTAGTCGCGTGGATCGATCTTGACGATGACGGCGCCGGCATCGACATGCTGGTTGTCGGAGACGGGAACATCGGCAACATAGCCGGAAATCTTGGCAGCGACCGAGAAACTGCGCGCATCGATGAAGGCGTCATCGGTGCTCTCATAGGGATGGAAATAAACCAGCCAGACCACATACCCGATGACCGCGACGGCCGCGATCGCAACGGCGATGAAGAGCGCCGCCAGCGGATGGCGCCGGATAATCGACGGTTTCTTTTCCTCTTTGCCGGTGGGCTCAGCGTCTGCGCTGTCCTTCGGTTCCTCGCGTTGATCTTCGTCCAGTTGCGGTGCGGTGCGCTGTTTCTGGTCCACGGCGGATCTCGGTCGTTGATGGAGGAATAGCGCCAGAACGCATCAACCGGGCTTTCAGTTCCTGGCCGCCGACTGCCGTCCCTGCGGCTTTTTGGGCACTGCAATTGCGCCGGAGAATTTGTCGCATTCTGCGGCTAAACATCGCTTGACACAGAATTGGCGCAAGTATCTGAATGGTTACAAGAGGAGCGGGCGGGTCGCGGCGCGCCGTGCAAGCAGGAGGATTATTTCGAGATGTTGAGATTTGCGGTCATCGGGATCGATCATGGGCACACGTTCGATCACGTCAAAGGATTGCTTGCGGCCGGCGGAGAATTCGTTGGCTACTGCCCGAAAACCTCGGTTCCGGCGCTGCGCGAAAACTTCGAGAAAACCTACCCGGATACCCCGCAGATCGATCGCGAGCAGCTGTTTGCCGATCCGTCGATCGATGTCATCTGCATCGCCGCCATCCCGCGTGACCGTGCAGGCCTTGCGATCCGCGCCATGAAGGCGGGGAAGGACGTGATGACCGACAAGCCGGGCGTCACCACCTTCGCCCAGCTTGAAGAGGTGAAGAAGACGGTTGCCGAGACCGGCCGCATCTTCTCGATCTGCTTTTCCGAGCGCCATTGCGTTCGCTCCGCCGTCAAGGCGGGAAAGCTGGTCAAGGAAGGCCGGATCGGCAAGGTCATTCAGACGATTGGCATGGGACCGCACAAGCTGCAGCTGCCGACACGGCCGGACTGGTTCTTCGATCCGGAAGCCTTTGGCGGCATCATTGTCGATATCGCTTCGCATCAGGTCGACCAGTTCCTGTTTTACACAGGCTCGACCACGGGCGAGGTCGTGGCCAGCTCGATCGGTAATTTCGGCATGCCCGATAAGCCGAAATTCGAGGATTTCGGCGAAGTGCTGCTGCGCTCCGACCGGGGGTCAGGCTATGTCCGCGTCGATTGGTTCACACCCGAAGGGCTTGGCACCTGGGGCGATGGCCGTCTGACCATCCTCGGCACCGAAGGCTATATGGAGCTGCGCAAGTACATCGATATTTCCGGGCGTCCCGGCAAGGACCATCTCTTCCTGGTCAACGGCAAGGAAAACATCCACATCGACTGCAGCGATGAGAAACTCGACTATTTCGACGCCTTCAGCGCCGATGTGCGCGATCGCAGCGAGACCGCGATGCTGCAGACCCATGTCTATGAAGTCTGCCGGCTGTCGCTGGAGGCGCAGACCAATGCCGTCAGGCTCGGCGGACGATAGGAGAGCCTGCCATGACACAGAAATTGCGCGTCGGCGTGATCGGAGCCGGTATCGCTGCCCGGCATCTTGCGGGCTTCGACTGGAACAAGGATTTGTTCGAAGTGCCTGTCCTCTGCTCGCTGGACGAGGAGCGCGGGCGCGAACTCTGCGCGACCCACGGCATCGGCGAATATACGCAGGATGCCGATACGCTTTTTGCCCGCGATGACCTCGATGTCATCGACATCTGCACGCCGCCGGACACGCATTTCGCGCTCTGCAAGAAGGCAATAGAGTCAGGCAAGCATGTGATCTGCGAGAAGCCGCTGTTCGGTTCGATCGCCGAGGTCGACGAGATGACCGGGATCGTCGCGCGCGCCGGCGGCAAGATGCTGATGCCGATCTTCCAGTATCGCTACGGTTCCGGCCTGCAGAAGCTGAAGCGGCTGATCGAACTCGGCCTTACCGGACGCCCGTTCCTGACGACGATTGAAACGCATTGGTGGCGCGGCCCGGATTATTATGCCGTTCCATGGCGCGGCAAATGGAAGAGCGAGCTCGGCGGCGGGCTTCTCGGCCACGCCATCCACGCGCACGATATGCTGAACTATGTGCACGGCGCTTGCGCCGAGGTGTTTTCCTATGGCGCGACGCTGGTCAATCCGATCGAGGTCGAGGACACGTCGGCCATTTCGGTGAAGATGCAGAACGGCTCGCTGGCGGCGCTGTCGATGACGCTGGGGTCGCGCAAGGAAATCTCGCGGCTGCGCTTCTGCTTCCACGATGTCGTCGCCGAAAGCATTCTGGAGCCCTATACGATGGGCCGCGATCCCTGGACTTTCATCGCCGGGACCGAGGAACATCAGAAGCGTGTCGATGACGCCCTTGCAGGTTACGAGGTCAAGGAAGACGGCTATACCCGCCAGTTCGAGCTGTTCCATCAGGCAATCACTGATGGCACGGAGCCGCCGGTGACGCTGCAGGACGCGCGCAATTCTCTGGAACTGGTGACAGCAGCCTATGACTCGCAACGAACCGGTAAGCCGACTCCGCTGCCGATCACGGCGGAGCATCCGCTTTATCGTTCCTGGCTGCCGGAAGGGTAGTTCGATCCACCCCCATCTCTGTGACATCCCGTGGGCGCAGCCCTGAGGGCAAAAAGATGAGGGTATTGGCGAGGGCAAGATCGCAAGATGCGGCCCTCGCAAGTCCTACGACGGGATAGACCCCAGCGCGTAGAGGATCCCGCGCAGCTCTGCCAGGCCGCGCATGCGGCCGATCGCCGGATAGCCGGGCGTGACGGTCTTGTTGAGGTCGTCGAGCATGCGGTGGCCGTGGTCGGAGCGGAAGACGATCTCGTCCTTGGCGCTACGCTTGCTGTCTTCGGCAACGAGTTCCTTCAGCACTGCGACCATGTCGACATCGCCCTCCAGATGGGCGCTTTCGTGGAAAGTGCGGCCGTCTCCTTCGCGCTTGGTGGCGCGCAGGTGGGCGAAATAGATGCGCGAGGCGAAACGCCTTGCGATCGCGGGCATATCGTTTTCGGCGCGGACGCCAAGGCTGCCGGTGCAATAGCACATACCGTTTGCAGGCGAGGGCACGGCGTCGAAGAGCGCCGCATAATCCTCGGCATTCGAGGCGATACGCGGCAGGCCGAAGAGCGAGCGTGGCGGATCGTCCGGATGCAGCGTCAGCTTGACGCCACGCGCTTCGGCAGCCGGCGTCACGGCCTGCAGGAATTCGATCAGATGCTGGCGAAGCTTCGCGGCATCGATGCCGGCATAGCTCGATAGCTTGTCGCGAAAGCCGGGGATGGTCAGCGGCTCGGTCGTGGAGCCCGGCAGGGCGGAGGTGATGATGCGGGTGATCTCGGAGATCTCTTCCTCGCTCATCTCGTCATAGACCTCGCGTGCCCGCTGCTGGTCTTCAGCCGAGTAATCGTTTCCGGCGCTCTGGCGCTGCAGCACGAAGAGATCGAAAGCTGCAAAGCGCTCGTGGTCGAAGCGCATGGCGGTGGCGCCTGTCGGCGTGATGTAGTCGAGTTCGGTACGGGTCCAGTCGACGACCGGCATAAAATTGTAGCAGACGATCGGGATATCGTTGGCTGCGACCGCTTCGAGGCTGGCGATCCAGGCCTCGATCTCGGCCTTCGCCTTGCCGCCCTTGCGCTTGACGGCATCGGGGATCGGGATGCTTTCGACGACGGACCAGACGAGCGGCGAACGCCCGGCGGGTGTCGTCTCGATCATCGACTTGCGCTCGGAGACTTCCTTTTCCGTCCAGGCGCGGCCGATTGGGACCTGGTGCAGCGAAGAGACAATGTTGGTGGCGCCGGTCTGGCGCACCTCGTCCAGTGTCACCGGGGCTTCGGGCCCAAACCATCTCCATCCTTGCCGCATCGATTTCCTCCTCGTCAGTCGCTTCTATATTTTTGGCTTCTAGCAGAAATAATCGGGATAGCGGGTGCGCAGCTCCACCACATCTGGGATGACGGCGCTGAGGTGATGCAAGATCGCCTCGCGGGCAGCATCGACGTCATGACTGGCGATCGCATCGCGGATGACGATATGCTCGCGCACCACATTGTCCATGCGCCCCAGCGCCGGCAGCGTCAGGCGGCGGGCGCGGTCGATCTGCACTTTCACGGTCTTCAGGATCGTCCAGATACCGGGATAGCCGGCAATCCGGGTGATCGCCTCATGGAAGGCTTCGTCTTCCTCGTGAAAGCCTGATGTGTCGCCCAGCGAAGCCAGCGATTTCTGCCTGCTGATGATCATATCGAGCCGCTCGATATCGGCGGGTGTTGCGTTGCGCGTCGCGGCTTCGATGGTCGTCGTTTCCAGCGCCTTGCGCACGACAACGGCTTCGGGAATGGCCGAAACGGGAACCCGGGAAACGACAGTGCCCGACTGCGGGTAGATATCGACGAGCCCGCCTTCGGCAAGCCGCAGCAGTGCCTCGCGCACCGGGGTACGGCTGACACCGAATTCTTCGGCGATCTTCTTTTCCTGGAGGGCCATGCCGGGCGGCATGCGCAGTGAGACGATGTCGGCGTAGAGCTGGTTGAAAATGGCATCGGCCGTTGTCACACGGCGTAGCTTCGCCGGTCTTTCCACTGCGGGCGGAAAGTCGATCGCTTCGGAGCCGGATGCCTGCCGCATGCTATTTCCTGCACGTTGACTCTGTTGTGCATACTAGTATATCAATCCTCATCCATTGCCAAGGCTTGCCGATGAGGAGCGGTCGCTTTGCAAGGCTTTCAACCGCTTTTCGGCGGTTGGCCGGCGTTTTGATCTCGCCTGGCAGATCACGGGAGAGCAGGCTGTCTGGGCTCGTCCGCAGACGCCGCACAAGAGGAGGAGACACCCATGAACATTACGCGCAGAACATTCGTGAGTACCGCCGCGGGCGTTGCCGTTGCCGGCATGCTGCCCAGCCATCTGTTTGCCCAGGCGAAGAAGCCGGCGAGCCCGGTGACGATCACCATCGCCGACGTTGCCGGCAATCTTGCGCTGACGCAGGGCATGTTCGAAGCCTATGCCGCCGAAAAGGCCGACTGGGTGTCGAGCTTCGCCTTCACCAAGGCGCCGGCCCCGGAACTGCCCGGCAAGATCAAGGCGCAGCAGGCGGCAGGCAAGGTCGATATCGATCTTGTGCTGACCGGCACCGACGCGCTTTCGGCTGGTGTCGACCAGGGTCTCTGGATCGATCTCGGCGCGCATAAATCCGAGCTTCCCAATCTTGAAAGCACCCTGCAGCCGCAGGCCTTCAAGATGCAGGGCCTTGCCAAGGATCAGGGTGTCGTCATCACCTACTACCCGTCCGGCCCGCTGATCGAATACATGCCGGACAAGGTGGCGACGCCGCCAAAGACGGCGCAGGAGCTGCTCGACTGGACGAAGCAGAACAAGAACAAGTTCCTCTACGCCCGCCCTGCCAATTCCGGCCCCGGCCGCACGCTGCTGATGGGTCTTCCGTACCTTCTCGGCGACAGCGATCCGCGTGATCCCGCCAAGGGCTGGACGAAGACCTGGGAATATCTGGCCGCTCTCGGCGAGAACATCGAATACTACCCGACCGGCACCGCCGTGGTGTTCAAGGAACTCGGCGAAGGTACCCGTGACATCGTGGCCACGACGACGGGCTGGGACATCAACCCGCGCGCCCTCGGCATCGTTCCCGCCGAAGCCAAGGTGCAGAAGCTCGACGGCTTCCATTGGGTCACCGACGCGCATTATGCGGTCATCCCGAAGGGCGTATCGGACGAGAAGATCGCGGTGCTGATGGATGTGCTGAACTACATCCTGCAGCCGAAGCAGCAGGCGATCGCCTATGACGCCGGCTATTTCTATCCGGGTCCGGCCGTCAAGGATGTCACCATCGACATGGCGCCGCAGGAAAGCCAGGACGTGATCAAGGAATTCGGCCGTCCTGAATATGCCGACTGGATCGCCAGCAACCCGCTGGAAGTGCCGCTCGAGCCCAAGCAGCTCGTCGAAGCCTTCCGCATCTGGGACGAAAAGATCGGCGCCAAGAAGGGCTGATCGCAATCCATGGCGCCGGTCATAGGGCCGGCGCCCTCATTGCCTCGATATATATGGAGTTTCGATTGAACGCGCCCGCCCAGAACGCAGCGCCGTCGTCGCGCAACAAAGCCCGTCTCGAGCTTGATGGTCTCCGCCGCTCGTTCGGCGCCTATAACGCGCTCGACGGTATCGATCTTGCGATCGAACCCGGCGAGTTCATCGCACTGCTCGGCCCGTCGGGCTGCGGCAAGTCGACGGCGCTCAACTGTATCGCCGGGCTGCTGGCACTCTCGGGCGGTGAAATCCGTCTCGGCGGCGGCCGTATCGACCAGCTGGAGCCCGAAAAGCGCGGCTTCGGCATGGTGTTCCAGAGCTACGCGCTCTTCCCGCATATGAGCGTGCGCAAGAATGTCGGCTTCGGTCTGGCGATGCAGGGCATCAAGGGGCCGGAAGCGGACAAGCGGATCAACGATGCGCTGGCGCTCGTCCGGCTCGAAAGCCAGGCAGACAAGCTGCCCGGCCAGCTCTCCGGCGGCCAGCAGCAGCGTGTTGCGATTGCGCGTGCCGTCGTCATCCGTCCGCCGATCGTCTTGATGGACGAGCCGCTATCCAATCTCGACGCCAAGCTCCGTCTTGAAATGCGCGCCGAAATCCGCGGCATTCACGACCAGATCGGCTCGACGACAATTTACGTGACGCACGACCAGGACGAGGCGCTATCGCTGGCCGATCGCATCGTCGTCATGAGCCAGGGCCATATCGAGCAGATCGGCACGCCGCAGGATCTCTACCAGCGCCCGGTCAATCTGAACGTCGCCGATTTCATGGGCTTCCGCACCCGTATCCGCGGCCGCGTCACCTCGGTGTCGGGTGACGAGGCGCAGATCGAGGTTGGCCCGGCGCGGCTGACCGGCACGATGCGCACGCCGCTTCAGGTGGGCGATGCCGCGGTGCTTTCCGTGCGCCCCGAAGATCTGGTCGCGGTCGCCGGCGATGGCATTCCCGCCACCGTCAGCAGCATGGAATATCGCGGCCGCGCCTTCTTCGGCCTGGCTAAATCCGCTGACGGCTCCGATCTTTATTTCCGCTCCGACGATGTGCTGCCGCGCGGTGCTGCGACCTTCCTGCAGCCGGCTGCAGGGCGGGCGCTACTCTTCAAGGAAACGGCTGCATGAGCGGGCCATCGCTTCGCACCCGGCTTGCGGTCCGCGGGCTCGACGGCACGACGATGCTGGTGCTGCCGGGCCTGATCTTCATGCTCGCGTTGTTCGTCTATCCCTTCTTCTATGGCGTGGTGGATTCGCTGACGCCGAAGGATGGCGGCGCGTGGTATGCGAATTACGCCAAGTTCTTCAGCGATCCCTTCCAGTACAACACCATCGGCGCTACGATGTGGCTGGCGTTGCCTGTCACCATCCTCAATCTGGCGCTCGCCGTGCCAATCGCGTTCCGCGTCCGGCTGATGCGGCGCCAGCGCCTGCTGACGACGATCCTGGTGCTGCCGATCACGCTTGGAACGGTCTTCGTCGCCGATGGCCTGCTGACGTTCCTCGGCCCGCGCGGCTGGTTCAATCAGACGCTGCTGCTGATCGGCATCCTTGATGCGCCGGTCAAGCTGACCAACAACTACTGGGGCGTCTTCGCCTCGCTGCTGATCACCGGCTTTCCCTTCGCCTTCCTGCTGACGCTCTCCTACATCACCGGCATCGATCCGGCGATCGAGCAGGCGGCGGCAACGCTGGGGGCCGGTCCGCGCAAGCGCTTCTTCCGCGTCTTCCTGCCGCTTCTGGTGCCGGGCCTCGCCGTCACCTTTTGCCTGGCATTTGTGCAGGCCTTTGCCGTCTTCCCCTCGGCGGTTCTGCTCGGTGCGCCGGCCGGGCCGACGCGCGTCATCTCGATCGCGGCCTATCAGGCTGCCTTCGAGCAATATGACCATTCACTGGGCTCGGCGATCGCGCTCATCATGGGGGCTGTCGAGCTTGTCGTCGTGGTGGCGGTTCTCGCCTGCCGCTCGTTCTTCTATCGCGGCCCTGCCGGCGGCACGAAAGGCTGAGCCATGATCCGTGACCAGGGCCTCACATCGAAAATCTGGCGCTTCGCCGTCTGGGCCGTTGCAGGACTGTTCATCCTCAACCTCTTGGCCGTCATCGCCGTCGTCATCATCAATTCCTTCTCGACGCGCTGGCTCGGCACATGGCTGCCGGCGGGCTGGACGACGCGCTGGTATTTCAGCGCCTGGAAGGAATTCCAGCTATCGAGCGTCGTGCTCGTCACCTTCCAGATCGTCTTCACGGTCACGGTGATCTCGGGCATTCTCGGGGTGCTGACGGCCTATGCGCTGGCCCGTCGCGACTTCCCCGGCAAGAAGCTGATCGTTCTGCTCTTCCTGCTGCCGCTGCTGATCCCGCCTTTGACCTACGGCATTCCGCTTGCGACCGTGCTCTATCAGCTCGGCCTCGGCGGTACGTTCTGGGGCCTCGTGCTGATCAACCTCGTGCCGTCTTTCCCCTTCGTCGTGCTGGTGATGATCCCGTTCATCGAACAGATCGATCCGCGCATCGAAGCAGCGGCCCGGGTGTTCGGGGCGGGGACCACGAGCCTCTTCATCCGCATCCTGCTGCCGCTGCTTCTGCCCGGCATGCTGGCGGCGCTGCTTCTGGTTCTGGTTCGCACCATCGCGATGTTCGAGCTGACCTTCCTGATCTCGGGGCCGACGACGCAGACGCTGGTCGTCTCGCTCTATTACGCAGTGTTTGCCTCCGGCGTTCGTGCCGCGCAGTCGATCGATGCGATGGCGGTGATCTACATGATCACGACGCTCTTCTGGCTCATCATCGCCCTGCAGTTCGTCAATCCGACGCAGATCGTCGCCCGCGCCAAGCAACAGTCGTCGCATTAGGCATTCTGGTTCGCGCTTCGCATGAAGCCGATCGTCGCGAACCAGAGGACCGCACCGATGCCGATCAGGCAGGCGGCGATCACGTACTGGACCGGATCACGGCCGGTCCAGGGGCCGACGAGGAACAGGCAGGTCGCCGCGCCGAGGACCGGCACGATGGTCGGCGTGCGGAAATGCGGGTGATCGACCTTGTCGCGGCGTAGCACCAGCACGGCGATATTGACGACGGCAAAGACGCCGAGCAGCAGCAGAGCCGTGGTTCCGCCGAGCGCCGGCACGCCGCCGGCAAACAGGATCAGGCCGACGGCCAGCAGTGACGTAAAGCCAATGGCGATATAGGGCGTCTGGCGCGCGGCATGAACCTTGCCGAGAGCGGCCGGAAGGACCTCTTCGCGGCTCATACCGTAGATCAGCCGGCTCGCCATCATCATGTTGATCAGCGCCGAATTGGCGACGGCGAACATGGTGATGATGCCGAAAATACCGATCGGGAAGTTCGGCGCGCCCGCCTGCACCACCTTCAGCAGTGGCGTCTCGCCTTCACCGAGCTCGGCCGCAGGCACCAGCGTGATCGCCGAGATGGCAACCAGCACGTAGATAACGCCTGTGATCAACAGGCCGCCGAGCAGCACCTTCGGGAAGATCCGGCTCGGCTCCTTGCATTCCTCGGCCATGTTGACGGAATCCTCGAAGCCGACCATGGCGAAGAAGGCGAGCGTCGTGGCGGCGATGACCGACCAGAACACGCCGTGCTCGCTGCTCGGCTGAAAGGTCCAGGCGCGTGATACGTCGCCCTCACCACCGGCAATCGCCCAGAATCCGATGCCGATAATGATCAGCAGGCCGGTCAGTTCGACCATCGTCAGGACAACGTTGAGCTTCACGCTTTCGCCGACGCCGCGGAAGTTGATGGCGGCGATTAGCGCGATGAAGGCGACGGCAATAAAGGTGACGCCATAGTCGCCGAATTCAAAGCCGAAGGCCTCGGAAAAATTGGCGGCAAAGGCGCGCGATGCTGTCGATGCCGAGGTGATGCCGGAGGACATGACGGCAAAGGCGATCAGGAATGTCAGGAAGTGGACGCCGAAGGCCTTGTGCGTGTAGAGCGCCGCGCCGGCCGCCCGCGGATATTTCGTCACCAGCTCGAGATAGCTGAGCGCCGTCAGCAGCGCCACCACAAAAGCAATCAGGAAAGGCAGCCAGACGACCCCGCCGACTTCGGCTGCGACCTGGCCGGTCAGCGCGTAGATGCCGGTGCCGAGAATATCGCCGACGATGAAGAGCAGCAGCAGGCCCGGTCCCATCACCCGTTGCAGTTCCGGCTGCTCCGGCAAGCTTTTCAACGGCGCTCCGCTCATCAGTTGCTCCTCGTCATCCCCGCCGCAAGCGGCTCCTCTTTTTGGAACTAGAGCGGGAATTCCGGAAGAAAAGCAGGGATTTGCTCGGGGAGCGTGCTGCATCCGCCCGGCCGGGTAGAGCGACCGACGGCGCCGAAGGGCGTTTGGCTAGATCGAAAAAGCTTCCTTCAGGCCGAAGCTCTTGCGCTCGCGAAGATCGAGGTCGGCCTCGATATGGGAGATGTGATGCACCATCAGATGGCAGGCACGGTCGAGATCGCCGGCCTCGATGGCGGTGACGATGTCGCCATGCTCGGAATGGCCGCAGCTGGAAACGGCGGACTGGCCGTAGAGGGCGATGACCAGGGATGAGCGGGCCACCAGCTCTTCCATGAAGCGCTGCATGATGGCGTTGCCCGATATCGATGCCAGCGTCAGGTGGAAGTCGCCGGAAGCCTTGATTTCGGCCCGGCGCGCTGTCTGTCCGCGCTCGCTGATCAGGCGTCCTTCTTCCTGCAGCAGCTGGCGGAGGTGCTGGATCTGCGATGGCGTGATGCGGGCGGCTGCCTCGCGCAGGATGCCCGGTTCGACGAGACGGCGGGCCGCGAAGATCTGCTTCGCTTCATCTGGCGAGGGATAGGCAACGAAGGCGCCGCGGTTTTTCTCGACGCTGACGAGCCCCTCGTAAGAGAGCGCCTGAAGCGCAGCGCGGGCCAGCGTGCGGCTGACATTGAAGAGATTGCCGACATCGGCTTCCGACAGTTTCGTTCCAGGCGCGAGCCGGCGTTCGACGATCGCGTCGCGGATTGCATCGCGGATCTGCTGGGTGCCGGTGTCGGCTGAATCGTCTGCCTGCAAAAGCGCGTTGGCTGAAGGAGTCATGAAAACGGGTACCTGATTACAGCCGCAATGATAGCCAGCTTTGCATCAGAAGTTAAACGAATTTTGCGCGCAAAATGGCGATCAAATTGTATACGATATACTGCGTAAATTGCAGACGAAAGCCTATTTCCTGTGCAGAATTTTCACTGCCTCTAATTTGCGCTTAAGCCAGTCTAATCCTGTTTTCCGTTGAATCCCATGGCTTTGACGCAGTGCAGCAGAAACTGGCACGGCAGATGCATTGTCTTACTCGAACAGGGGAAGACATGATGTCGAAAGCGGCAGAGATCGATATTGCATCCGTTTCCAAGGTCTATGGCAGCACGACGGCCGTGCATGCCATCAGCCTCAAGATCCCGGCGGGATCCTACTGCTGCTTCCTTGGTCCATCCGGTTGCGGCAAGACCTCGACATTGCGGATGATCGCCGGTCACGAGAGCATATCCTCCGGCGATGTCCGCCTCGGCAATACCGTCGTCACCGACTTTCCGCCCGCCAAGCGCGGCACGGCGATGATGTTCCAGTCCTACGCGCTGTTTCCGCATCTCGACCTGATCGACAACGTCGCCTTCAGCCTGAAGATGAAGGGCGTCGAGAAGGACGAGCGCCGGGCCAAGGCGCTCGAGATGCTGAAGCTGATGCAGATGGAGGCCTATGCGACGCGCCGGCCGGCGCAGCTCTCCGGTGGCCAGCAGCAGCGTGTGGCGCTTGCCCGCGCCCTGATTACCGATCCGGAAGCATTGCTGCTCGACGAGCCGCTATCGGCGCTCGACCCGTTTCTGAAGATCCGCATGCGCGCTGAACTCAAGAAGCTGCAGAAGACGCTCGGCATCACCTTCGTGCATGTGACGCACAGCCAGGAAGAGGCGATGGCGCTCGCCGATGTGATCGTCATCATGAACGACGGCAAGATCGAGCAGGCGGCGCCTCCGCGCGAGGTCTTCGAGCGTCCGGCGACGGCTTTCGTCGCCCGCTTCATGGGCGACCACAATGTTCTCTCGGGCCGCGTGACCTCCGTCAAGGACGACATGCTGGTGCTCGAGGCGCCGGAGGGGCAGACCTTCTCGGTGCGCGGCGACGGCAGGCTTGTGGGCGAAGCCGTCGATATCGGCATCCGTACCGATCGCGTCCGTCTTGAGGCGGCCAGCGACAAGACGCTCGGCTTCGGCGGCGTCGTTTCCAACATCGAATATCGCGGCGCGACGGTGAAACTCACCGTCATCGGTGCGGGCAGTGACGACTTCACGGTCATCGCGAGCGACGGCGATTATTTCGCCAAACCCGTATCGGTCGGCGATGCGGTGTCTCTGAGTTGGGCCCTCGAGGACGCCGTCCTCCTTGGCCGTGCATGAACCTTGCCATCAAAAAAAGGGGAACTGACATGACGACTGAAAAGACGACAACCAACACGGAGGCCGGGATTTCCCGCCGTTCGCTTCTGAAGACCGGCGCTGCGGCGATCGGTGCTGCCGCAGGCTCGGGCCTGATCACCGGCTTCCCGACGATCTGGGCGCAGTCCAACATCACGCTACGCCAGTTCGGCACAGGCGTTTCGAACCTCAACGACATCGCCGAGAAGTGCAAGGCCGACCTCGGCATCACGCTCGAGATGACGGCGACCGATTCCGATGCCGCAGCGCAGCGCGCCGTTACCCAGCCTGACAGCTACGACATCGCCGACATCGAATACTGGATCCTGAAGAAGGTCTATCCGACCGGCGTCATCCAGCCGATGGAAACCAAGAAGCTGAAATATTACGATCAGGTCGTACCGCTCTTCAAGACCGGCAAGCTGAAGGCTGACAGCGTCATCGCGCAGGGCACGGCGCCGCACACCGTCGGCTATGTCGAGGCCAAGGACGCCAAGACCTTTGCCAAGAGCGAGACCGAATTCTTCACGATGATGCCGACGATCTACAATGCCGATACGCTCGGCATCCGTCCCGATCTCGTCGGCCGCGATATCACCAGCTGGGCCGACATTCTCGATCCTGCTTTCAAGGGCAAGACCTCGATCCTCAACATTCCGTCGATCGGCATCATGGATGCGGCGATGATCATGGAAGCGGCCGGCAACATCAAATATGCCGACAAGGGCAACATGACCAAGGAAGAGATCGACAAGACGATCGACTTCCTGATCAAGACCAAGGGCGACGGCCAGTTCCGCGCCTTCTGGAAGAGCTTCGACGAGTCCGTCAACCTGATGGCATCGGGCGAAGTCGTCATCCAGTCGATGTGGTCGCCGGCCGTCGCCGCCGTCCGCTCCAAGGGCATCGCCTGCAAGTTCCAGCCGCTCAAGGAAGGCTACCGCTCGTGGGGCGGCGGTCTCGGCCTTGCCTCGCACCTCAAGGGCAAGGAACTCGACGCCGCCTACGAATACATCAACTGGTACACGTCCGGTTGGGTCGGCGGCTACCTCAACCGCCAGGGCTACTATTCCGCCTGCATGGACACCGCCAAGAAGTTCATGTCGGAAGACGAATGGGGCTACTGGATCGAGGGCAAGGCTGCAAAGGGCGACATCAAGGGCCCGGACGGCAAGGTCATGGAAAAGGCCGGTGCGGTGCGCGATGGCGGCTCCTTCGAGGAGCGCATGGGCCACGTCGCCTGCTGGAACTCGGTCATGGACGAAGACCGCTACATGGTCCGCCGCTGGAACGAGTTCATCGCTGCCTAAGGCGATTGCAAATGCCCTTCTCCCTTTGACGGGGAGAGGGGCTACCGATGTCCCTCATTCCTGTGCTCGTCACAGGAATCCAGCCAGCCCAAGTCCTTGGGCTGAAAGATTCTTCTCGCCGCGCAGACGCGCGTCGGCTGGATCCCTGTGACAAGCACAGGGATGAGGGCCGTGGGGATGCAGCCCACCGGCCAGATCAGATGGAGACCGAAGACATGGCGACGATCGCTTCTGCAGAGACAAACGAGAAAATCGGCCGCGTCCGCAGCACCGGCTTCCGCATGCCGCTTGCCGCCATCTCCTATCTCCAGGCGGTGCCACTCTTCGTCATCCTCGGCATCTTCTTCATCCTGCCGATCGCCATGATCGGTGTCGTCAGCTTCTGGGACTACGACTTCGCCGGGCTCTATCCGGCCTTCCTGACCATGAACTACACCGATACGCTCGGCTCGTGGGTCACCTGGAAGACCTATCTCAACACCCTCAAATTCACCGTTATCGTCTGGGCGCTGACGCTGTTCATCGGCTTCTGGGTCGCCTATTTCCTGGCCTTTCACATCCGCAAGACCTCGACGCAGATGATCCTCTTCCTCGTCTGCACCGTGCCGTTCATGACGTCCAACATCATCCGCATGATCTCGTGGATCCCGGTGCTCGGCCGCAACGGTCTCGTTAATTCCGCCCTCGTCTCATCAGGCATCGTGCCGCAGCCGATCGAATGGCTGCTCTATTCCGATTTCGCCGTGGTGCTTGCAATGGTCCATCTCTACACGCTGTTCATGGTGACCCCGATCTTCAACACGCTGATGCGCATCGACCGCTCGCTGTTCGAAGCGGCGCGCGATGCCGGCGCATCCGGCTGGCAGGTCCTCTGGAACGTCGTCATTCCGCTGGCAAAGCCCGGCATCGCCATCGGCTCGATCTTCGTGGTGACGCTGGTCATGGCCGATTTCTCGACGGTTCAGGTCATGTCCGGCGGCCAGAGCGCCTCGGTGGCGCTGATGATGAAGAACCAGATGTCGCTGCTGCAATATCCGGCCGCCGCCGCCAACGCCGTCGTGCTGCTGGTCGTCGTGCTGCTCATGGTCGCCGCGATCCTGCGTGTCGTCGATATCCGCAAGGAGCTTTGAGATGAACGGTGAAAGACGCGGCCTCGAATTCTACGCGCTGACGGCATTCTTCATCGTCTTCGTGCTTTTCCTCTACGGGCCGCTTTCGGCGATCCTGATCCTGTCCTTCCAGGGGCCGGACGGCGGCCTGACCTTCCCGCTGAACGGCGTTTCGCTGCACTGGTTCGCCAATCTGTTCGAGAGGCAGGCGGTCGGCGATTTCGGGGCGTCGTTCAAGCGCTCCTTCACGCTCGGCCTGATGGTGATGATCGTCACGGTGGTCGTCTCGCTGCTGGCGGGCCTTGCCTTCCGCAGAAAATTCCGCGGCGCGACGGCGCTGTTCTACGCAACGGTCGCCAGCCTCGTTGTGCCCTCGATCATCATCTCGCTCGGCATCGGCGTGGTCTTCCAGCAGAGCGGCCTGAAGCCCGCCTGGTATTCCTCGGCCTTCGGCGCCCATCTGACCTGGACCCTGCCCTTCGGCGTGCTGATCATGTTTGCCGTCTTCAACCGCTTCTCGCCGGCCTATGAAGAGGCGGCTCGCGATCTTGGCGCCACCTCCTGGCAGACCTTCCGCCATGTGGTTCTGCCGATGATCCTGCCGAGCCTGATCGGCGTCGGCCTGTTCGGTTTCACGCTCTCCTATGACGAATTCGCCCGCACGCTGATGACGTCGGGCAGCTACAACACGCTGCCGCTCGAAATCTACGGGATGACCACCAATGTCACGACGCCGGTGCTCTATGCGCTGGGCACGGTCACCACGGTCTTCTCCTTCACCATCATCCTCGGCACGCTCGGCATCATGATGATGCTTGGCCGCCGGCAGGCAAAGATCAGGTAACATGCGCATACTATTGGTAAACCCGAATACCACGGCCTCGATGACAGAGAAGGCCGCGGTTGCAGCCCGCGCGGTCGCTGCTGCAGGCACGGAGATCATCACCGCGACGTCGCGCATGGGGCCCGTTTCGATCGAGGGCCACTATGACGGCGCCATGGCGCTGCCGGGGCTGCTCGCGGAGCTGAAGGACAGGCAGGCGGAAGGCTATGATGCGGCCATCATCGCGTGCTTCGACGATACCGGGCTGGAGGCGGCTCGCAGCTTCTGCGACGTCCCGGTGCTCGGCCTTTGCGAATCCGCTGTTGCCACCGCCGGCTTTCTGGCCCAGCGCTTCACTGTGGTCACCACGCTGGAGCGTTCGCGGGTGCTGATCGACAATCTGGTTCGCCGCTATGGCATGGGCGACCGTGCCAAGGTGCGGGCCTCCGACATTCCGGTTCTCGAACTGGAGAACGAGGCATCCGGGGCGATCGGCAAGCTGCGGGCCGAGATTGAACGCGCCCTTGTAGAGGACGGCGCCGAGGCGATCGTGCTTGGCTGCGCCGGCATGACCGATCTCGCCCGCGAGCTGCAGGCGCATTACGGCGTGCCCGTCGTCGATGGCGTCGCGGCTGCGGTCAAGCAGGCGGAGGCGCTGGTATCGCTTGGTTTGTCGACCAGCAAGCGCGGCTCCTATGCCTCACCGCTTCCCAAACCCTATCTCGGCGCCATGAGCCAATTCGCTCCTGCCGGCTGACATTCGCCGCGTCACCTTGCCGCCATCACGGCTTCGCCGTTCACTCTGTCCTCGACAGGTTCCGTTTCAGGTGCTTTGCTGAGCCTGCACTCGCGCGTCCTTTCCCAGAATGCGGAGCGGTTCTCGCATAAGGCGCGAACGAAGGATCAGACCATTGACGCAGCCGACCACGCCGCCGGGGGCACCCGGAATTCTGCCGCGCTGGACATCGAGCGACAAGTCCGCCGTTGGGCGCGCGCCCGGGGAAGCCGGTCAGGTCTGGTTCACCGCCAGCCACGGTATCCTCAACGAGGTCTACGCGCCGCGGCTCGATCAGGCGAGCATCCGCGATTTCGGCTTCGCCGTCACCGCGAAGGACTATTTCTCCGAGGAAAAGCGTGACGCCGATCATGTCGTCGAGACGCTGGAGGACGGCGTTCCGGCATTCCGGCTGATCAACACGGCGAAGGACGGGCGCTACCGGATCACCAAAACGATCCTTTCGGATCCCGACCGCGAAGTCGTGCTGCAGGAGATCCAGTTCGAGGCGCTGATTGGGGCGCTCTCCGACTACCAGCTTCACGCAATCATATCGCCGCATCTCGTCAATGGCGGCGCCAACAACACCGGCTGGTACGACGATTTCAAGGGGCATCCGATGCTCTTCGCCTATGGGACAGGCCGGTCGCTGGCCGTTGCCTCGTCGGTGCCGTGGCTTGCCCGTTCGGCCGGTTTCGTCGGCTTTTCCGATGCCTGGCAGACATTGTCGCGCGGCGAGGGGCTGCGGCAGGAGTATCAACGCGCCGAAGACGGCAATGTGGCGCTCGGCGGCACGCTCGATCTGTCGCAGACCGGGGGCCGGGCGCTGATCGCGCTCGGCTTCGGAACGCAGCCGGAAGAGGCGGCCTTCCGTGTGTTGCTCAGCCTGCAGCAGGGCATCGAGCCCGCACTCAAAGCCTACAAGTCCGGATGGCGTACATGGCAGAGCGGGCTGCTTCCCCTCGATGAGCCGCATGATCCGCGCGAACTCAACCGCTATCGCGTCAGCACCGCCGTCCTCGCCACCCATCGTGACGATGCCTCGGGCGCAATCATTGCCAGCCTCTCCATTCCCTGGGGCTCGTCGAAGGGCGATGATGATCTTGGCGGCTATCATCTTGTCTGGACGCGCGATCTCGTCGAAACGGCAGGCGGGCTGCTCGCGGCCGGAGCACATGCCGATGCGCTCGAGGTTCTCGACTATCTGGTCGCGACCCAGGAGGCCGACGGCCATTGGGTGCAGAATTCCTGGCTCGACGGGCGGCCCTACTGGAAGGGCATCCAGATGGACGAGACCGCTTTTCCGATGCTGCTCTATGACATGCTGCTCAGAGCCAAGGTCATTGGTCCATCCGATGCCGGGCGCTATCAGGGCATGGTCAGGGCCGCGGCCCGATACGTCGTCCGTAACGGCCCGGCAACCCAGCAGGACCGGTGGGAGGAAGATGGCGGCTTCTCGCCTTTCACGCTCGCGGTCGAGATCGCCGGGCTGCTGGCCGCTGCGGACGCTATGGACGCTGTATCGGACCGCGATCTGGCGCGCTATCTGAGGGAAGTCGCAGACAGCTGGAACGAGCAGATCGAAAGCTGGACCTATGCGAGGAATACGGCGCTGTCGCAAAGCCTCGGCATCGACGGCTATTACATGCGGATCGGCAGTTTCACCGGCGAAGGCCATGCGCGGTCACCCGCACTGGTGCCGATCAAGAACCGCGACAATGCCGGTATGACGCTGGAATCCGGCCTGCTCGTCAGCCCCGATGCGCTGGCGCTGGTGCGTTTCGGTTTGCGGGCGGCGGACGATCCGCGGATCGTCAACACGGTCAAGGCGATCGACTCGCTGCTAAAGCGGGATCTTCCCGCCGGGCCCTACTGGTATCGCTATAACGAGGATGGCTACGGTGAGAAGGAAGACGGCTCGCCGTTTGATGGCGCGGGTATCGGCCGCCTCTGGCCGCTTCTGACAGGCGAGCGGGCGCATTTCGAAATTGCGGCCGGAAGAAAAGATGAGGCGGCGCGGTTGCTCGCAACGCTGGAAGCATCGGCAAGCGATGGCGGATTGCTGCCGGAGCAGATCTGGGACGAGGCGGACATTGCCGACAAGGAGCTATTCCTCGGCCGTCCCTCGGGAAGCGCCATGCCGCTCGTCTGGGCGCATGCCGAACATATCAAGCTGTTGCGATCGCTGAAGGATGGGGCGGTGTTCGACATGCCGCCGCAGACGCTGAAGCGCTATGTGCAGGGTAAGCCGGTACCGGCGCCTTGGGTCTGGCGCACGAATTCGACGACGGACTATGTGCCATCTGGCCGGTTGCTACGCTTCGAACTGTTCGAGCCCGCTTTGATCCATTGGTCTGCCGATGGCTGGAAAACGACGCAGGATATCGATACGGCCGATAGTTCGATGGGCACCCACCTCGCCGACGTGCCGACCGCCGCTTTCCCAGCGGGATCGGCGATCTCCTTCACGATTTTCTGGAAGGACCGCAACAGCTGGGAGGGCCGTGATTTCAGGATCGAGGTCACCACGCACTAGCCCGAACGCGGAAGTGCCCGCGCCTTTTCAAATCAACTCCGTCGGAAGAAGCAGGATTTCCTCATGGACACGCCCAACAACGCCGCCGAAACGCATCAGACAACGCAAACGGTGCTCGCCATCGATCTCGGCGGCTCACATGTGAAAGTCCACCTGAGCACCGGCGGCGAAAAGCGCGCCGTCGTTTCGGGGCCAGACATGTCGCCCGACAAGATGGTGAAGGCGGTGCGCGAGATGGCGGAGGGCTGGAATTACGATGTCATCGGCATGGGCTATCCGGGTCCTGTCTCGGACAACAAGCCTTCGCTTGATCCGCACAATCTTGCGGCCGGATGGAAGGACTACGATTTCGAAAAGGCCTTCGGCAAGCCGCTGAAGCTGGTCAACGACGCCTTGATGCAGGCGATCGGCAGCTACGAGGGCGGGCGCATGCTGTTTCTCGGGTTGGGCACCGGGCTGGGCGCGGCGATGGTCGCCGACAGCGTCTGTCTGCCGATGGAACTGGCGCATCTTCCCTACAAAAAGAAAAAGACCTTCGAGGACTATGTCGGCCTCCGCGGGCTGGAGGCGGATGGAAAGGCCAAATGGCGGAAGTCCGTGGCGGATGTCGCCGAGCGCCTGCGCGCTGCCCTGCAGCCCGACTATATCGTCATCGGTGGCGGCAATGTCGACAAGATCAAGGACCTGCCGGACAATTGCCGCCTCGGCGACAACGAAAACGCTTTCAAAGGCGGCTTCCGGATATGGCAGGATCCGGCCTTGAGGCTCCGCAGCAGTCTAGCGTGAACTTGGGGTCAGGCATTGTATAAGTTCATGTGCCTCACTAGCTGCAGCAGCGTCATCGGATGGCGGTCGCCTTTTGCCGCTAACGTGGAGCGCCGTCCGCCTTGATCGTCAGTTTCAACTGGCCAACGTCCTTCTCAAGTTGGCTAAGCTTATCTCCAAGGGCCGCGCCGTTCTTCGGATAGTAAAGAACACCCGCCGCACCACTTTCGGCAGGCACATTATAGCTACTAGGGGTATTTTCTTCACAGATCACAACCACACCGGAGGTGCCGCTGAGCTCCACAACGATCTGATAGCCATCACCCGCGTCCGGATTGAGATTCTGAAGCGTGACCTCAGAATCAATTGGCTTACCGCACTCATCCACTTTCACACCTTTGTAGGGCACGGAACCGTCCCAAACTGTGATTGCTCTGAGATCTTCTGTAAACCTGACGATTACTTTGCACGGCATAACCGAACTCCTATTCTCGCAAGGTGAATTAGTCGTTGCTCAAACGGCCGCCGCGATGCGCCATTCTGAGCGTTATCGCGTATGAGCTCGGTGATCTCTTGCCGGGCAACTGGGCCTCCAGAATGAGCGCCCGCGCGTCGGCAAAGGCCGTCGAGATTTCCAGGATTTGCGTGGACGCCGTGATCCGCCACATCTGGTATTTCTCTTGCTTATCAAAGCCGCAACCGACAGCAGGTCGTGCTATCGGCCCAGTGATTATGAAGATGCGAGTGGTATCAAGCCTGTAGCAGTGCCCTTCGAAGGCGTATCCATAAGCAAGCACTGTGTAAGCTGTGATGCCGACATTGCTGGCGAGCTTAAGCTGAAGATCCGTGCCTTTCGCAAATCCAACGTCAATATGGGCTGTATCATTCGTGTCATTCAGATCGATCCCGTAGAGGATGATCTCATCCGCCACGTAGCGGGGTCCAGAAGGTGCTGGAATGCTCTCATATGTCATCGATGCGTCCCCCTCAGGTTGTCAAAGGATTTCACGCCACCTCATGCAATCTTCCAGTTGGTCGATATAGGCGGAGCCGCGGCCCTGCCATGCGGTCTCGAGAAATGCCCCGGCAGCATTTGGGAATGTCACGCTGTCGGGTTCGAGATCGTGCCACGAGCCGACAAGAGCCTCGCCGACGATGTCGCGAGCCTCCTGCAGGGCGGCTTTGGTGGCAAAATGGTTCAGATCGGCGGATCGCCTTGAGTTGCGCAGCGCTTCTTCGATCAGAGCCGGCGCCATCTGCTGGCGAAGGTCGCTGTAGCGGCGCGGATCGATCTTCGACAATCCGCGCTCAAAGAGCAGCGATTGATAGACCTCGATCAGACAGTCGAAAATGCCGGCGGCAAACGGCTTCGACCTGTCGTGCACCTCGCTGCTGACATCGCTGAGGCGAAGCGCGTTGTTGAAGGATCGCAGCTGCTTTTCGGCGCTGAGCTCGGCGAAACGGTCGAGCTCGTTGTGCACGAGCAGGTTTCCGCCGGTCCGGCGCAGCAGGCGATCGACCGCCGTATCGAATTGCAGCAGGCCGAGCAGTGATATCAGGTCGGCGACCGCTTCATGATAGGAGAAGAAATCGCTGCCACGCCCGTCGCTCTGGAGAATGCCGAGTTCACTGAGCAGCACGAGATGCCCCATTTCATGGGCAACGGCGTCGAAATTCAGCGCGAAGCAGGATGCCGGGGTCTCCGGTTGTTCTTCTCCCAATTCCAGGAAGCCGAAGCCGGATTGTGCGTTTTCCCAATGGGCGATGCGCGGGACGATCTCTAGCCGCTCAAGCGTCGGCTCGAAGAACCAGCCGATGGCATGCCCGGCATAACTCTCGCAGATATCGAGAACGCGGCGGGCACAGGCATAGCTGTGCGTCGAGAGGAATTGCGGTGAATCCGGACCGATATGATCAAAATGTCCGTCGGGTCCAGGCTCAACCGGCGGCAGCAAAAGCCCGGGATAGGGAGGAATATCCGGCGCGAGATACGGGATCTTCTCCTCGGCCGGGCTGACTACATACATGCGCTTGTCGGAAGGCCCCGCGAGAACGGGACCGGCGGACGGTCCGATCCACACGACTTCGGGCTTCTCATACCCAAGGATGTAGGGAGGCTGCGGAAAAATGAGGAAGCGTGTCCCCAATGGCTGCGCTACAGCTGCCAGATGATCTGCGCTCTTCGGGTGAGTAACGGCATCCAAGGCTGCCTCCGTCGCTTCTGTTCAAAGCAAGCAACAGGCGGCCTTATATCAGAGAAACTGTACTTTCGGCAAGAGATTGTCGAGTAAGTTGCATGACTCCATATCGTAAGCGAAGGCTTCCGTAAGCTCAAAATGGCAATGAATGGGTGTTTCGAAACCTATTCTTCTCCGGTATTTCAAATAGTTCAGGAGAGAGATCGCGTCCGTTTTCTTCCGGCTGATCGCTCCAGTCTTTAGCCAATTCTTCAAGGACATTATTTCGTTCGTCAGCGCCAAATGGCTTTCTGCAGCCGAGATGAAGCTCGAGAAGGACCGGTTGCGGAAATGAAGCGTGCGCGCGACCGCTTCAAGCCGGCGCCGGAGGGATGCGCCGATCACACCCTCCCGTTGCGCCTGCTTCAGCGTCAGTCTGATATCGATCATGGCCTCGCCCAGCCTTCGCGATCCAAATTCCACTGGTGCCATCGGCACGGCGACATCGGCATCGTCGGCAAGCGGAAACCGCCGGTACCAGCGATAGATCATGCCATGCCCGATCATGCCTTCGCCTGCGAGTTCGGCCGCGCGCAGCGCGCCAATACTGGCCGCGCCGTAGACGTGCACGCCTTTCGACATCGCCCACAGGATCTCCTGATGGCGTACGCCGGGCGCCTGCGCAAAGACGCCGTCGATGATCGCGATCGTTGCCGGAGCGTGCGTGATCACGGCTCTGATGATGTCGCCGCCGCCTGCCGGAGGTTCGTAGACTGCATCGAGATGTGTTTGCGCCTCGATCGCATCCAATGATGGGCCGAGGAATACAACGATATCAGCGCCCAACATCGGCCTCCGGGTTCGTCTGTAGCGGTGGCGTGATGACCCGGACCACATGAAGAGGGATCGTCTCATCCACATGAAGGCTGACCAGGATGGCTGCTCTTGCACCGGCGTGCCGAAGGGCGCGCCCGATCCGCCGGAGCGGGCGATCTTGTTCAGGCCTGCCGGTTTCGGCAAAAGCGCTCCCGCCACGGGAAAGCTGCGCGCGCCACTCCCAGAGCTCTGATTCATCAGGATAGCGGTAGAGTTCAGCGCTGATATCGTCCCGTGCGGCGGAGATGACGCCAAGCCGCGACTGGCAGGCCTCGAGCAGGGCGGATGTCAGGGCCGCGTCGTCGGTAAGCGCGCATCCGAAGCCCTCTGCGGGTAACGGCGCGAATGGAGCTCTACCGGCGTCCTCCATCACATGACACCAATAGACAGGCAGATCGTGCGGCGCCGGAATTTTCCAGATGCCGATGATGAAGCCGGTCCCGGACAGGCGGCGCAGAACTTCCGAAGCCTTGCCGGCTTGAACGGAGCGCGCGTCGACCTGATAGCGATCGAAGAAATGCGGCGTGGCCATCGCCTCGCATCGCGCGTGACGCTCGAGACATTCGAGGCACGCATGCGCAACGGCACCTTCGAGGCTTGTCCCGGCTGCAAGGCCCGTCGTGTCCCGAGGCATCCAGGCCGGATGCGGCGATGGAAAGGTATAGGCGGAATCGGCGAGGCCAAGCGGAACCGGCATTGCCTGTCCCGAAAACAGATCGACGCCATTGATCCAGGATAGTGCGGTGTCCTTTGTTCCTTGAAGATGGGTCCAAAATCCTTGAGGGTCCAGCCCTCCAAGCGTTCCCTCGAAGACGCGCGCGGGGTCGATCCTTTCCGACGCCCAGCCTTCGAGAGATTCCATCAGCCCCGAAATCGCCGCCAGTGGAACGGTCAACCCCTTGCCTTGGCTGACCGCGACGGAGAGCGAGCGCGGCCGCACCACCTGGACCACCGGGATGCCGATCCAGTCGAGTTCGGTCACCGAACCCAGCCTGGTGATCCCGTAGTCACGTTTTCGTTCAAGGATGCGCCGGACGGTCCCGGCAGGATCGGGCGGGGAGGGTATCCGCCCGTTCTCAAGCATGGCCGAAAACGCTTCGCCCGCGATCTCGTCCATGGCTCAAAGCCCTGCCAATTCATCGAGATCGCGTTTTGCCCGCCCGGCGAGCCAGACAGCTTTTTGCGTTTCCGCGATGCGGACTGCCTTTGCGAAATCCCTGATGACTTCGGGCGCCTTGTGCTGCAGCTGGCGCTTGAGATTGGCGCGCCGCCGGTAGAGCTCCGCGAGCCAGAACAGCTGGCCGCTTGCGCTTCCTGCCGCGATTGCAGTTTGCAGCGCTTCCATGGCCTCGGCAGGTCTGCCGGTGAGTTGCAGCACCTGCGCATGCATGTCGCTATGCATGGAGAGATTGTCGTCGGTGCCCAGCTGTTGCTGAAGCGTCAGCCCGTCTTGGAAGCGGTCTGCCCCGCGGCGCCCTGCAGAGCGCATCAGCTCGGCCCAGCCACAATACATGTTGGCACGGGCCTGGCTGGCCGAGAGACCGTGTCGGCCGGCCAGCGCATACATCTGCTCGCCAAGGGCATGAACGTCGTCAAAGCGGTCCTGGCATCGCCTGAGGACGATCGCATAATAGAGCGCGTGCACCATGGTGCCGGCATGATTGGTTGCTTCAGCCCAGTCGAGGCAGGTGGCGATCGCATTCTCGCTATCGTCAGGACGGCCGAGAAGCAGATAGGAAAGCGCGCTCTCGCCCAGTCCGCACACCTTCGCATCGTGTCCGCCGAAGAAGGCACGATTCCTGACCGCCCGCTCGGGGTCGTAGAGATGAAGTCCCCTGGAGACACAGTCGAGACAGAATTCGTGCTCACCGGCATGGAAGCTCGTCGCCCACCCGCAGTGAAAAGACTGAAGTCTTGTCTCGTCATCCTCGACGCTCTGCATGTCGGCAACGAGAATCCGGGCGCGGGTCTGCTGCTCCAGCACGGTAGGCGCGGTGAACCACCATCCCCAATAAACCGGGAAATGCCTCGCGCGGACCGGCGGCGGCTGCGTCCGCAACAGCTGCATGGCGCGCGAATAGACCCGCTGGGCGGCTTTCGAGCCCTCTCCTTCGAGCGCGGTCGCGACAACACCTTGAACTTCCAGCAGTCTGAGCCGCAGGTCGGCCCGGCCGTTGCGTGCCGCGGTCACGCGCCTGAGCTCCTCTGCGCAGAGTGCGATCGAAATGCCAGCTTCATTCATGGCGGAGCGCGAGACGCTGGCCTCGGCTGCTTCCAGGGCGAACCTGGCCGCATCTTCGTGCAATCCCGCCTCGGCGCATTGCCAGGCGGCGATTGCGGCAGGCAGGCTTGGCACCTCCTCGCCGATCAACCGTTCTGCGATCAGCCGGTGGATGCGGCGCCTGTCGGTTTTCAGGAGGCTGCCATAAGCGGCCTCCTGCATCAGCACATGCCGGAACCGGAAAGTGTCGCGGGCCTCGGGCACGAGCTCGATAATCCCCTCAGCGATAAGCCGCGCGACCGGATGGTCGGGCGGCTGCCGGGCAATACTGTCGAGAAGATGCATCAGCAGCGGGAGGCTGAACTCACGGCCGATGACGCTGGCGATCTGGGCTGTCAGCCTGGCAGACCCGCTTCCGGCAAGCCGGGCGGCCAGCAGATCGTTGAGCGACGTCACACCGCCTTCCGTCAGCTGTCTTTTCCACTCTGCGGGCGATCCGGCCAGCGCATTGCGCGAGCGGAAAAAGCTGGCCAGCTCCTCGCCGTAAAGCGGCATGCCATCGCTCTGATCCAGAATGAAATCCGATAGTCCAGGCGGCGCCGGCTTGCCCCAGATCGAGGTTACGAGGTCCCGCACCGCATCGGATGCCAGACCGGACAGGGTGATTTCGGTGGCGCCCGCCGGTGCGCCTGCCAGCCTCGACGTTTGGATCACGAGGATCGGCTGCTCGGCGGCCAGCGCCCGGAGACGCTCCAGAAGCCCCAGCGTCATGCCATCGGCCCAATGAACATCCTCAAAGACGATCAGCGCCGGAGAGGCCGGTGCATTGCAGGTGAGAACATGCGCGGCGGCTTCGATGACGGACTGCCTGAACGCGCGCCCGGATAGATCGGATGTGCGGAGACTGCCAGACATCGCGGTCGTCGCGCTGGCCGTGAAATTGGCGAGCGGCTCGATCAGCTTCCTATCGACAGGCCGCCCCGACAGAACCAGGGCGTCGTTGAATGCCGCTATCCCGCCATCCCTGAGAGCGGGCGAAGCGCCAAGCCGGTCGATGAAGGCCGTGAATGGAAAGAGCGGCTGCCCCTCCAGACGGCGGCCGCATTGCAGGATGGCAAGGTCCTGCGGCCGTGTCTTTGTCCTGCTGATGAACTCATCGACGACGCGTGATTTGCCGATGCCGGCCTCACCGGTCAGCGCGATCGAGCTGCCCCTCCCATCAAGGGCCGAACGCCACGCATCGGAAAGAATGGCAAGCTCGCTGGTCCTGCCGCGGAGCGGCGGCCGCTCGCTTGCGATGGACTGTTCGTTGGCCGCCGCCGGATGCCGGTCCTTGGGACGCCAGAGCGCGACCGGTTCGTCGAAACCCTTGAGATTGGCCTCCCGGATGAAGGAATAGTCGAAAGCCCCTTGCGTCAAGCGGACAGTCGAGTCGGCCACAAGCACCGAATTCGGGTCTGCCTCGCCCTGGAGGCGGGCCGCCAGTATCGGCGCAGCGCCAACGATTTCGTCGCCCTCCGCGGAGAAGACGACGAAACTGGTGGCGATCCCGATTCTGAGTTTCAGCGGCCGCCCTGTCCGGCCCTTCGGCTTGGTCAGGGATCCGACCAGTTCCAGTGATGCCCGAACCGCGCTTTCGGCGGCGTCTTCGGATTGATTGGGAAAGCCGAAATAGCAACAGCCGCCATCACCAAGCCGCTGATGAACGAAGCCGCCATGCTTGGCGATGATCGCATCCGCGCTTTGGTGGAGTGCTGAAACGGAGCGGAAGAACTGTTCGGGCTCGGTTCGCAGCAACAGCTCGGTAGAGCCGACAATATCGTAGAAAAGTGCCGTCACCTGACGGCGCTCGCCCGCAAATCGAAATCGCGCTTGAATCTTCTTCATGGCGAGCTTGCCCACATTCACGGCATCGCCAAGGACAACCGATTTACGGCCGTGATGCAAGCATTTCATGCCTAATCGCTAATATAAAGCGCGGCATTCCCGGCTAATCGCTGATTGTTTCCTGCCTTGCATAGAATAACCGCAACCGAAGCGTGATCATTGCCGCCGCGCTACTCGAAAGCGCCCGCTTCATTCACCGCGGGCGCTTCGAACGAGTTCGGTCTTCAGAGATTGCTCATGCCGCCGTCGATGATCAGCTCGCTGCCGACGATATAGGACGCTTCGTCGGAAGCGAGGAAAATGACGGTCTTGGCAACTTCGCTGGCGTCGCCGAAGCGGCCGACCGGGATCTGGCTCTGAACCTGCGACGCCATCGCCTTCGAGTCCGCTTCCGACATGCCGAGCTTGCCGTAGAGCGGCGTGGCGATGGGGCCGGGGCTGACGGCGTTGACGCGGATGCCGCGGCCGACAAGCTCGCCCGATATGGTCTTGGCAAGCGTCAGAAGCGCGCCCTTGGTCAGCGAGTAGACGCTCGAGTTCGGCATGCCGATATGGGCGTTGATCGAGGTGTTCAAAACAATGGCTGCGCCCTTGGCGAAGATCGGCAGCAGCGCCTGTATCAGGAAGTAGGGGCCTTTGACATTCGTCGCGATCGACTTGTCGAAGGCGGCTTCCGACCAGCCTTCGATAGGACCGAACTGGGCAACGCCGGCATTGACGAAGAGAATGTCGAGATGGCCGAATGTTTCCTCGATCTGCTGCACGACCTTTTTCTGGCCCTCGACGTCTCCGGCGTCGGACTGGATCACGAGCGCCTTGTCGCCCAGTTCCTTGCGGGCATTTTCGACGCCGGCCGCGCTGCTGCCGGTCACGGCAACGCGCGCGCCCTCGGCGATGAACTGGCGGGCCGTCTCCAGGCCGATGCCGCTGGTGCCGCCGGTGATGAGAGCGGTCTTGTTTGCAAGTCTGGACATGACGAAATCCTTTCGGTTGATCGATTGCCCGGCGTATCGCCGGGGTTGATGACAATGATGTAGCCGAAAAGCAGTGTCCGGATTTGACGGCAGATTCCAATTCTTAAGTTCGGGAATTCCGAACGCGCAAGGCTGGGCGCTGTGGTTTGCCACAGCGCCCAGCCAAGCCGTTCGACCGGACGCGTTTACTGTCCCGCCGCCGGCAGCACCTCGAATTTCCAGAATGTTTCCGGCTTCAGGTAGGCGATCGCGAACTGGCGGATGTCTTCGGTGGTGACATTGTCATAGCCGCTGAGGTTTTCGCGCACGCGCTGCAGTCCGCGGGGATCCGTCTGGGCGTCCTGCAGGTGCTCGATCCAGTATTCGTTGCTTTGCTGCTGGTGCTTCATTGTTTCGATGACGGGGGCGCGGGCGCGGCTGAGCTCGTCGGCAGAGATAGTGTTCTTCCGCAGATCGGCCGCGACCTGGTCGACGAGTTCATAGAACCGCGCGAGCTTCCCTGGCGTCGTGTCGACATAGATATAGGCATAGCCGAAACCCGGAATGTCTTTCGATAGATCGACATCGGCCTGCACGCCGTAGCTTGCGCCCTCGGCGATGCGGAACTGGGCAATCAGCCGGTTCTGGATGACCTGGCCGGTGAGGTTGGCGGTGAACGACCGTTTCAGGCCCGAGAGCATGTCGCCGACCGGCACTCCGACGATGGCTGCAGCATTGTCGGGCCTGCCGCTATGCGTCTCGGTGATAGGCGACGCGGTCGGAGCGGGGAAGCTGACCTTGAGCGGCGCAGTGCTTGGAGCCGTATCCGGGCGTGGCGGCAGGGCGCCGAATGTCCGTGCGGTCAGAGCGATGGCTTCATCTGCCGTGACATCGCCGACTATGGTGATGTTGACCGGGCCGCTGGCAACCGCCGGTCTGAAAAGCTTTTCGAACTCGGCTGACTGGGCGGAGCCGAGTTCGGCCTTGCCGGGGAAAGTCCAGCGGGGGTCGCCGCCATGCGCAAATCCTGCAAAATCGCGGCTGATGACGCCGCCAGGGGTCGCGGCATACTGATTGAGATTGTTCAGGTAGGCCTGCTTCACCCGGTCGAAAACCTCCGGCCGGTATGCCGGATCTGAGGTATAGGCGGCCATCAGCTGCAACTGCGTCTGCAGATCGCTGCTCCGCGTCTGCCCGTTGAAGCGGAACGAGCTGTCGCCGACGGAGAAATCGATGCCGACGACATTCGCCGCCAGCACTCTTTGAATATCGGGATAATCCATGGCCCTGACGCCGGAGAGGATGACGGCGGGCGAGGCCCAGAGCACCGAGGCCTGATCCTTGGGTAGGCCGATACGGCCGTGGCCGATATCTTCGCGCACCAGAACCTCGTCGGCCCGCAGCTTCGTCGGTTTGACGGTGAGCCGCACGCCGTTGGCGAATTTCACCATCGTCAGGCCGAGATCGTCAACGACGCGGCGTTCGACGACTGTGCCCGGCGCGCCGAAATCCGTATAGGGCCAGGCGATATCGGCCGCCGCCACCGGAGCCGTCACGGCGATGTCGCGCGATGCGTCATAGGTCTTGCGCAGCTCATCTGTGCCGCCCTTCGGAGCGGCAGGCGTCAGCAGCATCACCTGCGGGCCATTGCCTGAGAAGGTGACCGGCAGGGCCTTGTTGATCTTCCCGGCCTGGATGTCCTTCGTCATGCGTTCGAAGAGAGCCAGGTCTTCGGATGGCGAGGTATAGACCTGATCGGTATCGACGGTGTAGGCGAGGGTCGAGGCGATCCCGGTGCTCGTCCGGGTCGCTGCGCCCGATGCTGCTGATTGAAGCAGGGCGCGATATTCGGTGATCTCGCGGTCTAGCTCCGGCTGGGAGACGCCGAACTGCAGCAGCCGGCGCTGTTCCTGGTCGATACTGCTCAACGCCGCCTGCCATTTTTCCGGATCGCCGTTTGCGGCGATCATCACTGCATGGGCGGATTCGAGCAGATCCTGCGAGCCGGCGTCGGCGCTGGTGAAGGGCGCGTTCGGCTTGCTGGCAATGGTCGAAAGGCGCCGCCGCAGCACCAGAAGACCGAGGTCCTCGACCAGTTGCTGGCGCCGCTTGGCATAGGTGTCAAGAGACGTATCGAAGGGGCGTGTCCAGATGATCTGAACATTGGTCGCGCTGCCCGGCACCGTGATCACATCGGCGCTTTCGGTCTTTGCCTTCAACGCACCGAGATCCGGTTCGGCAACCGCAGCGCCGCGCTGCCAGTCACTGAAGCGCTTGCGGATGTCGGCCTCCAGTGCAGCCGGATCGACGTCACCAACCACCATCAATGTCGCACGGTCAGGACGATAATTGGCATTGTAGAAGTCGCGGACACGGTCGACAGGCGCATTCTTGATGATGTCGATCTTGCCGATTGGTGAGCGGAGGGTGGCGCGCTGGCCCTCGAGCAGCAGGTTGGTGACGCCGATCGACGCCCGGTATTGTGGCGTGTCGCGCAACCGCTCTTCCGAAAGGATGACGCCGCGCTCGCGATCGAAGGCGCCGGCGTCGAGCGTCAGCTCGCTCGCCGTTTCGCGCATCAGCATCAGACCGGTCGAGAGCGTGTCGGCATCGACCTCGGGAAGATCGAGCGAATAGACGGTTTCGTCATAGGCGGTATTGGCGTTGGTATCCGGGCCGAAAGCCAGACCCTTGCGCTGCAGGATGCGGATCATCTCACCTTCGGGGACATGGGCCGAACCCTTGAATGCCATGTGCTCAAGAAAATGCGCCAGCCCCTGCTGCTCGTCGTTCTCGTCAAGCGAACCGGCGCCGATCCGGAAGCGGATCGCCGCCTGCCCCGGCGGAGTGGCGTTGTGCATGATGGCAAAGCGCATGCCATTGGGGAGGATGCCGAAGCGTATATCGGGATCTGCCGGAATGTCGCTGCGGATCTGCGGCCAACTCTGCGGCTCCTGTGCGTGGAGGGTATTCCCTGATGCGGCGATGCAGCCGACGGCGACTGCTGCGATGAACCGCAGGCAGGTGAGATAACGCATATGGTTCGAATCCTGCAAATGAGAGGCGACAGGGTGTTTCTATCAGGAGTCTTTCATAGGTTGCGGCTTCCAGCAATCTCTTCTGCCGCAGTTGAGCGATGCAGGCGTTTTGTCGCAACAGAGGTCGCGTTCGCCGCTCTTCAAATCTGATTTTTTGATATAAAACAAAATGCTTGATTTAAAAAATCTCTCAGAATAGCGTGGCAAAAAATCAGATTCAATAAACTTTGAGGAACACCGATGCGGGCTAAAGCCACCCTAAACAGGGAATTCACGATCTCGACCGTCGACAAGCGCGTCTATGGCTCATTCCTGGAGCATATGGGCCGGGCGGTTTACACCGGCATTTATGAGCCGGGTCATGAAAAAGCGGATAAAGATGGCTTCCGTACCGATGTTCTTGATATGGTGCGTGAGCTCGATATGCCGATCGTGCGATATCCGGGTGGCAACTTCGTCTCGGCCTATCATTGGGAAGACGGCATCGGCCCGCGCGACCAGCGCCCGACGCGCCTCGATCTCGCCTGGCGCACCCGCGAAACCAACCAGATGGGCGTCAATGAATTCGCCGACTGGTCGAAGCTCGCCAAGACCGAGATGATGCTGGCGATGAACCTCGGCTCGCGCGGCCTGAACGACGCCCGCAACTTCCTCGAATATTGCAATCATCCGGGCGGCACCTATTGGAGCGACCTGCGCGCCAAGCACGGCTACAAGGATCCGCACAACGTCCGCATCTGGTGCCTCGGCAACGAGATCGATGGCCCCTGGCAGGTCGGCCACAAGACGGCGGCTGAATATGGCCATCTCGCCAACGAAGTTTCCAAGGCCTTCAAATATTTCGACAAGACGCTCGAAACGGTGGTCTGCGGCTCGTCCAACGACAAGATGAAGTCCTATCCCGAATGGGAGGCGACGGTTCTCGAAGCCAGCTACGACAGCGTTGATTATATCTCGCTGCACAAATATTTCGGCAACGAAGAGAACGACACGCTGAACTATTACGCCAAGGCGATAGAGCTCGACCGCTACATTGTCACGATCGGCGGCGTCATCGATTACATCAAGGCGAAGAAGCGCTCGAAGCGCGATGTGAAAATCTGCTTCGACGAGTGGAACGTCTGGTATCACGACCGCAAGGAAGATGACCAGCGCTACAAGAACTGGGACTGGCCGGAAGCACCGCCGCTGCTCGAAGAGCTCTACAATCTCGAGGACGCGATCTTCGTCGCCTCGCTGATCAACGTCTTCATCCGCCGCTCCGACCGCGTCAAGATCGCCTGCATGGCGCAGCTGGTGAATGTCATCGCCCCGATCCTGACCAAGGCAGGCGGCCCGGCCTGGCGCCAGTCGATCTACTACCCGCTGCAGTTCGCCTCGAAATACGGCCGCGGCACGGCGCTGAACGTTTCTGCGTCAGGCCCGACTTACGATTGCGAAGTGGCGCAGGATGTTCCCTATCTCGACCTCTCGGCCGTGCTGCAGGAAGACGGCAAGACGATCGCCGTCTTCGCCATCAACCGCAGCCTCGACGAGGCGATGGATCTCGATGTCGATCTGCAGGGTTTCAAGGGCGCGAAAATCCTCCAGCATCACACCATGGTCGGCGACGACCTGAAGGCGCGCAACTCGGTCGAAGATCAGAACCGCATCGTTCCCAAGGCCGGTTCCGGGCTGCAGGTCACGGATGAAGGCAAGCTCAGCGGTTCGCTGCCGGCCAAGTCCTATCACTTCATCCTGCTCTCCGTCGCCGCGGCGTGAGCTGATTGTCATCCGGGCGGCGGAGGAGGCCGCCCAGATGGGAATGCCAATCGGGAGGATGCATGTCTGGAATCAAACTGACTGACGTCAGCAAGTCGTTCGGCTCGTTCAAGGTCATCCATGGCGTTGATATCGAGATCGAACAGGGCGAGTTCGCGGTCTTCGTCGGCCCGTCGGGCTGCGGAAAGTCGACGCTGCTCAGGATGATCGCCGGTCTGGAGGAAACCAGCGGCGGCAAGATCAGCATCGAAGACGAGGACGTCACGCATACCGAAGCGTCGAAGCGCGGCGTCGCCATGGTCTTCCAGTCCTATGCGCTTTATCCACATCTCTCCGTCTTCGAAAACATGGGGTTCAGCCTGTCGATCGCCAAGCGACCGAAGGCGGAGATCCAGCAGAAGGTGAAGGCTGCGGCCGATATCCTGCGGCTCGAGGACTATCTCAATCACAAGCCAAGCCAGCTTTCCGGCGGCCAGCGCCAGCGCGTCGCCATCGGCCGGGCGATCGTGCGTGAGCCGCGCGTCTTCCTGTTCGACGAGCCGCTCTCCAATCTGGATGCGGAACTGCGCGTGAAGATGCGCATGGAGATCGCCCGACTGCACCGGCAGATCGGCGCGACGATGGTCTATGTCACCCATGACCAGGTCGAGGCGATGACGCTGGCCGACAAGATTGTCGTGCTCAAGGCCGGTGTCGTGCAGCAGGTCGGCGCGCCGCTCGATCTCTACCGCGATCCCGCCAATATGTTCGTTGCCGGCTTCATCGGCTCGCCGGGCATGAACTTCCTGAAGGGCAAGGTCATCGTTTCAGGCCAAAATTCGGCGACGATCGAACTCGACGACGCACCGGGCAAGACCTTCGATCTGCCGACACGGGCGCCTGTCGCGAACGGCGCCGTCGTCCATGTCGGCGTGCGGCCAGAGCATATCGGGCTCGGCGCGACGGAAGGCGGATTGCCGCTACCTGTAACGGCCGAGTTTACCGAGGAACTGGGCGGCACCGGCTATCTGCATGTGCTGACGGCAACGGGTGCCGAAATGACGGTGGAGTGCCGGGAAAGCCGGCCGCAGCCCAAGGAAAAGATCACCCTCTCGCTGAGGGTGCCTGAAATGCTGGCCTTCGATGCCGAAGGCGGAAGGCTCAGCTGATACCGAAATCCGGACGGAATCCGGAACTCGGCGAAGACATGCGGGAGGGGGGACGTAGGCCTTGGAGGAGGTCTGCGGCCACGGATGTCCCGTGCCGTGAGATGCCCATGAATAACACTTTTATTGAGGAGGAACCGACGTGAGAAAACTGGTGAAACTTGCCGTTTCGGCGGCCATAGCCTTGCTGCCCTCGGCAGCCGCATTCGCGCAAACAGACGTGACCTGGTGGGACTTCCTGAGCGGCGGCGACGGCGTTCGCATGAAGGCGCTGATCAAGGAATTCAACGACACCCACCCCGATATCAAGATCAACGCGACGACGCTGGAATGGGGCGTGCCCTTCTATACGAAGGTGCAGACGGCGGCCGCCGTCGGCCAGCAGCCCGATATCATGACCTATCACATGTCGCGCTATCCGCTGGCGGTGCCGACCGGCATCCTGCGGCCGTTCACCGACGAGGAACTGGCCTCTGCCGGCATCAAGAAGGAAAATTACGTCGATGCGGCCTGGAAGCAGGGCACTTTCGACAACAAGGTCTACGGCATCCCCTTCGACGTCCACTCGATCGTTCTCTACTACAACAAGAACATCCTGAAGGAAGCCGGGCTGCTGGGCGACGATGGGTTGCCGAAGGGGCTCGATGGCCTCGACAATTTCAATGCCGCGCTCGAGAAGATCAAGGCAACCGGCAAGGTCGAATATCCGCTGTCGCTGCATACGGACGAAGGCGGCTCGATGTGGCGCGTCTTCTATACGCTGATTGCCCAGCAGGGCGCCAAGTTCATGGATGGCAACGAGATTCTGCCCGGTGACGCCGGCGTCAAGGCACTGCAGACCATGGCGAACTGGGTTTCGACCGGCTATTCGCCGAAGCTGATCTCCTACGAAGCCTCGATCGCGCTGTTCACCTCCGGCAAGGCTGCGATGCATGTCAACGGCGTCTGGGAAGTGCCGACCATGACCGACCTCGCCAAGAAGGGCGAACTCGGCTTCGAATGGGGTGCGATCGAGATCCCGAACCTGATGGGCACGCAGGCGACCTGGGCGGACTCGCACTCCTTCGCGGTACCGAACAGCGACAGCAAGCCGATCACGCCTGAGAAACTCAAGGCCGTGCTGCAGATCATCGCCTGGATGAACGAGCACAGCATCTCCTGGGCCAGCGCCGGTCATATCCCCGCCTTCAAGCCGGTGACCGACAGCAAGGAATTCAAGGAAATGCAACCGAACGCCACCTATGCGAAGCTTGCCGATACCGCCGTGTTCGACCCGGTCTCGAAGCTCGCCGGTGTCGCCGGTCCGATCTACGAGGCAACGCAGAACTTCGTGGTTCCCGCGCTCAACGGCCAGCTCGATCCGGCCGATGCCATCGATCAGATGCGCGAAGAGCTGAAGAGCCAGGAATAAGCCGTTGCTGGCCGGAGATTTTTCTCCGGCCAGCCTTCGCTTCGAAGGAGATGCCTGTGATCAACAATGAGAAGCGGCGCAAGACGCTGACGGCGGTGGCAATGATCGCGCCGTTCCTGATCGCCTATGCGACGGTCTTTGCCTATCCTGTCTATAAGATGTTTGCGCTCAGCTTCACGGACGCTCCGTTGATCGGCGAGGGCCAGTGGGTGGGCTTCGACAATTACGTCAAGCTGTTCCATCAGAAGCTGTTCTTCACCTCGGTCTGGAACACCGGCTATTTCGTTGTGCTGACCGTCATTCCGAACACGCTGATCGGGCTTGGTCTGGCGCTGATGGTCGTGCGTCTCAAGGGCTGGGTGCAGAGCCTGATCCTGATACTCTTCTTCATTCCCTATATCCTGCCCGTTTCCGTCGTCACCCAGATCTGGAAATGGGTTCTCGACCAGCAGTTCGGTATCGCGCAGTTCGTCATCGAAGCCGTGACCGGCAAGCGCGTCAGCGTCTTCCGCGATCCCATCTGGGCGATGCCGATGGTGGCGTTGGTGACGGTCTGGTGGACCAACGGCTTCAACCTGCTGCTGTTCATCGCCGGGTTGCGCAACATTCCGCACGATTATTACGAGGCGGCGATGCTGGATGGCGCGACGCGCTGGCAGTGCTTCAAGCGCATCACCTGGCCGCTGATCTGGCCGGTCACGGCGCTGGTGCTGACCCTGCAGCTCATCCTGCAGCTGAAGATCTTCGACCAGGTCTACCTGCTGACCGAGGGCGGCCCTTTCAATTCCACCTATGTGCTGTTGCAGCTCGTCTACCGCGAGGCCTTCCGTTCTAACCACGGCGGCACGGGTTCTGCCGTCGCCGTCATTCTCTTCGCGATCATCGTCGTCGTCTCGGTGCTGCAGTACCAGCTGCTACGTGTGAGGGAGCGCTAGGATGCCCGGAAAAACAATCGGCAACGTGCTGCTCCTTGTCCTCACGCTCCTGATCGCCTGCATGTGGGCCTTCCCGATCTATTGGGCGGTCGTCACCTCGATCAAGCCGGAGCAGGAGGTCGTGGCGAAGACGACCTTCATCCCCGATGTGCTCAACTTTTCGGGCTATTATTACGCGCTGTTCGAAACCAAGCTGCCGACCTGGTATCTGAATTCGATCGTCACCTCGGTAACGGTGACCATCGTCGTCATCCTGATCAGCGTCATGTGCGCGTATGCGCTGTCGCAGATCGTTTTCCCCGGCCGCAAGCTGCTTTACGGCATCATCCTCGCGAGCTTCATGGTGCCGTCGCAGGCGCTGGTGATTTCGCAATTCGTGCTGATGCACAAGCTGAACCTGATCAACACCTGGGGCGGCATCATCCTGCCGCAGCTGATCGTTCCCGTCGTCGTCATCGTCTACAAGCAGTTCTTCGATTCCGTGCCGAAGGAGCTGCGCGAGGCTGCCAAGCTCGATGGCTGCGGCGAATTCCAGATCCTCTTCAAGCTCTATCTGCCCCTGAACTGGGGGATCACCACGGCGCTGGCGATCATCACCTACATCATGGCCTGGAACGCCTTCCTCTGGCCGTTCTTGGTCACCAACTCTGACGACATGATGACGATCACCGTCGGCATTACCCAGACCCGCGATGCCTTCGGCGTCAAATATGCGCGCGACATGGCGGTCGCCATTCTCGCCGCGATGCCCGTCGCACTTGCCTACCTTCTGTTCCAGAAACGCGTGACGCAGGCGCTGATGCTTTCGTCCGGCATCAAGGGATGACGTGCATGAGATTGCTTCAGGGCCGAGGTGAGAAGGCCCCTGCCGGTCCGCGAGAGTTCTCCCGAGGCGCGGACCGGCCCCTAGTAAAATTTGAGCAGCGACACAGTGCCTGCGCCCATGATATCAGCTGAAACCAACAAGAAAGACTGGAGAACCAGTATTATCATATGGAGACTAAGCTTCTAACCGTCGATCCGATGCGGGACGCCGATGTCGTCCAGGCACTCGGGTCTCCGACGCGGATCGAGATCCTCAACCTGTTGCGCCAGAAGGGGCCGCTGAATGTCAACGACATCGCGGCGCAGATGGGCTTGCCGCAATCGACGACGGCAACCAACCTGAAGGCGCTGGAGCAGGCGGGCCTGATCCAGACGCAGACGATGAAGGCGAGCAAGGGCAACCAGAAGGTCTGCTCCAGCATCTATGACGAGATCCTGATCCGCTTTGGCGCCAATGGCACAAAGGCGAGCGAGGACGTCGTCACCGTCAGCATGCCGATCGGCCTCTTCACCGAGTTCGAGGTGGGTGCGCCCTGCGGCCTCTGTTCGGTCAACAATGTCATCGGCATGCTCGATGTGCAGGAAGTTTTCCTCGACCCGCAGCGCATGCAGGCAGCACTTCTCTGGTTCACCCGCGGCTATGTCGAATACAAGTTTCCGAACAACGCCAAGGTCTCCGGCAAGAAGATCCGCAAGGTGGAGTTCTCAGCCGAACTCAGCTCCGAGACGCCGGCCACCAACGCCAACTGGCCGTCCGACATCTCGATCTGGGTCAACGGCATCAAGGCCGGACACTGGACCTCGCCCGGCGATTTCGGCGACCGCCGCGGCATGTATTCACCGGCCTGGTGGAAGCTGTCGGGGTCTCAATATGGCAAGCTGAAAACCTGGACGATCGACGAGACCGGCACCTGGATCGACGGCGCCATGGTCTCGACCCAGACCATTGCCTCGCTTGGTATCGCCGATCATCACTCGATCCGCTTCCGCATCGGCATCGACGAAAAGGCCGACAATCCGGGCGGCATGAACATTTTCGGCAAGGGTTTTGGCGATTTCGATCAGGACCTGATCATGTCGATCTATTTCTAGCAGCTTGCGCCAGCGCCGGCGGCTTTCAAGCTCAGTTGCCGATGCCGAAAAATTCGCGGGCGGAGAGACATTCGAAGTCTCCGGGGCTGCAGGTGCGGCAGACATGCGGCCGCACGGCGTAGATCGCGCAGGATGTCTTCGACCGTATCTCGCCGACCAGGGCGGAGCACCGGTTGCCTTCGCTGCGCATTCCCGCTTCATCGGCTGCGACATATTTCAGCGGTATCAGATCGAGCTCGGCATCCGACTCGGTCGAGAAGCGCGGCCAGTCGGCCGAGAACGAGCAGCAAGCGCCGCAAGTCTGGCAGTCGAAGTCTGTTTGTGTGTCCATGGGCAGGGCATATCACAAACCGGGTGCGGATCGACAGCGGTTTGGCGATCACATCCGAGATAGCGCCCTACCGGCTGCGGCCGATGCTGGCATACATGCCGGTGGTGCGGAACTCCGTGGGCGTGATGCCGTAGACGCGGCGGAAGACCTTGGCGAAGTAGTTGGCATCCTCGAAGCCGCACATGATCGACACTTCCTTGACCGGCAGGAAGTCAGCCTTGGTCAGCAGCTTGGCGGCGCGCTGCAGCCGTTGCTGCAGGACATACTCCGCGGGTGGTATGCCCTCGCTTTCGGAAAAGCTGCGGGAGAAATGGGCGCGGCTGAGGCCGACGATGGCGGCGAGCTCGCTGACCGGGAGCGGTTTTTCCAGATACAGGTTGATATGGTCGATCACCGGCTGCATCAGGCTCTGCTCGGCCATGAAGGCGGGCGAACCGAAGACGTCGTCATAGAGCGCCATTGCCGCCTCGTAGGCGATGGCCGAAGCCGAGCCGGGGGTCGTTGCACCCTTGACCAGGCGCAGGCTGCAATCGGCAAGATGATCGATGGTGGATTGCTGCAGTTTGAGCACCGGGCCGGCAAGCGCCAGCACCATCTTGTGGATGCGTAGCGTCTCGTCGCCATTCATCGAGATCCAGAAATACTCCCAGCGCTCGCCCTTTTCGAGCCAGTAGCGGTGATTGTGCGGGACCAGCACCATCATCGTGTCGCCGCCCTGGAGCTTGTAGTTGCGGTTCAGATAACGCAGGTGGCCGCTGCCGCTGATCGTGTGCTGCAGCACCGTAAACGGCGTCTGGCCGCGCTTGCGGCCGTCCCAGTCATAGGTCTCGTTCTCGCGAACTTCGTAGCCCGCACTGGTCGGCATGGCGTGCAGCCTCTGGCGTCCGCGAGGCAGCGAAACGGTCCGCATGGCCTGTCCGTTGGCGATCAAATCGTGCAGCACAAAATTACCCTCGAAAGCATAATCCTTCTCTGGCCGCCCTGCCGAATATGCGCATAATCCCTTCGCATAAGAGGAAGAGATCGCGGCCGGACGAACGGCCGGGAGGAATACAGGTTTTAATTCCAGTGGTTTTCACCTGCATGTGCAAACATGCGGCCTGGTTCTCCCTTGTCTTCTCTCTACGTAACATTCGATCGGACCGAGGTGAAGGACATGAGTTTCAAAATCGCTATCATCGGAGCAGGCAGCGTCGGCTTCACCAAGAAGCTGTTTACCGATATCCTGTGCGTGCCTGAATTCAAGGACATCGAATTCGCGCTGACCGATCTCAGCGAACATAACCTGCAGATGATCAAGGCGATCCTCGACAAGATCGTCGAATCCAACAAGCTGCCGACCAAGGTGACGGCGACGACCGACCGCCGCGAGGCGATCTCCGGTGCGCGCTATGTCATTAGCTGCGTGCGCGTCGGCGGCCTGGAAGCCTATGCCGACGATATCCGCATCCCGCTGAAATACGGCATCGACCAGTGCGTCGGCGATACGATCTGCGCTGGCGGCATTCTCTATGGCCAGCGCAACATCCCCGTCATTCTCGACTTCTGCAAGGATATCCGCGAGCTGGCCGAGCCGGGCGCAAAGTTCCTGAATTATGCCAACCCGATGGCGATGAACACCTGGGCGGCGATCGAGTATGGCAAGGTCGACACGGTCGGTCTTTGCCACGGCGTACAGCACGGTGCCGAACAGATCGCCGAAGTACTCGGCGCCAAGTCGCTCTCCGAGCTCGATTACATCTGCTCCGGCATCAATCACCAGACCTGGTTCGTCGATCTGAAGCTCAACGGCCGCAAGATTGGCAAGGACGAGCTGGTTGCCGCCTTCGAGGCGCATCCGGTGTTCTCGCAGCAGGAAAAGCTGCGCATTGACGTGCTCAAGCGTTTCGGCGTCTATTCGACCGAAAGCAACGGCCACCTGTCGGAATACCTGCCCTGGTACCGCAAGCGGCCGGAAGAAATCACCAAGTGGATCGACATGTCCGACTGGATCCACGGCGAGACCGGGGGTTACCTGCGCCACTCGACCGAGACCCGCAACTGGTTCGAGACCGAGTTTCCGCAGTTCCTCGCCTCGGCCGAAAAGCCGATCGATCCGGCCAGGCGCTCCAACGAGCATGCCAGCCATATTCTTGAAGCGCTGGAGACCGGCCGGGTCTATCGTGGCCACTTCAACGTCCAGAACAATGGCGTCATCACCAACCTGCCATCCGACGCGATCATCGAGTCGCCCGGCTTCGTCGACCGCTTTGGCATCAACATGGTCTCGGGCATCACCATTCCGGAAGCCTGCGCTGTGACCTGCATGGCATCGATCAATGTCCAGCGCATGTCGGTTCATGCAGCCGTGACCGGCGATATCGATCTCTTGAAGCTTGCCGTGCTGCACGATCCGCTGGTCGGCGCCGTCTCGACGCCGGAAGAGGTGTGGCAGATGGTTGACGAGATGGTGGTCGCCCAGGCCCGCTGGCTGCCGCAATATGCGCATGCCGTGCCTGCCGCCAAGGAACGTCTGGCCAACAGCAAGGTCAAGACCAAGGAATGGGCAGGGGCTGCGCGCCGCAACGTCCGCTCGATCGAAGAGCTTCGGGCCGAAAAGGCGGCGCTGAAGCAGGCGGTCTGATTTTCCGGTGAAGCAAGCCGCGGCGGTCCTTCGGGAGGAAGGCCGCCGCGCCAAGGCTTGCTTCATCATTCCTAGAGGAGAAGCGGAGACGCCTGCAAGCGCTCCGGAACAAGAGGGAGAGACGATGACGAATTTCCGTAAGATCGGCATCCTGGCCGGACTGGCGCTTGGCGTTTCAGTCGCGGCCTTGAATGCCTACGCTTCCGAGCCGACCACTCCGCCAGCGCCGCCGCCGTTTCCGGCGGAAGGCAAGATAAAATACGTGTCGCGAGACTCCATCGAGGAGTTCAAGGCGCTTCCTTCCTATAACGAGCCGGATTGGGTCAAAAAGAACTTTGTCGATACCGGTAAGCTCCCGGCCGTCAAGGATCGCCTCCCGAAGGAGCCGTTGGTCTTCAAGACCGCGAACATGCCTGACGGCATCGGCGTCTATGGCGATACGATGCGTCATGTCATCGGTGGCCGTCCGGAAGGCTGGAACTATGGCGCCGGCCAGACGCAGGGCTGGGGCGGCATCGATATCGGCCTCTCCGAGTGCCTGACGCGCACCGCGCCGCTCTTCCAGGTGGAAGCCAAGGATACCGAGCCGTTGCCGAATCTGGCCAAGGGCTGGGAATGGTCGGCCGATGGTCACAAGCTGACCATGCATCTGGTCGAAGGCGCCAAGTGGTCCGACGGCGCGCCGTTCAATGCCGATGACATCATGTTCTACTGGGAAGACGAAGTCGTCGACCCGAACGTCTCGCCGCTGGGCGGCGGCGCATCGCCGGAAGCCTTCGGCGAGGGAACGACGCTCACCAAGGTAGATGACTACACGGTGGAATGGACCTTCAAGGAGGCCTTCCCGAAGCAGTATCTTTACACGATGGCCTACCCGAACTTCTGCCCGGGCCCGTCGCACATCCTGAAGCCGCAGCATCCGAAATATTCGAAGAACACCTACGACCAGTTCAAGAACGCCTTCCCGCCGGAATATATGAACATGCCGGTGATGGGGGCCTGGGTGCCGGTCGAGTATCGCCCTGACGATATCATCGTCATGCGCCGCAATCCTTACTACTGGAAGGTCGATGAGAAGGGCAATCAGCTGCCTTACCTCAACGAGCTGCACTACAAGCTCTCGACCTGGGCAGACCGTGACGTTCAGGCGGTTGCCGGTTCCGGCGACTTCTCGAACCTCGAACAGCCTGAGAATTTCGTGGCATCGCTGAAGCGTGCTGCTGAAAAGACCGCTCCGGCGCGTCTCGCTTTCGGTCCGCGCCTGATCGGCTATAACCTGCGCATGAACCTCTCCGCCAACGGCTGGGGCGATCCCGATGCGCGTGGCGAAGCGATCCGCGAGCTGAACCGCAACGAGGACTTCCGCAAGGCAGTCACCATGGCGGTCGATCGCAAGGCCATCGGCGACTCGCTGGTCAAGGGTCCGTTCACGGCGATCTATCCGGGTGGCCTGTCCTCGGGCACGAGCTTCTACGATCGCAATTCCACGGTCTACTATCCCTACGATCTGGCCGGTGCCAAGGCGCTGCTCGCCAAGGCCGGCCTGAAGGATACGGATGGCGACGGCTTCGTGAACTTCCCGGCCGGAACGGCCGACGGCAAGGATGTCGAGGTCGTGCTGCTGGTCAACAACGGCTACGCCACCGACAAGAGCCTTGCAGAAGGCGTCGTCGGGCAGATGGAAAAGCTCGGTATCAAGGTCATCATCAATGCCCTCGACGGTCCGAAGCGTGACGATGCCCATTACGGCGGCCGCTTCGACTGGCTGATCCAGCGCAACACGCCGGAACTGGCTTCCGTGGTGCAGAACACCGAGCAGCTGGCTCCGATCGGTCCACGCACCAGCTGGCAGCATCGCGCCGGCAAGGATGGCAAGGTCGATCTGATGCCTTACGAAGAAAAGCTGGTCGATCTCGTCACCAAGTTCCAGGCGAGCCAGAACAACGACGAGCGCGTCGATCTGATGAAGCAGTATCAGAAGGTCGCGACCGAGAATGTCGATACCGTTGGTCTGACGGAATATCCGGGCGCCTTGATCGTCAACAAGCGCTTCTCCAACGTCCCGCAGGGTACGCCGATCTTCATGTTCAACTGGGCTGAAGACTCCGTCATCCGCGAGCGTCTGTGGGTGGCCGCCGACAAGCAGGGCAAATACGAGCTGTTCCCGCAGCAGTTGCCCGGCAAGCCCGGAGACAAGGGTCCGATCAACTAAGAGCTCCCTCCCAACCGAATGAGCTTCCGGCCGCGCGTGCTGCGCGCGGCCGGGCATAATCAACAAGCCGGCCGCGCTAGAGACGAGCGACTGGCGGCAAGGAGAAGCGAACCGTCCGATGCTACGATTCCTGCTCATGCGCATCGCCTCGGCGATCCCCGTCCTCTTCATTCTGAGTGTGGTGACATTTGCGATCATTCAGGCGCCGCCCGGCGACTACGCAGATTACATCCGCTCGCAGCTGATCAATCAGAGCGGCGCTTCCTTCGCACAAGCCGATGCACAGGCCCAGGCCTACCGCGTCGAACACGGCCTCGATAAGCCGATGGTCATCCAGTATGTGAACTGGATGAAGGGCATCATCACCGAAGGCGATTTCGGCTACAGCATGTTCTACAACAAGCCGGTCGCCGATGTCGTCGCCGAGCGCCTGCCGCGCACCCTGGCGCTGGCCCTGGTCTGCCACATCTTCGCATCGATCCTCGGCATCAGCTTCGGCATATGGGCGGCAACGCGCCAGTACACCTGGATCGACAGCCTCCTGTCCGGCATCTCGTTCCTCGGCATGACCGTGCCGCGCTTTCTGATGGCGCTGATCATCGTCTATCTCCTGGTCTTCCAGTTCAACGTCAGCGAGATCGGCAGCTTCTTCTCGCCGCAATATGGCGGGGCGCCGTGGTCCTGGGCGAAATTCATGGATCTCGTCAGCCATGTCTGGCCTGTCGTTGCCATCGCCACCTTCGGCGGCCTCGCCTACAACATGCGCGTCATGCGCGGCAATCTGCTGGATACGCTGAACGCCCAATATGTCGAAACCGCGCGCGCCAAGGGATTGTCCGGCAGCGCCGTCGTGTTGCGCCACGCCGTTCCGAATGCGCTGCATCCGCTTGTCATGTATCAGGGTGTCGTTCTCCCCTACATGCTGACCGGCGAAATCGAGACGGCGATCATCTTCTCGCTGCCGACTGTCGGCCCCGCGATTGTCGGTTCCATGGCGATCGGCGACGTCTATGTCACCGCCACCTTCATGCTGGTTCTCTCGGCAACGCTGATCGTCGGCAACATCATCGCCGACATGCTGCTGGCGCTGCTTGATCCCCGCGTCCGTCAATATGGAGGAGCCTGAGATGCTGGCATTCGACTCTTCCCCGCCGCCTCCGCACGAGGAAACCGTCAAGCACGCGCCGCATGGCAACGAGAGCTACCTAGCGCTCGTCTGGCGCCGCCTGCGCCGGTCCTGGACCGGAATGATGGGCCTGATCCTGGTCGGCCTGCTGATCATCATGGCGATCTTCGCGGATTTCTTCGCGCCGATGGACCCGAAGGCGACGGATGTCGGCTTTGCGCCGCCGCAGATGATGAGCGCCCACGACAAGGACGGAAATCTCGTCTGGCCGCGGGTCTATGCGCTCGGCGATTCCGAGGAGCTTGATCCCGTCACCTTCCAGCCGATCGTCGGCCCCGACTACGACAATCCCCGTGTTCTCGGCTTCTTCGTCAAGGGTGCGGAATACCGCCTGCTCGGGCTGATCCCGGCCAACCGGCATTTCTTCGGCACTGTCGGCGGCGAGCCGGTGCATTTCCTCGGCACCGACAAGTTCGGCCGTGATGTGCTGTCGCGCGCCATTATCGGCTCGCGCATCTCGCTGATGATCGCGCTGACGGTGGTGTTCATCGTCACCATCGTCGGGACGACCGTCGGCATGGTCTCCGGTTACTTCGGCGGCAGCTTCGATGTCTGGGTCCAGCGCTTCGTCGAGCTGGTCCTCGCCTTCCCGCAATTGCCGCTCTATCTGGCGCTGACCTCGCTGATCCCGATCACCGCGCCGACGAACGTCTTCCTCGCCTTCGTGATCTTCGTCATGTCGGCGCTCGGCTGGGCGCAGATGTCGCGCGAGGTGCGCGGCAAGACGCTGGCGCTGGCCCGTATCGACTATGTGCGTGCGGCGATGGCCGTCGGCGCCACCGACCGGCGCATCATCTTCCAGCACATTTTCCCGAATGTGATGAGCCACGTCATCGTTGCCGTGACGTTGCATATTCCAAGCGTCGTGCTGCTCGAATCCTTCCTCGGCTTCCTGGGCTTTGCCGTGAAGCCGCCGCTGATATCCTGGGGCCTGATGCTGCAGGACACGGCAAACTACTCCGTCATCGGGACCTATCCCTGGATCCTTGCCCCCGTCGGCTTCGTGCTCGTCACCGTCTTCGCGTTCAACGCGCTGGGTGATGGTCTGCGCGACGCGGTCGATCCTTATTGAGGTGATGCAGATGGCTCTCGCTCTCGTCAGTTCCTTCGCTCCACCCGTCCGCCACGACCATGATGGCCGCGACGAAACACCGATCATCGATGCGCGCAATATCGGCGTGAATTTCAAGGTCGAACACGGCACCGTGGAAGCGGTGAAGGACATTTCCTTCCAGCTCTATCGCGGCGAAACGATCGCCATCGTCGGCGAATCCGGTTCCGGCAAATCGGTGACGGCGCGCACCGTCATGGGGCTGTTGTCCAAGCGCGCCGTCGTCGCCCCGCAGTCCTCGGTCGATTACGACGGCAAGAACATTTTGAAATTCTCGGAGCCTGCCCGGCGCAAGCTGCGCGGCAACCGGATCTCCATGATCTTCCAGGAGCCGATGAGCTCGCTGAACCCGATCTATACGATCGGCAGCCAGATCGTCGAAGCCATTCGCGTCCACAACAGGGTCAGCCGCAAGCAGGCCGAGGCGCGGGCGCTGGAGCTTCTGAAGCAGGTTCAGATCCCCGATCCGGAAATCCGCCTGCAGCAATATCCGCACCAGCTTTCCGGGGGGCAGCGCCAGCGCGTGATGATCGCCATGGCGCTCTCCAACAATCCCGATGTGCTGATCGCCGATGAGCCGACGACGGCGCTCGACGTCACCGTACAGGCGCAGATCCTCAATCTCATCCGCAACCTGCAGAAGGAATTGCGGATGGCGGTGATCCTGATCACCCACGACCTGACGGTCGTCCGCCAGTTCTCCGACTATGTCTATGTGATGCAGCATGGCGAAATGCGCGAGCACAACACGACCGAGCAGCTCTTCGCCAATCCGCAGCATCCCTACACCAAGCATCTCCTGGCATCGGAGCCGCGCGGCCAGGCCAATCCGCTGCCTGAGGGATCGGATATCATTCTCGACGCCCGCGGCGTGCGCGTCTCGTTCATGATGCGCCATGGCGGCTTCTTCAAGCCGGAGCTGAAGGAGCTGGTTGCGGTCGACAGCCTCAACCTGACGCTTCGCCGGCACGAGACGCTTGGTCTCGTCGGCGAATCCGGTTCGGGCAAGACGACCTTCGGCCAGGCCCTGGTGCGCCTCAACGACCCGGATACCGGCGAGATCTATTTCGACCGGCAGCCGATCCACGGCAAATCGCGATCCGAAATGCGTCCACTGCGCTCGCGCATGCAGATCGTCTTCCAGGATCCGTTCTCGTCGCTCAATCCGCGCATGACGATCGGCCAGATCATCGAGGAAGGCCTTGTCGTCAACAAGCTCGGCGCCACCAGGGCCGAACGTCTCGACCGCGTGCGCGAAGCGCTCCTTGCCGCCGGCATGCCGGGCAATATTCTCTCGCGTTTCCCGCATGAATTCTCGGGCGGCCAACGCCAGCGCATCGCCATTGCCCGTGCCATCGCGCTCGAGCCTGAGTTCATCCTGCTCGACGAGCCGACCTCGGCGCTCGATCTCTCCGTCCAGGCGCAGATCATCGAGCTCCTACGCAAGCTGCAGGACGAGCGCGGCCTGAGTTACCTGTTCATTTCGCACGATCTCAAGGTCGTGCGTGCCCTCTGCCATCGTGTGATCGTCATGCAGCATGGCCGGATCATGGAAGAGGGTCCCGTCAACGAAGTTCTCACCAATCCCAAGACCGCCTACACCGAACGGCTCGTGAAAGCCGCTTTCGAGGTAGCCTGACTGCCTGACGCCGGAGGTTCATATGGCAAATCCCAGAATTACGTTCATCGGAGCTGGCTCCACCGTTTTCATGAAGAATATCGTCGGCGATATCCTGCAGCGCCCGGCGCTGTCTGGCGCCACGATCGCGCTGATGGACATCAATCCGCAGCGGCTTGAAGAAAGCGCCATCGTCGTCAACAAGCTGATCTCGACGCTCGGCGTCAACGCCAAGGCGGAGACCTATTCGGACCAGCGCAAGGCCCTGGCCGGCGCCAACTTCGTCGTCGTCGCCTTCCAGATCGGTGGCTACGAGCCCTGCACGGTGACCGATTTCGAAGTGCCGAAGAAATACGGCCTGCGCCAGACGATCGCCGATACACTTGGCGTCGGCGGCATCATGCGCGGCCTGCGGACTGTCCCGCATCTCTGGAAGATCTGCGAAGACATGCTCGCCGTCTGCCCCGAGGCGATCATGCTGCAATATGTCAACCCGATGGCGATCAACACCTGGGCGATCTCGGAAAAATATCCGACGATCAAGCAGGTCGGCCTCTGCCACTCGGTTCAGGGCACCGCGATGGAGCTGGCCCACGACCTCGACATTCCCTACGAGGAGATCCGCTACCGCTCGGCCGGCATCAACCACATGGCCTTCTATCTGAAATTCGAGCACCGGCAGCCGGACGGCTCCTATCGCGATCTCTATCCGGATCTCGTGCGTGGCTACCGCGAAGGCCGGGCGCCGAAGCCCGGCTGGAACCCGCGCTGCCCGAACAAGGTGCGCTACGAGATGCTGACCCGCCTCGGCTATTTCGTCACCGAAAGTTCGGAGCATTTCGCCGAATACACGCCCTATTTCATCAAGGAAGGCCGCGAGGACCTGATCGAGAAATTCGGCATCCCGCTCGACGAATATCCGAAGCGCTGCATCGAGCAGATCGAGCGCTGGAAGGGCCAGGCCGAAACCTACCGGACGGCCAACACGATCGAGGTCAAGCAGTCGAAGGAATATGCCTCCTCGATCATCAACTCGGTCTGGACCGGCGAGCCCTCGGTCATCTACGGCAACGTCCGCAACAACGGCTGCATCACCTCGCTGCCGGAAAATTGCGCCGCTGAAGTTCCCTGCCTCGTCGATGCCTCCGGCATCCAGCCGACCTATATCGGCGCCCTGCCGCCGCAGCTGACGGCGCTGATGCGGACCAACATCAACGTCCAGGAACTGACCGTTCAGGCGCTGATGACCGAAAATCGCGAGCATATCTATCATGCCGCGATGATGGACCCGCATACGGCCGCCGAACTCGATCTTGATCAGATCTGGTCGCTGGTCGACGATCTCCTGGTCGCCCACGGCGACTGGCTCCCGGAATGGGCACGCGGCAGCCGCAAGGTCCGCGCTGCTTAAGAGTGATGCCGTTATCGGCGCCGGCGGAGACGCTGGCGCCGGTTATCGCTTGACTGCGGCCGTCAAAGCATTTGGTATGGCTACATTAGCCACCTATGGCGGCGCGGGCTCTTCCGCACCGGAACCACATGACGGCCGCAAAGCATTCGGTGCGAAGGACTTTGACAGCATGGGCGGCGGGTATCCTGCTCGCCACGCCATTCGCACATCCCGCAATGGCGGTGGAAGACGTGCAGGGACCGGCGCCCGCCGGCTGCCTCTATACGCGCTCGGCTGAGGGCGCGGGCGAGACGCTCTGCATTCGCAAGGACAGCTTCAATCGCGATCTCTGCAGCGCCATCGAGCGATCGGCGGCGGATTTCCAATTGCCGCCGGATTTCTTCGCGCGGCTAATCTGGCGCGAAAGCCGCTTCCGGGCAGACGCCCTGAGTTACAAGGGTGCCGAGGGCATAGCCCAGTTCATGCCGGGAACGGCAAAGCTGCGGGGTCTCAGAAACAGTTACGACGTTCTGGAGGCCCTGCACAAATCGGCGGAATATCTCGGCGAGCTGCGCGACCGGTTCGGCAATCTCGGCTTCGCCGCCGCTGCCTACAATGCCGGTGAAAACGGGCTGTCGAACTATCTCTCCGGCGGCAGCCTGCCATCCGAGACCCGCGCCTATGTGATCGGCATCACCTCCTACAGCGTCGACGACTGGAAGAGCAGCGCGCCCGAAATCGCGGCACCCGCGCTCGACAAGACCAAGACCTTCCTCGACAGCTGTGTTGCCCTTGCCGAACGCCGCAAGCTGCGTGAGCCCGCCTGGCAGAGCGAGGGCACGTGGATGCCCTGGGGCGTGCAGATCGCCGCCCATGCCAATCCGGACGCTGCCCGCCGCCTGTTCTTTGCCGCCGTCGGCAGGCTGCCGGCGCCGCTCAATGCCGAGCAGCCGCTGGTCATGCGTCAGCGTGACCGCAGCTTCGGCTTCCGGCCGCGTTATGTGACGCGTATTGCCCGTCAGACCCGGGACGAGGCCAATCAGCTCTGCGCCCAGATCCGGAAAAGCAACGGCACCTGCCTCGTCTTCAGGAACTGAACGAAGGGCTTCACGGCCGCTCGCGATAATATGACCGGCGGTCTGCTTGCCGTCCACGAAAGGGCGGGATAGCGTCGTATTTCAAAAGATATAACGTCCCAGTGATATCCGCGAAATCAATTGCCCAGAGTGTCCAGCACTTTTCCTGTCTCGCCGTGTAACAAAATGCGCGCCGCGCCCGTACTTATCTGCAGACAGGACCAATTTCGGACAAGGAGGTCTGAAGATGTTGAATAGACGCATGCTGCTCCTGAATACGGGACTGGCCGCCATCGGCTTGCGGCTGGCGCTATCGGCGACAAGCGCGAACGCCGACGAGACATTTGCTGTCACGCATTCGGATGCCGAATGGCAGTCGCTGCTGTCATCCGACCAATATGCGGTTCTTCGCAAAGAGGCGACCGAACGGCCATTCACCAGCCCGCTTCTCAACGAACACCGCAAGGGCAATTTTGCCTGCGCCGGGTGCGACCTGGAATCCTTTGCATCGACGACGAAGTTCGACAGCGGTACCGGCTGGCCGAGCTTCTGGGCGCCGATCGACAACAAGGTCGTGGGCACGACGCGTGACTCATCCTTCGGCATGGTCCGCGAGGCTGTCCATTGCGGGCGCTGCGGCGGTCACCTCGGGCATGTCTTCGACGACGGTCCGAAGCCGACAGGCCTGCGCTACTGCCTGAACGGCATCGCATTGAAATTTCATCCGGCCTCGGCCTGATAAGCGGAAAATATCATGATCCTCTTTGTCCTCGCCTATCTGGGCGGCGTGCTGACGATCGTCAGCCCCTGTATCCTGCCGGTCCTGCCTTTCGTCTTCGCGCGGGCGGGCCAGCCTTTCATGCGCTCGACGCTGCCGATGCTGGCGGGCATGGCCGCAACCTTCGCAGCCGTCGCCAGTCTCGCCGCGATCGGCGGCGGCTGGGCGGTGCAGGCGAACGAGTATGGCCGTTACGCCGCGCTCGTCCTGCTTGCCGTTTTCGGTATCGTTCTGCTGTTTCCGGCGCTCTCGGATCGCCTGACACGGCCGCTTGTTTCGCTCGGCGCCCGCCTGTCGCAGTCTGCCGACAAGGAGAGCCGCAGCGGCGGCTCGACGGTTGTCGCTTCTCTGCTTCTCGGCGTTGCCACCGGATTGCTCTGGGCGCCCTGCGCTGGTCCGGTCCTGGGTCTGATCCTGACCGGGGCTGCCTTGCAGGGCGCAAGTGTCGGCACGACCTTGCTGCTGCTCGCCTATGCGCTCGGCGCTGCGACGTCGCTGGCGTTGGCGCTGCTCGTCGGTGGTCGCGTTTACCAGGTGATGAAGCGGTCGCTCGGCGCCGGCGAGTGGGTTCGCCGCGGCGTTGGCTTTGCCGTTCTCGTCGCGGTGGTGGCGATCGGGCTCGGGGCCGATACCGGCTTCCTGACGCAGGCATCGCTTGCCAGCACCGGCACTCTGGAGCAGGGTCTGATCGACAAGCTGCACCCCCAGCAACAGCAGGCTGACAACTCCGGTTCCTCTGTCCTGATGCAGGGCGGTGACGCGATGATGAGCGGCAACAATCAGATGATGATGAGCGGCAATCCGGCCATGAGCGGCTCGAACGCCATGATGATGAAAGGCGCCCCGAAAGCAGGTGGCGCCGAGGCGCTTCCGGTCGAAGCGACCATGCCTTCGCTCGATGGCGCCGTGCAGTGGCTGAACTCGCCGCCGCTTTCCATGCAGGCGCTGAAGGGCAAGGTGGTGCTCGTCGATTTCTGGACCTATTCGTGCATCAACTGCATCCGCGCCATTCCCTATGTCAAAGCCTGGGCCGAAAAGTACAAGGATCAGGGCCTCGTCGTCATCGGCGTCCACGCCCCCGAATTCGCTTTCGAGAAGAATGTCGACAACGTCAAGAAGGCGATCGGCGATCTCGGAATCACCTACCCAGTCGCCATCGACAACGATTATGCGATCTGGCGGGCCTTCGACAATCAGTACTGGCCGGCGCATTATTTCATCGACGCGGAGGGCCGGGTGCGTCACCATCATTTCGGCGAGGGCGATTACGACGGCTCGGAACGTATCGTCCAGCAGCTGCTTGCCGAGGCCGGCAAGGCGAACGTCTCGTCCGATATCGTCGATGTGAAGGCAACGGGCGCCGAAGCCGCATCGAACCAGGCGGACGTGCAATCGCCGGAGACCTATGTCGGCTGGCAGCGCTCGCAGAATTTCGTCGATGACAAGGGTACCGTCAACGATGCCGCGCATAGCTATGTTGCCGCCACGCCGCGTCTCAACGAATGGGGCCTGACGGGCAACTGGACTGTCGGCGCCGAACAGGCGAAGCTCAACGACAAGGACGGTAGCATCTATTACCGGTTCCATGCCCGCGACCTGCATCTCGTGCTCGGGCCGGGCGAAGACGGCAAGCCGGTGCGTTTCCAGGTGACGGTCGATGGCAAGCCGCCCGGCGATGGGCATGGCTTCGATACCGATGCCGATGGCAATGGCACGGTCACCGGCCAGCGTCTCTACCAGCTGGTTCGCGAGACCGGCGCGGTCGGCGATCATACGTTCGAGATCCGCTTCCTCGATCCCGGCGTCCAGGCATTCGCATTCACCTTCGGCTGAAAGGAGCAAACCATGACCAGCCAACAGGACAAGAACAGATCCAGCGGTGCGATCCGCACCATCGCGCTCGGCGCCGCAGCGCTGCTGATGACCGGCGCCGCCTTCTATTTCACGCCGTCATCGGCTGAAGAGGCGCGCGTCATCCCGGCGCCTGCCGTCGATGAGCAGGCGACATTAGGCACGGAAACGGCGACATTTGCCGGCGGCTGTTTCTGGGGCGTGCAGGGCGTGTTCCAGCATGTGAACGGCGTCGTCAGCGCCACGTCGGGTTATGCCGGCGGCAGCAAGAGCACGGCGCAGTATGAAACGGTGAGCGGCGGCGATACCGGCCATGCGGAGTCCGTGCAGGTCGTCTTCGATCCGAAGAAGGTCAGCTATGGGCATCTGCTGCAGATCTATTTCTCCGTCGCCCACGATCCGACGCAGCTGAACCGCCAGGGGCCGGATACCGGCACGCAGTACCGCTCGGCAATCTTCCCCGCCGGCAACGAGCAGGCCAAGGTCGCCAAGGCCTATATCAGCCAGCTCAACCACGCCCGGGTCTTCGATGCGGCGATCGTCACCACCATCGAGCCGGGAAAGAATTTCTATCCGGCCGAGAATTATCACCAGGACTTCCTGACAAATAACCCGACCTATCCCTATATAGTGATCAACGATCTGCCGAAGATCGCAAGCCTCAAGCAGATGTTCCCTTCGGACTATCGCGACAAGCCCGTTCTCGTCGCGTCAGCCGGAGGCAATTGAGGCGGCAGGTCATTGCTAGGAGAAAATCATGCAGCACTATAAGAAAAGTGCCGAAGCCATTGCCAAGCTCACGCCCGAGCAATACCGCGTGACGCAGCAATCGGGAACCGAGCGGCCCGGCACCGGCGAATATCTCGATAACAAGCAGCCTGGCGTCTACGTCGATATCGTTTCGGGCGAACCGCTTTTTGCTTCTGCCGACAAGTTCGAATCCGGCTGCGGCTGGCCGAGCTTTACCAAGCCGATCGAGCCCGCCAATGTCAGCGAGCTCACCGATATCTCGCATGGCATGGTGCGCACCGAGGTGCGCTCCAGCCATGGCGACAGTCATCTCGGGCATGTCTTCCCCGACGGCCCGCGTGACCGCGGCGGCTTGCGCTATTGCATCAACTCGGCGTCGCTCCGTTTCGTCCACCGCGACCGGATGGAAGCGGAAGGATATGGCGCCTATCTCGACCAGGTGGAGGAAGTTCAATGACGACCGAACGCGCAGTTCTCGCAGGTGGCTGCTTCTGGGGCATGCAGGATCTGATCCGCCGCTACAACGGCGTGATCTCGACCCGTGTCGGCTATACCGGCGGCGAAGTGGCGAATGCCACCTATCGCAATCACGGCAACCACGCCGAGGCGATCGAGATCATCTTCGATCCCGCCAAGATCAGCTATCGCGAGCTTCTGGAATTTTTCTTCCAGATCCATGATCCATCGACCCTGAACCGCCAGGGCAATGACCGGGGCGCCAGCTACCGCTCGGCGATCTTCTACACGAGCGACGAGCAGAAGCGCGTCGCCGAGGATACGATCGCCGATGTCGATGCCTCAGGTCTGTGGCCGGACAAGGTCGTCACCGAAGTGACAGCCGACAGCGATTTCTGGGAAGCAGAGCCCGAGCACCAGGACTATCTGGAGCGGATTCCGAATGGCTATACCTGCCATTTCGTCCGTCCGGGCTGGAAGCTGCCGAAGCGCAACGCTGCCTGATCGCAGCGGCGATCGATGTTTGAGAGGAGGGGCGGCCGGCAGGCTGCCCCTTTTCATATGATCACAAATATTAGCGAAGCCGCTTTTTCGTTGGCGCGAATATTCGGTTCGGGTTATTCGGATTCCAAACGGGATTCGATTCATGGCCAACAAAGATCAAGTTCTCGTCACGCTGCGCACCTACATGCAGGTCAAGCGCGCGCATGACCGGAACCAGGCCGAATATCTCGCGATCCTTCAGGAGAAATCCAGGGAAGAACCGATCGATACCGCCGCGATTGCCGAGTTGACCGCCGCGCATCATGAGCTGCAGCGGCCGCTGATCGAAGAAATGAGCTACCGCTGGCAGGTTCTCGAAGCCTGGTATGATGACATCGAGGTCGATCTCGTTAGCTGGGCGATCCGCAATCCAAAATTTGCAAGCACCGCCCGGGGCTAGGCGGTTCTGTCTCTCCAGCCGGAGGATTTTGGTATTGTTGCGCCTGAAGCAGTTGTGGTATCGCCCTGCTGTGTTCCGGTCTAGCCGCTCAACTTTCACGCTTATTATTAAATACTCATTTAATGCTCGATCGATAAGATCGGCACATCAACGTACGATCCAGAACGCTGACTTCCATCGTGCAGACGAGATTTCGACATGCGGATTAGCACCATCACGAATTGGGCCTATGGCGTCACCGTCGGCCTGACGCTGCTAGCCGGCGGCGCCTTCATCCTGTCCGCACGCAGCGCAGATTTCGAGCGCCGGGCCGTAGTCGAAAGCCAGGTTTTCAACGAGTTGTCCGAGCAACTGGCGATGGCAGCCGAGCAGACGAGCGAGGATGCACGCCTGTTCGTCATGCGGGGCGAAGACCGCCATCTTCAGGCTTTCAGGGGCGATGAAAAGGGCGAGCGGGATCGCGAGCAGGCGATAAAGTCTCTCAAGTCGGCGGCGCTGTCTTCGCGGGAAGCAGCCTTGATCCAGGAAGTGGAACAGGATGGCGAGGCTCTGGACGCGCTCGAGGAGCGTGCCGTTGCCGCCTATACTGGCGGCGACCAGGAAGGCGCGCGGCAAACGCTGTTCGGGCCGGAGCACGAGCGCATCCAGGGCGATCTTCTCACCAGCGTTCGCCAGTTCACCGATCTCGTTGCGACCCGCACCAGCGATGCGCTCGCGGAGGCCAAGGAGTGGAGCGATTTCTGGGGCGCGGTGGCCAAGAGCCTGCTCGGGCTGACCGCGGCGGTTTTCCTCGGTGTGCTCTATTTCGTCCTCAGACGCCGTGTTGCCATGCCGCTGATGCGGATGACTGGCATCGTCAACCGCCTCGCAAAGCAGGATTATGCCGTCGAGGTGCTGCCAGATAGCAGGCGGGACGAGATCGGCGAGATGAATGATGCGATCCAGATCTTCCGCGACAATGGCCTTGAGCGCGAGCGGCTGGACGCCGAGCGGCGCGAGGACCAGCGCACCAAGGATCTCATCCTGCAGATGATGCACCGGCTGCAGGCCTGCCAGCGCCAGGAAGAGCTCGCAGAGGTCGTATCGCTGTTTGCGCCGCAGATCTTCCCGAATTTCGCCGGGCACCTCTATGTCATGAACGATAGCCGCACCGCCTTGAGCTCGATCGGCAGCTGGCGCGAGCCGCGCCGCGCCGGGCCGGCGCTGACCTCGGCGGAATGCTGGGCGCTGCGCCGCGGCCGGCCGCATGTCAGCGATGCCGCTGCGGGCGATATCCCATGCCAGCATCTTTCCCATGCAGAAGAGATGGGGATCTGTGTTCCGCTCTCGGCTCAGGGCGATACCGTCGGCCTGCTTTATTTCGAGGGCGCATCCGACGGCCAGGCTATCGCTGCGGCGCGTCTCTATTTCGAACTGATCGCCGAGAATATCGGTCTCGGCGTTGCCAATCTCCAGCTGCGCGACCGGCTGATGGGGCTGGCGATAAGGGATGGCCTGACCGGGCTTCTGAATCGCCGCTCGCTGGACGAGGCGCTGAACCGCATCGCCCGGGACGGGGCAGGTGATGCGATCGCCATCATGGCGGATATCGATCATTTCAAGCGCTTCAACGACGAATTCGGCCATGACGCCGGAGACGAAGTCATGCGCCGGGTTTCCGCCATCCTCTCGGAAGCGGTCGGTGATGCCGGTATCGTCTATCGCTTCGGCGGCGAGGAGTTCGCAATCCTGCTGACGGGGGCTTCCGAAGACAGCGCACTCGATCTGGCGGAAAAACTGCGGACGCTGATTGCGGCAACGCCGGTGACCTATCATGGCCGCCTGCTTGGCGCCGTCACGATCTCGGTCGGCGCTGCATCGACTGCGCGCGATGCGCCATCCGCGGACTTGCTGCTGCGTGCCGATGCGGCCCTGCTCAACGCCAAATCGAAAGGGCGAAACAGGACGATCGCCGACTGGGTGGAGCGCGCCGCATCCGACAGGCGCCGGGCGGTCTGACGGCTTTAGCTGCACCGCTAATTGGTCAGGCGGCTTACGGATTTGGTGGCGGTCTGGGCAATAGACGAAAAGGCGGCGACCAGTCCATCCATGGTTTCCGGCTCATAGTAATTCGCCGTCGTTGATGCGCAATATTTGAGAAGGTTTTTGCCGTTGGCAGGGGCCATGAAGGCGACGGTGTAGATCGTGATGCCGGCGCTCTTGGCGGCAGCGCATTCATCGCGCACCGACTGGTCGAGCGCCTTGCTCCACTGGTCAGTCATGCCGGTCATTTCACCGTCGGTCATCAGAACGATCACCCTGTCGGAGTTGGCATTGTCCTTCTTCTTCTGTTCGACACTTTCAGTGTCCGTGCCATAAATGTTCTTCTTGATGGTTGTGGTCGCTGTATTCACGGCCGCGGTCGCGTCGGTTCCGCTGAGCGGAGCGACCACGATATTCGAAACGTAGCGCCGCGAATCCGTTGTTCCCCAGGCCATCGCCGATTTCCCCTTGATGCCTGCAGTATAGGAGATCACGCCTGTACGAACGTATTTTGCAGAAGGATCGGATTTGTCGAAGGCATCGAAGAGCGCGGTTGCGGCCTGCTTGAGGGCCTCGATCTTTGTGACATAGACCGGCGGGCCGTAAAGCAGGCAGCCATTGAAGATCGGGATGATGCATGTTGCGCTTTTCAGCGTCGTGGTGTTCTGCGACATCGAGGTGGATTCGTCGACGAGCACTTCCATCGACAGACCGCTTTTGGTGCTGCCGGATCCGCTGGTTGTGTTGCTCGCTGCCGCGATCGTCTTGCTGCTACCGGCAAGGAACGCGATCAGCGGCGTCAACGTCACTGTCGCGGAAGAATTCACTGCAACGGTGAAGGACTTTCCGGTCGCGCTCGTTGTCGTCGTGATCGTCGCATTGGTGGCGTTCTTGATCGCGGTTGCTGACGTGGAACTGACATAATTGGCCATCTGGCCGCCGACGAAGTCTTTCGCCAGAGCCTTTCCGGAAGTCTCGTCGGCCTTGCCATCGGCAAGTGCTGTCGAGACCGCGAGCGCGGCGGAATCGGTTGCTTCCTGCAACTGGCGTTGAGAGAGCATGATGTTGCCGAGATCGATCGCCAGCCCTGCGGCGCCGATGAGCACAGGCAGGACGATCGCGGTCATCATCGCGAAGTTGCCATTGCGGCTGGTGCGTAGCTGCCGCATGTTTTGCAGAAAGCCAGACATCCGGTTGTAACGGCTTATATCCAGGATTGTGCCGTGCGATCTATCCGGGTGCTTAACACAAGCAAAACGTGTTCAAAGAAGCGACCGTCTTTGAGACACGACAATCTTTCGAAGCCGCATTGGCGGATGCACGGTTCGGACTATATCCTTCGGCAGGGTCCATAGCCGGTGATTGGATTGCCGATGTTCGAGACGCTTGCGATACTCATGACGCTCTCCGGAAGTGCGGCCATGCCGGTACAGGCAGGCGCCGGCGAGGTCGACGTCAAGCTCGTGCTGGCCGTCGATACGTCCCGGTCGATGGACTTCGAAGAGGTGCGCATCCAGCGAGAGGGCTATGTCGAGGCGCTCAAGCACAAGGAATTCATCGACGCCGTCAAAGGCGGACTGACGGGGCGCATCGCCATCAGCTATTTCGAATGGGCCGGCTTCGTGGTGCCGGGCTCCGTGCTCGACTGGCATTTGATCGAGACCGAAAGCGATGCGATCGCATTTGCCGATAAACTGGAACAGCGGCCGCTGAACACCCAGAGGCGGACATCGATATCGACGGCGATCACTCAGGGAGCGTCGATGATCGTTTCGAGCCCCTATACAGCGATGCGGCAGGTGATCGATGTTTCGGGCGACGGCACAAACAATGCCGGCAACCCTGTTGCGCCAACCCGCGACAAGGCGGTGGAGGCGGGGCTCATCATCAACGGGTTGGCGCTGATGCTAAGGCCATCAGGGGCGCCGGGCGGCCTCGACAATTATTATGCCGACTGCGTCATCGGCGGCCCGGGCGCTTTCGTGCTGCCGGTCTACAAGATCGAAGATTTCGGCATCGCTGTCCGCCGCAAGCTGGTGCTTGAGGTCAGCGGCCTCAGCCCGGTTCCGGACATCCAGAAGGCCGCTGCACCGCCGAAGAGCGATTGCATGGCCGGCGAAAAGCAGTGGCAGGATTTCTTCGATCGCTGAGGATCAATGCAGGCGTCCGCCGCTATTGACCGTGAGATCGGCCGACGTGATCCAGACACGGCCGTCGAAGGCGACTTCGCCTCTGTCGGTTTTGCCGCTGGCGATCCGCTCGATCAGCCCGAGATGCTGACGCACGGCGTCAATACGCTGCGGATTTGCCGCCTTCAGCGCTTCATCGAGCACGCAGACGGCCTGGCGCGCCGCGCCGTCGCCCATGATGATCAGCGTATGATTTGCCTTGGCGAGAATCTTGCCGGGAAGAGTGACGAGCCGCATCTTACCACCTCGATCTGTTTGCAAATGCCGCCTCAAGAAGAGGCCGCGACTGCCGCCAAGGCTGGTCCAATATGGTTAACGATTGGTTAACGCGTTGGAGCCGACGGGTGCGCGAACAGGTCGCGTCCCATCGGCTTCCAGTGGATTTCCGGGCTCTAGTCCTCGCGGAATGCCCGCATCATCTGGTCGGTGAATGGCTTTGCCAGATAGGACAGCGCGCTGCGCTCGTCGGTCTGGACATAGACTTCCACAGGCATGCCGGGAACGAGCTTGCGGTTGCCGAGCTGCAGCAGATCGGAAGGCTTGATGGTGGCGAGATAGTACGGCCGCCCGGTGGTGCGGTCGGTTGCCGTGGCCGCGGCCACCACGTCAACGGCGCCGTGAAATTCGGGCGTCGTGCGCTGATTGAAGGCCGTAAAGCGCATGCGTGTCGGCTGGCCGGGGGCGATGCGGTCGATGTCGGCAGGCGGCACCTGGATTTCGACGGTCATCTCTTCGCTATCGGGAACGACGGACATCACCGTCGCACCGGCGCCGACGATGCCGCCGATCGTGTGGATCTGCATGTCGTAGATCAGGCCGTCGACCGGCGCGCGCACTTCCATCCGTGACAGGCGGTCACCGGCGGCGACTTCCCGTTCCGTGAGTTCGGCAATCTTGGCCTCCAGCCCGACGATCTCCGTCTGCGCCTCCTTACGGCGGTTCTGATCGAGCGACAGGAGCTTCATCCTGACTTCGCTGATCTCGTTTTCAGTTTCGGCCATGCGGGCGATCAGCTCGCCGCGGGCGCCTTCGATTCGCGCCTTCTGCCGGGCGGCGTCGCGCTGCTGGGTGATCTGAATCAGGCCTCTTGCCAGCAGTTGGTTGGTCTTTTGCAGTTCCAGATCGATGATTGCCTTTTCTTCGTCGTTCGACTGCTGCTGGGCGCGATAGCCCTCCACCTGCTGCTGCAGCTGCGCGGCCTGCAGGCGCAGCTGTTCCTTCTGATTGGCGAGCATGCCGAGGTTTTCGGTAAACAGCTTGGTCTCGCTCCTGGCGAGCGCGACAGGGACGTCGAGCCCTGCGAAGCTGACGGTTTCGGCCCCGTCGCGTTCGGCGGAAAGTCGCGCCATCATCGCCTGCAGTTGCTGCAGCTGGCTGCGGACGATCGTCAGTTCGACACGGGTTTGAGTTTCGTCGAGGCGGAAAAGTACGGAACCCTTGCGGACGGCGTCGCCGTTGCGCACCAGGATTTCCGAAACGATGCCGCCATCGCGGTGCTGGATGACCTTGACCTGTTGCGAAACGGCAACCTGCCCCTGCGCGATGACGGCACCCGAGAGCTTCGCCTGTGCGGCCCAGCCGCCAATGCCGAAGACCAGCGCCCCGGCGAGAAACGCCGAGAGATAGATGCGGCCCGAAATGCCGAACTGCTTTTGTGTTTCTTTCTTTGCCGGCTGCATGTGCTTTCCCCTAGCTTTTCTTTGATTGTGATCAGGCTTGATGCGGAGCGGTGCCATCCGCGCCGGTATCGCGTGCCGCCAGGATGAAGTCCTGTTCGGTCAGTTCGTGGCGGCCGTAGAGAAGGATCTCGAAATCCTCGTCGCGCTCGAAGTCGATGATCGCCTTGACGATGGTCCGGTCGCCGTCCTCGAAGCTCTCGTGATAGAGCATGATCCGGTTCATCGGCTGCTGCGGGCCGTCTGTATCGGGCGCTCCGAACACCAGTCCGCCGATGCTGGCGGCAATCCCGGAAAAATCGATCCGGTCGCCGACGGCGAAGTCGCGGATCTGGTCACGGCCGTCGCCATCGTTGGCGATCGATGCCAGCGAACGGAAGACGAAGACGTCGTCTCCGGCGCCACCGGCCAGGAAGTTGAGGCCATCTCCGGCGATGATGAAGTCCGCGCCGCTGCCGCCGATCGCGGCCTCGAAGCCTGCCAATGTGTCGTTGCCGATATCGATGCCGGTGGCAGTGCCCTGATCTAGGTCAATGATGACGGCATGCACGGCCCCGGCAGCACTGTAGGTGTCGAAGCCGTCACCGCCCTGATAGCTGTCGTCGCCGTCGCTCCGTCCGTTGCGGCCGTCATCGGCGGCGTGGACGGCAACGAGAACGATATCATCGCCACTATCGCCGGAGACGATGTCATTGCCATCTCCACCGGTCAGCACATCATCGCCGGCGCGGCCGGAGAGGCGGTCGTTGCCGTTGCCGCCGACCAGAATATTGGCCGCCGAATTGCCGGAAAGGCGATCGTCACCGGCGCCGCCGATCACGGCCTCGAAGCCTTCGATCGTATCGCGGCCGATCTCCTGACCCTCGGCCAGCTGCGCTTCGAGATCGGCGATGACCTCCTGGACCAGCGCAGCGAGATCGAGCGTATCGAAGCCATCGTCTCCGGAATAGTGATCATCCCCGTCGTCGTCATCATCGCGATCGCCGCTCCGGGCAAGCACGACGAAGGTGTCGTCGCCGTTTCCGCCGGAAATCGTGTCGTCGCCATCCTTGCCGCAAAGGGTGTCGTCGCCGTCGGCACCGGCCAGGATATTGGCGGCATCGCTGCCGGTGAGCGTATCGTCGCCCGCGCCGCCGGTGAGATTTTCGATATCGACGAGCCTGTCGCTGCCGATCTCTTCGCCGCTGGCGGTCCCAAGAGAAAGGTCGGCGGCGACGGACTTGCGGGCGCTGCTCATGTCATAGGTGTCGATGCCCTCGCCACCGGAATAGCTGTCATTTCCATCATGCGCCGTGGCCACTGCCATTCGCGCTTCCTCGCCCGCGAGCCCGGCCTTGATCGTGTCGTTACCCTTGCCGGCGATAACGACGTCGTTGCCGCTGCCGCCGGTCATGGCGTCGTCGCCATCGCCGCCGTCGAGATAGTCGTCGCCGGCCTCTCCGAGCAGGCTGTCATCGCCATCTTCGCCGAACAGCCGGTCCGCGCCGGTGCCGCCGCTCAGCGCGTCGTTGCCGTGTCCGGCGATCAGCGTGTCGTTGCCTGCCTCGCCGAACAAACGATCATCGCCGTCGCCGCCGAAGAGAACGTCGTTGCCGGCACCACCGAAGAGCGTGTCGTTCCCTGCGCCGCCGTAGAGCGTATCGGCGCCGTCGCCGCCGAGGATCAGGTCGTCGCCGCCGTCGCCGGAGATAATGTCGTCGCCTTCGCGCCCATAGATCACGTCGCTGCCGCCGAGGCCGGATATCAGGTCTTCGCCGGGCGTCCCGGTCGTGTCGGCGCCTTCCGTTCCCTGGATTTCATGGGGCGGCGCCTTGCGCAGGTTGAACAGCGCGCCGGTGCGGATTTCGGCCTGACCATCGGACACGTCATAGGTGAAGGTGACGTCACCGATATAGCCGCGCTGCGGCGTATAGAGCCACATGTCCTGCCCGTAGGCGCGGATCTGGCCACTCGATACCGAGATGTCGTTCATGCTGAGCTTGTCGCCATCCGGGTCGTACATATGGGCGAGCAGGTCGTCGAGCATGACCAGCGCCGAAAGGTTCACGAAGCCGCTGGAGAATGTGTAGCGTCCGAGGCTGACCGGCGCCCGGTTCGGGTCCGGGTCGTCCTGGTCATCGGGATTGCGATTGCCACTGGAGGGCGCGCCGCTGGCGGAAGTGCTGCGCGTTGCGCGGGACGGCAGGTCGAGGTGAACGGGCGGGCGCAGCGCTGGAAACTCGAAGCCTTCGCCGGCGTCGATGATGCTGCGCAGATTGTCGTTGGCCGTGCCGCTCAGGACGGTGCGCTCAAGACGCGGCGGCATGTCCGTGACGTAGAACGTGCTGGTGCGGAAACTCAGCCGGACGGCAGGCTGCTGTTCACCTGCTTCCGGAGCGGCGGCCTCGCTCGCGAGCGTCTGGAGAAAGGCGGTGACGTCCTCGATGATCCCGTAATCGTCGTTGGAGGGTTGTTCCGGCTCCTGCTCCTTGGCCTCGGGCTGCTGGTTGCGTGCGCCGGGCTCGGTCTTTGCAAACATCATCGCCAGCGCCGAGAAGGCCGTCAGCGGCATGAAGAACTTGCGCGGTCCGCTCTTGCTCTCTTCCTTCTCGCGGTACTTGTTGATCGGCGCGATCGCTGCCTGCGCATCCGGCAGGCCAAGGGTGAGCTTCTCCTCCATGACAGCGCGCTCCCTTATTCCGCGGCCGTCGAGCGCGGCGATCGGCTGTCGCCGAACGACTTCTCGACGGCGAGCGGCTTGGCCTTGGTCTGCAGCAGCGTTTCCTTGGGGCCGAAGGAGGTGAGCTTTCCGCCCTGCATCAGCCCGACCATGTCGACGGCCTGCAGAGCGCTGGGGCGGTGGGCGATGATGACGACGATGCCGCCGCGGCGCCGGACCGAGAGAATGGCCGTCGTCAGGGCTTCTTCACCCTCGGCGTCGAGATTGGAATTCGGCTCGTCGAGTACCACCAGGAAGGGGTCGCCATAGAGCGCGCGGGCCAGCGCCACACGCTGCCGCTGACCGGCCGAAAGTGCAGTCCCGTTCGGGCCGAGTTCGGTCTGGTAGCCTTCGCGCAGGTGGACGATCATGTCGTGGATGCCGGCCGCCTTGGCCGCGAGAATGATCTTGCGTGGATCCGGCTCCTCGGCAAAGCGGCAGATGTTATCGGAGATCGTGCCGTCCATCAGTGCAACGTCCTGCGGCAGGTAGCCGACGTGATCGCGGAAGAAATCGGCATTCCACTGGCCGAGATCGGCGCCATCGATGCGCACCGAACCGCGCAGCGCCGGCCAGATGCCGAGCAGGCTCCTGACCAATGTCGTCTTGCCGCCGCCGCTCGGGCCGATGAGGCCGAGTGCCTGGCCGGCCTTCAGTTCGAAACCGACCTCGCTGAGCAGCACAGCGCCGGTGCTGGGCGCAACGGTTGTCAGCCCCTCGATCCTCAGGCTTTCCTTTGGTTCGGGAAGCGGGATGAACTCTTCCTTCCCGTTCAGGACAGCCAGCGTTTCCTGGATGCGGTTGTAACTGCGGCGTGCCGAGACGACGCTCTTCCACTGCGCGATCGCCAGATCGACGGGGGCGAGCGCGCGGCTGGTGACGATCGAGGCAGCGACGATGGCGCCGGCCGAGAGTTCGCCGCCGATCGCCAGATAGGCGCCGAGACCGAGGATAGCCGACTGCAGCATCATGCGCAGCACCTTGGAGAGACCCGACAGCGTGCCGCCGATATCGGAGGTCTTTGTCTGGTGCTCGAGGTGATAGCGATTGGCCCGCTCGAAGCGATCAACGGCGCGCTGAGTCATGCCCATGGCATGCAGGACTTCGCTGTTGCGGGTGTTGGAATCGAGCACGGCGTTGCGGGTGACGGCGGCCTTGATCATCGTATGGGCGTGACGCCGCGTCAGCACTTCGGCGAGGATCGTCAGACAGGCGAGGACTGCTGCGCCGCCCAGCGTCAGCATGCCAAGCACCGGATGCAGCAGCCAGACGAAGACGAGATAGATCGGGATCCAGGGCAGGTCGAAAAGCGCGATCGGGCCCTGGCCACCGAGGAAGCTGCGCAGCGTATCGACGTCGCGGCCACGCTCGGCCGCCTCTGCCGTCGAGTAGCCGTAGCGTGGCATTTCGACGACAACCTGGTGGGTTAGCGGCGCCAGCGTTGTGTCCATCTTGGCGCCGAGACGCACGAGGATCTGCGAGCGCAGGATGTCGAAGACGCCTTGGAAGAGGTAAAGGCCGATTGCCAGAACCGAGAGCGCGATCAGCGTCGAGATGCTGCCGCTGGCGAGCGCCCGGTCGTAGATCTGCAGCATGTAGAAGGCGCCGGTGAGCGCCAGGATGTTGATGAGCCCGGACAGGCCGAACAGATAGGTCAGGACGCCGCGCGCCTTGTCGATCTTGTACTGCGGCTCTTTCTTCTTCGTTGCCATGATTTTCCCCTCCGGCAATTCATTCGGCATGCCCCATGGCCGTCAGCGGCCATGGGGCAGAGCCATCGATCAGGAGACACCGTTGAAGTCCGATGCCTTCAAATTGTGGGTGCCCGCGATCATCAGTTCGAAGTCTTCTTCCGGATCGGCGTTGACGTTGCCGCGCAGCACCGTGAAGGCCTCGCCATCGATGGTTTCGTGGCTGACGGCGATCTGGCCGGCGGCGGTAATCGAGCCCGCTTTCAGCGCGAAGCCCTGGACACCGGCGACAGACGTGTTGGCGTCGATGGCCGAGAAGTCGATCTTGTCTCCCGGCTGGAAGCCATAGATCTTGTCGCCGTTGGCCGCTGCCGCCGAGGTGAAGCGGAAGACGTCTTCGCCAGCCCCGCCATCGATGATGTTGACGGCGAGCGACGCGGTGATCGTGTCGTGGCCGGACCCACCGATGAAGTTTTCGAAGCCGTAGACGGTATCGGTTCCTGTGCTCGACCCGGCGACACTGCCTCTGCCCATGAAGCCGTTGCCGAGATCGACGGTGAGGTTGGTGGTGGCCGCTGCATAGTCCAGCGTGTCGTTGCCATCTCCACCCCAGTAGGTGTCGGAGCCGTCGTTGAGCTTGGCGAGGATGAGGTCGTTGCCGGCGCCCGCCCAGACCTGGTCGTCGCCCGCCCCGCCTTCGATGACGTCGTTGCCATCGTCGCCATAGAGCCGGTCTGCCCCTGCGTCGCCGAAGATATGGTCGGCATCGGCGCCGCCGTGCACTTCGTCATCGCCATCACCGCCCGACATCACATCGGCGCCTGCGCCGCCGGTGATCAGGTCGTGGCCGCCTTCACCGCGCAGGATATCGCTGCCGGCTTCACCGACGAGGATGTCGTTGCCATCGCCTGCCAGGATGATGTCGGCTGCGGCTGCACCCAAAAGGGCCTCGCCGGCACCGGTGCCAACAAGCGTGCGGGGCGTGGCCGGAGCCGGGCCTTCGCCGCCGGACGGCTGTTCGCCGTCGTCGTCATCATCGTCGCAGCTGCCGCTGCCTTCCTGCTCTTCTTCCTCCTCCTCGTGGTCGTCGTCGCCGGGACCAACCGGCGGCTCGGAACCATTGGGGCCGACGAAGGTGATCGAGCTGCCGTCACGGGTCATGACCGTGCGTCCCTCGTCATCGACAGTCGTTTCGAAATCGGCCGCAGTCAGTCCCTCAGGAAGTTCGATGACATCCTGCGGGCGCAGCGTGCCGACGATCGTGTCGTGACCGCCATTCGAGCGGAAGACGATGCGGTGTGCCGATTGCAGCGCCGAGATGTCGATGACGTCGTCGCCATTAGTGCCGTCGATGGTGATCGTGTTCAGCGCCAGGCTGGTCTGCGAGAAGTCGCCGATGACGGTGATGGTGTCGCCACCCGTTGTCCCGCCAGTCGGCGTGCCGTCATCCAGCGTGATGTTGCCGACGGTTATCTCCTCGATATTGTCGAGTTCAGCGATCACCGAGGCATTGTCGGTACCGTTGCGGGTGATGACGATTTCCGTCGTCGCCATCAGGCCGGTGATGCCGGCAAGCTCGGCTGCCTGCCGCGTATAGATGCGGAAGGTTTCGTTGCCGCCCTGGCCGGTGCGGCCATTGAGGTCGAATGTGTCGGTGCCGGCCCCGCCATCGACGATGTCGCGTCCATCCGTTGCGCCTGTGTTATTGGCGTTCCAGACGATGGTGTCGTTGCCGCCACCGGCGAGGATGATGTCGTTGCCGGTGCCGCCGTCGAACGTATCACCGGAGTTGTCGCCGATCAGGATGTTGTTGCCTGCCGTGCCGCTGACGTCGTTGGTGTCGCGGGTGACGGTAACGGTCGTCGTATCGGTCGCAGCACCGTCGCTCACCGTGTAGGTGAAGTTGCGCTGCTGTGTGGTCGAGTGCGTGACCGTGACGTCGCCTGCGGGGTTCACTGCGACCGCGAAGTTGGTCTGGTTCTCGGTTGCGCCGGTGATATTGAGAAGGCTGTCGACATCCGTGTCATTGGCGAGCAGTGCCCATTCGGGAATGACGAAGCTGCCAGTCTCTACATTGGTGATGACGCTATCGTCACCGGCGACAGGTGCATCGTTGACGGCCGTAACCGCGATCGTTGCGGTCGACGGATTGCTGTTCATCAGGCCGTCGTTGACGGTGACGGTGATGACGCGTGCCACCGTTCCCGGCTGGTCCGAGCTGTTGCCGAAGGTGATCGCCTGGATTGCGGCCTGGTAGGCGGCAAGCGTGGCAGTCCCCGTCAGTGTGATGGCGATCTGGCCGGCAACCAAAGTGTCGGTCTGGGCGGTGATGCCTGCAGGAAGAGCGCCTACATTTAGCTGGTCACCGTTCTGGGCATTGGTCAGAACGATCCGTGCGGAGACGATCTGGCCATCCTCATCGGTAATCGCAGGACCGGAGGCGATCGCAACCGGATCGCCATTCTCGACGAAGGTCGTCGCATAGTTGATCGATGGCGCCGCCGCAGGGCGGGTGAAGTCGATCGTGACATTGTCGATATCGACGATGTCATTATTGCCGAGTGCGGTGGATGTGAAGCGAACAATGGCCCCGGCGGTAAAAGGACCGGTCAGATCGATGCTCCGTTCTGCAACGTTTGTTGCAAAGTTGATAGTGTCGATCTGGATGAAATTGACGCCATTGGCCGCAAACCAGACGGTCACGGTATCGCCCTGATCGAGTCCGCTTTCGTTCACATCGTAGGTGAGACGGGCCGTCGTCGCGCCTGCAAGGTTGGCGGCGCGCTGCACGCTGGCGCCATTGCCGTTATCGTCGAAGCGCAACGTGCCGCCGGTGACGAGAACATCGCCGCTGGTGGCGCTGTTGTTGTCGCTAGACTCCGTCCAAGGTGTCGTCCAGGGCGTGGTGCCATCGGTACCCGTGTAGTTGGACGGGCTGAAGTCGTCGCGGTATTGGCCACGATCGAGCGTGTAGAGCTGGAGCTGCGGCGGGCTCAGCGCATATTCGCCGTCCGCAAAACGCAGCCGCTCGATGTTGAACAGGCGGTCGGTGCCGTCGGAAACCGGATTGGCAACCGTTTCCTCATCTCCGTCGGGCCCCCCGTCTTCGTCGAAGCCGGTATGAGCGACGGTGATGCTGCCATCCGCATTCTGCGTGATCGTATAGTTGGCGCGGACGTCGGTATAGACGGCCGTATCGATATCGCCCTCTACCTCGCCGTCGATGATCTCGCGGACGATTTCGAGCTGGCTCGGGTTCAGCGTGCGGTCGAACATCAGGTCGCTGAGTGTGCGGCCGTTGAACATTGCGGCGCCGCTGGGCGCAAAGACGCCCTTCGACAGGCCGTCGGACGAGCCGATCTCATTGCCGTTGAGGTCGTTGATGCGGATCCGGACGTTCAGCCAGCGGTCGCCGTCGATGATGTCGTCCCCGGCGAGGCCGGTGATGATGTCATCACCGCCGCCGCCGAGCAGGATGTCGGAAGCGTCAGCGGTATCCATGACGATTGTTTCGGTGACGCCGTTGACCGTGACAGAGGTACGGGCACGGTGGGCGACGAGCTGCGAGAGACCGGCGATCAGGCTGAGGTTCTTTTCGAGCAGCGCGTTCGAATAGCTTTCGAGCGGGCTGCCGGTACCCGGAATGGCTGCGGTATTTTGCAGCTCGGCCCGGGCATTGGTCGGGGCGACGCGTCCGGTCAGGATATCGTCATGGACCCAGCCGGAGAGACCTTCGACAAGATCGAAGCGGTCGCGCAGGATGAAGGCTTCCTGGGTGGCGAAGAGCGGGATGCCGAGATCGGAATTGGCTGCGGTATTGTCGCCCTTGTGGATTGCCCAGTCGAAACCAGCCATGCCGTTGCTGCGCTGGATGCCATCGCCCTGGAACATGATGTCGTCGCCGGATTCGGCGTCGTAATCGGTGTCGCTGCCATCGCCGTTCAGAACGTCATGGCCGATGATCGAGGAATTGAAGAACAGCTCGGAGTTTTCGCCCGACAGTGTGTCGAAACGTCCGCCGCCTTCGATCCAGTCGTTGCCCTCGTTGCCCATCAGGAAGTCGCCGCCGTCGCCGCCGCGGATGAAGTCGTCGCCGAGGCCGCCGAGCACGTGCTTGCCGTCAGGGCCTGCGATGATGAAGTCCTTGCCGTCATTGCCGAAGATCAGCGCCAGGCCGCTGCCGCCATGGATGACGTCGTTGCCGCCTTCGCCATGCAGGAAGTCGGCCGCGCCGATATCCGTGCCGGCATTGGTGATGATGTCGTCACCCTCGCCACCGTGGACGTGGTCGACGCCGTAGCCGGCTTCAAGCGTGTCGTTGCCGCCATAGCCCCAGATCGTGTCATCGCCTTCGCCGGCGATGATCGTATCGTCGTCCTCGGTGCCGCCCATGACGACGTGGTCGCCGCCGTGATAGGCCATGTAGTCGAGGTCGCCGTCACCATCGGTGTCGCGGCGCACGACCAGCGGCGTCAGCGCCTGCAGGATCGCATCGGTGAAGATCGGATCGGCGCCGACCTGCTTCGAGATGTCCATCTCAAGCGTATGGTCAGGCGTCGAGAAGATGTCGCCCGGCAGCGCCGTCGAACCTTCGCCCAGATCGGTATTGCGCATGATGATCTTGCTCAGCGAGTTGTTTTCCAGCTCGTTGAGAAGGTTCAGACCCTGGACGCGGGAGAGATAATAGAAGCGGTCCGATTCCTGCAGGTTCTCCATCTGCAATTCGAAGACGAAGGAGAAGGTGGAGCCGAGCATGCCGCCGAAATCCATCTTCTTCTCGGCAAGGCCGCCGATCCACAGATCGATGTCGTTGAGACCCGTCTCAGCCGTCGCCCAGGCGCCGGTCGAATTCAGGAATTCCAGGCGGTCGGCAGGTGCACCGGCCGTGCCGAGCACGATCGAGGCGGCCGCAGCGCGCTTGGCGTCGAGGGTCGCCGCGCTGGTGATCGAGGAGTGCGTGCCGTAGGCAGCGATGAAGTTGACGATCGACGCGGTGTTCTGCAGGTTCAGCGCGAAATCGGTCCAGCTGACATAGGGCTTCAGCTGCGTGTCCTGACCGGCTGCCTGGTAGAACTGGGCACGTGCCTCGTTCAGCGTCGGCAGGCCGACGTCGCGGCCACGGGCGATATTGAGCGCTGCAAGATCGAGCGGGATGCCGACAAGCTGGTTGCGCAAAACGTCGGTGACGAATTCGTCGATTTCGTTGCCGCCCTGTCGGGACATGCCGCGGATGATGGCACCGGCTGCCTGGTCGTGATTGACGAGCACATTACCGTTGGCATCGACCGCGCCGAGTTCCAGCGGGTTCAGGAAGCCGTCGAACAATGTGATGTTATCGAAGCTGAAAGTACCGTCGGCATTTTCCACGAGACGGTCGATATCCTGGTTCAGCATCGAGTGGCCGAAGCGGTAGACCGCGTGGGCGAACTCGGCGAAGATCGCCGGATTGATGTCGGTCGATGGCTCGAAGACGAAGGCATCGATATCCGGCTGCATCTTGCGGCCGAATTCCTCGAAGACGAGGTGCTGATACTGCATTTCGGTGGTGAAGCGGCCGGCCTGGAACAGACGCTCGCCGTTCCAGACGAGTCCCTCAAGTTCTGCCTCGGTTGTCGGCAGCGTGGTAATCGGCTCAAGCAGCCACTGGTTGATAAAGACCAGGTCGGCGCTGTCGAGGACGACCTGCTTGGTCTGCTCGACGACGCTGTTGTGCTCCGAGTGGAAGATGTGGTGGATCGACGTCAGGCCGATATTCTCGTTACCGCGGCCGTCGCCGGTGATGTAGTGCGCGTCGAGCAACTCATCATCGTAGGCAGTCTGCTGACCGCGGGTGTTGAAGCCGCCGGAATAGCCTACGGCGTCGTCACTGTCGGCCTGCAGTACGCCACCGGCGATGACCGGTACTGCGGCATGGGCGATGTCATCGAGGAAGGCGTGGCCGATTCGGACGGCTCCAGCGGTGCTGACAGGAGCGCCCGGCGTGCCTGAGACAACGATGTCGTCGGCGGTGTTCGGAATGCCGTCGGCGCCGATGCCGGTGATGACCTGCGCGAAGCCGTTGGCATCGGGGATGAAGCGGCCATAGGGATCGGTGCGCAGCAGCGGAATGTTGGTGACATCGGCGTCGGTCAGGTCGATGCCGAGCATCTCGCGAGCCTGTTCCTTGATGTCGGCCCAGGTCGGCAGGCCGCGCGCGCCGTCAAGCAGATGGCCGGTCGCGACAGGCTTGCCCTCATGCATGACATATTCGCGCAGGAAGACCTGATGCGATGCATGCGAGGTATATGTCTGGTTCTGGTCGACCCACGGCGTCGTGGTGTTGGCAGCCACTTCGCCATCGGCATCGCGGCTGGCGCGGGTCAGGACCATGAAATTGGTGTGCGGCGTTGCCGGATTGTAGAGTGGGTCATCCGGTGACAGCGGAATATAGACCGTTCCGGCACCGCCCTTGGCCACGAGGTCGAGGCCATGGTCGAAGAACTGGCCGAACAGCGTGAACATCGAGTTGTAAGGCGCGGAGTCGCCGATATCGGGCGAGACGTTCTCGAAAGTGTAGACGTAGACGGGACTGCCCGCGGCGGCGAGAACGGTGCCATCGGGGCCGACGACATTGGTTGCATGGACGATGGGCGCGCCATTGGCGTCCTGCATCGGTACGCGCGTCGCTGTCTTGCCCTCGTCGATCATGGCCTGGTAGACCATGATGGCTGCCGGGTTGTTGCTGGTCTGATCGACAATCAGATTGGAGATGATGCGTGGATCGGCGTCGACGACGGTGCCCGGGCCGACGGCGCTGGGGGTACCCGGCGCATAGTTACCGTTCGTGAGAACCGTTCCCGGGCCGAATGCCAGCGAGTCGTCATTTTCGTTGACGTAGTTCGGCTGCACCAGCGGCGTGAACGGCTGGTCGGCTGCGCCCCAGGTTTCATTGCCATCGAGCAGGTTGTTGTAGCTGCCGTCGACGGTTCGGAGGCCGTAGGGCAGGAGATGCGCCTGCGGTGCACCGGTGCCGGTCGCGCCGGCTGCTTCGCCGGCTTCGGCGACGAGCGCGGCAAGGTCACCACCGGCCGCATGCTGTTCGGCGATGGCGATCTGCTTCAGGATGAACTCGAGATCGTGTCTTACAAGCGTAACCATTTTCCCCTCCGTCGGCGCGCTGTCCTGGCGCCTGGTTTTTCGCAAACTTGTCCTGTCCGCCGGATCGCGCTGCGAGCCCGGCGGTTTGAATTGCCCCTGATGTCTTCAAAGCCCGCCTTGCAGGGCTGGCTTGGGATGATGCGATCTTGCGGAAAGTTGCCGGGGTTTTGAACGGCGCATGGTCGGACGATGTTTTCGATGTTCGTCCACGGCAAAAGCAGGTCTTCGGTCCTTATCCTTCCGGGAGTAAGGTCCTATGATGAATTGGCCTTTGGTCTGATAGAATTCATACGGGCCTATAGTACAAAAATGGTCTTTTATTTCCTTGGGTAATATTGCAAGGATGATAGCGCTATCGGCCTTGGGGGGACGTTTTGCCGGACGAATACTTAGGCGCCAGAAATGCTGGCGTAGATGAAAGCGTGGAAGCGCCGCGACTGTTTAACCGTATCCTTCGATGGGGCGCCGAGCGGACCCTTTCCACGCAGTTCCTGATCGCCAGCAGCTTGGTTATTCTGATCGCCACGGTTTCTGCGGGCTATCTTACGACGCGGCTGGTTGCCGACAAAGCGCTCAGCGGAAAGGCCGGCACGACGGCCTTGCTGGTTCAGAGCCTGACTGAGGCTGAGGTGCAGGAACTGGGCGCCTCGACGCGCCTTAAGGCCGCCAGCATCGCTCATCTCGACGCGCTTTTCGGCGATGCGGATCTCCAGGCGCGTTTCCCGCATATCGAGATATGGGCGCCCGACGGGACTGTTGCCTATTCCCGGACCAAGCAGATGATCGGCCACCGCTTCAGTTTCCCCGAGGGCCTACAGCGCGCCTTGAAAGGCGAAATTGTTGCCGTCTATGCGGATCTTCATGCCGACGAGCATACGTTCCGCAACATCAATACCGAATATCTCGAAATCTACAGCCCGCTGCATGACCAGGCTTCGGGGCGGATCATCGGTGTGGCCGAGATCCATGAGGATCCGAGCGGTTTTGTCGATGAGCTCGCGCGGCTGAGGGTGGTCACCTGGACGACGGTGGCGCTGTTCTCCTTCGTCGTCATGCTCGGGCTGTTCCTGATCGTCAGGCGCGGCAGCCGGACGATCGAGCATCAGCGGCAGGTTCTGAGCCACCGCGCCGAGGAGGCAGAGTCCGCCTCGAAGGAATTGATGGAGCTGAGGGACACGGCGCGCCGGGCCTCCATGGAATTCGCCAACCTCAACGAGACCTTCATCCGCCGCATCGGCGCCGACCTGCATGACGGCCCGGTACAGCTGATGACACTGGCGATCCTGCAGCTCGACGAGCTGCGCGACCTGACCAAGAAGGATGAGCGCGCAAGGCTCCTCGACGAGACCAGCAAGACACTGGGTGAAGCGCTGATCGAGGCTCGGACGGTCACCAAATCGCTGCTCTTGCCGGAGATACTGCATCTCTGGGCAAAGGACGTGGTGGCCGAAGCGATCAGGCAGCATGAGGCGCGGACCAAGACCAAGGTCGCGTTTGTCTCCAGCGGCACCAATGCCGACCTGCCGCCGGCGCTGAAGACCTGCATCTACCGCTTCGTTCAGGAAGGGCTCAACAATGCCTACCGCCACGCTGGTGGCAACGGCCAGCGTGTCCGATGTCGGATCGACATGCCCGTCATCGCGATTTCGGTCGAGGATGACGGTTTGCCTTCCGGGACCGTGCCGTTTGCGGCGCGCGAGGGCGGAATGGGGCTCTATGGCCTCCGGCAGAGGATCGAGAGCTTCGGCGGCAAGCTTGCTGTCACCAAGCGGCCGGGGGGCGGCATGATCCTGGAGATGGTGCTGGAGCTGCAGCAGGCCGACGCAACTGGCCTATAAGGTGACGGACTATCCGAATTGATAACTGGCTGAAAGCATAGAGATCGAATAGACAGAAATCCGATGAAGTTAACCAAGCATTAAAATCCGTCTTTATGTTTGGCTCTGTTTACTTTAGAGCTATCGGAAAGAAGACGAGGGGGTTTATTCGTCATTATGTCTATCTCGGTCGCATTCGTTGATGATCATCCAATATTGTTGGATGGACTCGTTAATCTTTACTCGGCGAAGGAAGGTCTTCGGGTGACTGCCCGCGGGCAGAACGCCATCGACGCGCTGAAGATCGTCGAGGAGCACCGGCCCGACGTTCTTGTCACCGATCTCAGCATGCCGGGCGATACGCTGGCAGCACTCGAGCTGATCCAGAAGAATTACGAAGGCACCAAGGTCGTGGTCTTCACCGCCACCGCCAATATCGACACGGCGATTCAGGTCCTCAATCTCGGCGTCTGCGGCTATGTGCTGAAGGGTAGCACGGCGCGCGATCTGTATGAGGCGATCAAGACCGTGCATGACGGCAGCACCTTCATCACGCCGGGTTTCGCCACCAAGGTGATCCTGTCGATGAAGACGGCCGAGGTGCGCCGCAAGGCGCAGATGCAGAAGCGCCTGAGCGCCCGCGAGCAGCAGATCGTCAACTACCTGTTGCAGGGCAAGACCAACCGCGAAATCGCCAGCATGCTCGATATCAGCGAGAAGACCGTCAAGCACTACATGACGATCCTGATGCAGAAGCTCGATGCCCGCAATCGCGTCGAAGTGGTGCTTGCTGCCCAGAAGCTGCAGGCTCCCGTGGAGACCGGCGCGCCGTCCTCGATGCTGTTGTCGTAGTCGGCGAGTACAGCTAGCCGAGAAACAAAGACATAAACATATCTTTATGTCTATTGACGTGAGATCCGCGATGCGACATGCTCGTGTCATCGTGGTTCTGCGGACCTTTGGTCCGGAGCTAAGAGGGAATCCGGTGAAAATGCCGGAGCTGCCCCCGCAACTGTAAGCGGCGAGCGGCCGTCCACTCATGTCACTGGGGAAGACGCCCCGGGAAGACGGACGGCAGCGTTGACCCGCAAGCCAGGAGACCTGCCGCGATCGATAACGTCCACGGGCGGGGTGTCCGGTGTGCCGCTTTTGCGACCGGCACGCCTGTGTCCGCGCGCCGATGCGTCATCCCAAGCCTTGCCCACAACCCTCGGGGTAAGGAAACATGAGCATCAAGACTGCAAATCTCGGATTCCCGCGTATCGGAAAGCACCGCGAACTGAAGTTCGCGCTGGAAAGCTATTGGGCCGGAAAGTTTGATAGGGCAGCACTTCTCGACGTCGCCAAGGCATTGCGGGCCGAACATTGGGCCCTGCAGAAGGCCAAGGGAATCGATATCATTCCGTCCAACGACTTCTCCCTCTACGACCATGTGCTCGACACGGCGGTGATGGTCGGCGCCGTACCGGCCGAATATGGCTGGAAGGGCGGTCCCGTCGATCTCGACATCTATTTCGCCATGGCGCGCGGCTCAGTGGGCGCTGAGCACGGCGATTGCGGCCATGCGCATCATCATGAGGGCGTTCCGGCGCTCGAAATGACCAAGTGGTTCGATACCAACTACCACTACATGGTGCCGGAATTCACCCGCGACCAGCGCTTCGCGCTGACCGAAAACAAACCGCTGCAGATGTTCCGGGAGGCAAAGGCGCTCGGCATCCACACGCGCCCGGTCATTCTCGGCCCGGTGACGTTCCTGAAGCTCGGCAAGGCGACGCAGCCAGGCTTCGATCCGATCGAACTGCTCGACCGGTTGCTGCCTGTCTATGCGGGCATCCTCGCGGAGCTCAGCACTGCGGGCGCCGATTGGGTGCAGATCGACGAGCCAGCCCTGGTGCTCGATCTCGCAGACGCTGAGCGGTACGCGCTGACCACGGCCTACAGCGCGCTTCACCAGCTGGTTCCGAACCTGAAGATCATGATCGCCAGCTATTTCGGGGCATTGGGCGACAATCTCAAGACAGCAGCGGCGCTGCCGGTTGCCGGTCTGCACGTCGATCTGGTGCGCGCGCCCGAGCAGCTTGATGCGGTCGTATCGGCGGTGCCTGATGACCGGGTATTATCTCTCGGCGTCATCGATGGCCGCAACATCTGGCGCGCTGATCTTGAGAAACTGCTGGATCGGGTCGAGGCGCTTTCCAAAACGCGTCCAATCGAAATCGCGCCATCTTGCTCGCTTYTGCATGTGCCGATCGATCTTGCTCTCGAAACCGCTGTTGATGCCGAGGTCAGGGGATGGCTGGCTTTTGCCACGCAGAAGCTGGATGAGCTGGCGGTCCTCGGCCAGGCACTTTCGCAGGGGCGCGATTGCGTGACGGATGCCATCGGCAGCTCTTCGAGGGCCGCGGCCGCCCGCGCGGCATCGCCGAAGGTCAATGATCCCGCGGTCAGGCAGCGGATTGCAGCGATCGACGAGACCATGAAGCGCCGCAAGGCCGGCTTCGCCGAGCGCAAGGCGATCCAGCAGACGGATATCCGCTTGCCGCTGTTCCCAACGACGACGATCGGGTCCTTCCCGCAGACGTCTGAAGTCCGCAAGGCGCGTTCGGCACATGCGAAGGGAACGCTCAGCAATGCGGACTATGAGGCTTTCCTGCGCAAAGAGACCGAAGCAGCCATCCGCTGGCAGGAGGAAATCGGCCTTGATGTGCTCGTCCATGGCGAGTTCGAGCGCAACGACATGGTGCAGTATTTTGGCGAGCAGCTGTCGGGCTTTGCCTTCACGCAGCATGCGTGGGTACAGAGCTATGGCTCGCGCTATGTCCGTCCGCCGATCATCTTCGGCGATATCGCGCGGCCGAAGCCGATGACGACTGGCTGGTGGCAATATGCCCAGTCTCTGACGGACCGGCCGGTCAAGGGTATGCTGACTGGACCGGTGACGATCCTCAATTGGTCCTTCGTGCGCGACGATATCGCCCGAAGCGAATCATGCCGGCAGATCGCGCTGGCGATTCGCGACGAGGTCGGTGATCTCGAAAAGGCGGGTGCCAGGATGATCCAGATCGACGAGGCAGCACTTCGGGAAGGCTTGCCGCTGCGGCGCTCGCAGTGGAAGACCTATCTCGACTGGGCCGTCGAAAGCTTCCGCCTGTGCTCGACCGGTGTCGGCAACGCGACACAGATCCACACGCATATGTGCTATTCGGAGTTTAACGACATCATCGATGCGATCGCCGCCATGGATGCGGACGTGATCTCGATCGAGACATCGCGTTCGAAGATGGAGCTGCTGGAGGCATTCCGCAGCTTCGACTATCCGAACGAGATCGGCCCGGGTGTCTACGACATCCACTCGCCGCGCGTTCCCGATATTGCCGATATGACCGGTCTGCTTCTTTTGGCGCGCGAGCGGCTTGGCGATTCGCAGCTCTGGATCAATCCGGATTGCGGCTTGAAGACCCGCAAATGGGAGGAAGTGAAGCCGGCGCTAGTCAATATGGTGGCGGCGGCGCGGTCTTTGCGCGAACGCGTTGCCACGGCAACGGCCTGATCGTCATCGTATTCGAGGAGCCGGCTTTTGCCGGCTTCTCTTTTCCACAGCCAATCCGCATTAATCTTCCGTTATCCACATCACATTCATTTTTTCGGCTTGCGGCACCCGAAACATGAACCATCCATTGACGTACAAATAGACTCGCGTACTATATCTAGTGTTCGAGGTTCCCTCGATTCGCAAGAATCGCGGGCTAAGACGGGAATTCGGTGAGATCTGCCGCAAGGTGGAGCAATGCCGGAGCTGCCCCCGCAACTGTAAGCGGCGAGCATCTGTCCCATTTCGGGTCACTGGGTCATGAAGACCTGGGAAGACCGGGATGAATGTGATGATCCGCAAGCCAGGAGACCTGCCTTGAGCGAAAACGTCCACGGGCGGGGTGTCCGGCTGGCGAGCGATGAGATGTGGGCATGATGCCGCTCTTCGCTTCCTCCGGTGTGTCCCGCATGAGCCACTTCGGGGTGAAGTCTTATGTCTTTGAGTTTCAGATCATACCGGCGCGAATGACGGGCTGCTGACGCCCGGCAACCGGCAACGGCTGTCTTCCTTTTCGATCTTCCCAAGCGCGGACATCGGCGGATGTCCGAACGATATCCCATGCCTTCTAGTCACGAGGTTTTCCCATGAGCATCACCGTCTACAGCAAGCCCGCCTGCGTTCAATGCACCGCAACCACCCGCGCGCTCGATCGCCAGGGCATCGACTACACGATCATCGACGTTTCCACCGATAGCGCCGCTTATGATCTGGTGCAGGGTCTCGGCTACCGCCAGGTTCCCGTCGTCATCGCCGGCGAGCAGCATTGGGCTGGCTTCCGCCCCGACATGATCAGCGCGCTCGCCTGAGCGGCGGCTGCGATGGGCGAGATCGTCTATTTTTCCAGCCGGTCGGAAAACACCCATCGCTTCGTCGAAAAGCTTGGCCTTCCCGCCCGGCGCATCCCCATCACTGGCGCGACGCTCGAAGCTGTCTCGCCCTACGTGTTGATCCTCCCGACTTATAGCGGCGAGGGCGGCAAGGGAGCCGTGCCCAAGCAGGTGATCCGTTTCCTGAACGATGCGGCAAACCGTTCGAACCTCCGCGGCGTGATTGCCGCGGGCAACAGCAACTTCGGCGAGACCTTCGGGCTCGCCGGCGACATCATCGCGAAGAAATGCCAGGTGCCGTACCTCTACAGGTTCGAACTCTTGGGTACGGCTGATGATGTTGCCAACGTCAAACACGGATTGGAACGATTTTGGACACGGCAGTTCTCGAGCGCCCTGTAAAGGCGCAGGCCGCGGAAACAGGGCTGGATTACCACGCGCTGAACGCGATGCTGAACCTCTATGACGAGGACGGCAAGATCCAGCTGGACAAGGACCGGCAGGCGGCGAAGCAGTATTTCCTGCAGCACGTCAACCAGAACACCGTGTTCTTCCATAATCTCCGGGAGAAGCTCGATTACCTCGTGACTGAGGGCTATTACGAGCAGGAGGTGCTGGATCAGTATTCGTTCAATTTCGTGCGCGATCTCTTCGATCACGCCTATGACAAGAAATTCCGGTTCCCGACCTTCCTCGGCGCCTTCAAATACTACACCAGCTACACGCTGAAGACCTTTGACGGAAAGCGCTATCTGGAGCGCTACGAAGACCGCATCTGCATGGTGGCACTTGCCTTGGCGCAGGGCAACGAGGCCTTAGCGCGCGACATGGTCGATGAGATCATCTCCGGCCGCTTCCAGCCGGCGACGCCGACCTTCCTCAATGCCGGCAAGAAGCAGCGCGGCGAGCTGGTCTCCTGCTTCCTGATGCGCGTTGAAGACAATATGGAATCGATCGGCCGCTCGATCAATTCGGCGCTGCAGTTGTCAAAGCGGGGCGGTGGCGTGGCACTGTCGCTGACCAACATTCGCGAAATGGGCGCGCCGATCAAGCATATCGAGAACCAGTCGTCGGGCATCATCCCGGTGATGAAGCTGCTCGAGGATGCCTTCTCCTATGCCAACCAGCTCGGCGCGCGCCAGGGGGCCGGTGCCGTCTATCTCAACGCTCACCACCCCGACATCATGCGCTTCCTCGATACCAAACGCGAAAATGCCGATGAGAAGATCCGCATCAAGACGCTGTCGCTGGGTGTCGTCATTCCTGACATCACCTTCGAGCTCGCCAAGAACAACGAGGACATGTACCTGTTCTCGCCCTATGACGTGGAACGCGTCTACGGCGTGCCGTTCACCGAGATCTCGGTGACCGAAAAATACCGCGAGATGGTGGCCGACAGCCGCATCAAGAAGAAGAAGATCAAGGCCCGCGATTTCTTCCAGATCGTCGCCGAGATCCAGTTCGAAAGCGGCTATCCCTACATCATGTTCGAGGACACGGTGAATAAGGCGAACCCGATCGCCGGACGCATCACCATGAGCAATCTGTGCTCCGAGATCCTGCAGGTCAGCGAAGCCAGCGAGTATAACGACGACCTGTCCTACAAGGTGATGGGCAAGGACATTTCCTGCAATCTCGGCTCGCTGAATATCGCTGCCGCCATGGACTCATCCGATTTCGGCAAGACGATCGAAACATCGATCCGGGCGCTGACGGCAGTTTCCGACATGAGCCACATCTCTTCGGTCCCTTCGATCGAGAAGGGCAACGACGAGAGCCACGCGATCGGCCTCGGTCAGATGAACCTGCACGGCTATCTGGCCCGCGAGCGGATCCAGTACGGCTCCGAAGAGGGCGTCGATTTCACCAACATCTACTTCTACACGGTGACCTATCACGCCATCCGCGCCTCGAACCGTCTCGCCGTCGAGCGCGGTCAGAGCTTCAAGGGCTTCGAGAATTCGAAATACGCCTCGGGCGAATATTTCGACAAGTATACCGAAACCGAGTGGAAACCGGCTACGCAGACGGTTGCCGACCTGTTCAGCAATGCCGGTATCGAAATTCCCACCCAGGAAGATTGGCTGGCACTGAAGAAGGCCGTCATGGAGGGCGGGCTCTATAACCAGAACCTGCAGGCGGTGCCGCCGACGGGGTCGATCTCCTACATCAATCACTCGACGTCATCGATCCATCCGATCGTCTCCAAGATCGAGATCCGCAAGGAAGGCAAGATCGGCCGCGTCTACTATCCCGCCGCCTTCATGACCAACGACAATCTCGACTATTACCAGGACGCCTATGAGATCGGGCCGGAGAAGATCATCGACACCTATGCGGCTGCTACCCAGCATGTCGATCAGGGCCTGTCGCTGACACTGTTCTTCCGCGACACGGCGACGACGCGCGATATCAACAAGGCGCAGATCTATGCCTGGAAGAAGGGCATCAAGACCATCTACTACATCCGCCTGCGCCAGATGGCGCTGGAGGGTACGCAGGTGGAGGGATGTGTGTCGTGTACGCTGTGAGTTTTAGCTGCTGACGTTTGAGTAAGCGGCCCCCTCACCCTAGCCCTCTCCCCGAGGGGAGAGGGGATGTAGAGCGATACGCCGCCGCGGTTTCCCTTCTCCCCTCGGGGAGAAGGTGCCGGCAGGTCAGGCGCAACTCGTTGCACCGGGGATGAGGGGGCTACCAGATGAATTCGGTCCAAAGGACACACCCATGAACATGCACGCCAAGCCCGTATCCCGCGTCCGCGCCATCAACTGGAACCGCATCGAGGACGACAAGGACCTCGAAGTCTGGAACCGCCTGACCGGCAATTTCTGGCTGCCGGAAAAGGTGCCGCTGTCGAACGACATTCCCTCCTGGGCGACGCTGAAACCGGAAGAGCAGCAACTGACGATCCGGGTCTTTACCGGGCTGACGCTGCTCGACACGATCCAGAACGGCGTCGGCTCGGTGACGCTGATGGCCGATGCTTCGACCCAGCATGAAGAGGCGGTGCTTTCCAACATCTCCTTCATGGAAGCTGTGCACGCGCGCTCCTACTCGTCGATCTTCTCGACGCTGTGCTCGACACCTGACGTTGACGACGCCTATCGCTGGTCCGACGAGAACGAGTTTCTGCAAAGGAAGTCGGCGCTGATCATGGAGCAATATGCTTCCGGCGATCCCCTGAAGAAGAAGGTTGCCAGCGTCTTCCTCGAGAGCTTCCTGTTCTATTCCGGCTTCTATCTGCCGATGTACTGGTCGAGCCGCGCAAAGCTCACCAACACCGCCGACATGATCCGCCTGATCATTCGCGACGAGGCGGTGCATGGCTATTACATCGGCTACAAGTTCCAGCGCGCCGTAGAGCGCCTGCCGGAGGCCCGCCGTCAGGAGATCAAGGATTTCGCCTTCGATCTGCTGCTGGAGCTCTACGACAACGAAGCCAAGTACACCGAGGCGCTTTATGACGGTGTCGGGCTCACCGAAGACGTCAAGAAGTTCCTGCACTACAACGCCAACAAGGCGCTGATGAACCTCGGTTACGAGGCACTGTTCCCGCCGGAGGCCTGCAAGGTCAATCCGGCAATCCTCTCGGCGCTCTCGCCGAATGCCGACGAGAACCACGACTTCTTCTCTGGCTCCGGCTCGTCTTACGTCATCGGTAAGGCCGTGGCGACGGAAGACGAGGACTGGAACTTCTAGGCAACGTCAGTCGAGCGAGGCGAGGGCGGAGCTTTGGCCTCCGACTTCGACCGTCGCCGTTAGACCGGCAATCAGTTGTACTCCGTCAGGCACTTTGTCGAGATTGATGCGGACGGGAACGCGCTGCGCCAGCCGTACCCAGCTGAAGGTTGGGTTGATATTGGCCAGCAGCCCGGTTCCCGACGTGCGTTCGCGGTCCTCGATGCCGGTGGCGATGCTGTCGACATGGCCTTCCAGTGTCTGGCGATGGCCCATTAGATGGATCGTGACGCTGTCGCCGACATGGATGCGCGGCAGCTTGGTTTCTTCGAAATAGCCTTCGACGCGCAGGGAGTCGGTATCGACGAGCGCGACCTTGGCGGTGCCGGCGGTGACATAGTCGCCTGGGCGCAGGCTGAGGTTCGAAACCGTGCCGTTGACCGTTGCCTTGACGGCTGAGCGGTCAAGATTGAGCTGCGCCAGATCGCGGTTGGCGACGGCCTGCAGATAGGTGGCTTCGGCCTGGTCGGCGGCGGTGCGCGCCTGTTCCTTCTGCTGCACGGAGGCGGCGTCGCCGAGGCGCTGCTGGCGGTCGGTTTCGCGGCGGGCCTGTTCCAGCATCGCCTTTGCACCTTCCAGCGCGGCTTCGGTCTGCGCCAGAGCAATCTTGAAGCGCTCGCCATCGACGCGGAACAGCACATCACCCTTCTTGACCGATTGGTTGTCCTTGACGGCGACGTCGCTGACGAGGCCGGAAACGTCCGGTGCGATGCCGACGACGTCGGCGCGCAGACGCGCGTCGCGCGTCCAGGGTTCGTCCATGTAATGCACCCAGAGGCCGTGGCCGGCATAGGCAGCGGCGGCAACGAAGGCGAGGGTGACGATCAGGCGGGAGATTGATTTCAGCGTGTTCATGCGAAGTACCAGCGTGTCAGGGAGGAGACTGCTCCGAGAAGCAGCACATAGAGGGAGAGATCGAAGAGGCCGCGGTGCCAGACGAGCGAATAGGCGCCCAGCCAGCTCAGCCCGCGGCGGACGATCATCACGAGAAGAAGGGAAAGCACCATGAGAACGAGAAGGCGCGGCACATAGACGCCATAGAGATCGAATTCGGCAGGCATGACGGTTTACTCGGCTGCAATCTGAAGCGGGGTTGAGAGGGTTTCGGGCGTGGGCCAGTCCGGCGGCGACGCCTCAGGGAAGAGCGCCCTGCGCAGGCCGACCAGCGCATCGATATTGTCCCGGGTTTCCGTCCGTTCATGGGCAATGGTTCCGAGGCTGTCATCGATCGCGGCACGCAGTTCGTCGGGCGGATCGATTGCCTGGCCGGCATCGAGCCGGGCACGGTAGAAATCGGAGACGCCCGACAGCACGCGGCCGACGGAAAGGGCGCTTGCGCCACTGAGCTCCTTGCGCCGGGTCTGCAGCATCAGCACGTTGAAGCCGAGGCGGACGTCGGCAAAGCCATCGACCTTTTTTAGTTCGCGATCCTCGACGGCGGCGAGGCGCGGCACCAGCTGGCCGAGGCGATCGAGGATGCGGCCGGAGAGCCGCTCGTGGTCAGTGCGGCGTTCACCGGCTGCGGTCTCGGCCAGATCCCTCCAGCCGGCACGCACCAGCCGCCAGGCAGCGAGTTCGGCGCCGAAAGGGCGGGCGATCAGCGTCCACACGAGGGCAAAGCCGATTCCGGCAAGGGCCGCGACCGCCTCATTGGTGAAGGTGGTGAAGTCGGATGTGTAGCGATCCTGGAGAGCGATGAAGCTCGCGCTGTTCACCGATAGCAGCATCGCCAGCATGTTGAACTGCGGGCGGGTGATCAGCAGTCCGAGCAGCAGGAATGGCGGTGCGAAGACAACCACCAGCAGCTCATAGGAATTGACCGCCGGCAGGATCGCGAAGATGTAGATGAACGAAATGACGAGGCTCAGAGCCGACCAGATGAACATCGACCGGATGAAGGGCGCGGGCCGGTCCATCGCGGCGAAGAACGAGCAGGCGACGGCGGCCATCGTCACGAAGCCTGCACCATTCTGCCAGCCGGTGAAGATCCAGAAGAAGCAAGCGACAGCGATCCCGGCAACGACGGAACCGGCAGCGAAGGCAATCAGCGCATAGTCATAATGCCTGACGCGGCCGACCACTTGGCGGTGGCGGAAAACCGGATGCCACGGACCGGCATGGCGGCCGCTGGCGATCTCATCGCGCAGGGTCAGGCAATCGTGCCAGAGGTCGACGATCTCGCCGAGGCGGGCAAGCGCGCTGCGATAAAGCAGGGCGTTCCAGCCGGTTTCGTGGCTCTCCGAGGTCTGGACGTCATCGATGCGGCGGCGCAGGTTTGCGCCCGTGCCGTCCGGCTTGCCTTTGCCCCCCTGCTGCAACCAAGCGGCGGCATCGTTGAGCAGCGTGGAAAGCGCCGGCGGCAGCTCCTGTCCGGACGATTTCAGCGCGTGAAGACGGTCGGCAAGCGAAGAAAACAGCGGCAGCAGCATCAGCAGGCGGCCGCGCAATTCGCGTGAATGACGGACGATATCGCGGCCATTCGCATCATGGCCGAGCTGGCTGATGACGAGGTCGAGGCCTGTGACATCGGAGGCGAGCTTCTGGCGCTTCAGCGGCGTGGCGGGCGAGGCGCCTTCGCCGCGCAGGATCTCGTCGGCCCAGCTTCCGGCATCATCGAGCCAGGTGGTGATGCGCTGGCCGAGCAGCGAACTGACGCTGGCGGGGAAGATGACGGCGCTGACGATGCTGGCGCAGACGATGCCGATGATGATTTCTTCCGAACGGGCAAGTGCGGTATCGAAGACTGTCTCGGGCGAGCCGACAGAGGGCAGGGCGATCATCGGCAGCGAATAGCCGGCGAGCATGAAGACATAGCTTCGGGCACTGCGATCGAGCATCGAGATGAAGAGCAGCGTGCCGGTCCAGAGGGCGACGACCAGCGACAGAAATTCCGGAGCGTTGACGAACAGGGGAACGAAAAACACGGCTGCCGAAGCGCCGAGCAGTGTGCCGAGCGCGCGGTAGAGGCCCTTGGAGCTCGTGGCACCGGCCAGCGGATTGGCGACCACATAGACAGCCGCCATCGCCCAGTAGGGACGGGGCAGGTCGAGCGACAGCGCCACGAACAGCGCCAGCATCGATGCAAGGAAGGCCTTGCCCGAGAATAACCAGTCACGCCATCCCAATGTCACGACGCCGCCTCGATTTCCTTTTCGAGGGCGCCGGTCTGCGTCACGTCGATATTGTCGAAGGCCTGCAGCACGCGCACGGCAGCTTCAAGGTCGGCCTTGCTGACATCCTGGAGAATGCGCTCGCGAAGCTCGTCGAGCACCGCTTCCATGCGCGCCGCAAGGGCACTGCCCTCATCGGTCAGATAAAGACCCTTGGCGCGGCGATCGGCAGGATCGTCCTTGCGGACGACAAGGCCAAGTGTTTCGAGCTGATCGAGCAGCCGCACCAGCGACGGCCCCTCGATGCCGACATGGCCGGCCAGCACCACCTGGCGGACACCGCCGCCGAGGCGGCCGATCCAGAGAAGCGGGGCGGCGCAGGCCTCGGAGATTCCGTGGCTGCTGAGCGCCAAATCGACGGCGCGGCGCCACTGGCGGCCGGTCGAAAGCAGGTTGGCGGTAAAGACCCGCTGAAGGCTGTTGTAGGTATCCATGCGCCGGATATAGCATCGAATTAGATAGGATTCAAATTATTCGCTATCTATTTTATTGGCTGCGGCAATCTGGCCATGCTGGTCGGCCTTCAGCTCAGGCGTGGCTAACGGCGATCATCTCGGCAGCCTTCGAGCCGATCGCCATCGCCGGAGCGTTGGTGTTGCCCGAAGGAATGAAGGGAATGATCGAGCAATCGATGACCCGAAGGCCTTCGATGCCCCGCACACGAAGGTCGCTGCCGACGACCGCCATGGGGTCGCTGTCCGGCCCCATGCGCAGGCTACCGGAGGGATGGTAGTTGGTCTTGACCGTCTGCCCGGCAAATTTCGTCAGGGCCTCTTCATCCTGGATGGCGCGGCCGGGAAGGATCTCCATGTCGATCTTGGACAGGAAAGGCTCGGTTTCCAGCAACCGGCGCGCTGTCTTCAGCGATGCCAGTGTCAGCCTCAGATCATCGGGATCGCCGAAGAAGTTGCAATCGATCAGCGGCTGGTCGGCAGGATTGGCGGAGCGCAGCCGGACGCTGCCACGCGCCTTCGGCCTGAGAAGGCATGAGGTGAAGGTCACGCCCCAGGTGGGTTTGGCCGAGGAGACGTCGCGGTCGAGATAGACGATCGGAGCACAATAGAGCTGGATCGTCGGCCGCTCGCCACCATCCGGATCATAGAACAGGCAGGATTCGATCCCCGTTGTCGTCACCGGCCCGGAATCGAAGAACAGATATTGCAGGCCGTTGCGGATCATCGGCCAGCCCTTGTCCTCGCCGAAATATCCGGATTTGCCCCTGGTCGTCGCGATCACCGGGACTTCGTGATGATCCTGAAGATTGGCGCCGACGCCTGGAATGTCGGCTGCAACGGCAATCCCGTGCTGGCGAAGGTGATCGGCCGGACCGAGGCCCGACAGCATCATCAGCTTGGCACTGTTATAGGTACCGGCCGCAACCAGCACCTCCCGGCCTGCCATCGCCGTCTGCGTCTCGCCACCCCTGGTGTAGACGATGCCGCGGGCGCGGCCGTTTTCGATGAGGATGCGGTCGACCCGCGCGCCGGTGATGATCTGCAGCCGCTCGTCCTTTGCCAGGGGATCGAGGAATGCCTTCTTGGCGTCGGAGCGCTCGGTACGCCGGCCCCATTTGGCGAATGTGTGCTGCATGATGCCGACGCCGTTCTGGCGCTCGCCATTGAAATCCGGATTGTAGGAATGGCCGAGCCCCTGGGCGGCCCGGATGAAATCCTCGGTCGTATCCGAAATATGCTTCGGCTCGGAAACGCGAAGCTCACCCGATATGCCGTGATAGGCGTTGTTGAAGCGGCTATTGGCCTCGATGCCGGTAAAGTGTGGCAGCATGTCTGCGTAGGACCACTCGCTGCCATTGCCGAGATAGCGCGCCCAGCCGTCATAGTCTTCCTTCTGGCCCCGCATGTAGACCATCGCATTGACCGCGCTGCCGCCACCGAGTGCCTTGGCGACAGGCACGATCGGCCCGCGGCCGCCAAGCTGCGGCTGGGGAACGGTATGATGCATTTCAAGAAAATCGTCGCGGGCGAGGTATTTCATGTAGCCCGCCGGAAAGGACATCAGCTTCGCCGTCTGGCTTGGGCCACGCTCGACGATCAGGACCGAAAAGCCGAAATCGCGCACCAGCCGCACGGCCGCCACCGATGCCGCCGATCCGCCGCCGGCGATGATGAAATCGAATTCGCGCGCCATCTGTCCTCCCGGTGGGCCTGCCCGTCTTGTCTCTTCAGATCGCGGTGAAGCCGTTGTCGACGAAGAGGTGGACGCCGTTGACGAAATTGGAGTCGTCGCTGGCCAGATAGAGTGCAGCACGCGCCACGTCTTCGGGCTCACCGATGCGCCCCTGCTGGGCGGCGATTGCCTCGTCCGACACATCGACGCCGAGCGCCTGCAGTTCCTTGACCTCGCGCAACCCATGCGGCGTGCGGATGAAGCCCGGGCAGACGGCATTGCAGCGGATGTTGCGGTCGCGGAACTCGACGGCAATGGCCCGGGCAAACATGTGCACGGCGCCCTTGGTCGTGTCGTAGAGTACTTCCATCGGCGTTGCCGCGACGGCGGAGATCGACGAGGTGCAGACGATCGAGCCGCCGCCTGCTGCGATCATCTTCGGCAGGACCGCCTTGGTCATCAGGAACATCGAGCGCACGTTGACGCCGTGCAGCCACTCCCATTCCTCGAGCGTGGTTTCGAGGAACGGCTTGATGACGATCGTTCCGGCATGATTGAAGAGGACGGTGACGGCGCCGAACTTGTCTTCCACACCTCTGACGGCATCGTTGACGGCCGTCTCATTGGAGACGTCGGCCACCCAGTAGTCGGCGACACCGCCGGCGTCGCGGATCGCCTTTGCGGTTTCTGCGGCTGCCTCCTCGTTCCGGTCGATGATCGCCACCTTGGCGCCCTCGGCGGCAAAGAGTTTCGAGGCTGCTCCGCCCATGCCTGTCGCCCCGCCGGAAATGATCGCAATCTTGCCTGCCAGTCTTCCAGCCATGGTGAGGTCTCCTCGATGGGGTGTGAATAACGGTTGGGGATCAGTTTGCCGTGGAAATTCCCGATGAGCGCAGGTCACGGCGGAAATCGGATGGCGACATGCCGGCGATGTGACGGAAGGATTTGTTAAAGGCGCTGATCGAGCCAAAGCCGCTATCCATGGCCACCTGCAGCACGTTCGCCTCCTCGCTCATCAGCATCGCCTGGGCGCGCGAGAGCCGCAGCAGGTTGACGTATTTGCTGAGCGTCATGCCGGTCGACTTCTTGAAGAGGTTCATCGCATATTTCGGATGGAGATCGGCGGCGCGGGCGATGTCGATCGTGTCGATGTCTTCCATGAAATTGGCGGCGATGAAATCGCACATGCGCGCCACGTTGCGCGACGACTGGGCGTAGGGCGGATCGTTTTCGGCCAGCTGCGTGCTGAGCCCGATCATCGAATAGGGTTCCAGCAGGATGCGCTCGATGCGCAGCAGCAGTTCGTCCACCGCATGCTGCGACTTTGCCGCATCGCCTGATGTCGCATAGCGGTGCCAGCGCGCGAAATTCTCGCTGTCGGCGGCGTCTGTCGCCGAGGTCAGCATGGTGGCGCCGCGCATCAGCTGGCTGGAAATGGTGACCGGCAGGCGCATGCGGAAGAAATAGACGAGCGGCAGGTGGGCGCCCGCATAAATCGAATCATCGGACGATTCGTCCATCTGATGCGGCTGGCCGCCCCAGAACAGGCACATCTCGCCGGCGTTGAGCGAAAATTCGTGGTCGTTCATGCGATAATGCACGCTGCCATGCATCACGAAATTGACCTCGACCTGCGCGTGCCAGTGCGGCATGGCCATGACGGGCGGATGGGCGTGGAACATTTGAAGCGCGGTGGGCAGCCCCTCGATGCTGCTCGCACCGGGCTGATAGATGGCTCTTTGCGCAACCTTACTTTCCGCCAAATCCATATTCCCTTTTTAGGAGACAGCCGGTGCCTTCCGGTTAGTGTAGGCACGTTCGCTAAGGGACGGCAATTGAAAAGGGAGGATTTTCAATGCGCTTCAATCTTATCGGTGCGACGGCTGCTGTCGCGCTGCTTGCTTCCGGCTCCGCATATGCAGAGCAGGGCACGCTCACCATCTGGAGCTGGAACGTCGCCGCATCGGCGCTGAAATCCACTGTGGAAGGCTTCAACAAGAAATACCCTGACGTCAAAGTCGATGTGCAGGATCTCGGCAACCAGCAGGTCTTCGACAAGATGCTGGCAGCCTGCGCCGCCGGAGGAGACGGCCTGCCTGACATCGTCACGGTCGAGAATTTCGAAGCGGAAATCTTCTGGAACCGCTTCCCCGACTGCTTCACCAACCTGAAGGACCTCGGCTACAACGCCGACATCCAAGCCAAATTCCCCGACTTCAAGCGTACCGAACTCGAAGTGGGCGATGTGGCCTATGCCATGCCGTGGGACTCCGGCCCGGTTGCGGTGTTCTACCGCCGCGACTTCTATGAAAAGGCTGGCGTCGATCCGACGACGATCAAGACATGGGACGATTTCATCGCCGCCGGCAAGAAGATCTCGGCCGCCAATCCTGGCGTCGTCATGGCGCAGGCCGACTTCAACGGCGACAGCGAATGGTTCCGGATGATTTCCAACGAGCAGGGCTGCGGCTACTTCTCCGAGGATGGTCAATCGATCACCATCAACAAGCCTGCCTGCGTCGCGACTTTGGACAAGGTCAAGCAGATGAAGGATGCCGGCACGCTGACGGCCGCCATCTGGGACGAAAAGATCCAGGCGAATACCGCTGGCAAGGTGGCCAGCCAGATGTATGGCGGCTGGTATGAAGGCACGATCCGCTCCGGCTCGCCCGATCTGTCCGGCAAGTGGGGCGTCTACATGATGCCGAGCCTGACGGCGGACGGCCCGCATGCGGCCAATCTCGGCGGTTCGTCGCTCGCGATCGCCGCCAATTCCGAAAACAAGGAAGCGGCCTGGAACTACATCAACTACTCGCTTGGCACCAATGAGGGCCAGGTGACGATGCTGAAGTCCTTCGGCCTCGTACCGTCGCTTCTCTCGGCCGTGCAGGATCCGTTCGTCAACGAACCGCAGCCCTATTGGGGCGGTCAGAAGGTCTGGGCCGATATTCTCTCGACCCTGCCGAAGATCGTGCCGAGCCGCGGCACGCAGTACCAGACGGATGCGGATGCCATCTACAAGGCAGCGCAGACCAAATACTTCGCCGGTGGTTTCCCGGATGCCAAGGCGGCGCTTGACGACGCTGCCAAGCAGATCGCCACCGCGACGGGTCTTCCGATCGCAGAATAAGTGACGAAGCCGGGCGCTTTGCGGCGCCCGGTTCTCCATCCCCCGGGATGGCTCGTTGCGTCTGTGAGGAGGAAAACATGCCGATCCGCAACCGGAGCGCTTATGCGTTCCTCGCGCCCTATCTCATCGTCTTCGCCACCTTCTGGGTGTGGCCGATCATCAGTTCGTTTCTGATCTCGTTTCAGAACACGCGCGTCAATCCGTGGAAATTCAGCCTCTCGGCCAATTGGGGGCGCCTGTTCGGCGACCCGGCTTTCTACAACGCGCTCTACAACACGCTGATCATCCTGGTCATCCAGGTGCCGGTGATGATCGCGATCGCCACCGTCATGGCGGTGCTCCTGAATTCGCCGCTCCTGAAGCTGCGGCCGCTCTTCCGTTTTGCTTTCTTTGCGCCCGTCGTCGTCGGCGAAGTCGCCTATGCGGCGGTCTTCCGGCTGATGTTCAGCATCGATTTCGGCATCGTCAACAAGCTGATCACCTCGGTCGGCCTGCCGGCGGTCTCCTGGTTCGACAATGCCAATGCCGCGATGGCGCTCGTCATCATCGCCGTGACCTGGCGCTGGGCAGGCTATAACGCCATCATCATTCTCGCCGGGCTACAATCGATCCCTGAGGATGTCTACGAGGCTGCGACGCTCGACCGGGTCAGCAAGACGCAGCAGTTCTTCCACATCACACTGCCGCTCTTGAAGCCGATCATTCTGTTCTGCGTCGTTCTCTCGGTCATCGGCACGATGCAGCTCTTCACCGAACCGTTCTTGATCACCAATCGCGGCGGTCCGGGTGGCGGCACCGAGACACTCGGCCTGCTGCTCTACCGCCAGGGATTCCTGTCGCTGAATTTCGGTTATGCGTCAGCCGTGGCTTACACAATAGCGGCACTGGCGGTTGCGATCTCGTTGCTCAACCTGTGGGTCGGGAGGGAAGCGAAATGAAATCCAAGTCGCAATCGCTGCTGTTGAGGCGGATCGCGCTGCATGCGGTGCTGACACCGCTGGCGATCATCTGGCTGTTCCCGCTGTGGATGATGTTCATCTTCTCGACCATGCCCGACTACGGCATCTTCAGCCCCGAGATCGTGCTGCTTCCGTCGACGAACTTCATTGCCAACTTCCAGGATCTGGAAGCGCAGACCGGCTTCACCCGGGCGATGTTCACCTCGATCTCGGTGGCTATCATCTACACCATTCTGTCGGTGCTGCTGACCTCGATGGCGGGCTGGGCGCTGGCGCGCTACCGCTTCGCCGGGCGTTCCGTCGTCGTCGCCATCATTCTCGGCACCATCACGCTGCCCTTCGCGGTCGTGGTCATTCCGCAGTTCATCATGGTGGCGCGAGAGTTCAAGCTGGCGAATACCTGGGTGGCGCTGATCGTTCCGCCGCTCTTTAACTCGCTCGGCGTGCTCTTCATGCGCCAGTCTTTCTCGATGATGCCGAACGAGCTTTTCGATGCGGCACGCGTCGAAGGCGTCAAGGAATGGCAGATCTTCCTGCGCATTGCCCTGCCGCTGGCGCGGCCGACCATGGCGGCGCTGTCGATCATCCTCTTCCTGGTCTCGTGGAACAATTATCTCTGGCCGCTGCTGATCAACTCCAGGCCGGCGATGATGACCGCACCCGTGGCGCTCGGCACGCTGATCGGCCTGACCAAGGTCTCCTGGGGCGGCATCATGGCGGGGGCAACGATGCTCACCGCGCCGATCCTCGTCATCTTCGTGCTCCTGCAGCGCCACTTCATCGCTGGCATTGCTGCCGGCGCAATCAAATAATCGGGGAGCCGCATGGCAGAGCTTTCACTCAGAAACGTCGTCAAACGCTATGGTGCGCTGGAGATCATCCATGGCGCCAATCTGGAGGTCAAGGACGGCGAGTTTGTCGTCTTCGTCGGACCATCGGGCTGCGGCAAGTCCACGCTGTTGCGCATGATCGCCGGGCTGGAGGACATCTCCGGTGGCGAGATCGATATCGGCGGCAAGGTGGTCAATGACGTCGAGCCCGCCGACCGCGGCATCGCCATGGTCTTCCAGTCCTACGCGCTCTATCCGCATATGACGGTGGCCGAAAACCTCTCCTTCGGCCTGCGGATGAATGGCAATCCGAAGGAAGATACCGAGAAACGCGTCCGCCACGCAGCCGGGATCCTGCAGATCAACGAGCTGATGCAGCGCCGCCCCAAGCAGCTTTCCGGCGGCCAGCGCCAGCGCGTGGCGATCGGCCGGGCGATCGTGCGAGAGCCCAAGGTCTTCCTGTTCGACGAGCCACTGTCCAACCTCGATGCCGAGCTGCGTGTGCAGATGCGCGTCGAGATTTCGAGGCTGCACAAGCAGCTCGGCACGACGATGATCTACGTCACACACGACCAGACCGAAGCGATGACACTGGCCGACAAGATCGTCGTGCTCAGGGCTGGCAATATCGAGCAGGTCGGCGCGCCGCTCGATCTCTACGACGATCCGGCAAACCAGTTCGTCGCCGGTTTCGTCGGCTCCCCGAAGATGAACTTTTTGAAGGCCATCGTGACGGGCAGGGACGCCGCGGGACTGACCATCGCGCTTGCCGCAGACCGGACCGTCCGTTTGACCTTGCCGCTGACTGCGGCGCTATCTGACGGAACCGACGTGACGCTCGGCGTCCGCCCCGAGCATTTCGGTGATTCCGGCAAGGGTGACGCCGATATGACCGTCAGCGTCGATGTCGCCGAGCATCTCGGCAATACCAGCTACATTTACGCGACGCTCGGCGGCGAGCAGCTGATCATCGAGCGGCCGGAATCCCGCACCACCGGCAATCGCGACAGCCTGGCCGTCTCGTTGTCGGCCAAACGCACATTTCTGTTCGACAGCGCGGGCCAACGTCTGCGCTGACATTGCAATCCCAAGACGACCACATCGAAAGAGGAATAGTCATGAGTTCAGAGCAAACGATCCGCTGGGGCATCATCGGCCCCGGCACCATCGCCCGTACCTTTGCGGATGGCATCGCGCATTCGCGGACCGGCAAGCTTGTGGCGATCGCGACGCGCAATCCCGACAAGCCGGGCCTCGGCGACGGCTTCCCGGGCGCGCGTATCGTCAAGGGCTATGACGCGCTGCTCACCGATCCCGAGATTGATGCGATCTATATCGCCACGCCGCATACCGGCCATGCCGAGTGGGCGATCAAGGCGATCCGCGCGGGCAAGCACGTGCTCGTTGAAAAGCCGATCGCGCTCTCCGCTTACGATGCGGACGCGATCTATCACGAGGCGAAGAAGGCCGGCGTCTTTGCCGGTGAAGCCTTCATGTACCGCGTCCATCCGCAGACGGCGAAGATCGTCGAGCTGGTGAAGAGCGGCGTCATCGGCACGGTCCGCATCATCCGCTCCAGCTTCGGTTTCAACATGGGAAGCTTCAAGCCCGAGCACCGGCTGTTTTCCAACGATACCGCAGGCGGCGGCATTCTCGATGTCGGCGGATATCCGGTCTCCATGGCGCGGCTGATTGCCGGTGCTGCCGAAGGCAAGCCGTTCCTTGAGCCCGAGAAGGTCTCGGGCGTCGCCCATCTCGGCCAGTCCGGTGTCGATGAGTGGGCCTCGGCGGTGCTGAAATTCCCGAACTCGATCATCGCCGAAGTGTCCTGCTCGATCATGGCGAACCAGGACAACACGCTGCGCATTATCGGCTCGGACGGCCGTATCGAGGTCAAGGATTTCTGGTTCGCGTCTGGCCACAAGGGCGGCACCGGCAAGATCGAGATCTTCAAGGGCAACGAGCAGGAGACGATCGAGGTCAAGGAAGACCGCTGGCTCTATTCGTTCGAGGTGGATGCCGCCGGCGATGCGATCCGCGCTGGACAGCATGAGTTCACCTCGCCGGGCATGAGCTGGGCGGATTCCGTCGGCAATCTCCGGGTTCTTGATCAGTGGCGCGCGTCGGTCGGCCTGGAATACGGGGTCGAGAAGGCAACGAAGCGGACGCTCAATCTCGCAGGCGCTCCGGTCAAGCTCGGCAACAGCATTCCGAAGCGCGAAATCCCGGGCATCCTGAAACCGGCTTCGGTGGTGACGCTCGGCTTCGAGTTCTTCCCGAACTTCGCTTCGGCATCGCTGACGCTGGACGCCTTCTACGAGGCAGGCGGCAATGCGTTCGATACGGCTTACGTTTATGGCGGCGGCAAGACCGAAAGCATTTTCGGCGACTGGCACACCAGCCGCGATGTATCGCGCGACGAGATCGTGCTGATCGGCAAGGGCGCGCACTCGCCGCTTTGCTATCCAGATATGATCGCCAAGCAGCTCGACCAGTCGCTCGATCGTCTCAAGACAGACTATGTCGACATCTACTTCATGCATCGCGACAACACCGCCGTTCCGGTCGGCGAGTTCGTCGATGCGATGGATGCCGAGGTGAAGCGTGGCCGCATCCGCGGCATTTTCGGCGGATCGAACTGGACGCGCGCCCGCATGGAAGAGGCGATCGCCTATGCCGACAAGAACCGCAAGACGGCACCGGCTGCTCTTTCCAACAACTTCTCGCTGGCCGAGATGCTGGATCCGATCTGGGCCGGTTGTGTTACGTCTTCCGACGACGAGTGGAAGGCGTGGCTGAACAAGAAGCAGATCCCGAACTTCGCCTGGTCGAGCCAGGGCCGCGGCTTCTTCACCGACCGTGCGGGACGCGACAAGCATGACGACGAGGAAATCGTCCGTTGCTGGTATTCGGACCGCAATTTCGAGCGCCGCGACCGGGCAATCGAGCTTGCAAACAAGCTTGGCCGCAGCCCGATCCACATCGCGCTCGCCTATGTCATCGCCCAGCCATTCCCGGTCATTCCGCTGATCGGGCCGCGGACGATCGCCGAGCTGGAGGACAGCCTCTCCGCGCTCGATATCAAGTTGACGCCAGAGCAGGTGAAGTGGCTGGAAGGCTGATCTGAGTTGGCGAGGCGCGCTATAATGGCGCGCCCCGCAATTTTCCAAACTACTCCTCGCGGAACGCCCGGTTGAACTGATCCGTCAGTGGCTTGGCGAGGAAAGACATTGCCGTGCGCTCTTCAGTCGAGACGAAGACTTCGACAGGCATGCCCGGCAAAAGCCTGTTGGCACCGAGCTTTGCCATTTCTGCCTGAGGCACGGCAACATCGGCGAGATAGAAGATCTGACCCGTGGCAGGATCGGTGCTGGTTGCCGCCGAGACATAGGCGATGTTACCCTTCAACTCCGGCGTTGCGCGCTGATTGAAGGCGGAGAAACGCATTCTCGCGTCCTGGCCGACCGAAATCTGATCGATATCGGTGGGCGCAAGTCTCGCCTGTATCTTAAGCGCCGCGTCGGCGGGCACCAGGGTCAGAAGCTTTTCTGCCGGGGTGATGACGCCGCCGATCGTGTGGACGAAAAGCTCGTTGACGGTTCCCGAGAGCGGTGCGCGGATATCGGTCCTCGACAGCCGATCCTCGACGGCGACCCGACGCTCCCTCAATTCCGACAGCTTCGGCTCGACGACGCTCAGTTCGCGCTGCGCCTCTGTCCGGGCCGCCTCGTCGATGGCGATGATCTGCACCTGGATCTCGCTCATGCGTGCCCGCGACCGGGCGATATTGGCCTGAATCTCCCCGCTCTCGCCAGTCAGTTTCGCGAGTTCACGGTCGATGAAATATTTGCGGGATGTATCGATCAGCTTCTTGTCGGCGAGGCCCTTGATCTTGGTGTGTTCGGTTTTCACCAGTTCGAGCTCGCCGGTCTTGGCGTCATGCTGGGCGACCAGGCCTTTCAACTCCTCCTCGAGTTGCGAAATGCCATACTGAAGCTGCTGCTTCTGGTTCTGCCGGTTCTTGCGGTTACCATCGAAGAGACGGCGTTCGCCCGCCGCAATGGCAGGAAACTCCGTCCCGAAATCGGCCGGGAAGGTGATGGCCTCCTCATTGTCGCGCTCGCCGATCAGCCGCGCCTGGCGCGCCGTCAGTTCGATCAGCTGCGCCTTGACGATCGAGAGCTCCGCGCGAGTCTGGGCGTCATCGAGGCGCAGCATGATCTGTCCCTTGGTAACGACATCGCCCTCCTTGATGGCAATTTCGCTGACGATGCCGCCATCGCGATGCTGGATCGACTTCAGGTTCCGGTCCACCATGATGACGCCCGGGGCGATGATCGCGCCCCTGAGCTGCGTCGTCGCCGCCCATCCTCCAGCCCCGGCAAACAGCAGCACGCCAAGCGCCATGCCGGCGAGAACGCGGGCAGTCACAGGAAATGTATTGTTGTCCTCAGGTGAAAGTGCGGCCTGGGATCTTTGCTGGTTTCTAGACATGTCTTACCTTCCTAGGCCGCGGGATTTTCAACGATGACAAGCAGATGATGCCCCGTCAGGTTGATCGTCATTTCGTAGTGCTCGTCCTTGTCCATATCGACCTCGATGAAGGTCCGGCTCATCTCGTCGGTCCCCTCGTGGCGGACGCGGATCGGCAGCGGCTCGTCATCCGCCTTGTCGCCATAGATCTCCTCGAAACGATCCTCGAGGCCGTCCAGAACCTCCTCGAAGATCTTGTATTTGGAGATGTCGATGCGGTCCCCGACCATGAAATCAAGGATCTGGTGGACGACATCGGCACTGCTTTCACCAGCGGGCACAGTGAATTCGAACGTGTCTTCGCCCGCACCACCCTCGATGACGACAGCCAGCGGTCCGGCGCGGACCGTGTCGTCTCCCGCGCCGCCGATGACCTTTTCGAAACCCTCGATTACGTCGTGGCCGACATCAAAGCCGGTAGCGGTGCCGGTGTTCAGGTCAATCAGCACGCCGTGCGCTGCCTGCGAATAATCGATCGTGTCGAACCCGCCTTCACCGCGATACTCGTCATCGGATGCACCGGCTGCCGCGACCACGATATCGTCGCCGTCTCCGGTGCAGAGAAGATCGGCGCCCTCATTATCATTCAGGGTGTCATCGCCGTCCCCGGTCTTGATGATCTCGAAATTGCTGATGCTGTCGTTGCCGATCTCTTCACCCGTCGCATCAGCGGCCGCGAGATCGACGACGATCGACATGACCGCTGCGGAATAGTCGAGCGTGTCGATGCCGCTTCCGCCATCGTAGCGGTCGGCCACGGCATCGATGTCGCCTTCGACAACATCATCGCCGTCACCGCCTTCGACCAAGTCGGTTCCGCCGCCGCCGCTCAGATAGTCGTCGCCGGCATTGCCGTGTATCGCTTCGTCGGCAAGGCTGCCGGTCACCTCGTCGTCATTCGCCCCGGCGCGGACGATCTCGAAATTCGAGACGGCGTCATTGCCGATCTCCACTCCGGTGGCGGTGCCATCGGCGAGGTCGATCTCGACCGCCTCGGCCAGCGCCGAATAGTCGAGGGTATCGATCCCGGCGCCGCCATCGTAGATGTCGTCGGCCCCGTCGGCGTCTCCTGCGACCGTATCGCCGCCATCTTCGCCCTTCGCCGTGTCCCGGCCGCTGCCGCCGCTCAGGAAATCGTTGCCAGTGCCGCCCTTCAGTGTGTCGGTGCCCGCCTGTCCGAAGAGAACATCGTCGCCGTCGCCTCCATCAAGGTCGTCATCACCATCTTCACCGTCCAGGACGTCGTTGCCGGCATCGCCGCTCATTCTGTCGTGACCGTCGCCGCCACGAAGGATATCGGCATCCGCGCCGCCGCTGATGAGATCGTCGCCTTCCTCACCGTAGATCGTGTCGCGGCCTTCCTCGCCATAGAGGCGGTCATTGCCACGGCCACCCCATATGTGATCGTCGCCAAGACCGCCGAGAACGATATCATTGCCGTCGCCTGCGCGGATCGTATCGTTGCCGCTGCCGCCAACGATATTGTCGTCTCCATCACCGCCGTCCACGGTGTCGTTGCCGTCTCTGGCGTCGATATTATCGTTTCCGGCCAGCCCGCCGATCTCGTCGGCGCATTGCGTCCCCGAAAGCAGATCGTCTCCAGCCGTGCCGATGACGGGTGCTGCCTTGACCACCGAGAAATGTGCGGTCTGCAACACGGAGGCGGTGCCGTCGCTAATCTGGTAGGTGATGGTCACCGGACCGAGACCCGCTGCATCGTAGCTCCACCCGCCCGCCGTCTGCACCAGCTTGCCCGATGAGACCGTCAGATCCCGCACGGACAAGGCATCGCCATCGGGATCGAGCGCGCCGCGCAACAGGTCGGCAAGGCCGATCAAGGCAATGGCGCAACCGGAGACGTCAGCGAGGGTGACCGGGCTGGTGATACGCGGGGCGCGGTTTTGCGGTTTTTCGTTTCCTGTTTGAGGGGCGGGTGAGGAGACTCTCTCGTTGCTGCTGCCGGTGCCGGTGCTCGTTTGCGGCCCCGCCACGGATGCTTTCGAAGCCTTCCATGCATTGTCGTTCGAGGCGTGGAAGGAAACCGAAATCCCGCCTGAGCTTTTCAACAGCGCGAGGCTGGGCAGATTGAGCCTGTTGAATTCGATCGCCGGAGAATCGGTCAGCGCGTAGCTCACGCTGTTCTTGTGGTTCGAGAGCGTCACGCCCGAGGCCTTCTTTCCGGCCAGCGCGGCTTCGTCCTCCTCGTCCTCGATCCCTGCCGCCGCAAGAGCCGTGACAGCGTCGGCCGCCGGCAATGGTTCTTCGCCGTCCAGCGCCGGCCGGGCGTCTGCTTCTTCAGCGGGCGGGTTTGGCTGCTGATGAGATAGCGCTGTCTTCAGATAGAGAGCGAAACCTGTGAGAAACAACGTCATGAACATCGGCACTTTCGACTGCTTGTCCTCGTTCTTCAGGACATAGCGATCGTGCGGGTCTTCTTCCGTCTTTGCGGTTTTGGTTCCTTTGACCTCGATCATTCTGACATCCTCGCTGTGATGCGTGATCCGATCTGTGCCGCTGCTGCCGGCCGGCTGACCGGTTCGGCTGCCGTTGGCTTCAGGATCTCGTCCTTGGGTCCGAAGGCGACCATCTTTCCGTTCTGAATGACGGCAACCATATCGACGGCTGCAAGCGCACTTGGCCGGTGCGCGATGACGACGGCGATGCCGCCGCGGGCGCGTACCGCTTTGATCGTCTGCGTCAGCGCCATTTCACCCTCGCCATCGAGGTTGGAATTCGGCTCATCCATGATGACGATGAAGGGGTTACGGTAAAGCGCCCGTGCAAGGCCAATGCGCTGCCGCTGTCCGGCCGAAAGCGAGACGCCCTGCGGGCCGAGTGCCGTGCGGTAGCCATCCGGCATCCGCACGATCATTTCGTGGATGCCTGTCGTCTGCGCTGCATCGACGATCGCCCGGGCGTCGACCTGCGGCTCCAGCCGCGCGATGTTCTCCTCGATCGTCGCATCGAGCAGCGCCACATCCTGTGGCAGATAGCCGACATGCTGGCCGAGGTCGTCATCCGACCATTGCGTCAGTTCGGCGTCGTCGAGACGAACACTGCCGCGAAGGGTCGGCCAGACCCCGGTCAGGGCGCGCGCCAGCGTGGTCTTGCCGCCGCCGCTCGGGCCGATGATGCCGAGCGCCTGGCCGGCGGCGATCTCAAAGCTCACTTCGCTGAGAAGCACCCGTCCGGAACCCGGAGCAGCGACCGTTATCTTCTCGACCTTCAGCGTGCGGGCCGGTGCCGGCAGCGCCATCGGCGGCACGGCGCCGGCAAGTGCGATGACCGTCTCCTTCAGCCGAATGAAGGCGGTTCGGGCGGCGACAAAGCCCTTCCAGTTGCCGATCGCCAGATCGACGGGCGCAAGTGCCCGGGCCGAGGCGACCGAGGCGGCAATGATGGCGCCTGCCGACAATTCTCCCTGGATCGTCAGCCATGCCCCAAGACCGAGGACGGCCGACTGCAGGATCATGCGCAGCACGCGCGAGATCGCCCCAAACGTGCCGCTGATGTCGTTGGTGCGGGTCTGCAGTTCCAGGTGATCCTGGTTGGCGCGGTTGAAGCGGTCCACCGCGCGCCCGGCAAAACCCATGGCCTTCAGGATATCGGCATTGCGCGCGTTGGAATCCGCGATCGCATTGCGCTCGATGCCCGATTTGTGCGTGGCACTGGCGAGCCGCCGCGTCATCAGCTCGGTCGCGATGGTCAGCATCGACAGCACGAAGGCGCCGGCGAAAGTCAGCGCGCCGAGATAGGGATGCAGCATATAGACGAAGACGAGGTAGAGCGGCACCCACGGCAGGTCGAACAGGGCAACAGGACCCTGACTGCCGAGAAAGCTGCGAACGGTATCGACATCGCGCCCGCGCTCGAGCGCCTCTGCGGTTGAGAACCCGAACCGCGGCATGTCGATTGCCACCTGATGGGCCATGGGCGCGATCCGGCTGTCGAGCCGGGCGCCCATCCGCACCAGGATTTGCGAGCGGATGATGTCGAAGAAACCCTGGAACAGGTAGAGGCCGATCGCCAGGGCCGAAAGCCCGAGCAGTGTCGGAACGCTGCCGCTGGTCAGGGCGCGATCATAGATCTGCAGCATGTAGAAGGAGCCGGTCAGTGCCAGAATATTGATGACCCCTGATGTAAAGAACAGGAAGACGAATATTCCGCGCAGTCCGTGAGTCAGTTTCTCGACCTGCTTGCGCTTGTTACCGGTCAATGGAGTCTTGGGGCGCATGTCTTTCACCACTTCGTTCTGTTGTTGGGCTGTCAGGCGTGCCGGGAAAGTCGGCACGCCTGATGTCGCGGGTTACAGGTTGAAGTCGGAAGCGGTGAGGTTGTGGTTCCCCTTGATGTTGAGCCGGAGTTCGGCCGTGCTGTCGGCATCGACGCTGCCTTGGACGACCGTGTAGTCGCCATCGGCCCGGACCTCATGCGTGACGATCAGCTGGGCGGCACCTGTCAGCGCCGAACCGTTGACCAGCGTGAAGGCCTGGTTGCCGGCAACGCCGCCATTGGCGTCGGTGCCGCTGAGATCGATCTTGTCGCCCGGCTGGAAGCCGATGATCGTGTCGCCGTCGGCATCCTTTTCGGAGAGGAAGACGAACTTGTCGTTTCCGGCCCCGCCATCGATGATATTGACGGCAGCATTGGCGGTGATCGTGTCGGCCCCGGAACCGGTGACGACATTCTCGATACCCCACAGCGTATCGTTGCCCGAGAGGCTGCTCGATGCACTTCCTCGGCCCATGAAGCCGCTGCCGAGATCGACGGTCAGGTTTGCAGTGATCGCCGCCATATCCAGCGTGTCGCTACCGTCATCCCCATAGTAGGTGTCGTCGCCATCGCTTGCTTCGGCGACGAACATGTCGTTGCCGCTGCCGCCATGGGCGGTGTCGTTGCCGGCACCGGTGCGGATCATGTCGTCGCCGGCATCGCCGAAGACGCGGTCGGATCCGGCATCGCCATAGAGCATGTCGTTGCCTTCGCCACCCAGCAGGTCGTCATTTCCGGCGCCGCCGAAGACCATGTCGTTTCCGCCTTCCCCATTGAGGAAGTCGTCGCCGTCATCGCCGCGGATGATGTCGGCCCCGGCGCCGCCGGTTGCCACGTCATTGCCGGCAAAGCCGACGATCGTTTCACCACTGGCCGTACCAAGAAGCACGTCGGCGGCTGCAGTGCCTGCTATCGTCGCCCCTGCCGTTGCGGCTGGTGGCGTCGGGGCAGGCGGGTTCGGTGCCGGCGTATCTTCTTCCTCGGCCGTGGTGCCATCGCCATTGAACTGCGGCAGCCCGCCTTCGCTGGTGAACTGGATGCTGTGCTCGCCGTTGGTCATCGTCGTCACGCCGTTGGCACCGGTCGTGATCTCATAGTCGTCGACTGTGGTGCCTTCGGCCAGTTCGATGACGTCCTGCGGCCGCAACGTGCCGATGATCGTGTCGTTGCCGCCATTGGAGCGGAAGACGATACGGTGCGCAGAGCCGAGCGCCGAGATATCGATCGTGTCATTTCCGGCATCGCCGTCGATGGTGATCGTGTTGAGGCGCAGGCTGGTGGTCGAGAAGTCGCCGACGATGCTGAAGTTGTCATTCCCGGCCATTCCCGCCCCCGAAGGATCGACACCGTTGAGGCGGATTTCCTCGATCTCGTTGAGCTCCGCGATGACGGACGCATTGTTGCTGCCGTTGCGGGTGACGACGATTTCGGTCGCGGCATTGAGGTTCGCCGCGACGTTACCGGTGATCGCCAGCCAGGCTGCCCTGGTGTAGATCGTGTAGGCTTCGGCCGCGGCGTTGCCATTGATCACGAAGGTGTCGCCAGCGGCCCCTTCCGTGCCGCCATTGACGATGTCGCGGCCATCGGTGGCGCCGGAGGCATTGGCATTCCAGATAACAGTATCGTCACCGGCATCGCCATTGATGGTGTCGACACCGAAGTTACCCGTCGCATTGATCGTAAGGCTTTCGATGTTGACGCTTTCGTTGAGTTCGAGGCTGGTCGTCACGAAGCGAATGGCGGCGTTCGCGGTAAACGGTCCGGTGCCAAACAGGCTGAGATCGATGTTGCGGGGAAGGGTGTTCGCGGCGGTGTTGATCACGTCGACCTGCACGAAGTTCGTGCCGTCCCGAGAAAAGAGCACCGTTACCGCGTCGTTATCCGTTCCCGCGTCCAGTCCAGTGGCGACGAACGAGTAGCTGAGGGTGGCAGTGGTGGCCCCCGCGAGATCGACACTGCGCTGGATTTGCGCTCCGTTGAAATCGTTGCCATTGCCACCGAGAAATTGGAGGACGTTGTTGTTGCCAGCGTCGATGCGGATTTGACCCGTAGCGACAGCACCGCTGTCCCCACTCTCGATCCAATCGGGATCCCAAGTGGTCGTGCCGTTGGAGTTGCCCTGGTTCTGCGTGTCGAAACTGTCGACATAGTTCAGATTGGTGATCCCTAGGCCGCCGCTAAGTGTGTCGTTGCCGTCGCCACCATTGAGGGTATCCGCACCCGAACCACCGTTGACTACGTCGTTGCCGCCGTTTGCGTTGACGGTGTCATTGCCGCCAAGCGCGTTGATCGTCTCGGATGTGGTCCCCACTCCGTTGAGGGTGTTAGCGGCTTCGGTCCCTGTGATCGTGCTGGTCGGGGCTGCTGCCGCCAGTGTGAAGTCGGTGGCGTCGATGGCCCCCGTGTTGCTGCCATTGATCAGGATCGTACCTTGGATAGTCGAAGACGCTCCGTTTTCCCGGATAGTAATGAGCGTGTTGGCGCCTGAGCCGGATTCGAAGACGCGGTTGGCGAAGTTTGCCGCCGTGATCCCGAGCCCGCTGAGGTCGATCTTGTCCTGGTTGGCTGCTGTTCCTCCGGCGCTGTCGAAGCTGTTGATGGTGTCCTCGCCGAAGCCGGGCGCGTTGTAGACAATGGTATTGAAGCCACCGCCGACATCGATGGTGTCGTTGCCGGCCCCGCCAATGATCGTATCGTTGTCGTCGCCTCCGCTGATCGTGTCGTTACCATCGCCGCCATCGAGCAGGTCGTTGCCGTCGTCACCATTGAGCGTATCGTTGCCCCCCGCGCCGAACAGCTGGTTGGTCCCACCATTGCCGTTGATGACATTGTTGAGGGTGTTGCCGGTGCCCCTGACAGCGGCGCCGTTGAGGTCCAGATTCTCGAGATTTGCGCCGAGCGTGTAGTCGATGTCGGATTCGACGCGATCGGTACCGCCGATGAGGGCATCTGCCGAGGTTTCGGTCACAAGGTCACCAGCCTCATCGACCTCGTAGACGTCATTGCCGTCACCGCCGATCATGGTGTCAGCACCGAGCCCGCCTTGCAGCGTATCGTTGCCGCCAAGGCCGCTCAGGGTATCGGCGAGATCGCCACCGGAGATAACGTTGTTGCCCGCATTGCCGGTGCCGACGAACTGGCTGGCATCGGCGCCGAGGAAGGCGAGGTTTTCGACATTGGCCATGGCCACGATCGACAGGTCGGCGAGGAAGGTCTCGACCGTATCCGTGCCTTCGCCCGCAACTTCCACCACGACGTCAAGCAGATCGTCGACGCCGTAGGTGTCGTTGCCTGCGCCGCCGACCATGGTGTCGGCGCCGATCGCGCCTTCGAAGTCGTCGAGAGCTGCGTTGAGACGGTTGTCGAGGTCGTCATTGCCCGCGCCGCCGACCAGGAGGTCGTCGCCGAGGCCGCCGACGAGATCGTCGTTGTCACCGCCGCCGAAGATCAAGTCGTTGCCGCTGCCGCCGGTGATTGCGTCATTGTCGCCATCTTCGCCGGCGATCAGGTTGTTGATAGCCGAGGCCGCCAGATTGACGGTACGCGTACCGCCCGCCGGGTCTGCCCGGCTGATGGCATAGTCGCCGACCAGCTGGTAGCCGTTGAAGAAGGCGCCGTTGAAGTTGATTAGCTCGACGCCGGTTTCTGCAACGTTGCCGGTGTAGTGACCGTTCACGGTGATGGACTGCTGCACGCCTGTCGGCAGCGTATAGTTGATCACCAGGTTGCCGTTCTCAGTGCCCGTATTACTGTCGAAGGCATTGAGGGCGTTGATGGTCAGGATCGGCAGGCCATCTACATCGACGCCCGTGCTCGGGGCTAGGATCGAGATCTTGTCTGCCGTTCCCGCGCCCGCGCCACCGGCTTCGATGATGACGTCGTTGCCGTCGCCAAGGCTGAAGGAGTAGGTGTCGTTGCCGAGGCCACCATTGAGCGTGTCGCCGGCAACCGCACCAGTGCCGACCGTGGTGCGGGTAATAGCAAGGGTGTCTATCGAGACAAACTCGCCCCCTTCCAGCGCGCTGGTGACAAAGCGGATCGCAGCATTCGCCGTGAAGGGACCCGCAAGGTTGATATTGCGCGCCGCTGTTGACGATGTGCTGTTGATGGTGTCGACCAAGACGAAGTCGGCCTCAGAACCGCTCCGCGAGAAATAAACCCTGACGGCGTCGTCGTCTGGTGCGGCGTCAAGGCTGTTGTTGCCGGTGCTGCGGCCAACGGTGTAAGCCAGAGTGGCAGCAGTTGCATCGGCGAGGTTCACAGTGCGCTGGATCTGGCCGCCATCCCCGGCATTGAACCGTAGATTGTCCTGACCATTATCGAGGCGAATCTGGCCCGTCGTTGGACTGCCTGTCGCTGGGTCGCCGGGTGTGCTGTCGCCAGTTTCTGTCCAGGGCGTCGTCCACGCGGGATTGCCGTTGGGTCCGTTGGAGTTGGTAAAACTGCTGGTGTTGAAGTTATCCTGGAAGGTCACAGTCGTCAGAGCCGCGACGGCCCCATCGGCGCCGCCAACCAGGATGTCGTTGCCGCCATTGCCGTTGAGCACATCGGAGCCGGCAAGGCCGAGGATCAGGTCGTCCGTTGCCGTGCCGTTCAGTACCGGCTGGTTGAGCGGAGCCGCCCCCTGTGGGGCAAGGCCATTGTCGCTGTAAGGCGTGCCGACGATGATGTTGAGCGCACCACCTCCGGCAAACTCCACCTTCTCGATGTTGCGCAGGCGGTCGCTGCCATCGATTGCGTCTTCGACAGCATGGGTGACGATGACCTGCCCGTCCGTGGTGGCCGAGAAGGCGTATTCGCCGCGGTCGCCGCGGAAGACGGCGGTGTCGGTATCGGCGATGTTGTCCGCACCAGCCGTGGTGATTTCACGAATGATCTGTAGCTGGCCGGGGTTGATCCGGCCTTCGAACATCCAGGCCGCGAGCGTCTTGGTAACAGAGGCGCCGTTGACGACAAGCGTGACGAGGCTCGTCATGCTCTTGATATTCGGATTGCCGGCAATTTCCGTGCCGGTGGGACCGTTATCATCGAACCCGCTCATGATGCCAATGCGGACGTTCAGCCACTTGTCGCCATCGATGATGTCGTCGCCGCCGTTACCCTGGATGCGGTCGTCACCATCGCCGCCGAGGATGATGTCGCCGCCGGCAAAGGAGGTGACACCCGCGCCGAGTACAGCCTGCAGGCCGGCGATCAGGGCGATGCCCTGCGCGTCGAGCGTGCTGCCGAGATAGCCGCTCGTGCCGCCATTGGCGAGGCTGGCGCGGTCGGCCGCCACGTCTTCGGTGCCGCCAAGCACGTCAGCGAAGCGGGTGCCGGAGAGGCCTTCCATCGACTCATACTCGTCGAGTGCCGCGTTCTGCGGTAGGGTCGGGGCCTCGTCGAAGACAATCGGGCGGGAGAGGTCGGCATTCACGCCAAGCGTATTGTCTTTGTAGGTCGCCCAGTCAAAGCCGGACATGCCGGCCATCTTGCCGCGGCCGGCGCTGCCGACCATGATGTCGTCGCCGCCTTCGCCGATGAACTCGTCGAAGCCGCCATCGCCGAGGAACACGTCGTTTCCGTCGATGCCGTCATGGGCGAAGATTTCGTCGAAGTTGTCGCCGGGCGCGCCGTCAAAGGTACCGGTCTCGATCCAGTCGTCACCCTCGTTGCCGAGAATGCGTTCGGCATTCTTGTTGCCGTAGATGAAGTCGTTGCCGGTGCCGGCGAAGACTTCCGAGCCCATGTCTGTGCCGAGGAAGATGAAGTCCTGGCCGTCATTGCCCATGACGAGGTCGAGGCCGGGGCCTGCATGTACGACGTCATGGCCCTTGCCGGCCTTGATGTTGTCGTCGCCGCCGCTGTCGACGATGATATCGTTGCCGTCGCCGCCATTGATGATGTCGTTGCCGAAGCCGCCTTCCAGCCGGTCGTTGCCGCCGTCGCCGAAGAGCGTGTCGTCGCCGATGCCGGCGATCAGGGTGTCGTTGCCCCCGGTGCCGCCGAGGACGACGTGGTCGCCACCGGTGTAGCGGAGATAGTTGGTATCAGGGCCCGCTGTGGCCGGGTTGTCGCGAATGACGAGCGGTGTCAGCAGGCTGGTACCGAGAGGATCGATGCCGCGGTTGTCGGCGCTTTCATTGATCACCGTATTCGGATCGTCCTCCAGGATGCCGTCGGCGCCGGCATCCTCGCCCAGGCCGGGATTGTATTGCTTGGTGCGGTCGATCTCCAGGATGAGGCCGGGCGTCGAGAAGACGTCGGACGGCAGATGCGTGGCGTCGGTGTTGCGCATGATCATCGCGGCGAAGGAGTTGTTCTCCATCTCGCCGAAGAGGTGAAGACCGTCGAGGCGCTGCAGATAGTAGAAGCGGTCGCCGTTCTGCAGCTTTTCCATCTGCACTTCGAAGACGAAGTTGAAGGTCGAGCCCAGCATACCGCCGAAGGGCATGATCTGTTCGGCAAGGCCGCCGATCCAGAGATCGACGTTTTCGAGGCCACCGAGCAACGCTGCATAGGTGCCGGTGCCGTTCAGGAAGTCGAAACGATCAGTATAGTTCACGCCGCCAATGGTTACTCCATCGACATCGTTGCCGTCGCCAATGATGAGGGCCAGGGCCGCGTCGCGCTTGCCTACAAGTGTGGTCGCGGTGGTGATCGCAGCATGTGTGCCGTAAGCCGCGATGAAGTTGATGATCGACGCTTCATGCTTGAGGTGACCGGCGAAATCGACCCAGCTCTCGTAGGGCTTGAGCAGCGCGTCCTCGTTGGTGGCCTCGTAGAAGGTCCGCCGCGCCTCGTTCAGTGATGGCACGCCGGTGTCGCGGCCGCGGGCGAGGTTAATCGTCGCGAGGTCGAGCGGCAGGCCGAGCAGATTGTTGCGCAGCGCCGTCGTCACGAACTCGTCGATCTCGTTGCCGACCTGCCGGGTCATGCCGCGGATGATCGCACCCGCCGCAACGTCGTCGCCGATCGAATGGGCAACGCCGGTATCGCCGCCATCGAAGGCGAGCGGATTGAGGAAGCCCTCGATCAGGCCGATATGGTCTTCGTTGAATGACGGGTCGAAGCGGTCGATCGACTCGGTCAGCATCGAGTGGCCGAAGCGATAGACCACATGGGCGAATTCGGCGACGATCGACGGGTCGATGGTCGTGTCGAAGCCATCAGGCACCAGGAACACGTTGATATTCGGCTGGATCTTGCGGGCGAATTCTTCGAAGACGAGATGCTGGTACTGCATCTCGGTGCCGAATTTGGCCGCCTGGAAGAGGCGCTCGCCATCCCAGACCAGCGATGCGATCTGCCCGGCCGTCGGCAGAGCAACCAGATCGACTTCCAGCCACTCGTTGATGAAGGTGAGGTCGTTGCTTGCGAGCACCGTGTCCTTCGTATGCTGCACAAGCCGGTTATGCTCGGCATGGAAGACGTGGTGGACGGCGGTCAGGCCGATATTCTCGTTGACGCGGCCGTCGCCGGCAATGAAGTGCGCGTCCAGCAGTTCGTTGTCATATTCCGTATCGCCGTTGCCCGGGTTGCCGAGACCGATGGTGATGTCACCATCGGCGATCTTGCCGATCGGCACGGCCTCATGGGCGATGTCGGCGAGGAACGCGCTGGCGGTGCGGATAGCGCCGGTCGTCGAGGCGCCCAGCCCCCCATTGGCGGTCGGGTCGCCTTCCCGCACAATGTCGTCGGCCGTGTTGGGGATACCGTCCGCGCCGATCCCGAGGATGATCTGCGGGAAGCCGTTCGCGCCGGGTATGAAGTTGCCGTAGGGGTCAGTACGCAGCAGCGGGACGGCGCCGACGTCGGCATCCGTCAGGTTGATGCCGAGCAGTGTCTTCGCCTGAGCCTTGACCTCGCCCCAGGTCGCCATGCCGCCGTTGCCGCCTTCGATCAGCTTGCCCGTTGCAACCGGATCGCCTGCCGTATTGAGCTGATACTGGCGCAGGAAGACCTGGTGCGACGCATGCGAGGCGTAGGTCTGATTCTGGTCGACATAGGAGGTTGTCGTGTTAACGGGGCGGACGTCGTCAGTGGTGCCCATGATACCATCTGCGCCAGCCGAAACCGTCGCACGGGTCAGCACCATGAAGTTCGTATGGCTGCCTGGGACATAGAGCGGATCGTCCTCCGCCAGGGGGATGAACACCGTTCCGCTGCCACCCTTGTTGATCAGATCGAGGCCGTGATCGAAGAACTGGCCGAACAGGGTGAACCAGGAATTGAACGGCGCCGAAAGACCTTCATCCGGTGCGACGGCAGGAAGATAGACGTTGTCGCCCTGCATGGTGATGCCGAAGGGCTCAAGCGCCGCATCGCGCACCTCGCGCGCAGCTTCCAGATCGGTCACTGTCGCGGCATGCGCTGCCGTGGCATTCGCCAATGTATCGAGCGCGGTCTGTTCCGCAGGCGTCGGCGGCGTGTTGGGATCGCCATCACCAAGCGCATCGGCTGCGGTCTTGGCGTTCTGCATGACGACGCGTGCCTGGTACTCGGCGTCTGAAGCCGGCTTGAATGTCTGGTAGATCGCCGTGACTGCGGGAAGATCGGTCATCGGGCTTGCCGCGCCGGCTCGCTCAAGTGCGGTCAGGATAGCGGCCGGATTGCCGAGCGTCTGATCGACGAGCAGATTCGAGATGGTGCGGAGGCTTGAATCGAAAACGAGGGAACCGGGATTGTTCGACGGGTTGTAGTTGGGAGCCGTCGGCATTGCAGGCGCTCCGCCCGGACCATCTGGATCGAAGAGCGTGCCATCGGCGGGCCGGTAGATCGGAGACATCAGCTCGGGAAACTCTGCGCCGGCGGCGCCCCACATTTCCTGGCCGGGCAGGAGGTGGTTGTAGGATCCATCGACCGTCCGCAACCCCCAGGCCACGTTGTAAGCGGGGATCAGGCCACCTGGTCCATAAAGCGGCGTTCCAGCAGCATGCGCCTCTGCAATCTTGATCTGCGCCAGGATGAAATCGAGATCCGAACGGATATAGGTGACCATGGTACTCTCCCCTCTGATTGCACGGGAAACGATTATCGTTTCGGCAATGCTTGCTCCCCACAAAGAATTCGCAGGATCGAGCCGGGCGGCGGGATTTTTTACTCGGAGCGCAAAGTTGCGCCCCGAAAGAATCCAGTAGAAACCGATCGGCATTATCTGCGATGATCGGATGATGTCTCGGGGGGAGGCCACGGAATAGTTCCATAGGTCCGGGGACATCTAGAGACTTTGGTCTTTGAGGGGGGCGGGACTTTTGACCCGCAAATAAATGTGACTTACGTCCCTGGCAGTAAGAATGCCGAAGGCGGAGGGCCGGGCATGTCCGGCATCTGGCAAGGCCTTGATGTCACCCGGCAATTTCTCATTGTTGCGGGTATCGTCGTCTGTGGTTCGATGGCGCTGCTGGGGGAATGGCTGAGTGGACAGATCGCCGCCAACCAGCTGAGGAGCCGGGCCGAATCCGGCGCCCTCTACATGGAGGGTTTTCTGGCTCGCCATATCGAGGGAAATGCCGATGATCCTCAGGTGTCTCCGGCCCGCCAGGAGGAATTGGATGAGTTGCTGATCGGCACGGATCTCGCACGGCGCGTCGAAGGCTTCCGGATATGGCGCCACGATGGTCTCGTCATCTACAGCACCAACAAATCGCTGATTGGAAAGACTTTTCCCTCGCAGGATATCGAGCACGCTTTCAAGGGGCGGGTCGTCGCCCAGCTTGAGGATAGCCACGACGACGGAGAGGACGATGGTCCCGCGGCAACCCACCGGCCGCTCATCGAAATCTATGCCCCGATCTACCGGCCGGGCACGCGGGATATCATCGCCGTCGGAGAGCTTTATGAGGAGGCGGGCGAATTTGTCGTTCAGCGCAACAGGGTGCAGCGCCATACATGGGTGATTGTCGGAGCCACCTCGCTGGCGATCATGGCGCTCTTGTTTCTGATCGTCCGGCGGGCCAGCAGGACGATTGCCGGTCAGCGGGCGGTATTGAAGACGCAGCTCGCTCAGGCGCGGGCACTGGCGGAGCAGAATACGGAGCTTCGAAAGGCGGCGGACCGGTCCCGCATGGATGCCACCCAATCGAACGAGCAGCTTCTCAACCGGATTGGCGCCGATCTGCACGATGGTCCGGTTCAGCTGCTCAGTCTGCTGATCCTCAAGCTGAGCGGATCTGCGGCAAGCGCCAATTTGCCGAAGGTGGCGCTTGAACGCGTGCCGGAGATCAAGGGGGGCGAGCTCGCACCCGTTCATATTGCGCGTCTGGTGTTGACCGAATTGCGGGAGCTATCGACCGATCTTGTCGTGCCCGAGATCGAGCACATGCCGCTGGAGGCCGCCTTGCAGATGGCGGTCGAGCAGCATGAGTATGCGACGGGATCAAAGGTCTTATCGGCCTACGGGAAACTTCCCGAGCGCGTCGCGCATCCGCTGAAAATCTGTCTTTATCGCGTGGTGCAGGAAGGGCTCAACAACGCATTCCGACACGGCGGCGGCCGAGGTCAGCGCGTGTCTGCATCATCCGATATGTCCGAGATCGTCGTGACCATTGCCGATGAAGGTCCAGGGATTGCGCCAGAGAGCAGCATAGATCGGCACCGTCCGCTCGGCCTCCAGGGCATTCGCAACCGTGTCGCTGCATTCAGGGGGCACGTCGATATCCGGCCGGGGCCGGTTTCCGGCACGGAGCTTCGGGTGACGGTGCCGATGGAGGGCAACAGTCTCTAGTGCCGCGGAATGGAATCGCCGGCACCCTCCAGCTTTTGTGCGGCGATCAGCACTTCCAGCCGGTTTCGGGCATTCAGCTTCTGCATCAGGATCGTCATGTAATTCTTGACGGTCTTCTCGCCGATCTTGAGGCCGATTGCGATCTGCCGGTTGGTGAAGCCCCGCAGAAGCATGCCGATGATTTGCCCCTCGCGGATGCTGAGCTTCAAATCCGCTCCGGCCTTTTTGCGCAGCGAAGCGATCTTGAGTTCTTCGATGACCTTGCAGGCAAAGGCCGGCGTGATGAACATGTCGCCGCGATGCACGGCGCTGATTGCCTGGACGAGCTCCTGAATGCTGCTGCCTTTGAGAACATAGCCGCTCGCGCCGGCATTGAGCGCACGCACCGCGTAATCGCTGCCCGTGTTCGCTGTAAAAACCAGTATTTTGGTGCGGATTTTTTCGACCAGTTTCGTGATCACGTCGAAGATGTTGCCGGGCATCATCAGATCGACGACAAACACATCCGGCGCCAGTCTTAGGCCGATATCCAATGCATCGTCGGCGCATGTGCCAGTCGCTGCGATAGTAAATTCCGGATTCTTTCCAAGAATTTCCGTCAGTCCGGCCACCATTAACGGGTGGTCGTCAATAACTACTACCGAGATCGGACTCATGATACGCGTCCTGTTCATAGTATCTGTGCAATTAGTATTCGTAAAATAATTCTATGTCCATCTAAGTCATTCTGACTATTTCCATAGTCGTAGCTAATTTGGATTAATCATCCGATTTATTATTCAAGTAAATAAGGTTGTATTTGTAGAATTTTAGGAAATATTGAACGTATTGCTGTCGGCTGTAGGACATCGGTGACGTGTGTGGGCGTCGTCTCGCGCGTTGCAGCCGTGGAAAACGATCATGTCGAGGCGGACGGCCCGGAGCGATGCTGCGCGCGAAACCGTTGGAATAGATCAACTTGCCCGGGCAGGTGTCCGGGCAAGTATTCTATCCCATTCAGCCGATGGTCATCAGGCTGGCGTTACCGCCGGCGGCGGCCGTGTTGATCGAGGTCGAGACCTCTTCGATTAGCCAGTTCAGGCAATAAGCTTCGATATCGCTCTCGATTTCGGCGGCCGTCGCCGATTGCACCAGGACAAGCGGTCCATCGAGTGCGGCGATCGCCTTGTTGAGCGTCCGGATGCGCTCTGCGCGGCCCTCCAAAAGGGCTGCGGCAAAGGGACCGTCCTTGTTCCAGTCCGAAGTCCAGGAGACGCGCGCCGCGACGCTTGCGGGAATGTCCTTCAGTGCGGCGCGAAGGCCGGTGGCTTCGTCGATAACGGCCTGGTTTCCGGTGGCGAGCGCAGCGGCCAGCTGGCGATAGAGGCCACGTTCGCTCTCGGGAGCGAGCAGAACCCGTCCGCGCGGATGAAGCGCATAGATGTTGCGCTCGCCGACAGGACCGGCAAGTTCCTTCTCAAGGCCAACGGCGGAGAGGCTTCCGAGCTCGCGTGCGGCCTCGGCGTCGTCAGCCCGTCCCTTGCCCGATAGCCAGACTGCGAAGTCGGCAAGAGCCGGGTCGGTGTGAACGGAGCTGTGCTGCGGCGGCACCGGTGCCTTCTGGACCAGGCGGCCGATATAGAGCGGACCGCCCGCCTTCGGGCCGGTGCCCGACAGGCCACGGCCGCCGAACGGCTGGACGCCGACGACCGCGCCGATGATGTTGCGGTTGACATAGAGATTACCCGCCTGGATGCGGCTGGTGACGTGAGCGATCGTCTCGTCGAGACGCGTGTGAAGCCCGAATGTCAGGCCGTAGCCGGAGCCGTTGATATCATCGATCAGGCGATCGAGATCTTCGCGGCGGTAGCGGATAACGTGAAGAACCGGCCCGAAGATTTCCTTTTCCAGATCGGACAGCTTCTTGAGTTCGATGATGGTCGGCGGCACGAAGGTGCCGAGGCCCGCAGTCTCAGGCAGAGGCAGCTGCTCGACCTTGCAGCCGAGCGCCTTCATCTTCTCGATATGGGCGTCGATATCGCCTTTTGCGGTCGCCGTGATGACCGGGCCGACATCGATGCTGAGGCGATCGGTACGGCCGATCGTCAGCTCCTGGAGGGCGCCCTTCAGCATCGTCAGGGTGCGGTCAGCGACGTCCTGCTGCAGGCAGAGCACGCGCAATGCCGAGCAGCGCTGACCGGCGCTGTCGAAAGCCGAAGCGATGACATCGCCGACGACCTGTTCGGCAAGTGCGGAGGAATCGACGATCATGCCGTTCTGGCCGCCTGTCTCGGCGATCAGCGGGATCGGTTTGCCCAACGCCGAGAGACGGTTGGCAAGCTGTGCCTGAATCATCCGGGCGACGCCGGTGGAACCCGTAAACATCACGCCGGCCGTCTCTTCCGCGTCGATCAGCGCGGCGCCGAGGCGGCCGCTGCCCGGGGTGAACTGAAGCGCTGCGCGCGGAACGCCGGCCTCATGCAGGATCCTGACGCTTTCGAAGGCGATGATCGGGGTGACGCCCGCAGGCTTGGCAATAACTGGGTTGCCCGCCACCAGCGCTGCGGCGACCTGTCCGGTGAAGATCGCCAGCGGGAAGTTCCAGGGGCTGATGCAGACGATCGGGCCGAGAGGCACATGCGACGGGCCGAGTGTGCGGCGAGCCTGTTCCGCATAGTAGCGCAGGAAGTCGATTGCCTCGCGTACCTCGCCAATGGCGTTGGCGGCGGATTTGCCGGCCTCGCGGATGATGATGCCCATCAGCGGCTCGATCCGCGACTGCATGATATCGGCGGCGCGATCGAGGCAGGCTGCCCTGTCTGCCGGCGGGACTGCCGCCCATTGCTTGGCGCCGTCAGCCGCGAACCTGGCGATCCTGGCGGCGGCGTCGATCTCCACTTCGGTCACCTGACCGACAACGTCTCCATGATCGGCCGGATTGAGAACCGGGCTTGTCGTGCCATCCACCGAGCCGTCTGCCATAAGCGGCGTGGCATGCCAGCATTTCGTGGTTGTCTGAAGCAGGTTGCCGGCAAGGCGGGCCAGTTCCATTTCGTTCGAAAGGTCGATGCCCGAGGAATTGTTGCGTTCGGCGCCATAGAGGTTCTGCGGCAGGGAGATGAGATCGTGCGGCTTGCCGATGGGCGTGGCGGCTTCGACGAGATCGACCGGATCGGTGGTCAGGTCATCCACCGAAACCTTGGGGTCCGAGATGCGGTTGACGAAGGAGGAGTTCGCGCCATTCTCGAGCAGGCGGCGGACGAGATAGGCGAGCAGCGTTTCATGCGTGCCGACGGGCGCGTAGATGCGGCAGGGCCGGTCGAGATTCTGCTTGCCGACGACCTCGTCATAAAGAGGCTCGCCCATACCATGCAAGCACTGGAACTCGTACTTGCCGATCTGGAAGTCCGGGCCTGCGAGCTGATAGATGGTCGCCAGCGTCTGGGCATTATGCGTTGCGAATTGCGGGAACACGGCGTCAGTGGCGGCCAGCAGCTTGCGGGCGCAGGCGACATAGGCAACGTCGGTGTGGATCTTGCGCGTATAGACGGGGAAGTCAGGCAGGCCGTCGAGCTGGGCGCGCTTGATCTCGGCGTCCCAATAGGCGCCCTTGACGAGGCGCACCATCATCCGGCGGCCGGAGCGGCGGGCGAGATCGATGATGTAGTCGAGCACGAAGGGGCAGCGCTTGCCATAGGCCTGAACGACGAAGCCGAGACCGTTCCAGCCTTTCAGCCCGGCGTCGAGGCTGAGTTCTTCGAGGAGGTCGAGCGACAGTTCGAGGCGATCGGCTTCCTCGGCGTCGATATTGAGGCCGATGTCATATGTGCGGGCAAGCAGTGCCAGTTCGCGAACGCGGGGCAGAAGCTCGGTCATCACCCGTTTCGACTGGGCGCGGACATAGCGGGGGTGAAGAGCCGACAGCTTGATCGAGATGCCCGGCCCGGCATAGACGCCGCGGCCATCCGATGCCTTGCCGATCGCGTGGATCGCCTTCTCGTAGTCGCGGTAGTAGCGGTCGGCATCCTTTGCCGTCGTCGCTGCCTCGCCCAGCATGTCGTAGGAGTAACCAAAGCCGCGTGCTTCGAGCGGACGGGCGCGCTTCAGCGCCTCGTCGATCGTCTCACCGGTGACGAACTGCTCGCCCATCATGCGCATCGCCATATCGACGCCGCGACGGATCACCGGTTCGCCGCAGCGGGCAATCAGCCGGGTCAGCGCGGCGGCAAGGCTGCGGTCGTTGACGGTCGATGTCAGCTTGCCGGTGACCACAAGTCCCCAGGTCGCCGCGTTGACGAACAGCGAGCGTCCGCCACCGACGTGCGACTTCCAGTCACCCTCGGAAATCTTGTCGCGGATCAGCGCATCGCGCGTGGCCGTATCGGGGATACGCAGCAGCGCTTCGGCGAGGCACATGAGCGCAACGCCTTCCTGGCTCGACAGTGAATATTCCTGCACCAGGCCCTCGACGCCGGTTCCCTTGTGCTTGGCACGCAGCGCCTCGATCAGCTTGCGCGCGGTATCGCGGGCGGCGGCCTTCATATCCGCAGGCACGCGGGCTGCTTCCACGAGGGGCGGCAGGCATTCCGTTTCCGGGCGCCGGTAGGCGGCGGTGATGGCCTTGCGCAGGTCCGATTGCTCGCGGATCGGCGGCGCAAACTCGGCAAATGGCGAATTGGAATCCGGACCTGGTGCGTTATCGGCGGCGTTGAGCATTGCGGGATCCTAGCAGCGGGACTTGTTTGAACGGCAACTGCCGGCGTCTGTTCGATACGCAAGGCGCATGCGCCCATGCCCCAAACCACCGGCAGCGGCAATCTAGCATAAATGTGCCTGGTCGATCCAACTTGATTGAGGGCGATTTCAATGGCAATTATCTATAGATATCGCGATTGGGATGCTAATATGCCTAAAGAGACCGCCTTGTTTAGTGAACTCGACCAACTGGACAGGAAGATACTGGAGGCCCTGTCGGAAGATGGGCGGATCTCCATTACAGACCTGGCAGCGCGCGTCGGCCTGTCGAATACTCCATGCCAGATCCGCTTCAAGCGGCTGATCGCCGAAGGCTATATCGAGGGTTTCCGGGCGGTGCTCAATCCGGCGAAGATGGAACTCGATCATATCGCCTTCGTCGAGGTCAAGCTCTCGAACACGACCGAGGGCGCGCTGAAGAGCTTCAACGATGCGGTCAAGAAGATCAAGGAGGTCGAACAGTGCCACATGATCGCCGGGCGCTTCGACTATTTGCTGAAGGTTCGCACCCGCGACATCGCCAAATACCGCCGTGTTCTCGGCGAGAAGATTTCGACGCTGCCGCATGTCTCGAGCACATCGACCAATCCGGCGATGGAAACGGTCAAGGAAGGCTGGGACAAGTTCAATCCCAGCCTTTGAAACTGCGGCCCGATCGGCCGCAGTTCGATTTCTGAGGGCTGGTTCAGCTGGCTGCCTTGAGGCGCGCGGCTTCGGGGCTGTAGAACTGGCCGAAGCGGTTGTCGAGGAAGTCGGCAAGAGCGATTTCTTCCTGTCGTACGAAGCCCTTGGTCGGAAGCTTGCCGTTGGCAAGAAGATCGAGCACGCCGGTGATGCCTGCCGCGGTGGTGATCTGGATCGCGCTCATCTTGCGGCCGGCAACGACGCCGGAATACACCTTGTTGGCGTAGGTTTCCTGCAGGTAGTGATCGTCCTTCCAGCCGCAGACGGTCACGAAGACGATGACCACGTCCTGCATGGTGGCGGGCAACGCATGCTCGAACAGGTCCTTCAGCACGTCGCGGCGGTTTTTCAGGTTGAGATCGTTCAGGAGTGCCTTGATGATCGCCTGATGGCCGGGATAGCGGATCGTGCGGTAGTTCATCGTCCGCACGCGGCCTTCCAGCGACTTGGCAAGCGTGCCCAGTCCGCCAGAGGTGTTGAACGCCTCATAGGTTACGCCGTCGAGCGAGAACTCTTCGCGTTCTTCCATCGCCGGAACGGTGATGAACTTGCCTTCGACGATCGCCTCGCAGGGCTCGATATATTCGTTGATCAGGCCGTCGGTGCTCCAGGTGAGGTTATAGTTCAGAGCGTTGGACGGATATTGCGGCAGCGCGCCGACACGCATCCGCACGCTGTCGAGCTTGTCGAAGCGCTTGGCCAGATCGTTGGCGACGATCGAGATGAAGCCCGGCGCCAGGCCGCACTGGGGAATGAAGGCGCTTTCGGCATTCTCTGCCAGCGCTTCGACCTTCTTGGTCGTCGCAACGTCTTCCGTGAGGTCGAGATAGTGCACGCCGGCGGCAAGGGCCGCCTCGGCGATCAGGCCGGTCAGATTGAACGGCGCTGCCGACAGGACGGCGAACTTGCCCTTGAGCGTGGCCACCAGATCCGCATGGCTGGAAATATCAAGCACGGCGGTCGAAATCGCCGGATGCCGCTCGACCCGTTCGGTCTGTTCAGCGCTGCGGTCCAAGACCAGCACCTTGTACGCGCCCGTATCGGCCAGCATCAAGGCGATGGCGCCACCGATCTTGCCTGCGCCTGCAACAACAACTTCTTTCATATCAGCCCTCGATGACGTTTATAGGATTTTTATAAGCCTAGCAGTGGACTTCACATAAAATAGCGGCAGAATGCGCAAAACGACGGACATATTAAATCAGTTTGCTGATCAATCTTTGCGGAGTGTAGAGCGATGGATCTGAGCGTGAAAGACCGGGAGCTGTTGGCGCTGCTCGGCGAAAATGCCCGTCTGCCGGTTGCCACCTTGGCCAAGAAACTGTCGCTATCGCGAACGACGGTGCAGGCGAGGCTGGAACGGCTCGAGCGCGAGGGCGTGATCGCCGGATATGGCGTCAGGCTGTCGGATGCCTATGCCTCGGGGCTGATCCGGGCGCATATCCTGATCACCATCGCGCCCAAGGCGCTGGCGCAGGTGACATCGGCCCTCGACAAGATGCAGACGGTGACGGCGCTGCATTCCGTCAGCGGATCGTTTGACCTGATCGCGCTGATCGCTGCGCCGTCGATATCGGAGCTCGACCAGGTGATCGACAGGATCGGGGCGATCGATGGCGTCGACCGCACGCTGTCCTCGATCATTCTCTCGACACGGTTTGCCCGGTGAGAAACACCGCCGCGTGGCGGCGGCAGAGATTGCCTCGCAATTGCTATTTCACATTTGCAAAGTTCGGCTAGTGTCCGTCAATGACACCGGTCGAGCGCCATCGCGCTGCCCGCGCCTGAGCTACCAACGGCATTGGAGAACACATGAATAACCACCTGAAATTCTTCATCGACGGCGCCTGGGTCGATCCTGTGATGCCGAAGACGATCGAGGTGATCGATCCATCGACCGAAGAAACCTATACCTCGATCTCCGGTGGCTCTGCAGCCGATGTTGACAAGGCTGTTGCAGCTGCGAAGCAGGCGTTCGAAACGTTCTCGCTGACCTCGAAAGAGGAGCGTCTGGCGCTGCTGAAGCGGATTCTCGAATGCTATAATGAGCGCTTCGAAGATATCGCCCAGGCCGTCAGCCAGGAAATGGGTGCGCCGCTGCCATTCGCCCGCGATTCGCAGGCCGGGGTGGGGCGCGCTCACATGGAAGCGACGATCGCCGCGTTCGAGGAATACACATTCAGCGAAAAGCGCGGCACGACCACCGTCGTCAAGGAGCCGATCGGCGTCTGCGCGCTGATCACCCCCTGGAACTGGCCGCTGAACCAGATCGTCTGCAAGGTGGCTCCGGCGATCGCCGCAGGCTGCACGGTCGTTCTCAAGCCATCGGAAATCGCGCCGATCAGCGGCATCATCTTCGCCGAGGTGATGGCGGCCGCGGGAACGCCGAAGGGCGTGTTCAATCTGGTGAATGGCACCGGTCCCGATGTCGGCCAGGTCATGGCCGGACATGCTGATGTCGATATGGTCTCGTTCACCGGTTCGACGCGGGCCGGGATCATCGTTGCGAAGACCGCCGCCGATACGGTCAAGCGCGTGGCGCAGGAGCTCGGCGGCAAGTCGGCAAACATCATTCTCGACGACGCTGATTTCGAAACGGCCGTCGCCAAGGGTGTCGAGGGCTGCTTCGGCAACTCTGGCCAGTCCTGCGATGCGCCGACCCGGATGCTGGTACCGGCAGGCCGCCACGACGAGGTGCTTGCCATCGCCAAAAAGGCGGCCGAAGCCTTCAAGACCGGCGATCCGCGCGCCGAAGGCGTCGATCTCGGCCCCGTCGTCAGCCAGATCCAATATGACAAGATCCAGCGCCTGATCGAGAGCGGCATCAGCGAAGGTGCGACGCTGGTCACCGGCGGTCCCGGCAGGCCGGAGGGGCTGAACCGCGGCTATTATATCCGTCCGACAGTCTTCGGCCATGTCACGCCCGGCATGACGATTGCGCGCGAGGAGATCTTCGGGCCGGTTCTCTCGATCATCTCCTACGAGAACGACGAGGATGCCGTTCGCATCGCCAACGATACGGTCTACGGTCTCGCCGCCTATATCCAGTCGACCGATATCGAGCATGCCCGCGCCGTGGCCAAGCGCATGCGCGCCGGTTCGGTCTATCTCAACTATCCGGACTGGGACACATTCGCACCCTTCGGCGGCTACAAGCAGTCCGGCAACGGCCGCGAGTACGCCGATTGGGCGATCCATGATTTCCTTGAAATCAAGGGTGTTGTCGGCTGGGGTGAATAATCCGGCGTCTTTTGTCTGCAAGGAAAATCGCCACACGAACGGATGCCGTAATGCTCGACAAGCTCACCGGGGACGACCGCGTCCTGATCCTCTCGCCGCACCTCGACGACGCGGTTCTCAGTGCCGGCGGGCTAATGGACAGGGCGGTGAAAGATGGTGCCCATGTCGTCGCGGCGACGATTTTTACCGGCGATGCCGATCTGCAGGGTGAGCCGTCACCGCTGGTTCGCGAGCTGCATGAATGGTGGGGGCTCGGCGCAAATCCGTATGCCGTCAGGCGCGAGGAGGATATCGCCTCGATCGCGCGCCTCGGCGCCGATTACATTCATGGCGGCATGACGGATTCAATCTATCGCAAAGACCGCGATGGCATCCCCCTTTACGCGACCCGGGAGGCGGTCTTCTCGCCGCCATCGGATCGGGATCCGGCCTGGGCGCCGCTGGAGGATTTGCTGGCGGAATGGTTCGCCGCGGTGCGCCCGACGATCGTCCTCTGCCCAATGGCGGTCGGCCGCCATCTGGATCATGTCGTGACCACCGAGACTTTCCGCAAATGCAGTGCTGCCTGGAACGCCGATATTTATCTCTATGAGGACATTCCCTATGCCGCCGGCTTCTTCCCGCCCGGCCATCCGGACAGCGTGCCGGCTGCACTGGAGCGGACCAATTGGACGGTCAGGGATCATGTTGATATCGACGTCGACTTCGAGCGCAAGTTCGCGGCGATCTTGAAATATGAATCGCAGATCGCCGAAATCTTCCCCGGCCTCGATGCCGAGAGAGAGCTAAGGAATTACATGAGGGACGCGTCCGGAACCGGATTCAGGGAACGGTTCTGGCGGGCGGAAAACTGACGGCCTTCCGCTGCAGCGAACTACATCAGGCAGCCGTCGCGCCGCTGGACCTGGCATCCCGTTTGCGGGTTCTGGCAGCCAGCGCATCCATCAGCGCCGACTTGACCTTGTCGAGGTGATGCGGCTTGGTGACGACGCCGACGGCGCCCTCGAAGCCCGCGACAATTTCGGGATTGCCAGTCATGAAGACGACCTCGATGCCATAGAGATCGATCAGCGTGCGGGCGATCTGCGGACCGGTCGGGCCGTCCGCCAGCTGTACGTCGACGAGCGCGATATCGGCTCGCCGTGCCAGCGAGAGCGCCTCAATTTCCGTCCTTGCGAGTCCCGCAACCTCGAACCCGTTGTCGAGCACCATGCTTTCGAGGTCCCAGGCAATGATGCCCTCGTCCTCAACGATCAATACCTTCATGTCATTCCCAACTTCTTCGCCCGAGTTGCGAAGTAGGGAAGCAGTCACGAAGGTCAAGAGACGGGCGGCCGACTTCGCTCACGAGACCGTGAGGACCGCCGCCAGCTCACGGAGGCAAGAGCCTGAAATCGCTTCCCTCAGGCAGAAGCTGCCCGCCATCGACGACGATCGTCGTGCCGGTGATGTAGCTTGCATCGTCGGAGGCGAGAAACAGGAAGGCATTGGCGACATCGCGCGGGCTGCCGAGCCTGCCGAGCGGAATGGCATCCTCCATGTTTTTGATGAAGGCCGGGCCACGGTGAAGCTGCATCGCCTCGGTCATGATGTTGCCCGGCTCGACGCCGTTGACGGTGATGCCATAGGAGGAGAATTCGAGCGCTGYGGCGCGGATGAAGCCGTTGATCCCGGCCTTGGTCGCCGAATAATGGCCGTGGCCCGGGCTGGTGACACGCGGCCCCGTGATAGACGAGGTGAAGAGGATGCGTCCATAGCCTTGCTTCCGCATCGGGTCGAGTGCTGCGCGCGCCGCGTTGAAGGAGCCGCGCAGATTGACGGCGATGACGTTGTCCCAGTCCTCGGGGCTGGTATCCTCGATCAGCTGCCAGGGATAGACGCCGGCATTCTGGACGATGATATCGATCCTGCCATAGGTCTCGACTGCGAAGGCGATGACAGCCTTGGCGTCCTCCATCTTCGAGATATCGGTCTTGAAGAAGGTGACGCCGAGATCCGCGGCGGCGGCGCGGCCGCCTTCCTCTTCGTAGTCGGCGAGGACGATCGTGGCGCCTTCTTCCTGAAAGCGCTTGGCCGTCGCCTTGCCGATGCCGCGGGCGGCGCCGATGACAACCGCTATTTTTCCGTCCAGTCTTCCAGTCATGCGAGCCTCTGACGCAGTTTTTGCTTGAATGTATCGAGAAGGACCGCCGCCAGCACCAGGAAGCCGTGGATAACCTGGGTGAAATTGGCGGGCAGGCCCATGAGATTGATGGCGGTGTTGATCGACGACAGCAGCAGCACGCCAGCATAGACGCCGGGCAGGGCGCCGACGCCGCCCTTCAGGCTGACGCCGCCGATGACGACGGCCGCAAAGGCGTTGAACAGCAGGCCGACGCCAAGATTGGCTGTCGCGCCCGAGGTGCGGATGGCGAGTAGCCAGCCGGCGAGACCGGCGATCGCGCCTGCCATGACGAAGGCGATGATCAGGTTGCGCTGGACGGGAATGCCGGCGCGGAACGTTGCCGTCTCATTGCCGCCGATCATCGTCAGATGACGGCCGAACGGGGTCTTGGCCATGATCACCGAAAACAGCACGAAGCAGAAGATGGCGATCCAGGCCGTCAGTGGCAGGCCGATCAGTCTCTGAATACCGAACCAGCGGATGGCGGGTGCCAGATCCTGCGCGGAGCGGCCGCCCGAGACGGCAAGCACGATGCCGCGCACCCAGATATAGGAGGCCAGCGTGATGATGAAGGCATTCATCTTCACCTTGACGATCAGGAAGCCGTTGAGCAGCCCGATCAGGCCGCCGACGGCAAGGGCGATCAGCAGCGAGACCGGCACCATCAGCCATTCCGGGCTGAGCGTGAAGCCGATGCCGATGCCGGCCGAGCAGAACAGGATGCCGACTGCCATGGCCGACAGCGCCGCGACTGACTCCACCGAAAGGTCCATATGCCCGGCGATGATTACCAGCGACAGGCCGATCGACATGACGCCGAGGACGCTGGAGGCTTCGATGATATTGGCGAAGATGCCAAGCTGGAAATAGTTCGGGACGAACGCCGAAAAGACGGCGAGCACGAAGATGAGCATGAACCAGACGAGATTATCGAGGACGAGCTCAAAGAATTGACGCGTGCGAGGTGTCATCAGGCCGTTCCGGTTGCTGGGGAGGGAGCCCGGGCTGTGAAGCCCGGGCGCTTGGATGTCGCTCATTCGACCGATTTGACCTGTGCGGTCGGTGCTTTCTGGTTGCCCCAGAAGGCCGGATCGTCGACATTCTCCTTGGTGATGGCAGCGCCGGGGATCTTGATGTTCGGACCCCATGCTTCCTTGGTGACGACGCCCTTCAGGCCGAGCACGTCATATTCGCCGGGCTTGATCTCTTCCTTCTTGGCGATCTTGTCCATGAAGATGGCGACGGCCGCGGCCTGCGCATAAAGCGGCTGCTCGACTTCGACGTTCAGCCAGCCCTTGCGGATCAGGTCGAGACCGACAGGAGCGCCGTTGGAGCTCATCAGCATGACATCACCCGGCTTCTTGCCTGCGGCTTCGAGCGAAGCGACGGCGGCGACCGAGAGATGCGCGGCATGACTGAAGATCAGGTCGATATCAGGGTTGGCAAGCATCTGGTCGGACACGATCGTTCCGGCGTTGCTGGCTTCCCACTGCATGGCAGGCACCGAGATGATCTTCACGCCCGGGAAGGCCTTCATCTTCTCTTCGAAGCCCTTCTGGATGTCGAGCGTGTAGGGATCGCCGGGATCGCCCAGAACCTGGAGAACCTTGCCCTTCACGTCGCCATTCTTTGCCTTCAGCAGCTTTTCTGCCTGTTCGGCCGCCACATAGCCGATCTCGATCGTTCCGGCGACCGATGTGAAGTCCGACTGCGTCGAGGTGATCTGCCGGTCGAACTCGACGACCGGGATACCGGCGGCGCGTGCGGCCTCGATCGATGGTTTCAGCGCGTTGAAATCGACGGCGGCCAGAATGATCGCCGAGGGCTTCAAGGCAATGACATCGTTCATCTGCGACTGCTGCGCATCCGTCTTGTTGTCGGCGTTCAGCGTCTTCATTTCGTAGCCGGTCTGCTTGAGAAACATCTCAAGCGCGCTGACCGAGCCGGTCTGGAATTCATCGAGCAAGGTCGGGACGAGGTAATAGACCGTTCCCTTCGATTGCGCGAAGGCGGTCGTCATCAATGAGATGCCGAGCGCCAGAACGGTCAGCGCGGCTAAGGCTATTCGCTTCATGTCGTTCTCTCCTTTTGTGCCGGACCCTCAATTTTTATGGTCTCACCGGTCCGGCACCGGCGAGGCTTTGTCCGGTGATCATTTCAATCACCGCGTCTGCATTTGTCTTTGATGTCTCGACGTCGCCCGCGACGACGCCCTGGCGGATCACCACGATCCGGTCGGCGACCTGGAAGGCCTGCTGCATGATGTGGGTAATGATGACGACGCCGATGCCCTGGTTGGCCACATGGCGGATCATCTCGAGGCCGCGGCGCGTCTGCTCGACACCGAGCGCTGCAAAGGGTTCGTCGAGCAGCACCAGCTTGCCGCCCCAATGGACGAAGCGGTTGAGCTCGATCGCCTGGCGCTGGCCGCCGGAGAGATGCTCGACCTTGGTGCGGAGCGACGGGATGCGGGTGCCGGCATTGGCAAGCGCATCTCCGACGACCTTTTCCATCGCCCGCTCGTCGAGGAAGGGAATGCCGAGCACCTTGCGGGTGATTTCGCGGCCCATGAAGAAATTGGCGACGACATCGACATTGGTGGCGAGAGACAGGTCCTGATAGACCGTCTCGACACCGGCGGCCTTCGCCTCGGCCGGGGTCTTGGCCACATAGTCGCGACCTTCGAAGAGCATCCGGCCGGACGATGGTTCCAGCCCGCCGGAAATGATCTTCACCAACGTCGACTTGCCGGCGCCATTATCGCCCAGCAGTGCCACGACCTCGCCCTTGCCGATCGAGAAGCTGACCCCCTTCAGCGCTTCGATAGCGCCGAAATTCTTGCGGATATTGTCGAGCACCAGCAGCGGTTCGCTCATGCGGCGATCCCTTTCTCGTCGGGGGTGGAAAACATCTGGCCGAAGCGCGGCGACAGCAGGCTGGAGACGGCAAGCGCTGCCGCGCCGCGGAGCACCGAGTTCTGGCAATCGCTCGCCATGACCAGCCGCGGATGCTTTCGATCCTTGCGGGCGGCGACGGAATTCGGCAGGCCGGCCGAGGCCACCAGCTTTTCGATGAGGTCGGGTGGCGCCAGCCCGCCGAGCACGATCGTCTGCGGGTCGAGCAGGTTCTCGATGGTGCGGACGGCGTTGTGGAAGATCGGCCGGATTTCCTCGGCCCACATTTGCTGCGACACGCCGCGGCGATTGAAGGCGTCGAGAGAAAGATAGCGTTCCAGGCAGCCGCTGTTGCCGCAGGGGCAGGGCTCGCCATCCGGTACCGCCGGGATATGGCCGATTTCGCCGGCATTGCCCCAGCCGCCGCGCATCACTGCGCCGTCGTGAACCATGGCGCCGCCGAGGCCGACGCCGAAATAGAGATAGTAGTAGTTGGAGAATTGCGAGCCAATTCCGTAGAGCTGTTCGCCGAGTGCCGCGCAGGCCATGTCCGTGTCGATGAAAGCAGGCAGATCGGCGGCTTCCGCCAGCCGCTCCTTGAGCGGCACGTCCTTCCAGCCTGCCATTGTCGTCGCACCGATGAAGCTCATGGAATCGATGCCGAAGGGACCCGGCAGCGCCATGCCGGCTCCCAGGATGCGCTTGCTGCCACCGGCGCGAAGTTCTGAGACCAGTTCGCCGATCAGCTGGAACGCAAGATCGGGCGCTACATTCGGCGCGGTGCGATAGGCGCTCTCGACGATATTGCCGTTGAGATCGACCAGTGCCGCGTCGATACCGAGCGGGGTTAGGTGGATGCCCGCGACATAGCCGCCCTGCGGATTGATCGTCAGCACCGATGGCGGAATACCGCGCCCCCTCGGCTCTTCTCGGACCGAGAGGATGTAGCCCTGCTCTTCGAGTTCGCGAACGATGGTCGAGACTGTCTGCACCGTCAGGCTGACGCGCTTGGCGATGTCTGCGCGCGTCACCGGACCGTTCAACCGGATCGCTTCGAGAACGATACGCCGGTTATACGGACGCCCTGATTCCTGATTGGTACCACGCAATGTCATGCCACAGCCCTCAGAATGTCATCAGCTTGGCACCGAGTTTTTATTTAGTCAAATGGTTTTCATAAATAGCTCCCGCATGCTGTTTTGGTCCTGTCGAGATGCTATTCCCGCCGTTCGAATTGATGGGTTTTGATCAAGAATCTGACCGCGATTTTCCGGCCGATCGCCTAGGTTCTGATCAAACGCGATGAATTCGGGAGGATCGGATGAGCAACTGGGTGAAGGCCTGCGAGATCGATGATGTCGAGAACGAGGACGTGATCCGTTTTGATCACGGCGGAAAGACCTTCGCCGTCTACCGCAGCCCCGATGACAGCTTTTATGCGACGGATGGGATGTGCACCCACGAGAAGGTTCATCTCGCCGATGGTCTGGTCATGGACCACATCGTCGAATGTCCGAAACACAACGGACGCTTCGACTATCGCACCGGCGAGGCAAGGGGCGCGCCCGTCTGCGTCAACCTCCGGATCTATCCCGTCAAGGTCGAAGACGGCGCTGTGTTTCTCGGACTGGAATGACGCCGATGCAGCATTTCGTCATCATCGGCGGCGGCCAGTGCGGCGCGCGCGCTGCCTTCGCGCTACGCGATCAGGGCTTCGATGGATCGATCACGCTTATTGGCGACGAGCGGCATCTGCCCTACGAACGGCCACCGCTTTCCAAGCAGCATATGCTGGCGCCCGATGGCGCTGAGCCGCCGTTTATCGCAGGGCGGTCGCAATATGACGAACACGGAATCGTGGTCATCGCCGGCGATGCCGCCACTGCGATCGATCGCGAGCGCCGCGCCGTCGAATTGGCAAGCGGCCGGCGAATCCCCTACGACAGGCTGCTGATCGCAACCGGTGCGGCCCCGCGGCGCCTGCCCGCGGCCGAGGGGCTCGAGCATGTTTTCTATCTGCGAACCCACGACGATGCGGCGGGCCTTGCTGCGCGGCTGTCGGCGGGCGGCCACGTCGCGATCATCGGCGCGGGCTTTATCGGCCTCGAACTAGCGGCGGCTGCCCGCCAGCGCGGGCTTGAGGTCACTGTCATCGAGGCATTGCCGCGCATTCTGATGCGGGGCGTGCCTGTGGAGATCGCCGCAAAGGTCCAGGCGCTTCACGAAGGCAATGGCGTGCGGATCGTGTGCGGCGCCGGTATCGAGCGGCTATCCGGTGACAGCGATGGTGTCGTCCTGGCCCTCATCACCGGTGAAATCCTGAAAGCCGGTACGCTGGTGGTGGGCATCGGCGCTCAACCTCGCTCCGAACTGGCTGTGAAGGCCGGTCTCACCGTCGAGAACGGCATTGCCGTCGATACCAGCCTGCAAACCTCGGATCCGGCAATTTTTGCGGCTGGAGACTGCTGTTCATTTCCCTATGACGCGAGGCGAATCCGGCTGGAGGCCTGGCGGAATGCGCAGGATCAGGGCGCGCATGCGGCCGCCGGCATGCTGGGTGCTGTCAGCCCCTACGAGGCCGTCCCGTGGTTCTGGTCGGATCAATATGATTGCACGCTGCAGATCGCCGGTCTCGCCGACGGCGCGGTTACGAGCGTGCGCCGGGAAATCGAGCCCGGGACATTCATTCTCTTCCACCTCGGCGAAGACGGGCGCCTGCTTGCCGCCAGCGGCTTTGGACCCGGCAATCGCATCGCCAAGGATATCCGCCTCGCCGAAATGCTGATCGCCAAGCGGGCAAAACCCGATGCCACAGACCTTTCGCAGGTGTCGGTGAACTTGAAATCGCTGTTGCCGCGCGCTTAGCTTGAATTCCCTAAAGCGGAATCCCGAAAGGAACATCGATGACAGAGGTCAGGATAGGCATCATCGGCACCGGCGTGATGGGGAGTGACCATGCGGCGATCCTTGCTGAAGGTGTAGCCAATGCGCGGCTCACCGCTGTTCAGGATTTCAGCCGGGAGCGCGCGATCGCAGTTGGCGAGGCCTCAGGTGCCCGTGTCTTTGCCGGTGCGGATGAGCTGATCGCCGACCCGGATGTCGACGCCGTCATGGTTTGCTCGCCCGATGAAACGCATGCTGCGCTGGCGCTGAAGGCGATTGCCACCGGTAAGCCGGTCCTGGTGGAAAAGCCGCTTGCGGCTGGCATCGAGGATGCCGAGGCGATCATCAGTGCCGAAACCAATGCCAGGCGCCGTCTGGTGCAGGTCGGTTTCATGCGCCGCTTCGATCCCGGCTATCGCGAGATGAAGCATACGCTGCAATCGGGCGAACTCGGCCGTGCGCTGTTTCTCCACTGCATTCACCGCAACGCAGTGGCGCCCGATTATCTGACCTCGGATCTGGTGATTGCCAATTCGGCAGGCCACGAATTCGATATTGCCCGCTTCCTGCTGGACGAAGAGATTGCCTCGGCCTTCGTCACCAGCCCGCCGCCGACGCGGAATGCGCCGAACCGCCAGCCGCAATTCATCCTGCTGCAGACCGCATCGGGCGTCGTCATCGACATCGAGGTCTTCACTGACGCCCAATACGGATATGACGTGCGCGCCGAGCTCGTCTGCGAGGACGGAACCGTATCGCTGGATCCGTCCCCGCATACGATGCTTCGCGCAAAGGGCCATGACGGTTTCCGCACCCCGCCCGATTGGCGGCCGCGGTTCCGGCAGGCCTACCGGGCACAGCTGGAAGCCTGGACGTCCGGGATACTCACCGGGCAGCCAACCGGCGCCAGCGCCTGGGATGGCTTCATGGCGATGCAGGTCACCAAGGCCTGCCTTCAGGCCTGGAAGTCGGGCGAGCGGGTGGCGGTCCCGCAACACGAAAAGCCCGATTTCTACTGATCACGCGGCAGTCCGGGCCCAGAGCGCCCGGATCTCGTCCTTCAGAAACAGCGCCTCCTGCCAGCGGTCGGTGCTGTCTTCGCCGTCGCGGCCGGTTATGGCATAGGGTTTCGGGCCGAGCTCGCAGGTGAAGGCGAGGGTGTCGCTGGCGCCTGCCCGCTGCCGCCAGCTGCGGAAACCGTAGTCCCACCAGCCCATGAACAGATCGACCCACGGCCGGTGATGCGGGAAGGAGATCTCGATCTGCACCTGCTCGCGCGAGGCAACGCGGCCATGAAAGGCCCAGGAGCTGTCGAGAACGCGCTGCATCATTTCGTGGTTCTCATCGGAGACCGGCCAGGCGAACTCGCGGCCAACGAGAAAATGCGAGAGATCGCCGAGCAGTTTCAGATCCGGAAGCCGGTCCATCAGGTCGAGGGTGAAGAACAGGTCGGTGGTCATCCGGTCGCGATGTGTCTCGATAAAGACCGGAATGCCGGCCTCTTCTGAAAGCCGATGCCAACCCTCCAGCAGCGGCAGGCAATCCTCGATCCGGCGCAGCCGGACGTCCGGCTGCAGGCAAAGATGGGCGACGCCAAATTCTGCGGCATTTTCCAGCGCCGGTTTCAGCTCGTCGATCGTCTTCGGAAAGCATTGCCCCTCCGCCTTCAAGCCGTGGTCCTTCAGCAAAGCGGCAAGTGGCCGGACATAGGCGCGGTCATACCAATGCGCGCTCACGCCGTCGAAACCGGCCTCGGATATCAGGCCGATATTCTCCTCGAGCGCGCGCTCCGGGGTGAGTGCGCTTCGAAGCTCCATGGCCCAAAGGGATTGGAAGACGGTGAGGGATTGCATTGCTGGCCTCGTCGTTAGTTAGAGGTTCTGGGCGCTGACGGTCATGAAGCGCACCGGATCGGTGATGACCTCGGTGCGGATGATGTCGAGCTTGCGCAGGATGAGATCGACGGAGCGCCGCGCCTGCACTTCGGGCGCCTGGTCGAGACAGATGTCCAGCAGGCCGGTTTCCAGATAGCGCTTCTTCTTCTCGGTCAGCTCGTGTCCGACCCAGAAGATATCACGCTGCCTGGCCCATTGCTGCAGGACGATGGCGACACCTTCGTCGCCGCCGCCGGCCGAATAGACGCCGATGATTTCAGGATCGCGGCGGAGCGCCTCGCCGAGCAGTTCGGCGCATTGCAGATCATCGTCGCGTCCCATCATCACCAGCGATACCGCGTGGCCATTGGCACCCTTCTCGGTGAGGTAATCGGAAAAGCCCTGGATGCGCTGGCGATGGTTCGAATAGGCCCCGCTATGACAGATCGCGGCGAAGTTTCCGCGCCGGGCAGCCAGCATGCCGGACATGTAATAGGCGGCGCTGCGCCCGGCGGCATAATTGTCGATGCCGAGATAGGGAACCTCTTGGTCGTCGCAGCGGGTGACGACCTGGGCGACCTCGACGCCAGCGGCGCGCACACGCCGCAGGCTCTCGATGACCTTCGGGTGATCCTGCGCGCAGATGATCAGCCCGGAGCGGCGAAAGCTCGGATTGGCGATGTGATGGGCCATGCCGATCGGATCGCTTTCCTTGATGAAGGTGCGATGCAGGATGACGGCGCGGTCGAGCGATGCGGCAATGCGCTCGAAGGCCTGGTTCAAGCGGGCGAAGAAGCTGGTTTCAGGGCGCACCAGAATGACCTCGATGCGGATGGCGCCGCGATGCGTTTCCGTCGAGCGCTCGCCGTAGCCAAGTTTCTTGGCCGCACGGATCACCTTTTCTGCCGTCTTCTCGGTGACGCCGCCGCGGCCGTTGATGACGCGCTCGACGGTGGCGATGCCAAGCCGGGCCTCTGTGGCGACATCCTGCAGTGTCGTCTTTTTCATCAAAACCTCCCCAAAACTCCGCTCGACAGTCAAGCATTGCAGCGCCTCTGGCGAAATCGCTCAGTTGATCAAAACACATCAAGACAGCGATGGGAAACGGCACTATTGCTGCGGTAATTTTCCGGCACGAGTTGGAGGATATCAGATGGACGACACACTTTACGGGAAGCGCAACAAACGCGGCGACTGGGCGCCTTCCAAGCTTATTCAGTATCCGCCTGTGTTCATCTGGCCAGTGCAGCCGCTCCGTTTCCTGAAATGGGTGTTCGGCTATCCGGGCTATCTGATGCCGTGGAACGTGCTTTATGCGGCGATCGGCACGCTGCTCTGGCTCTATGCAACGCCGTCGCTCGAGACGGCAAAGACCTTCTCGATCGGCTGGATTGCCTATCTGCTGGTGCGCAACGCCGCAATCGTCTTCGTCTTCTTCGGCGCGTTCCACCTGCGCCTCTACATGCAGAAGAAGCAGGGAACGAGCTTCAAGTTCAATGCCAAATGGCCCTCCGTCGGCAATGATGCCTTTCTGTTCGGCAATCAGACGGTCGATAATGTCATCTGGACTTTCGCCAGCGCCGTGCCGCTCTGGACGGCTTTCGAAGTGCTCACATTGTGGGCCTTTGCCAATGGCATCATTCCCTATGTCTCATTCGCCGAGCAACCGGTCTATTGCGCCGTGGTCATGCTCTTGATCCCGACATTCCGCGACCTGCATTTCTATCTGGTCCACCGGCTGATCCACTGGCCGCCGCTCTATCATGCCGTCCACAAGCTGCATCATAACAACGTCAATCCCGGCCCCTGGTCAGGTCTTGCCATGCACCCGATCGAGCACCTGCTGTATTTCTCCGGCGTGCTGATCCATTGGATCGTTCCGTCGAACCCGGTTCATGCGATCTTTCATCTGGCGCATGCCGGCCTTGCACCGGCGCCCGGCCATGCCGGTTTCGACAAGATCGTCGTCGGCGAGGAAAGCGCCATCGATACGCACAGCTACGACCACTACCTTCACCACAAGTATTTCGAGTGCAACTACGCCGATGGCGTGATCCCGCTCGACAAGTGGTTCGGCACATTCCACGATGGTTCATCCGAAGCGCAGGAGCGCATGGACAAGCGGTTCATGGAGCAGGCCAGGCGCCGCGCAGAAAAGAAGGCGCGCCGCGAACAGCAGGCTGGCTGATCCTCCCAGGTGAACGACCCGCAGGCCCGGCTTCTCCGCCGGGCCTTTTGCTGTCCGGATCCCTGCAAATGAGGGATTTTCATCAATTTTTCCGCGGACCGCGCGATCTTCCCCGGCTAACGTTTTCCTGCGGCCGGCTGGCGCCGCCTTATCTCTGGGAGGAGAGAAAATGCTGAAATTGCTGACCACCAGCGCGGTTGCCCTGGTGCTTGCTGGGCAGGCGCACGCGGCCGATCGTATCGGTGTTTCGATGGGGACGCTCACCAACAATTTTCAGACGCTGATCGTCAACGGCATGCAGGATTATGCCAAGTCCGTCGGTGTCGAGCTGCAGATCGAGGATGCGACGACGGACGTCAACAAGCAGCTCGACCAGGTCAAGAATTTCGCTGCCGGCGGCGTCTCGGCCATCATCGTCGATCCCGTCGATTCAGATGGCACGCCGGCTCTCAGCAAGGTTGCCGAGGATGCCGGCATCCCGCTGATCTACGTCAACGTTCAGCCGACCGATCTTTCGACACTCGGCAAGCAACAGGCTTTCGTCGGTTCAAACGAGGCCGAATCCGGCACGCTGCAGACCAAGGAAGTCTGTCGCATTCTGGGCGGCAAAGGCAATGTCGTCATCATGATCGGCGACCTGACGAGCCAGGCCGCGCGTCAGCGCACTCAGGACGTCCATGACGTCATCGCGACGCCTGAATGCAGCGGCCTGAAGGTCGCTCAGGAGCAGGTCGGTAACTGGAGCCGCGTCAACGGCGCCGATCTGGTCTCCAACTGGCTGACATCGGGCTTGGAGTTCGATGCCGTTCTTGCCAACAACGACGAGATGGCGCTCGGCGCCATCGCCGCATTGAAGAATGGCGGCGCATCCACGGAGAAGATCATCGTCGCCGGTATCGACGCCACGCCGGAAGCCCTGCAGGCGATGAAGGCGGGCGACCTGAAGGTCACGGTCTTCCAGGATGCCAAGGGTCAGGGCAAGGGTTCGATCGATGCGGCTTTGAAGGCGATCAAGGGCGAAAAGATCGACCGCGAGGTCTGGATCCCGTTCCAACTGGTGACGGAGAAGAACATGGCGGACTTCGAACATCTGAACTGAGGCGCGGCTCGCCTCACGGGCCGCGTCATGAAGGCCACGCAGCGCTGACCCGCTCGTGGCCTTTTCACGCGCTCTCAGGTGGCAGGAAGCGGTTCGCTGATGACGACGAAATTGGCGCAGGAATGCTCGACATTGGCAATGCGGATGCGCAACTCGCGCCGCGATGTCAGCAGGAAGAGAAACACCTTCTTGGCGCGCTGTGCCCGCCGCAGGATCTCTTCGCCGCCAAACAGCAGGCCGTCACGCTCACCGAGTTCGAAGGCCACGTGCTCGCTGTAATTCTCGTCCGTAATGGTGATTGTCCCGAGACCCGACAGCATTGTGAGCATTCCTCATCATGAGGAATGACTTTTGTCGAAGTCCTAATTTAGTGCAACACGGTGTTCCGGTTTTCCACGGGGATGTTGGAACACCTAGAGCGGACTTTTGGAAAACGGCTAGCTTCGCGTCACGCCGTGTGAAGGCGTGCCGTCCGCGATCGCGCATTTCATTCCGTCTCCTCAGAACTTGACGCCGACGCCGATCATGATCGTGTTCTGGTTCAGATCGAAATCACCGCCCGCCGCACCGCCGAAGTTGCCGCTGCCGTAGTCGGTATAGCGATACTCGCCGCGGGCAAAGATGTTCTGGGTGAAGGCGTAGTCGATACCTGCGCCGATCGTCCAGCCGTTCAGCGTGTCGGAAACATCTGAAGCCCCGGTCGGATGACCTTCTGCCCGTGCGATCGCCCAGCCGGCGGTTCCGTAGAGCAGGGCGTTGTCGAAGGCATAGCCGACGCGGGCGCGGACCGAGCCCTGCCATGTCGTCTCGACGGAGCCAAAGGCCGTGTCCTCTTCGTTCCAGTTATGGAGGACATCGCCTTCGACGCCGATCACCCAGTTATTGTCGAACTGGTAGTTGTAGCCGGCAAAGCCGCCCAGGATCCCGCCGTTGGCGTCGACATTGGATGCACCGTCAGGATCGAACGTCGTCCAGCTATAGCCACCCTCGGCACCGATATAAGGGCCCGACCAGGTGAAAACCGGCGTTATTGCCTCCGGTTCAACCGGCGCAGGCGGTGGTGTCAGGTCCGCGGCCTGGGCTGATATTCCCGCCAGCGAAGCAGCAAGAACGGTGAGAATAGCGAATTTCATATTCGGTCTCCCTAAATTGCATGACACTTAGATAGGTAGCCCTGGGCCAAAAGTCTCTAGCCCTTTCGATCACAAATGCCTGGGCGCTGCGCAGGCGGCGGATCCACCATTGACAGTCCTTTGAAAACGCGACAGTTTCCCGCCCATTCCGAGGGGAGCATCTGACGATGCTGAGATGGCGCTGAGCCGGACCCTTGAACCTGATCCGGGTCATGCCGGCGTAGGAACGGAACAAGATGCCGCCGGTATCTCCCTTCGTCTTCGCTTTGCCTGGATCTCCATTGCCGTCTGGAGATCGCTTCGCAATGTCTGTTCTGCTGCGCTCACGCCCCTCAGTTTCCACTGACACCTGAACGATGCGCCCTCTCAACGCTCTCTATGGTGCAGTTTTGCTGCTTGCGATCTGGCAGGTGGTCATCTGGCTGTTTGCGCCGGCGCATTTCATCCTGCCTTCACCGCTGTCGGTCGCTTCGGTCTTTGTGCGGCAGCCGCTGTTCCTGCTGGAGCAGAGCCTGACGACGGCGCTTGAGATCGTGCTGGGATACGTCTGCGGAGCAATCTCAGGTGCGGCGGCGGCCTTCGTGCTGTCGGCCTTTCCGGCCGCCGGGGCGCTGGTCTGGCCGCTGGTGCTGATCCTGCAGGCCTTCCCGGTCTTTGTGCTGGCGCCGATCCTGGTCATTTGGCTCGGCTTCGGCATGGCTTCCAAGGTCGCCATGGCAACGATCATCATCTTTTTTCCCGTCGCTTCGGCTTTTGCCGACGGGCTGCGCAGGACCGAGCGCGATATCCTCGATGCCGTATCGCTGACAAATGCCAGCCACTGGCAGACGCTGGTCCGCATCCGGATGCCGCTTGCCGTTCCGGCACTCGTTTCAGGTCTGAGGATCGCTGCGCCGCTGGCGCCGCTCGGCGCCGTGATCGGCGAATGGGTCGGCGCGTCGGCAGGCCTCGGCTTCGTCATGGTCCAGGCCAATGCGCGCATGCAGACCGACATGGTCTTTGCCGCCATGGCGGTGCTGGCGGCGATGACGCTGATCTGCCGGGTGGTGGTCGACAGGCTCACCTCCGGCTGGACGCCGTGGGCAACCACGCGCTGAACGATTTTCAAACTGCACATTCATGGAGCAAACATGCTGCGTCTGATATCCGCCACCTTCCTTGCCCTTGTGGCGCTCGCTTCGCCGTCGCTTGCCAACCACAAGCTGACAGTGATGCTGGAATGGTTCGTCAACCCCGACCACGCACCGCTGGTCATCGCCGGGCAGAAGGGCCTGTTTGCCGCGCAAGGGCTGGATGTCGAGCTCATCCCGCCTGCCGATCCCTCGGCGGTGCCGCGGCTGATTTCCGCCAAGCAGGCTGATATCGGCATCCATTACCAGCCCAACCTCTACCTCGACCACGAAGCCGGACTGCCGCTGGTGCGGGTCGGCACGCTGGTCGAGACGCCGCTCAACACCGTCACCGTGCTTGCCGATGGACCGATCAAGAGTCTTGCCGATCTGAAGGGCAAGAAGGTCGGCTTTTCCGTCACCGGCTTTGAAGACGCGATGCTGAAGCGGATGCTGGAAAACGCCGGTCTCACGAAAGAAGACGTAGAGCTGGTCAACGTCAATTTCGCCCTGTCGCCATCGCTGATCGCAGGCAAGGTCGATGCCAATGTCGGCGGCTTCCGCAATTTCGAGCTGACGCAGATGAAGCTCGAAGGACATGAGGGCAAGGCGTTCTTTCCAGAAGAAAACGGCGTGCCGCCCTATGACGAGCTGATCTTCGTCACCCATCGCGATTCGATCGCCGATCCGCGGCTGCCACGTTTCCTCGCGGCCGTCGAACAGGCCTCGATCTTCATCACCAACCACCCCAAGGAAGCCTGGCAGCTGTTCGTCAAGGCCTACCCCAATCTCGACGACGAGCTGAACCGCACAGCATTCTTCGACACGCTGCCGCGCTTCGCCAAGCGTCCTGCGGCGCTCGATACCGGCCGCTACCAGCGGTTCGGGACCTTCATGCAGGAGATGGGTCTGGTGAAGACCGCGCCCGATGTTGCGGACCTTGCCGTCGAGGTAAAATAGCCCTGTGGCGGCCCTGCCACGGCGCCGTGCAAATGTCCCCGGCCGTTAACTGAACGTTGTGGCCGGGGCCACGCGTTAACTATTTGTTAACCACGAAGCAGGTACACCGAAGCAATCAAAAATTAACCAAGATTGCTAATGTGTTAACCGACGCGCGCTCCATCCGTATCAAAGGCCGTTCGTTCCTGGCGGTCGTTTTGACGCCCGATCTGCCCTTCGATGAATGGCTGGTCCGGCTCGACGATCTGGCCAAGCGTTCGGCAGGCTTTTTCCTGGGAAGGCCGGTTGTCCTCGATGTCGCCGACCTCCAGGCGGACCGGGCTCAGCTGAAGTCGATGATCGCTTCGCTTGGCGAACGCGGCGTCCGGATCATGGGCATCGAAGGCGCGCGGCCATCGCAGCTCGACGCTACCATGCCGCCGGGCATGAGCGGCGGCCGCCCGGCACCGGATGTCGATGTCGCCGACGTGCCGCAGGCGAAGGAGCCGGCGCCGAAGGCTGAGACGCAGGTGCAGGCCACTGCGCCCGTTCAGGTAACGCGCGCCACATTGTCGTCGATGGTTCTGCACGAGCCGGTGCGCTCGGGCCAGTCGATCATCTTCCCGGAAGGCGACGTGACGATCATCGGATCGGTCGCTTCGGGCGCCGAGATTATCGCCGGCGGCTCCATCCACATCTACGGCGCGCTTCGCGGCCGGGCGCTGGCAGGTTCGGTCGGCAACTCGTCGGCCCGGATTTTCTGCCGCAAGCTGGAAGCAGAATTGCTGGCGATCGACGGCATCTACAAGACGGCAGACGATCTGCCTGCCGAACTGCGCGGCCAGCCTGCGCAGCTCTGGCTCGAAAACGACGCGATCCTCGCATCGCGGCTGATTTAACGGACGAATGGTTTAGGACAGGAGAGGGGATATGGGTAAAGTCATAGTTGTTACCTCGGGCAAGGGTGGCGTTGGCAAGACGACCTCTACGGCCGCACTCGGCGCCGCTCTGGCGCAGCGCAACGAAAAGGTCGTCGTCGTCGATTTCGACGTCGGCCTGCGCAATCTCGATCTCGTCATGGGTGCCGAACGCCGGGTCGTCTACGATCTGGTCAACGTCATCCAGGGCGATGCCAAGCTCTCGCAGGCGCTGATCCGCGACAAGCGGCTGGAAACGCTGTTCCTGCTGCCGGCCTCGCAGACGCGCGACAAGGATTGCCTGACCGCCGAGGGCGTCGAGCAGGTCATCAACGATCTGAAGCGCAATTTCGACTGGATCATCTGCGACAGCCCGGCCGGCATCGAACGCGGCGCGACGCTCGCCATGCGCCATGCCGATATCGCCGTCGTCGTCACCAACCCCGAGGTCTCCTCGGTTCGCGACTCCGACCGCATCATCGGCCTGCTCGACTCCAAAACGGCCAAGGCCGAAAACGGCGAGCGGATCGAAAAGCACTTGCTGCTCACCCGCTACGACGTGACGCGCGCCGAGCGTGGCGACATGCTGAAGGTCGATGACGTGCTGGAAATCCTCTCGATTCCGCTGCTCGGCATCATTCCGGAGAGCATGGACGTCCTGCGCGCGTCCAATATCGGTGCACCGGTGACGCTCGCCGATCAGAACACGGCGCCGGCCAAGGCCTACTTCGAGGCTGCCCGCCGCCTGGCAGGCGAAGTGGTGCCGGTTACGGTACCTGGCGAGAAGCGCGGCCTGTTCGGCAAGATTTTCGGACGGAGGGCAGCATGAACGTGTTCAACTTCTTCCAGAAGAAAAAGTCCGCGCCTGTTGCCCGCGAGCGGCTGCAGCTTCTGCTCGCCCATGAGCGCATCACGCCCGGGGCCGACCTGGTCTCGATCCTGCGGGAGGAAATCCTCGCCGTGATCGCCAGGCACGTGGAAATCGACGGCGACCGGCTGCAGGTGAAAATCGACCGCGGCGAGCATGTCTCGGTGCTGGAGATCGACGTCGAAATTCCGGCGAAGGCAGCGCAGGCGGCTTAAGCCCGCAAGATGCTCGGCCTTGGTGCCTCGAAAGTCCTGCGCCCGCGTTTGCATCCAAAGATGACGCGGGCGTTTTCGCGGATCGCCTGTTCCCGGTCTATGCAATCGATCAGGATGATATCGGCAGGCGAGCCGACCTCGATCGGCTGCTCATCCCTGCCCATGATCCGCGCTGCCGAGGTGCTGATCATCTCGAAGGCCAGTTGCATGTCGCTGCGCCGCGAAAGCTGCGCGACATTGGCATAGAGATTGGCCATTCTCAGCAGCGATGCATCGCCATACGGCGTGAAGGGATTGAGGATATTGTTGCTGGCGATCGAGGTCAGCACCCCTTCGAATGCCAGCAGATGGGCTGGTGCCACGCCGCGCGGCACCAGCCGGTCATGATCGCGGCCATTCAGGAACAGATCAGTGGAGGGCAGTGTCGTGACGGCGATGCCCGCCGCTTTCAACTGACGTGCGAGCGACTGAACTTCGTCCGGCGCCATCGCGGAGAGGCTGGTCATGTGGCCGAGCGAGACGCGGTCCTGATGGCGGCGGCGCACCGTCTCCTCGATGACCGCAGGCAGATTGGTCTTCTCCGGCGAAAGATCGAAATCGAGATGGAAATCGATGGCGGTGCCATGCTTCTCCGCCAGATCGAAGATCATCCGGATCTGGCCCCGCGGATCGAGATCGATATAGGGCGCTCCGCCGACGAGGTTGGCTCCATCCGCGAGCGCCGCGTCGAGCATTTCAAACGTCTGCGGCTCGTTTGTCAGTCCGTCCTGTGCGAAGGCGCAGATCTCGATATCGATCGCGAAGGCATAGTCTTGGCGGATCTGCTTGATCGCCTCGAAGGAGCGCATGCCGGCGCGCGGATCGATCTCGACGAAGGTGCGCATGCGCATTGTGCCGTTGACGATCGCTTTTTCGACGACGCGCGCCGCGCGGGCATAGACGTCCTGCTCGGTGAAATCGGCCTTGGCTTTCGCCGTCTCACTGATGGCCTCGGCCAGCGTTCCCTCGCATATGCTGCAACGATCGAGGATGCAGGCCTTGTCGAGATGAACGTGGCTGTCGGTAAAACCACGGCTGGCAAAGGCGCCCTGAGCATCCGTCGTCTCGATGGCCTCGCAGACGAGGTTCGCACCGATCGCCGCGATGCGCTCTCCGGCGATGCCGATATCGACAGGCCCATCGAAAGGCTCGAGGCGCGCATCGCGGATCAGCAGATCGAAAACCGGCGTGCTCATCATCAGAGACCGATCGCCCCGCCATCGCTGCGCGGATCGTGGGCGCCGGTGATCGCCTTGTCATCACCGATGCAGATGATCCCGGCCTGGCCGCCGAGCTGGCTGAAGGCATCGATGCTGCTGACCTGATGGCCGAACGCCCCCAAGCCTTCCAGCACCGAAGCGCCGGCATTGGCTTCGATCTTCAGACTGTCCCTGGTGTCCGAGAAGGTTCGCCCGAGCAGGAAGCGCGGCTGCGACAGGGCAGCCAGCGGGTCGAGCCCGTGGTCGATGAGCAGCGAAAGCAGCAGCGCCAACGTCTGCGGCTGGCCGTCGGCGCCTTGCGTGCCATAAAGCAGATGCGGGCGCCCATTTTTCAACGCCATGCCGGGGTTCAGCGTATAGAATGGCCGCTTGCCGGGTCTCACATGGTTCGGGCTTGCCGGATCGAGGCTGAAAGCCGCACCGCGGTTCTGCCAGAGAATCCCGGTGTCACCGGCAACCACGCCGCTTCCCCAATCGAAATAGATACTCTGCAGCATCGAAACGCTGCGCCCTTCGGCATCGACGGCAGCCAGGAACGCCGTGTCGCCATGCTTGTATGGGTGCGGCCATGGCATCGCATGGCCGGGGTTGATCGTCCGGGCTTTTGCCGACAGCCGCCCGGGCGCCAGCAGCCGTTGCGTGTCGATGGCGGCGAAGAGCGGATCGGCAATCGCTGGCCGGTCGAGGAAGGCCTGTTTCACCGCCTCGACGAGATGATGATAGAAACCGGCCTCCCGATAATCGAAGCCGGCCATCGCGAACTCGCCAAGCACGCCCATGATGCCGAGCGTCGTGACACCTTGCGTCGGCGGTGGCGGGGCGAGAAGCGTCAGGCCGCGGTAGGGGAGAGACAGAGGCTCCCCGGCGATCGTCCGGGTCCTGGCGAGATCGCTGGCTCTTACCGGCGACCCCGCTTCGGCGAGGCCCAAGGCGATACGGCGGGCGAGGGCGCCTTCATAGAACTCGCGTGGACCGTTCTCTGCGATGGCGCGCAGCGTTGCCGCCAGGGCCGGTTGGCGCTGGATGCCGTCATCAGCAAAGAGCGCCGAAAATCCGGGCCACGACGCCAGTTCGCCCTTGCGGAATTGGTGCCAGAAGCGCTGTGAAGCGCTGACCGGAAAGCCGTTCTCGGCGAGCGCGATGGCATCGTCCAGAAGCGCGGCAAGCGTTTCGTGCCCGCCCCATGCCGCATTCGAATGAGCGAGCAGGTGTCCCCAGCTGTCGACCAGGCAGGCGCTGGTCAGCGCCGACAACGGACCGCGGAGCGGCATATCGGTCAGCGCCGGCAGATGTTCGGCCGCCTGCCCGATGCCAAGAAAGGTCGTGGCCTTGCCCGAGGCGTCGGCGATCATCCAGATCGCATCGCCGCCAAGGCCGCAGAAATGCGGATAGACGACGGACAGCGCAGCGCCTGCGGCGATGATCGCCTCGATCGCGTTGCCGCCGCGCTTCAGAACCTTTTCTCCCGCCTCCGCCGCAAGCCAGTGCGGTGCCGTCACCATCGCCGTCTGCGATGTGGCGTTGAAGCTCTGGCTCTGGCGGCGTCCGGCGGCTGACATCAGCGGATCACCGCCCCGCCCTGGGCCACCAGCCGGCCCGCCTTGAACACCTTGCGGTTCTTCGGCACGCTAACGACGGCTTGCGGTATGTGTGGCGTGTCCAACGTCACGAAATCTGCTTTGGCGCCGATCTCAAGCCCGTAGCCTTCAAGGCGGAGCGCCTTGGCACCCGCTGCGGTGACGACGTCGAAGGCCGCGGCGAGTTCGTCGTCGGTGTAGAAGCCGGACCGGTAACCGATGATCTCGGCACGGCGCAGCATGTCGCCATCGCCATAGGGCCACCAGCTGTCGCGGATGTTGTCGCTGCCGCTGAAAACCGTCACGCCAGCCTTGCGCAGCAGCGCGACCGGCGGAAAATTGTGATTGCCCGGCGCATTGGTCATGATCGAGACGCCGCTTGCGGCAATCAGATCGGCAGCCTTGTTCGCGGCGTCCTGCTGCAGGTCGCCGAGCCCATAAGCGTGGCTGACAGTCACGTGGCCGCCCATGCCGAGCGCCCTCGTGCGGGCGCAGATTTCCTCGATTGTGAAAAGTCCGAGCGTGCCGGCGTCATGCAGATGGATATCGATATCAACGCCGCGTTTCTCGGCAATGCCGAAGACGACGGCGAGGTGGGCGGTGACGTCGCGGTCGAAGCTTGCCGGATCGAGGCCTCCGATCAGGTCGGCGCCGAGGCCGATCGCGGCATCGAGCAGCTCGGGGGTCCCAGGGCTTTTCAGGATGCCGCTCTGCGGGAAGGCGACGAGCTGGATATCGATCAGATCGCGGTACTCCTCGCGAACCTTCAGAATGGTCTCCAGCGACCTCAGGCCGACCGAGCCATCGACCATGACATGGCTGCGCATCGCCGTCGCGCCATTGGCGATGCAGAGATCGAGCTGGTTGCGCGCCCGCTCCGCCATCGGCGCGGCCTGCGCCATGTTTTCGGCCTGAAAGGCGACACGCTGGTGGACATCGAAGCCATTGGTGCAGGGCTTGTGCGGGATCCAGGCATCGCCATAGAAGCTGGTATCGAGATGGATATGGCCTTCGACAAAGCCGGGCACGACGAGGGCGCCTTCGAGATCGACAGCCTCCACCGGTCCGGCCGCCTTTCCGGCAGGCTCCAGTGAAACGATCCTGCCGGCGGCGACGCCAATGTTCTTCAGCGAACCGTCCGGCAGCCGGGCGTTGGTAAAGACGGTTTCGATATCAGCCATCGCGTTCTTCCTTGAATCTTGAGCGCCGCATCATTCCTTGCAAGCCGAGTGCCAGATGCAGCGAGCATGCGAATGACGCGGCTTCGCAGGGCGTGGCCTGCATTAGGTCCTGGATGCAGCCTCTACAGCATGTCTACAGAAAAGGCAAAATCATGTATACATGACTGCAAAATAGGCAGTGGCCTAAGGGCTGGTATCGCCGCTGTAGCGCGCGAGAATGCTGCCGAGATCCGGGCGGTCGTCGCTCTCGTCCGCAATCAGCGCCCGGGTCTCGACCGAGATCAGATGCTCGTCCATCAGGCGTTCGGCGGCCGTCGCATCGCCGGTCTTCAGCGCGGCGATCAGGGCGGAATGTTCGCTGATGGCGCATTCGCTGGAATGCGGGCGGCTGTACATCGCCAGGATCAGCGAACAGCGCGAGACGAGTTCGAACAGGTAGCGTTCGAGAAGAGCGTTGCCGGAAAGCGTGGCGAGCTTCAGGTGAAATTCGCCAGCAAGCCGGGTGGAAAGGCGGGCGTCGCCCTTGGCATGCGCCTCTTCCTCCTCGCTCACATGGCTTCTGAGCGCTTTCTCGATGGCCGGAGACCAGCGCTTGATGACCGCCTTCATCGCCTCGCGCTCGAGCGCCCGGCGCACGGCAAACACATCGCGAGCCTCTTCAAGGCTGGGCTGGGCAACGGTCGCGGTGCGCTTGTGATAGGTATCGACAAGCCCCTGCGTCTGCAGCTTCGCCAGCACCGCACGAACCAGCGTCCGGCTCATCGAAAAGTGCCTGCCGATCTCATCTTCCGGCAGCTTGGTACCGGCTTTCAGCGCCTGTTCGACGATGGCACGGCGCAGCGCAAGAGTGGCGGTTTCGACGCGATCGGAATTGGAAGACATGAGGGCCTGCTGGTTGCGGATTCCTGTATACATTACTGCGCCTCTACGGATACGGCAATCGGCTGAACGGGCCGATGCCGAAACGCAAAACCCGCCGCGTCATGAGACACGGCGGGTTCGGATGTCTGCCTGAAAATGCGCCGTTGTTAGCTGCGCGGCTTCAGATTTTCGGCGTCGTAGAGCGGCTTGTAGCCGACGCCAGCCACTTCGACCGGATAGGTTTCGGCGAAATATTCGACATTCAGCTTGCGCCCGACCTGGCAATATTCCCAGGGCAGGTAGGCGAGCGCAATGTTCTTGCCGATCGTCGGGCCGAAGGCGACCGAGGTCGTGTAGGAGCGGCGGCCGAGTTCGTCGATCAGCACGGCACCGGTTTCCGGATCCATGACCGGCATGGAACCGACCGGATAGCGCTTGACGCCCGACTTGTCGGTATTTTCGGTCATGACAAGGGTGCAGAGCATCGCCGGCTGGTGTTCGCGGGCCTTGTATTCCAGGTGCTTGGCCTTGCCGCGGAAATCGGCTTCCTTGACCTTCGGACGCGCCAGATCGCTTTCGATCAGGTTGTACTGGGTCAGAAGGTCGGCATTCTGCAGGCGCAGGCTCTTTTCCATGCGGCGTGAGTTTGCATAGGTTTCGACGCCGAAGGCCATGACGCCCGTCGAGCGCAGGGCATCCCAGACGGCGAGGCCGTCCTCGTATTTCATGTGCAGTTCCCAGCCCTGTTCGCCGACATAGGAGATGCGGAATGCGGTCACCGTCTTGCCGGCGATTTCGATCGGCTTGATGGCGGCGAAGGCGAAGTTTTCGGCATCGAGGCCCGAGGGATCGGCAACCACCTTCTTCAGCGTCTCGCGGGCATTCGGGCCCCAGATGCCGACGGTGATGTACTTCTCCGCGACGTCGGTGATGGTGACATCGAGGCCGCGGTCCTGCGCAACGCGCTTCATGTAGTGGAAGTCGCGCGGGCCGGCATCGGCGCCGTTGATCAGACGGCAGCGGTCGGCCATGCGGATGACGGTGAAGTCGGCGCGAACCATGCCCTCGTCGTCGAGGAAGTGGGTGTAGATGCCCTTGCCGATATTGGCGTCGCCACCGATCTTGGCGGCGCAGAGCCATTCGAGGAGCTCGACATGATCAGGCCCTTCGATGTCGACCATGTGAAAATGGCTGAGATTGACGATGCCGCAATCCTCGCTCATCGCCAGATGCTCGGCATTCGAGACGCGCCAGAAGTGGCGGTTGTCCCATTCGTTTTCGCGAACCGGCACGCGGTCGGCGTATTTTTCCAGGAGGTGTTCGTTGGCGGCGTAGCCATGGGCGCGCTCCCAGCCGCCGAGCTCCATGAAGTAGCCGCCGAGTTCCTTTTCGCGCTCGTAGAAGGGTGAGCGCTTGGCGTTGCGGCCGGATGCATAGGGTTCGCGGGTATGAACGGCCGGGAAGTAGATCTTCTGGGCGGCTTCGTAGCAGCGTCCCTCGATGAACTCTTCCGTCAGTTGATGCGGATAGAAGCGCGCGTAATCGATCGAGTTGTGGTCGATCTCGGTGCGGCCGTCGGTCATCCAGTCGGCGATCAGCTTGCCGTAGCCCGGGCCGTCCTTGACCCAGATGGCGACGCAATACCAAAGACCGCGAACCTTCTGGCTCTCGCCGCAGGAGGCGCCGCCGCCGGCCGAAACCTGTAGCAGACCGTTGAAGGAGTGGCCTTCGTTGTAGCCGAGTTCGCCCAGGATCGGCGTCAGTTCCATGGCGCGCTCGAGCGGCTCGATGATCTGTTCCATTTCCAGGTCGCGCTGCGAGGGCGAGAGGCGTGCTTCGTGCTTTTCGAGCAGGTCGCGCGGATGGCACATGCGCGGATTGGTGGTCTCGTAATAGCCCCACTCGATCTGGCCGCCTTCGGTGGTCGCCGGGTCGCCGGTGTCGCGCATATAGGCGGAGTTGCCCTGGTCGCGCAGCAGCGGGAAGCCGATTTCCTTGCCGGTGCCTTCGAATTCGTTATAGGGGCCGAAAAAGGTCAGCGGGTGATCGACCGGCATCACCGGCAGGTCTTCGCCGACCATTTCTGCGATCAGGCGGCCCCAGAGGCCGGCGCAGACGATGACGTGATCGGCCATGATGGTGCCGCGATGGGTGACAACGCCCTTGATGCGGCCGCCTTCAACGATCAGCGACTTCGCCGGCGTATTGCCGAACATCTTCAGCTTGCCGGACTTTTCGGCCGCATCGACCAGCTTGCCGGCAACCGTCTGCGAGCGCGGGATGACGAGGCCGGCATCGGGGTCGAACATGCCGCCCTGAACCTGATCTTCCTCGATCAGCGGGAACATTTCCTTGATCTCGGAGGGCGAGACGTAGCGGGCGTTGGTGCCGAAGGCCTTGGCGGAGCTCAGCTTGCGCTTGATCTCTTCCATCCAGGTGTCGTCGCCAGTGCGGGCAACTTCCAGACCGCCGATACGGGCGTAGTGGCCCATCTTCTCGTAGAAATCGATCGAATACTGCGTCGTCCAGACGCTGAGATAGTCGTGGCTGGTGGTGTAACAGAAGTCGGAGGCGTGCGCCGTCGATCCGATATCGGTCGGGATCCCCGATTTGTCGATGCCGACAATGTCGTCCCAGCCGCGCTCGATCAGGTGATGAGCGATCGAGGCGCCGACGATGCCGCCGAGACCGATGATTACGACTTTAGCCTTGCTTGGAAATTCCGCCATCACTTGAACCCTTGAATCTTGGTGCGCCGAATCTAGTACAGGCCGAAACGGCACTACAGTCGATCCACGACAATAAGATGTAGCGATCCGCCAAGGGGCTTGTCTATTCGAGACGCGAACCCGCTGGCTCTTTTGCGACATCTCTGCACGATGCAATGGCATTTGTTTCGAAGAGCGATATGTTGAACGAAGCGCCGCCCGGCGGGCGGCGCGTGATGCATGAGTTCAGGCAGGGAGGAGCCCTTCTCATGAAATCCGATGATCCGGTCGTCGTCGTCAGCATGGCGCGCACGCCGATGGGTGCCTTTCAGGGCGACTTCAAGGATGTCAGTGCAAGCGAGCTTGGCTCGGCGGCCATCCGTGCCGCGATCGCGCGCGGCGGCGTACAGCCAGACGATATCGGCGAGGCGCTGATGGGCTGTGTGCTACCTGCCGGGCAGGGGCAGGCGCCGGCGCGTCAGGCCGCACTTGGCGCCGGTCTGCCCTATGCCTGTGGCGCGGTGACTGTCAACAAGGTCTGCGGCTCGGGCATGAAGGCGGCGATGATCGGCCACGATGAGATTGTCTCCGGGAGCCAGAGCGTCGTCATCGCGGGCGGCATGGAGAGCATGACCAATGCTCCCTATCTGCTGAAGCGCGCCAGAAGCGGCTATCGCATGGGGCACGGCACGATCCTCGACCACATGTTTCTCGATGGGCTCGAGGACGCCTACGACAAGGGCCGGTCGATGGGCACCTTTGCCGAGGAATGTGCCGAGGCCTATCAATTCACCCGCGCGGCGCAGGACGCCTACGCCGTTTCCTCGCTCGACAAGGCGAAGCGGGCCGTCGATGGCGGGCTCTTCGATGCCGAGACGGTGACGGTGGAGGTGAAGTCAGGAAAGGTGAGCCGCGACGTCCATCGCGACGAACAACCGGGCAAGGCCGATCCGGCGCGTATTCCCTCTCTGAAGCCCGCTTTTCGCGACGACGGAACGGTGACCGCGGCAAGCTCGGCCTCGATCTCGGATGGCGCCGCCGCATTGCTGCTGATGCGCCGCTCGGAAGCCGAACGGCGCGGGCTTTCGCCGATTGCCGTGATTGCGGGGCACGCAACGCATTCGCAGGCACCGCGCCTGTTTACCACCGCACCTGTCGGCGCGCTGCAACAGCTTTCGGAGCGGACCGGCTGGGCGCTCTCCAGCGTCGATCTCTTCGAGATCAACGAAGCCTTCGCCGTCGTGCCGATGGCGGCCATGCACGATCTCGAATTGCCGGCTGAAAAGATCAATATCCATGGCGGCGCCTGCGCGCTCGGTCATCCGATCGGCGCCTCCGGCGCGCGCATCATCGTCACGCTGTTGGCAGCGATGCAGCGCCACGATCTGAAGCGCGGCATGGCCTCTCTCTGTCTCGGCGGTGGCGAGGCGACAGCCATGGCTTTCGAGCGGATCTGAGGGAGAAGCCCATGCTGCTCAACGAGACACAGATCCAGATCCGCGACATGGCGCGTGCCTTCGCGCAGGAGCGGCTGGCGCCGGGCGCTGCCCGCCGCGACAAGGAGCATCTTTTCCCTCGTGATGAACTGCGCGAGATGGGCGAGCTCGGTCTGCTCGGCATGCTGGTTTCCGAGGACTATGGCGGTTCGGATACCGGTGCGGTGGCCTATGCGCTGGCGATCGAGGAAATCGCTGCCGCCGATGGCGCCTGTTCGGCGATCACAAGCGTGCACAGTTCAGTCGGCTGCGTCCCGATCCTGCGGTTTGGCAGCGATGCGCAGAAGCGTGCCTTCCTGCCGACGCTCGCATCGGGCGAATGGATCGGCGGATTCGCGCTGACCGAGCCACAGGCGGGCACCGATGCCGCAAACCTGAGAACAAAGGCGGTGCGCGATGGAGACTTCTATGTTCTCGACGGCACCAAGCAGTTCATCACCTCAGGCAAGAATGGCAATCTGATCATCGTCTTCGCGGTCACCGATCCTTCGGCGGGAAAGAAGGGCATCACTGCCTTCATCGTGCCGACGGATACGCCGGGATACGAAGTGGTGCGCGTCGAGGAAAAGCTCGGGCTGCATGCCTCCGATACCTGCCAGATCGCCTTTACCGGCATGCGGGTACCAGCGGACCAGCGACTGGGTGAGGAAGGCGAGGGATACCGGATCGCGCTTGCCAATCTCGAAGGCGGACGGATCGGCATTGCCGCCCAGGCCGTCGGCATGGCGCGCGCGGCGCTCGAAGCGGCACAGGCCTATGCCCGCGAACGCATCACCTTTGGCAAGCCGATCGCCGAGCATCAGGCCATTGCCTTCCGGCTGGCGGAAATGGCGACCAAGATCGAAGCGGCGCGTCAGCTGGTGCTGCATGCCGCAGCGCTCAAGGAAGCCGGCGAGCCCTGTCTCTCCGAAGCGTCGATGGCCAAGCTCTTTGCATCCGAGATGGCTGAGAGCGTCTGCTCCGCGGCGCTGCAGATCCATGGTGGCTATGGCTATATGTCCGACTATCCGGTCGAGCGGATCTATCGCGATGTCCGCATCTGCCAGATCTACGAGGGGACCAGCGACGTGCAGAAGATGGTGATCGCCAGAAACCTGTGACGGCTGCTGCCGCGCAAGCTAAGCCTGGCCGCCGTCGTCGAGCTTCAGGACTGCGCGGCCGCGGGTCAGATTGGTGACCAGCAGGATGGCTTCGGCGGCGTGTATTTCTGGGATTTCGAGTAGCAGCAGGCATCCCTCGTGATCGAACTGCTCGCCTGTAATCCGCGCCATGACCTGCGACGTCAGTTTCGAGCGAACCATCTCCAATTCCTGGAAATTCAGGTGCACGGTGCCGGTGACGGCAGGAATTGTCTCTTCCAACGCCGCTTCTCTGAGGCAGGCTGCGGCCGTGCCGCCATAGGCGCGCACCAGACCGCCGGCGCCAAGCAGCACGCCGCCGAACCAGCGGGTGACGATGACGAGCGTCCTGTCGAGCTGGCGCCCTTCCATCACCTGGAAGATCGGCTTTCCGGCGGTGCCCGAGGGCTCGCCGTCGTCGCTGAAGCGATAGACGTTGCCGATCCGCCAGGCGTAGCAATTGTGGTTTGCCGAGGGATCGGAATGTTCGGTGAGTGCAGCCTTGACGGCGGCTTCGCTATCGACAGGAATGGCGACAGCGCGAAACCGGCTCTTCTTGACCACCTGCTCGGTGGCGATCTGGTCTTTCAGGACGAACATGCTGGCTGCCGGATCTGGTGCGTTGGACAGTCCGCCTCATAGCGCAAATGCGTTGCCGTCTCCAGCGTTGCGCAGCTTGCGGTTGGCGAAGCGGCGCGGCTGTGCCACAAGGGCTGACGGTGGCTGATAATCCAGGGGAATCAACGTGACGATCGGGCTCGCTCATGCCGAACTCATGGCCGTGGTGACGGCTGTGACAAAGGACGAGCCGCGCGTCATGACCGTGCGCGCCGGCGAGGCGTTGCCGTCCGGCCCTTTCGAGCTCGGACACCGGACGCTCCAAAGCGGCCTGCGCGAATGGATCCAAGAGCAAACCGGCCACCCGATCGGCTATCTGGAGCAGCTTTATACATTTGCGGATCGTGACCGGAACAACGAGATCCTTGGCGGTCGGACGATATCGATCAGCTATCTCGGCCTGGTGCGCGAACAGGACGCGCCGGGTGGGGGACGTCCGGCCTGGCATGGATGGTACGAATATCTTCCCTGGGAGGACCATCGCCAGGGGCGGCCGGAGGTGCTGGCCGAGGTGATGCAGAAGCTGCGGCTGTGGGCCGATGCCGATCCGATCAGACGCGATCAGCGCCACAAGCGGGCCGACTTCACCTTCGGGCTCGATGGCGGCGGCTGGAACGAGGATCTGACGCTGCAGCGCTACGAGCTGCTCTACGAAGCCGGCTTGCTGGCCGAGGCCGGTGTCGAAGGGGTGAATTTCGGGCGCCCGATGTTTGCTGATCACCGGCGGATTCTGGCGACCGGCATTGCCCGGTTGCGCGCCAAGATCAAATACCGTCCTGTCGTCTTCGAGCTGATGCCCGAAAGCTTCACGCTGCTTCAGCTGCAGCGCACCGTCGAGGCGCTGGCCGGGCTAGGTCTTCACAAACAGAATTTCCGCCGGTTGATCGAACAGCAGGAACTGGTCGAGGAAACCGGCGAAATGACCAGCGAAACCGGTGGACGTCCGGCCAAGCTCTTCCGCTTCCGTCCGACCGTCGTCGAAGAACGCGCTCTCTCCGGAACGAAACTGCCTCTCTCCCGCAATTGACATATGCTCAGTATGAGAATATCTATTTGCTCCGTTAATGCTCAATTTGAGCATAAAGGAGACCGCCATGAACCGTCCCGTATCAGCCGCGTCCCTCTATGATCGCGTCAGTCGCGTCATTCCCAAAGCCGAATGGATGTCGTTCGAAGACGATGTCGAGGCCATCCTCGAACTCAAGCGCAAGCGCAATGCCGTCATCCTGGCGCATAACTACCAGACGCCGGAGATCTTTCACGGCGTTGCCGATATCGTCGGCGACAGTCTGGCGCTGGCGCGCAAGGCCATCGATGTGGATGCCGACGTCATCGTTCTGGCCGGGGTGCATTTCATGGCGGAGACGGCGAAGCTGCTCAATCCGGCAAAAACTGTGCTCATCCCCGACATGGCGGCAGGCTGCTCGCTGGCGGATTCGATCTCGCCTGAAGACATCGCCCTGCTGCGTCAGGCCCATCCTGGCGTCCCCGTCATCACCTATGTGAACACCTCAGCCGCGGTGAAGGCGGCGTCCGATATCTGCTGCACGTCGGGCAACGCCAAGCAGGTGGTGGAGTCGCTTGGCGTCCCCCGGGTGCTGATGATCCCCGACGAATACCTGGCGCGCAACGTCGCCCGGGAAACCAATGTCGAGATCATCGCCTGGCACGGGCATTGCGAAGTGCACGAGCTGTTTTCGGCCGATGACGTCAGGCAGTTGCGCGAAAATCATCCTGGCGTCACCGTCCTTGCGCATCCCGAATGCCCGCCCGATGTGGTGGCGGAAGCGGATTTTGCCGGATCGACGGCGGTGATGTCCGACTACGTCAGCGCAAAGAAGCCGACGCGCGTGGTTCTGCTAACAGAATGCTCGATGAGCGACAACGTCGCGGTGCATCATCCCGATGTCGAATTCATCCGCCCCTGCAATCTCTGCCCGCATATGAAGCGGATCACGCTCTCCAATATCCGCACCGCGCTGGAAGAAAACCGCCATGAGGTGATCGTGGATGCCGGCGTTGCCGTCGCGGCGCGGCGGGCGGTGGAGAGGATGCTGGCGATATGATCGAGATCCTCGACCATCTCTCTGGCCGTCCCGTGATCGTCGGCAGCGGTCTTGCCGGGCTGATCGCCGCCTTAACGCTGTCGCCGGAGCCCTCCGTTCTCGTCACCCGCAGTATGCTGGGGGCCGAAACATCGAGCGCCTGGGCGCAGGGCGGCATTGCCGCCAGCGTCGGCGCCGATGACAGCCCGAGCCTGCATCTTGCCGATACGCTGGCTGCCGGTGACGGTCTGTGTGACGCCGAGGCCGCTGCGGACATTCTCGGCGACGCATCCGAGGTCATCCGGGTTCTGCAACGCCTTGGCGTCGTCTTCGACAGGAACGGCGATGGTGCGCTTTCCCTTGGCCTGGAGGCTGCCCATTCCCGCCGCCGCATCGTCCATGCCGGTGGCGACGGATCGGGAGCGGCGATCATCCGCGCACTCACGGCTGCCGTCCGCGCCGATCCGGCAATCACGGTGATCGAAGGCGCCGAAGCGCGCCGGGTTCTCACAGAAGACGGAGTCGTCTGCGGCCTCCTTTGTGCGGGACCGGCTGGCGGCATTGTCCTGTCCTCGTCGCGCGTCCTGCTGTCGACCGGCGGGATCGGCGGGCTTTACGAGGCGACCACCAATCCGACCGGAAACTTTGGCCAGGGCGTTGCGCTTGCGGCGCGCGCCGGGGCGGTTCTTGCCGATATGGAATTCGTGCAGTTCCATCCGACGGCGCTCGACAGCCGCCGCCGCCCGCTGGCGCTCGTCAGCGAAGCTGTGCGCGGCGAGGGGGCCGAGCTTGTCAACGAGCGCGGTGAGCGGTTCATGGCCAGCGTGCCGGGTGCCGAGCTGGCGCCGCGCGATGTCGTCGCCCGCGCCATCAGCGCCGAGATCGCCCGCGGCGGACGCGTGTTCCTCGATGCCCGCCGAGCGCTCGGAACGCGGTTCGGCGCGCGCTTTCCCGCGATCGCCGCCCTTTGCCACGAAGCAGGTATCGATCCGGGCAGCGCGCCGATCCCGGTTCGTCCGGCAGTTCACTATCATATGGGCGGCATTGCCACTGATCGCGGCGGCCGCACCAGCGTGCCCGGACTTTGGGTGGCAGGCGAGGCTGCATCGACAGGCCTTCACGGCGCCAACCGGCTGGCAAGCAACTCGCTGCTCGAAGCGGCGGTGATGGGCATGCGTGCCGCCCGCGATATGGCTTCATCGGCAATCAAGGCGAGCCTCGGGGCGGTTCCCGCCTTGCCGCCGGGCCCCGAAACAAGCTTCGTCCGGCCGATCGTCTCTCGCCATCTCGGCGTGCTGCGCAATGCTGGCGCCATCCATGGTGCGATCTCTGCGCTCTTGCCGCTGGCAGAAAGCGAAGGTCCGGCCTCCGATCCCGCGATCGTGGCGCTTTCCATTTCCGTCTTTGCCAGCCTGCGCCAGGAATCACGCGGGGCGCATGCGCGGACCGATTTCCCGCTGCGTCAGGGCGTTGCACGCAGGCGGATGATGACGCTTGCCGAGGTGCTGGAGATTGCCCGCGCCGCCGCCTCTCAAGATTTTGCAAGGAGTGCCTGATATGAGCCTTGTTCCCCTGTCGCGCCTTGTGATCGAGCCTCTTGTCCGGGCAGCCCTTGCCGAAGATCTCGGTCTTGCCGGTGATATCACCTCGGCTGCCGTCATTCCCGCGGACCACCGCTCCACGGTCGTCATGGCTGCGCGGCAGCCGGGTATCATTGCCGGTCTGGATGCGGCCGAGCTTTCCTTTCAGCTCGTCGATCCCGCGATCGTCATGGAGCGGCACCTGCAGGACGGCATGGCGGTCAAGTCCGGTGACGTGATCGCAACGATATCAGGCCCGTCGCGGGGACTTTTGACCGGCGAGCGCACGGCGCTGAATTTTCTCTCGCATCTCTCGGGGATCGCCACGGTAACCGCTTCGATTGCTGAGGCGATCTCCGGAACGAAGGCGTCGGTTGCCTGCACGCGCAAGACGACTCCGGGGCTTCGGGCGCTGGAAAAATATGCGGTGAGGGCAGGCGGCGGCATGAACCATCGCTTCGCGCTCTATGATGCCGTGCTGATCAAGGACAACCATATTGCCATCGCAGGCAGCATCCGCGAGGCGTTGCGCCGAGCCAAATCTGCTGCCGGGCACATGGTCAAGATCGAGATCGAGGTGGATACGCTCGATCAGCTCCGGGAGGTGATGGACGAGGGCGTGGATGCCGTGCTTCTCGACAACATGCACCCGGTCATGCTGCGCCAGGCCGTCGATATCGTTGCCGGCCGGGCGATCACCGAAGCCTCGGGGCGCATTACGCCTACGACCGCGCCTGACATCGCTGCATCCGGCGTCGATCTGATCTCCGTCGGCTGGATAACGCATAGCGCGCCGATCCTCGATATCGGTCTCGATTTCAAAAGCGCGAACTGACCGCCAGGCCGCATCCCGTCTCGATTGACCCGCCCAGAGAGCTGCCCGGCCAGCCTCGCTGCCGTTCGCGAAATCCAACCTTGATGTCTTCGCAGTCATCCGGGATGATGGCGCCGCGCGCGGGTAGGGACATTCGTTTGCGCGACATTTTCAGCTGCCATAACTCCATTTCGCTTGCCCTTTCGACAATCAACCCCGAACGACAGAGGACGACCGATCATGACCAATCATTTCGTCACGACCAAAGACGGCGTGCAGATTTTCTACAAGGACTGGGGTCCGAAGGATGCCCAGCCGATCGTGTTCCATCACGGCTGGCCGCTTTCGGCCGATGACTGGGACAACCAGATGCTGTTCTTCCTTCATCACGGCTATCGCGTCATCGCCCATGACCGGCGCGGCCACGGCCGCTCCGCGCAGGTGAGCGAAGGTCACGACATGGACCACTACGCGGCCGACGCGTCCGCCGTGGTCGAACATCTCGATCTGAAGAATTCCGTTCATATCGGCCATTCCACCGGAGGCGGACAGGTCGCGCGCTATGTCGCCAAGTTCGGCGAGCCGCAGGGCCGCGTCGCCAAGGCGGTGCTTGTCAGCGCCGTCCCGCCGCTGATGCTGAAAACGGACGCCAATCCGGGCGGCCTGCCGATCGATGCGTTTGACGGTTTGCGCAAGGCGCTTGCCGACAACCGCGCCCAGTTCTTCCTCGACGTTCCGGCTGGCCCGTTCTACGGGTACAACCGTCCGGGCGCGACGGTTTCGGATGGCGTGATCCGCAACTGGTGGCGTCAGGGCATGATGGGCAGCGCCAAGGCGCATTACGAAGGTATCAAGGCCTTCTCGGAAACGGACCAGACCGAAGACCTGAAAAACATTTCGGTGCCGACTTTGGTGCTGCATGGCGACGACGACCAGATCGTGCCGATCGGCGCATCCGCGTATGAATCGATCAAGCTTCTGAAGAACGGCACCCTGAAAGTCTACAAGGGCTTTCCGCATGGCATGCTGACAACCCATGCCGACATCCTGAATGCCGATCTGCTGGCCTTCATCAAAGGCTGATCGCTGAAAAACCATAGCCGCTGCGGCCGCTTTTGTGCCGCAGCGGTCTTTCCGCGGTGGGTGCCGATGCTCTGCCCGGTCGCTGGCCCGCCTTGCAATGCGGCGCCTCTCACCCTATCTTTCGGCCATCACTCACATAACAAACCGCGCATGACCGGCTCGAAAGCCGGTCGCCCGGCGTTTTTGCCGGGCTGTGCCGGCCGCCAAGAGGCGGCAAAGGATTTCATTTGAACAAGACGAATACCGCGATTGCGCCTGCCGCGGCAGCGCCGCGCAAGCGCGAAGAGGCCGTGAAACGGCCCACCAAGAATTGGAAGCCCGATCCCTGCCTGCTGACGCGGCGGGAACTGAAGGCGATCATCGCCAGGCAGCTGGGCTGAGACATCACAAACGAAGAAGGAGAAGACCATGCAGGTTCTGGTCAGAGACAACAATGTCGAGCAGGCGCTTCGTGTGCTGAAGAAGAAATTGCAGAAGGAAGGCGTCTTTCGCGAGATGAAGGAACGCCGCGTCTATGAAAAGCCCTCGGAACGACGGGTTCGCGAGCACGCGCAGGCCGTGTCCCGCCATCGCAAGGCTGCCCGCAAGCAGCTGCAGCGCGAAGGCCTCCTGCCTGCTGCAAAACGCAAAGTATCGGCACGGTAACGATCGCGCCGCCGGACTGCGGTCCGGCGGACGGGACATGAAAGGGTTGTGCGATGGAAGAACTTTACAGCTTGAATGTTTCGGACGAGAGGCTTGAGGATTGCCGCGATGTGATCGAACCGGATCTCCAGGATTTGATCCGCGCGGCGATCGCCTCGGGGTTCACGGCGGAAGAGGTGCTGATTTCGATCAGCGAACTCGTGGCGGAAGACTTCGCCTTTGCAGTCAGGACACCAAGTGTTCATTAATTGCCCGCAAGATGGGCAAGCTATGCACTCTGCGCAATGCTGTCCAGATGTCTTAGCGCTGCAAATCCCGGCTGGCTTAGATTATATATTTCTCATCGAAGCGAACGGAGCGCCGATTGGGGCAGCAGGGTTCGCAAAGCCCACGGAAGGGGACCGAGATGAACGTAGCACGCTCTTTCAATAACTGGCGCAAGTACCGTCAGACCGTTGCAGAACTGGGTCGCATGACGAACCGCGAACTGTACGACCTCGGCATCGACCGCGGTGATATCCGCTCGGTCGCACGCTCTGCAGCCGGCCGCTAATCGGCCCGCGAAGTCTTCAGAATTTCTATCGGAAACGCCGGTTCATTCGAGCCGGCGTTTTTGTTTTTACGTTTTTCCAGCGTCCCGCCTCATGCATGGCAGATCTGCGATTGCTGCCAATGCTCATAACAGAGGCATGATGCGAGGCGCGCCGGAAGCGACACTCTGTTCAATGGGGCGCGGCTATATTCCGGCGCGGCGGCGTGGCAAGACAGCGGCAACGAAACCTTGCGGATGACAGCATCATGAAAAAGATCGGTTTTCTCTCGTTCGGGCACTGGACGCCCTCCCCGCAATCGCAAACCCGCACGGCGGGCGACACGTTGCTGCAGTCGATCGACCTGGCGGTGGCCGCCGAGGAGCTCGGCGCCGACGGCGCCTATTTCCGCGTACACCACTTTGCCCGCCAGCTGGCATCGCCATTTCCGCTTCTGGCGGCAGTCGGCGCGAAGACCAGGCGGATCGAGATCGGTACCGCGGTCATCGACATGCGCTACGAAAACCCGCTCTACATGGCCGAAGATGCCGGAGCGGCGGACCTGATCTCCGGCGGCCGCCTGCAGCTCGGCATCAGCCGTGGTTCGCCGGAGCAGGTCATCGATGGCTACCGCTATTTCGGCTACGCCCCAGCCGACGGTGAGAGCGATGCCGATATGGGCCGCCGCCACACAGAGGTGTTTCTGGACGTGCTGCGCGGAGAGGGCTTTGCCGAGCCCAATCCGCGGCCGATGTTTCCGAACCCGCCGGGCCTGCTGCGCCTCGAACCGCATTCCGAGGGCCTGCGTGAGCGTATCTGGTGGGGATCGAGCTCCAATGCGACCTCCATCTGGGCTGCCAAGCTCGGCATGAACCTGCAGAGCTCGACGCTGAAGACCGACGAGAGCGGCAAGCCGTTCCATATCCAGCAGGCCGAACAGATACGTATCTATCGCGAGGCCTGGAAGGAAGCCGGGCATGCGCGCGAGCCGCGGGTCTCCGTCAGCCGCAGCATCTTCGCGCTTATGAACGATATGGACCGCGCCTATTTCGGCGCCAGCGGCAACAGCCAGGACCAGATCGGCAACATCGATCCGCAGACGCAGGCGATTTTCGGTCGTTCCTATGCAGCAGAACCCGACCGGCTGATTGCTCAGCTGAAGCAGGACGAGGCGATCGCCGAGGCCGACACGCTGCTGCTGACCGTGCCGAACCAGCTGGGTGTCGACTACAACGCGCATGTGATCGAGAGCATCCTCAAGCACGTCGCCCCGGCGCTCGGCTGGCGGTAAACGCCCCAGAAGGGCATCCCCGTATCTGCGGGGATGCCAAAGCTTCCCTGGAATCCGATGTTGCGACAATGTTTCCGCGTGACAGAAACTCGATGCAACAATATACAGTCAATGCGGGAGCTACTTCCCGCGTTGGCCCGGTATCGACGGATCACAGATGAAAGACTGGCACCCAGATCTCAACCGCTCTTCCAGCCCACGCTATATGGCGATTGCCGATCTGATCGAGATGGATCTCAGAAGCGGTGTGCTTGCTGCCGGCGACCGGTTGCCGCCGCAGCGCGAGCTCGCCAAACGCCTCAATATCGATTTCACCACGGTCGCCCGTGGCTATGTTGAGGCGCGCAAGCGCGGGCTTGTCGGCTCGCATGTCGGCCGTGGCACCTTCGTAACCGGTGGTCAGGAAAAAGAGCGCCGAGGGTTTGCTGCCGAAGCCGTTGCCGATCCGCGGCGCGAAGCCGTCGCCGATTTCTCGATGAACCTTCCGCCCGAGCCCGATGGCGTCGAGCTTCTGGAGCGAATGCGCGATGGCATGGCAACCGTCGCCGCCAATCTGATCCCGCTGCTGCGCTATCAGGGATTTGGCGGTTCGGCGATGGACAAGGAGGCGGCCGGCGTCTGGCTTGGCCGCCGTGGTCTGGCGCCGTCGCAGGAGCGCATCTTCGTCACGCCCGGCGCGCATCCGGCGCTGCTGGCTATTTTCGGCATGCTGGCGCGGCCGGGCGATGCCGTTCTCTCCGAAAACATCACCTATCCCGGCATGCGCTCGATCGCTGCTCAGCTGCGGCTCAATCTGTCGGGGCTCCCGATGGATGAAGAGGGTATTCTCCCGGATGCGCTGGCCGATGCCTGCGAAAGGCTGAAGCCGAAGGCGCTCTATCTCAACCCGACCCTGCAGAACCCGCTGACGCTGACCATTCCGCTTCAGCGCCGCGAAGCGATCGCGGCGGTCGCCCGCAAATACAATCTGCCCGTCGTCGAAGACGATGCCTATGGCTTCATTCCTGCCGATGGCCCCCCGCCGCTGGCGGCGATTGCGCCGGAGCTCACCTGGCATATCGGCGGTCTGGCGAAATGCATCGGCGCCGGCTTGCGGCTGGCCTTCGTCGTGGCGCCCGATACCAAGGCGATCTGGCCGTTTATCAGCGCCATGCGCACTGGCAATGTCATGGCCTCGCCGCTCAATCTGGCGCTGGCGACCCAGTGGATCGAAGACGGTACCGCCGATTCCATCCTCCACTTCATCCGCACCGAGGCAGCGGCCCGCCAAGAGATGGTGGCAAGGATCCTGCCTGCGGGCAGCTATAACGCGGATGCGATCAGCTTCAATATCTGGCTGCCGCTGACGAATGGCTGGACCCGATCGACCTTCAGCAGCCATATGCGCAGTTCGGGTATCGGTGTCGTCGCAAGCGATGCCTTCACCGTCGATGGCCAGGCGCCGGAGGCTGTGCGCGTCTGCATTGGCGGGCCGATTACGAGAGAGCGTCTGCAGGGCGCGCTGGATTTCATGGCGCATGCACTGGAAGGCTCGCCCGAGATGACGGCGTCGTTTTTCTGATCCCGTCCAGTCTTTGCCGCGCTGGCGGAAGCGGCGCGTGACGGCGCTGGAGATGGCTTCTTAACTTTACGATCAAGTCACTGCGGCATTGTGCCTAATAGACTGGCAATTCGCCTTCAATGTAATTATATTGTATGCATACATTCAGAGGCATTGAATGCATATAAAAATGCCTCGCAACCTGAAAAGCGAGATAACCGTGGATACCGAATATCCTCCTCTTCCTCCCATGCAGACCGGCATTCGCGGCCGTTGTCCGCGATGCGGGCAGGGGCACATGTTCAAGGGCTTCTTGACGCTTCGGACGGAGTGCGAGGCTTGCGGACTGGATTACTCCTTCGCCGATCCGGCCGACGGCCCGGCCTTCTTCGTCATCTGCTTTGCCTGCGTCCCGAGCGTGCTGCTCGGCGTGTGGCTGGAGGTCGCCTTCTCGGCGCCGCTCTGGGTGCAGTTCCTGGTGACAGGTCCGTTCATGCTGGCGACCTGTATTCCGCCGCTGAGGCCGCTGAAAGGCTGGCTCGTCGCCAGCCAGTATTTCTACAAGGCCGAGGAAGGCAAACTTGCGCGGCGGGAGATCAGTCCCGCAAGCTGATTGATTTTCGTCCATATGGCCCGGCCATTCTCCTGTCGGAGGATGGCCGGGTTTTGCATCTTGCGGTTCGCGTCAGACCGACGACGGGCCGGTTGACGGCTCGGTAAACCAGTTGGCGCCGGTCTCCGACATGTAGATATGGTCTTCCAGGCGAACCCCGAACTGGCCGGGAAAGACGATCATAGGCTCGTTGGAAAAGCACATGCCAGGCGCCAGAGGCGTCTTGTTGCCGCGGACGATGAACGGTCCTTCGTGGATTTCGAGCCCCAGTCCGTGGCCCGCGCGGTGCGGCAAACCGGGCAGCTGATAGTCCGGGCCTAGCCCATGGTTGGCAAAAGTCTTGCGGGCTGCTGCATCCAGCGTCTCGCAGGCAGCACCAAGCGTTGCCGCACCGAAAACCGCCAGCTGTCCCTCGCGCTCGATCGACCAGGCGCGCTCGAATTCGCTGGTGGGATCAAGCATATAGGTCCGGGTCAGATCGGAATGGTAGCCGTCGATCCGGCAACCCGTATCGACGAGAATGACGTCGCCATCCTGAAGGATCTGCTCGCCATCGGCGCCATGCGGCAGCGCCGTGGCGGTGCCGAAAGAGACGATGCAGAAGCTCGAGCCGTTGTCAGCGTCTGCCGCACGGTGCTGCTGATCGATGAACCGGACCACTTCCGATGCGGCGATGCCGGGCTTGATCATCTCGCGGACCTTGCCGTGAATGCCGAGCGTCAGCTTCATCGCATATTGAATGATGGCGATCTCGGCTGGCGATTTGGTGAGGCGCAACGCATTGATCATCGGCCCGGCATCGACGAGCCTTGCGGCGCCGATCTTTTCGGCGAAGGCATGGTAGAAGGCGAGCGGCAACGCATCGTCGAGCGCCAGCTTGCCTGAGGCGCCTGCAAGCTGCGCGACGATGGCCGAGGGGCTTTCCTCTTCCTGCCAGACCAGCAGATCGCCCGGAAGATGCGGCAGAGTCTCGACGCGGCTAAGCTCGAAACCCGGCACGATATAGGTGAGCCTGTCTTCGGTGACGACAGCGCCGAGCAGGCGCTCGCTCAGATGCCAGACGAGACCGGTGAAGTAGCGCAGGCTTTCCGTCGGACCGAGAAGCGTGGCGGCAATGCCGCGTTCCCGCATGCTCTGGCGAAGCCGGTCCAGGCGGGCGGCCCGCTCGTTTTCAGTGATGGCGGCTACGGGGTGGTTCCATGCCTGCTGCGTCATGCTCATATCCACTTTTGATCATAGATCCCGCCGTCATACCGCCGGGTGGGCGAAGACATGCATCCGATCGGCGCCGAAGGAAAGTGGTATTTTTTATCATTGCCCGGCGTTCTACCGGCAAAAATGCAGCGCGACCCGCATGCCCTCGGCTTCGTGTACCGGCATCGCGTAGCCGAAGACGGCTTCCAGCACATCGGTCTTCAGGACCTCTTCAGGCGCGCCGGCGGCGATGATCCGCCCGTCCTTCATGGCAACGATCCGGTCGGCATAGGCGGCCGCCTGGTTGATGTCGTGGATAACGATGACGATGGTGCGGCCGTTCTCGTCGGCGATCCGGCGCAGTGTCTGCATCAGCTGGCGGGCGTAGAACATGTCGAGATTGTTCAGCGGCTCGTCGAGCAGCAGGTAGTCGGTGCCCTGACAGAACGTCATCGCCACCATGGCGCGTTGTCTTTGGCCACCGGAAAGCGTGTCGATGAATCGGCTTGCGAGATCGTTGAGATCGAAACCCGCCAACGCCTCGTCGATCAGCTTCTCGTCCGCGGCCGTCAGGCGGCCGCGGTGGTGGGGGAAGCGGCCGAAGCCGACCAGTTCGCGCACCCTGAGCCTGCTTGCCGTTGCCGTGTCCTGGCGCAGGATCGCCAGCACCTTGGCAAGCTCCCGGCCGCTGGTGGTGCCGACGGGAAGCCCGTCAACGGAGATCGAGCCATGCTGCAGCGGCTGGAGCCGCGCGATCAGCGACAGAAGCGTGGACTTGCCGGCGCCATTCGGCCCGACGAGTGCCGTGATGCCGCCCTTGGGGATCGTCAGCTCGACGGATTTGAGGATTTCTGCCTTGGCGATTGACAGCGAGACATTTTCGATACGGATCATTTTCTGCTCCCGGTAATCAGCATCAGAAGGAAGACAAGGCCGCCGGCGAATTCGATGACGATGCCGAGCGTGGAGGCGCTGCCCAACAGATGCTGCAGCAGGGTCTGGCCGCCGACGAGAAGGATGATGGCGACCACTATGGCGGTGGGGATCAGCGCGCCGTGTCTGCTGCTCCCGCCGATCTTTTCCGCAAGGGCCGTGACAAGCAGGCCGAGAAAGGCAACGGGGCCGACAAGGGCGGTCGAGACCGAGACCAGGGCCGAGACCAGCAGAAGAATGGCGGCCACCGTCTTCAGCCAGTCGATGCCGAGGCCGGTGGCGCTCTCGCGCCCGAGCAGCAGAACGTCGAGCACATGCCGCAGGCGCCAGGCGGCGATGACGGCGGCAAGCGTCAGGACCGCCGCGATCCCGAGCAGACCTGTTTCAACGTTGCTGAAATTGGCGAAGCTCACCGTCTGCGCGACGGCAAACTCGTTTGGGTCGATGAGGCGAGCGAGGAGCGAGGTGAGGCTGCGGAAGAGAATGCCGGCAACGACGCCTGCCAGCAGCATCAGCCCGATATCCGTCCGAGTCTTCAGCATCGGAAAGAGCAGCGCGCAGGACATCAGCATCAGAAGCAGCACTTCCATGCCGAACTTCGCTTCCGCATTCAGCGCGGAGAATCCGGCGCCGCCGACGGCGAAGACCAGCGCGATCTGGCCGAAGACGTAGAGGGCATCGAGGCCCATGATCGATGGCGTCAGGATGCGATTGCCGGTGACGGTCTGAAACAGCACCGTCGAGACGGCGATGGATGCTGCCACGACTATGAGGGCCGCGAGCCTTACAGCGCGCAGCTCCAGTGCAAAGGCGATGTTGCCGCGAAGGCCGATCGACATGAAGGCGATAAGGCTGGCGACCGCGAGAGCGGCGAGGATGAGCAGGCGCGTCTTATGCATCTCTTCGCCGCCCGAATAGCAGCACAAGGAAAAGCAGTGCGCCTGTAACCCCCATGACGGTTCCGACGGGTATTTCATAGGGGTAACGGATGAGGCGGCCGATAATATCGCAGCCGAGCACCAGGATTGCGCCGCCTGCGGCCACCCATCCGATCGAGCTGCGGATATTGTCGCCGAGCAGACGGGAGGCGACATTCGGCACGACAAGCCCGGCGAAGGGGATCATGCCGACGACGGTGACCGTCAGCGCCGTGATGACCGAGACGATGACCAGCCCGGCCTGCAGCATCCGCCCATAGCTGATGCCAAGCCCGATCGAGGCATCGCGCCCGAGCGTCATGATCGTCAGCCGGTCGGCAATCCACCAGGCGGCGCCGACCAGCGGTACGGCGAGCCACAGCAGTTCGTAGCGCCCGCGCAGGATGCCGGAGAACTCGCCGTTCATCCAGATTTCCACATATTGCAGCAGATCGGTCTGCCATGCGGCGAAGGTCACCGCCGCGCCGATCACCCCGCCATAGACGAGGCCGAACAGCGGCACCAGATAGGGCTGCTCCGGCGGCAGGCGATGGGCCGTCGCCAGGAAGACCGTGGTTCCGGCAAGGGAGGTCGCGGTGGCGACCAGCGTCTTTAGGGCAAGCGAGGCTGTCGGATAGAAGATGGTGGCGATGAGGATGCCGAGCGCCGCGCTCTGCGCCGCTCCGGCCGTCGCCGGTTCGACGAAGCGGTTTCTGGCGATGATCTGCATGATCAGGCCGGCGATGGCGAGGCCCGCACCCGCCAGAACGGCGGCAAGCGTGCGCGGCAGGCGGCTGACGAACAGCAGCTGCTGCGCCGCCGGATCGAACGGCCCGGTCCCCGTGCTGCCAGCGCCGACACACAGGCTGACGGCAAAAAGCGCCGCGAGCAAAGGCGGCGCAATCCACTTGCAGGACAGGCGACAGTTCATCGCTTCGCGGCGGCAAAAGCGGTGGTGATCTGGTCCAGGACGCGAAGCGTCGATTGAACCCCGCCCGCGGCAATGTAGAAGTCGGCGGCGGGCAGGTAGATCACCTGTCCCTTTTTCCAGGCGGCCGTCTCGGCGACAAGGGCGTTGTCGAGCGTCGCCTTGGCGTTCTGGTCGCTGGAGCCGATTGCCACTGCCCGGTCGAGCACCAACAGCCAGTCGGGATTGGCCTCTCGGATGAATTCGAAGGAAACAGCCTCGCCATGCGTCGCGGCGGTGACGTCCTTTACAGCGGATGGAAGCGCCAGCGCGTTATGCACCCAGCCGAAGCGGGAACCGGCGCCATAGGCCGAGATCTTCGGGCCATTGGTCATGACGATCAGCGCCTTGCCCTTGCCGGCGATCGCTTGGCGGGCCTTTTCCACGGCCTGGTCGAGTTCCGCAGACGCGGCCTGCGCCTCCGCCACTTTGCCGAACAATGCGCCGTAAGCCGAGAGCCGTTGCTTCGCCTGCAGCAGCAGATCGTCGCCATCCATCGTCATGTCGATCGACGGAGCGACCTTCGAGACGGACGAGAGCTTTGGCGAGGAACGGCCGCCGACGATGATGAGATCGGGGGAAAGCGCACTCAACGCTTCAAGATCGGGCTCGAAAATATCGCCGACCGGCTTGGCCGTCCCGTTCAGGCGATCGAGTTCGGGGACGTAGAGTTTCGACGGCAGGCCGTCGATCCTGACGCCGAGCTTGTCGAGCGTATCGACCGCCGCGATGTCGTAAACCGCAACAGTTTTCGGCGCCGCATCGATGGTCACGACGCCTTGCGCCGTCTCGATCTCCAGCGCCTGCGCGGCAACGCCCGGGACCAGCAGAAAGAGGGTGGTGAGAAATGTCTTGAACACATGCATGGTCGATATCCGAAGTTAGAAATTGGCCGAGCGTTGAAGCGGGACCGTGTTGTCGAGTGTGTCGGCAAGACGTCCGCGGTCGTTTTTCAACACCTCGAAGCAGTCGGAGCCGAACCATTCCAGCGATGCATCGGCGCTAAGCTCGCCGGAAAGCTCCGACAGGAAGCGATCATAGTCGAAGGCACCGGCAAAAAGCGGCGTCATCGCATCGCGCCGGCCGGCGGCTGAATAGACATTCGCCGGTTCGAAAATATCGAGATCATCGCGCGAGGCGACGTTCTTCAGGTGGTAGTGTCGGATATGCGGGCGCAAAGCGCGGTGCATGGCGACGGGATCGTCGCCGCCTTCCCAGACATGCAGAACATCGAAGTTGATCTTGAAGGCCGGGTGGCGAACTTCGTCGATCAGCCGGAGCGTCGAAGGGCCGGTGTCGGCGAGGGTATTCGGATGGGTTTCTACCAGTAGCAGCAGGCCATGCGCTTCGGCAATCACCGCGATCTCCCGCAGCCGCGCGATGATCCGGCGCCGGTCTTCGATCGAGGTCGCGGCACTGGCACGACTGCCTGCAAAGATGCGGATCTTCCGCGCGCCCCAGCGGTTCGCGTGACCGCAGAGCTCCAGCGCCAGCCGCCGAAGCGTGGCGGCTTCCGCTTCAAGCGGCAGATAGTGACTGATCATCGGCACGCCGAGCCCGAAGCCCGCGAGCCAGCTGCCATCCAGCTCCGGCCTGGCGGCAAGATTGCGCGCATGCGCCCCCCAGAGTTCGATCCCCTGAAAGCCGTTGCAGCGCGCCCAGTTGGCGATGTCTTCGATCGACAGAAGATGGTGGCGGAAGGTGATGGTGCAGAGAGAGACCTTCATCGTGATACTCCTCTCGCCAACGGCGCAGCGGAAGCGGCAATGCCGCGGCTTTCGCACCAGAGGCCGAAGACCTCCTGCAACTTGTTCTTGATCCTGCCCTCAATGCGTTCGGCGTTGTCGAGGCGTTTGAAGACGTCGGCTGCGAAGTTGTGGTCGCGCGTCTGGCTGAGTTTCATGCAGGCGTAATGCAGCGACTTGAGCTCCTGGAATAGAGCCTCGATCTCGTCGCACCAGATGTCGAATTCCGCCGATGGCAGCTTGAGGGCGCGCCAGAAGAACGCGAAGCCGTGCTCATAGGCATACTTGCGGATCGAGATCACCGGGAGTTCGCGCACCGCCGAAGCCAGCGCCGGGAGCTGCAGGCGCGGCGGGCCGTCGAGATGCGCCGCAACGATCCTGCGGACCGCATCGACGAGCGGATTGCCGCGTGGATGGAAGCTGGCGTGGAAATAGTCGCGCAGGTCTTCGTCAACAGGCGCACGCGCTTCGGAGCGGTCGAAAACGTAACCGCCTGCGACGCTGGGCTGCATCATCGCATTGATGATCTTGGCGCGCTCGATCTGGCCCTGCCAGCGGTAGTCGGGGTCGAGAACATTCCAGATCTCGGGATCGCCGCTCGTCTCGATCATCAGGTAGTGCGGGAAGGGGTTCTGGTTGAACTTGTTTTCCCGTTCCGGCAGGTGGAAAAGATCGACCATCACCATGACATAGCCGGTTTCGCCGCGGCGCTCGATCAGATCGAGCATCGTCGAAAGGTTCTCTTCCTTAGACCTGCCGTGGTCGTACCACTCTCGCACTTCGGCGCCGTAGAGCGTTTCGAACCACGAGCGGAAGAATTCCTGGCTGATTGCAGGCGTGTGATAGAGCAGTTCGAACTGCTCGCTGACAGCGAAATCGGCGTCCCATACGCCGAAATAGAAGGGCCGGTGGTCAAGCCCCGCCTTCTTCAGGCCCTCGCAGACGCAGCTGACGAAGCAGTGAACCTTGATGTCGTAATAAGCTTCGCCGTGCACGCCATCGCCTTCAGGCACAGCAGCAGGAGATATTGGCTCTGCCGGCGCATCGGCAAAGAGACCGGCGAGATCCTCGACCGTGACGATATCCTGGCGGTTGATGATCTCATCGACGGCGGGAAGCCCGTATTCCAGTTCGAGGTTGAGGAAGATCTGCAGGATCAGCACGGAATCCAGATAGAGATCCTCGTTGAGCCGCGCCGTCGGCGCAAAGGCGCCGGCATGTGGAAGCTGCATCGTATCGCGCAGGATCGAGCCGATGGCGGAGATGATCTCGCCGCGGTTCATTGTGCCGCCTCCATGGCTGGGGCCGCGAAGGCACCGGCCTGGTGCATTTCGGCCACCTGCCTCCGGCTGATCTTGCCATTTGCCTGCCGCGGCACGGCGCCGACCTGCAGGATCTCCATCGGCAGCTGATGGCTGGCAAGATTGCGGCTGCACCATTCGCGGACGGAGAGCGGGTTGATCGCCTCTGCAGCGCTGAAAATCAGCGTCACGCGCTCGCCGGCAAAACGATCCGGCTTGCGAAACGCGACGGCATCGGAAATGCCGGGCATCAGCATCACTGCGTCCTCGACATCCTTCGGATAAACGTTGAGACCCGAGACGTTGATCGTGTCGTCCATGCGCGAGACGAAGACCAGCATGCCGTCCTCGCGCAGATAGCCGAGATCCTGGGTGCGAACGGCCGTAGTCGCATTGCTGACGACGATTTCACCGGGAGCGGTGGCGCCTTGCCCGGCTTCGGCACGATGGTGCGGCAGGACATAGCCCATATCGGCGGCGCTGCGGACATCCGGGTTGATGGCGATGCATCCGGCTTCGGAGCAGCCATATTGCTGGAACATGTGCTCCGCCCTGGTCCGGATATCGGCAAACCAGGGCTCTGGCAGAACGGTTCCCGATGTCATGACAGCATGGATCTTTTCGCCTGAAGGCAGAAGCCTTGCCAGCGTGTGGAGAATCGCCGGCGACGAATAGAGCAACGGGCGGTCGATCTCCTTAAGCTTTCGCAGCAGGTATTTCGGATTGGCGGTGTTGAGGATCACCGGCGTCTGGCCGCGGCGAAGCGCAACGAGAATGCCGCAGATCAGCCCGTAGGAATGGGTCGTGGGGCAGGCGACAACAGGGGTCATTGCCTCAGGGGCGCGAAACGCCGTGACATAGCTTTCGATCTCGCGATCGATCTCGCTCCAGTTCCGCGCGATGCATTTCGGCGTTCCCGTCGTGCCGGAGCTCATCTGCAGCAGCTGTCCTTCGCCGGCGGCGGCTTCCTGTTCCGAGAGCAATTCCGCCTGTAGGCTGTTGTAGAAGAGCGTGCCGCAACCGGCGCTGACCGCAAGACGGCGGGCAGCGGGATAGGGCGTGCCCGGAAAAATCGGCAGGACGTTGGCCCCGATCGAGCGGATGGCGAAGAACAGCTCCAGCCAGTCGACGGTGTTGGCAAAGCAGACCGCATAGCGGGCGGGCTGGCGCCGGTCGAGCCCGGATTCCTTTATGCATCGCTCTGTGGCGCTGTCGAAATGGGCCCGGTCGTAAAGCGTATCGTCTATGGTGATCATCGGGTTATCCTCTGTTCAGCCGGTGACGGCAAAGATGTTGGGGATGAGGTGATGATATTCCGGCTGGGCTGCGAGCAGCTTCCGGGTCATCAGGGATTCGGTGAGGATCGACGGAGCGCTGTGGCCGAGCGCGGCCTGCCTCTCTCCGAGATCATGCCGTTTCGCGTAAGCCGCGAGGCAGGCTGTGGTCTTCTGCCAGAAGGCGGTTTCGCTGTAGCCGTAATGTTCTTCGAGAAGATGCGAAACCTCAGTGAGATTGTAGATGAACAGCGTGTCCATCACCAATTCCCGCAGCGAATCCAGCGAGTCCGTCGAATAGAAATCGCCGGGCCTGGCATCCCGGTAGACGGCGTCCAGTTGCGCGAAATCGGGCGCGTTTTGGCGGTCGGCGAGGAAATCCGTGGAGAATTCGATACTCTCATGGAAATCGCGCAGCATGATCCTGACCGGCCAGCCGTCCTTGTGGACGAGAACCATGTTCTGCCCATGTGCCTCGACGGCGATGCCGTGGGCCACAAGCAGATGCCAGACGGGCAGCACGGCGATGTCGAGAAGCCGGTCCATCCAGGCGTCAAGGCCATAGCGCCGAACGAAAGGATCGATGAATGGCGCGCCGTCCGCCTCGATCATCATCAGGGCGTTGAACGGGATCGCCGCTTCGCCGGCACCAAGGCTGGCTTCAGGGCTCTCCCGCCAGATGGCACCGAGATGGCCGGAAAGCTCTGTCGAGCGGCCGGCGATCATGCCCGCATATTCGCGCAGGATCGTCAGTGGGTAGCGGGTGGCAAACAGGCTGTCCGAGCGCACGACGCTATCAATCCACGCCGAGATGATGGGGGCGGTGCAGACAGAATGCGGCTCCAATATTCGCTCGGCCGAGGTGTTGACCATCGCCAGCGGCAGTTTGAGATGGGCGCGGCGGGGTTCTTCCGCGTCGAGCAGCGTTCGGACGGACTGGCTGGCCGTATAGAACGGGCCGGCGGTGCCAAGGCAATGTACGAGCCCTTCCGTGATCCAGTTTTTCAGGCGATCCTGGCTCAGGGTGCGCCATTGCCAGGGATGAACAGGCAGCAGCGCGAAATCCTCACCAAGGCCGGGTGCATCCCGGCGCCCCGACAGCTCGTCGTAAACGTCGGTTCCGAGCTCATGCTGCCAGAACTCGTCTTCGCCGCAGGGCAGCCGCTGTTCCAGCAGCGAGCGGGAGACGGCAAGCCAGATGAGCTGAAAGCGGCGTCCGGCCTCAGGTCCATAGCTGGCGTGATCGGCTTCGGAAAATCCGGTCCGCGCCTTGTAGCAGGGATGATAGGGATGCCCCTCGTCCAGCAGCGCTTCCAGCGATGCGTAGGCCGACGAACGGCGGCAGCGCCGATCAAGGTTGGCAGCGTTCCAGCGCGACAGCGTCACCGTCTGCTCCATCTCGTTGAGCAGTCTGGCGCGGTTGCGCGCATTGCCGGGCAGATGCGGCACCACTGCGGCGAGCGTCGCCTCGCACCATTGCCCATCGTGAGTCATTTCGATCGAGCCGGGCACGATCCTCACCCGGCCAAATGCGCCTCTTGTCGCACTGCAGCGGAACTCAACCGCTCCGAGGCTCCACAGCGTCTGGCCGGAGGCCGCGATCTCGTGAGGCACGATGCCTTCGAAGAGCAGCGCTGCAATGAGCTGGCGCAGGACACGCTCTTCGGGCCGTCCGTGAAGCTCAAGAGGCAATGGCATGATTGCCCTCCCGGAAGCCCGAGGCCGCGACCGCGAATAGCGGGTTGGGCAGGTCGCTATACAGCGAGACGCCGCCTTCCGACTGAAGCTCGTCGATGTCGAGAAGCCGGGCCATCAGGTTTGTCTTCGTGGCGATGACGGGCCGGTCGAGCAGATGCCGCGCAAAGTCGCGGCCTGCGCCGCTCAAAGTGGCCGCGAGCTGCTCGAGGCGGTTTCGCAGCACCAGGAGCAGGGCACTTTCATCCTGCAGCCCGTCGTGGCCCATGCGGCTGATCAGCGAGAAGATCTGATTGACCGTCAGATAATAGGCGAAGCGGTTGCGGATTTCCGCATCGTCGAAATAGAGCGAGGCGATCCCTGCCGTCTCCGGCACATGCCGCATCAAGAGCGGCCGGTAGCGATTGGAGAGATAGAAGCCCTGATTGTCGCGATAGTAGAAGCCGCCGGGATAGCCTGCCGAGACGTCGAGAATGCTGTTTTGCTGATGCGCCTCGAGCGCGATGCCGAACTCGTCGTAGAGTTTGACGAGCGGAACGAGCGCGTGATCGAGATAGCGCTCGAACCAGGTGAGAGCCACGCAGGAGCGCGCCTTGCCGCTACGCGTGGCAAGACCGGTGATGATCCGGTCGAGTCGAGAGGGCTGCCCGGGAAGCGGATCGGCGGTGAGCGCAGCGACTGTCACCATGCCTTCGTCGTGCCCCTCGACGAACGGGTTTTCCCGGAGGATGACTTCGAATCCGCTTTCGCTGAGGCCCGGGATATCGAGCGTAATGTAAGCCGGGTCGTGAATGATCCGGAAATTTGGGTAGCGTTCCGAAATGCCGGTCCTGTCGAACAGTTTTGCAATGGCGATCCCGGCATCCAGCTCATGGCGCCGGTTGCGGCGCAAGGAGTTGGTTATCTGTACCGGCAACGAGAATTTCAGCATCCAGGGCTGGCTGCGGCTATAGACCGTGCGTACCGACGAGGTTGCGGTGAATGGTGCATCGCGGGCACCGAGATCGCGAAGCAGGCCGCTGCGCAGCATCGACTGCACATCGGCGTCGAGCCTGAGAGCCTCGGCCTGTAGCGGATGCATGGGTATCAGCGTCTCGCCGTCGCGCAGGAGCCCCGCAGCCTCCCTTGCCATGCTCTCGATGATCTCGACGGCGCTTTCGGCACGTGCCGAGGCATGCCTGACACAATCGGTGCGAGCCGCGAAGAAATGCAGCTGGAACTCGCCGGCGAATTCGGGTGCATAGCTTGGCTGCTGCCAGGCGGACATGCCCTGCAGGCTCTTCGGCGTCGGGTGCATCCAGTGACCGAAGACCAGCGATTGCTCGGCATCGATGAAACGGTCGCTCGACGTCCGCGCCTCGCCCCCGGCATCCAGATAGCTCATCGTCTGGCGGTAGCTCTGCAGCACGCGCAGAAGGAGCTCGAGTTCCAGGCCTTGCAGGGTATCGGCAGGCAGGTCATGACCGCGCCTGTACATTTCATGGACGAGGAACTGCAGCGCGGTGACGAGCGCGACCGGCCGCCAGGCGATTTCGGATGTGCCCTTGCACCAGGCGCGGCCGAAGCGGTGCGGACCGCAGAGCGACCGCGAAGTTATTTCAGCGCGCAGAAAGAGATGCTGGCTGGGCAGCGCCCATTCGATGCAATCGACACCGGAAGCACCGCCATGTCTTGCAGACAGACCGGCATCGATTTCACGCATGTAGCAGTTTACAAAGCTCTGGAACGTAGCCCGTTCGGCAATCTGACGGGAAGACTGGCTCATGGTTCACCTTTATCGACGGCAGGAAGTGCCGCGCGAAAACGCGCAGCGCTCCCGTGTCTCAATGCTGTGCTCACGCGTCCTGGTGCTGCTTCGTCCAGAGCAGTGGCTCCGGTTTCTCCTTGAAGGCGAAGCGAAGGAGATGGTCCTCCATCACCGCCCGGGTCTCGGCAAATTCCGCTTCGCTTTCGGCGCTGACCCTGAGAAGCAGGGCGTCTCGCCCCGCCTCCAGTTTGCCGATGCCGCAGGAGAAGCGGTATTCGGCATGCCCGTCCGCCTCGATGACCTCGACCTTATGGGCAAAGTGCTTGCACATCTGCTCGAGATATTTCTGGCCGTTTCCCGTTTCGAACCTGGCTGTCGCCTCGATCATCGGATCAATTCCCTGCTTTGCGCATGTTCATCGGCCGGCGTTCTCAGAACGTCGCCTTGGCGGTGATCATGAAGGCGCGGCCTTCCTGGTGGAGCGGCTTCACGGTGCCGAATTCCTGTCCGTAAGACGCCCTTTCGGCATAGGTTTCGTCGAAGAGATTTTTGACGTCGGCGCGGAAGGTCAGATTGGAGTGGCTCGGCGGCTTGTACTCGGCGAAGACATTGACGACTTCGTAGGCCTTGTAGGCAGGAGCTCCGGACGCCACCCGGTCATATTCCGGCGCAATCTCAACATCCCCGCCGATTGTCAGGCCCCATTCGCTAAACGTGTGGGCGGCGGTGATCGTGATGATATCGCCAACAGGAGCTGCGAGATAATTGCCGGTATCAGAATCGGCTGGCTTGCCGTCCACATCGACATCGATATGGGCGTACTTGACCTTGATGAAGCCGTCGAGCCACTCGTAACCCGCGCCGATTTCAAAGCCACGCGATTGCATGTCGTGCGCCAGCAGCGCGCCCGTTGCGGTCGCGTATCTGGCGACGCGCGCATCGTAGATATCGGTCCCGAAGACGGTGCCTTCGAGTGTAAAACCGTTATGGTGTGCTTCGAGGCCAAACGTGAAGTTGTTGGACGTGACCGGCTCCGGACCGTCGCCATAGTTCCAGATCGGATTCATGATGAAGCTCTCGGCCAGCGGGATGCCTGCCCAGACATGCGAGAAACCGGTTTTGGCCGTGAGGAAATCCGTCAGGTCGTATTCGAGCGACACGTTGCCGCTCAGGCCTGCATTGTCCCACTTGTCGCCGCTGGTGCCGGTAAACCATTGCTGGTCGGCTCTGCCGCCGAACGACAGGCGGGTATGGTCCCAGGGCTCCAGCCGCGCCTGCGCGTAAAGGCCCACATTGGTTGCCTTTTCGCGCGAGGAGTCCGAGAAGCCAAGCAACGTGCTGGCGGCGTCGAGATCGACCTTGTCATTGTAAAAATCGAGACCGGCAGTGATGTCGCCAATTCCGACGTCGAAGCGGTTTTCGAATTTGCCGTTGAAGCTGGTGGTCTCGCCGATCGTCGGGAAGGTCGTCGGGATCGTGCAGCCTCGACCAGGGCAGGCGTAGCCCAGGGTGCCGACCTCGTTCTTGGCATAAGCCAGAACAAAGGTCGGATCCCACAGGCCTTCGGGCGTTTCGTCCGTGTAGGTGAATACCGTATTCTGGCGGGTCAGCGTGTAGTCGCGAACCTTTGGCTCCCAAGGGCGCGCGTTGGTGATGAGCTCCATGTTCGCGCGGAACGGCCGGGGCGCATCATCCCTGACGCTCTCATGGCTGAGCTCGACGCGATCGCCGCTGTCGAACTCATAGGCGACCTTGCCGATGCCGCTGATGATGTTGGTGCTCGTGCCGAGCACCTCGTCGCCGTTGCCGGCCGTGAATTCGTCGCCGCGGCCGTAGTTGAGGTAACCGAGAAATTCCAGCCCGTCCTTCATGCCGTAGCCGGACACGCCGTTGGTGAAGGTGTTGCTGTTGAAATTATAGGACGAGGTGACGAAGGCGCCGACGCCATCGCCCTGCAGGAGGTCGCGGGCATCCTTGGTTTCGTAGGCGATCGCGCCGGCAAGTGCGCCCGGACCTGCATCGGCGGGCGCGATACCGGCGTCAACGTCAACGAGCTTCAGGAGGCCCGGGTCGATCAGGGTCGTTGCGTTGTGATGGAACACCTTGTTGCCCTGGCGGCCGCCGTCGATGGTGACCGCGAGATTGGTTTCCTCGACGCCGTGGACATAGACCTTCTGCGACATCGGCAGCGAGCTGCCGACCTGGATGCCCGGTTCGCCGCGGAAGACGTCGGCAAGGCTCGTCGGGTTGTTGCGCTCGATCTCCCGCTCGCCGATGATGATCTCACCTGCGCCGCCGCGTCCGCCTGCAACACCCTGGACCTGGATCGGTTGCAGCACGGTCGAACCGTCGGCGGCCGCCGCGCCGCCGGCGGTTCCTGCCGTGGTTGCCGTGCCTACAACGACGGTGCCGTTCTGGATGCGGTAGGAAATGCCGGTGCCGGACAGCAGGCGGGCGAGCGCCTGTTCAGGCGTCATCTCGCCGGTCACGCTTGCTGAGCTGACGCCGCGCGACGTTTCGGATGCCAGCGTCACCTGCAGGCCGGCTTGTCTGCCGAAGACATTGAGGGCGCCGGAGAGCGGCTGGGACGGGATGTTGAATTCTTTTACGGCAGCCGCAGCGGTGTTCTGCGCAAATGCGGGCGTGGTCACTGCCGGTGCCAGCGCGCTGATTGCGACCACAGCCACTGTTGCCCGCAGCCATGCTGCACGATTCAGTCTAAGCCCCCGCCCGGTACGGCACGCCACTACGCTCATCTCGACTCTGTCTCCGTTCTGACGCAGAGCCCCCCGGCCTACGTTTCAGCAGCAAAGACGATCGACCTTCCGGGTTTTTTCAGCAGCGATGACGATTTTTGAAAATAAATCGCATTTGCATCTGGCTAGAGAAGCGAGAGGACACGGAGATAGGGAGAGAGGCGGTGCACCTTGCCGCCGAACGGCTCGACCAGCGCTTCGAGCGCATGATCTGGATCCTTGAGATCATAGAGACCGGTGACGCGCTGCGACGCAAGCGTGCCGCTCGGTATCCGGATCCAGGCCGGGTGATAGCGCTGCAGGGTCGCGACCACGGAGGCGATGGTGGCGTCGTTGACGAAGAGCTTTCCGTCCCGCCATGCGCCGATTTCGGCGATGTCGATGCTATCGACGGTCAGCGTGCCGCTGGCGCGGTCTGCCCGGGCAATCTGGCCGGGCGAAAGCTCGGTGTCGGCTTTTCCGCCTGTGGCGGAGACATCGACGATGCCGCGGGCGAGCGCCACGGAGGCGTGCTCGCTGGTCATCGACACGTCGAAGGCGGTGCCGATGACGCCGACCTTCATGCCGCCGGCATCAACGATGAAGGGGCGTTTGGCGTCATGTGCAACATCGAAAAACGCCTGGCCCGCGAGAAGCGTCACATGGCGGGTGGCGCCCTCCATCTCTGTCTTGATGGCACTGCGCGCTGCCATCTCAACGATACTGCCATCGTCAAGCGTCAGGGTCATCGTCTGCGCCGTGCCGGTCGTGTAGTCGGCGGTGAACAGGATCAGCAGCGAGGGCGCGAACAGCGCCAGGATGATGCAGGCGGCGGCGAGAAGCGTGCCGGTGGCCCAAAGCCGCAAGGATGTACGGCGCTTCCGCGAGCGCGCAGTGGCGAAATCGATGATATCGGGTGTGGTGGCACCGGCCTGCTGACGCGGCATCGCTTCCCCGAGCAGAGCCCAGCTGCGGCAGGCGGCATCCCAGGCCTTGGCATGTTCCGGCGAACAGTGCAGCCATTGCTGGAAAGCGGCATCGGTGGCCGGATCCGCGCTGCTTTCCCGAAGGCGCAGAAACCAGTCCATGGCCTCTTCGAGAATGTCTTCGGATCGATTGCTATGCTGTGTCAAATGTCGCCCCAGTGGGATACGGCCTCTCCGGCTCGTTATCCGCTTTTCCCTTTCGATCCTATAGACGATCGAACGGGCCGATTTTTTCACGCCAGTTGTGCGTCATGACACGGGTGCGTCAAGGGCGAGCGCAATTTTCATCATCGCACTTTTGACGTGGCGGTGCACGGTGGCAACCGAGACGTCGAGATGCCGGGCGACCTCTTCCAGCGTGTGGCCGCCAAACCGGTACATTTCCACCGCCGTCCGCGCATCGTCGGGCAGGCTCGCCAGCGCCTCGGAGGCGACGCGAACCTGGTCACAGAACATCAGCGCCTGTTCCGGATTTTCGGTCTCGACCGGGATCGTCCAGTGCAGCGGCTCGCCCTCCTGCTGTCTCGCCTCCACCTTGCGACGCTTGAGCACGTCGAAGGACAGGTTGCGAACGACGCGATAGAGATAGGCAACGGTCTGGCGGGGTGAGCCGATCGGCGACTGGCCGGGCGTGAAACGCAGATAAGCGTCCTGCACGATTGTATATCGAGCACCGGACGTTAAAAGCACTCATGTTTTATGGCCGAAGAATATACATCGGGCTGCGGTGCGATGTCTGGTCCACCGGTCAGGTGCTTCCGCGCATCTCAACATGCGGCTCGACGAGGATATGCCGGGCTTCCTGGCGCCCCTCGATCCTGCTCAGCAGCATCTCCGCTGCCGTCCGGCGCCGACACCGTCGTCCCTCTCGACGTGGCCGAACTACAGACGCAGTTCGCCTCTCCGGTTCCATCCAAGGAGCACCGGTTTTCCTGATCCTGGCTACGCGGACGCCCGGCAGATGCTGCGCAGCGAGCCGATGATCGCCTGGTCGAGCGGCGGATCGACAGGCAGGGTTTGCGATGACAGCTTGACGACGACGGTTTTCGTTTCCGGATGGATCCATATCCACTGGCCGTGGATTCCGATCGCTGCGAGTTCCCCGTGCCCGGTCTCGTACCAGTAGTTCCGGTAACTCCCTTGCGGAAACAGCTCCCGCTGATCGCCGCTCTCCCAGGCGGCGCGGCGCTTTCGCGACCAGAGGTCCGCCACGAATTCCGGTTCGACAAGACCGGCGCCGTGCGCCCTGATAACCTCGCCAACGAGGCCAAGATCGCGCGCCGTCGCCGAAATGCCGCCGGCGGCGCGTGCCGTACCGATGCGGTCAACCGTCACCATCGCGTCCGCACCGGCGCTCAGCGGTTTCCAGATGTGGTCACTCATCAAGGATGCGAAACGCGCGCCGGCCGCCCGCTCCAGAACAATGCCGGCAAGATCGGTGTTCGGCGAGCGGTAGGCGTGATGTTCGCCGTGCTCCTGCCCACCTTTCGCGATGCTGCAGATGAAGCTCCTGAGATCGGGAGCCGGGGCCTCGGGCCTGTCTGGATTCCAGCCGGTGGCGCGCCTGTAGCGCTCGAAGCCACCCGACGTGTCGAGATAGTCCTCGATGAAGGCAACGCTGATCTCCATATCGAACAGCTGCTGCACCGTCGCATCCGCATAAGCGGAGCCTGCGGTCTCGGGCACGTAGTCGATGATCGGCCTGTCGAGCGTAAGGAAACCCTTACCGGCCAGTATCCCGGCAAGCAGCCCGGTCAGCGATTTGGAGACGGAGAATATGATGTGCGGGCGTGCCGGATCGGAATGCGGTGCCGACCATTCGGCAACAATCTGCCCGTCGCGCATCACCAGCAGCTCGTCGGTCTGGCTCGCCGTCAGAAAGCTTTCGAGCGGCATCCGTGTCCCGTCGGAAGCGGCAACGTCGAGCTTTGCGAACGAGCCGAGGGGCTTGCGACCCTGTGGTGCCCTGCCGCCTCCGGCGGAAATGACGGCAGATGGGACGATCTCGCTGACATTCTGAAACGACCAGCGGCTATAGGGTGCGGTCCGCCAGTTGGAGAGCGAAACGTCGGCGCGGGAAAATTCCGTCATGGGCGTTGAGTTCCGTCGGCTGTTGCGAGTGTGCCGTAAAGGTCCGGGCGCCGATCGCGAAACAGACCCCAGGCGGCGCGGTTGGCGGCAAGGGCCGAGCGGTCGAAGCTGGCGATCAGCACCTGTTCCTGGTCTCGTGACGCGCTGGCAACGAGCTGGCCGTCGGGTCCCGAGATGAAGGAGGAGCCGTAGTAGGATTGAGATAGCCCGGCGATTGTTTCCGAACCGATGCGATTGGCTGCCGCAACCGGAACCATATTGGCGGCAGCGTGCCCGCGCATGACCATCCGCCAGTGCTCCATCGTGTCGAGGGCGGGATTGGCGGGTTCCGAGCCGATTGCCGTGGGGTAAAGGATGAGCTCGGCGCCCATCAAGGCCATGGCGCGGGCGGCCTCGGGAAACCATTGGTCCCAGCAGATGCCGACGCCGATGGTTCCGAAACGCGTGTGCCAGACCTTGAAGCCGGTATCGCCGGGGCGGAAGTAGAATTTCTCGCTATAGCCCGGACCATCCGGAATGTGCGATTTGCGATAGACACCGAGAATGCCGCCGCTATCGTCGATCATCGCCATGCTGTTGTAGAAGGCCTGGTTCTTCCGCTCGAAGAAGGAGACGGGCAAGACGATGCCGAGGTCGCGGGCGAGCGCGCGCATCGGCTCGATAACCGGGTGTTCTTCGACAGGATGGGCGCGGGCGAAGTGAACCGGATCCTGCGTCTGGCAGAAATACAGACCCTCGAACAGCTCCTGAACCAGCACGATATTCGCGCCGCCGGCGGCCGCCTCCCGGATCAGCCGTGAGGCCGTTGCGATATTCTCCGCAATATCATCCGAGCAGGCGAACTGGACGACGCCGAGCGTGATGGTCGATCCTGCCGTTATCATGATCAGGCGCCTTCGAAACCGGTGAGAACGCTGACGGCGTTTACGCCAATTTCAGCGACCGCATAGCCGCCCTCCATCACGAACAGGGTCGGCAGGCCGAGTGCGGCGATCTTCTCGCCGATCTTCGGAAAGTCTTCGGTCTTCAGTTTGAATTTGCTGATCGGGTCTTTCTCGAACGTATCGACGCCGAGAGAGACGACCACAACGTCAGGCGCGTAGGCGAGCAGCTTGGCGCAGGCGTCATCGAGCGATTGGCTCCAGCGGTCCCAGGCCGTTCCGAAACGCATGGGGTAATTGAGATTGAAACCCTCGCCATCGCCCGCGCCGCGCTCGTCGGCATGACCGAGAAAATAGGGATATTCCTGCATCGGGTCGGCGTGCAGATTGATGACCTGCACGTCGGCGCGCGCATAGAAGATTTCCTGCGTGCCGTTGCCATGGTGATAGTCGACATCGAGGATCGACACGCGTTTTGCGCCGCCGTCGCGCAGCGACTGTGCCGCAACAGCAGCGTTGTTGATGTAGCAATAGCCGCCCATGAAGCCCGCGCCCGCGTGGTGGCCGGGCGGACGGCAGAGCGCGAAGGCGGAGCGCGCGCCGCCTTGCACCATCGCGGCGGCGGTGAGCGCCGTATCATGCGAAGACTTGATCGCATCCCAGGATCCTTCGACGATACCGCAGCCGGCATCGAAGGAATAATAGCCGAGCAGGCCGTCGATGAATTCGGGTCTGACGTCGCCGCGCAACCCCCGGGTCGGCCAGGTGAATGGCAGAGCAGTGCCCGAGCGGCCCTCGGCGGTCCAGCGGTCCCAGATCGTCGGCAGGAAATCCAGGTAGTCCTGATGATGAATGCGGGCCGCCGTCGTGAGGTCATGTTCGGTTGGCTCGAGGATCTCGCCCAGCCCGACTGCCTTGATGCGCGCCGCGACATATTCGGCGCGCGATGTCAGCTCGAAGCCGGGCACGATGGCGCCTGCGACAAGTTCCAATTGCTCGGCATGCCCGCGATGGCGGGGCGAAAAAACGGTCTTCATGAAAAGCGTCCATCAACGGCAAGGTCAACAGCACCCCGCCGTTTCGGGCGGGGCGCGATGAGATGGGAGGGTCTACTTCTGGAGTTCGGTCCAGATCTTCGTGTAGAGCGCCTGAACCTCCGGCGGGCAGGTCATCGAGGGCACGCCGACCGAGGCGAATTCGGCCGGAATGTTGATTTCAGGCGCACCCTTCATGTCGGCAGGCATGTATTTGTCGGAACCGGCGATGCCGTTCGCATAGCGATGGAAGCCCGAGTTCATGCCGGCGTTTTCAGGATCCATCATGAAGTTCTGGAAGAGCTTTGCGTTCTCGACATTCTTGGCGTCTTTCAGCACCGAGAGATTGTCGCTCCAGTTGACAAAGCCTTCCTTCGGATAGCCGAACTTGATGGCCGGGTTCTTCAGGCGCTGGCGGAATGCGGAGCCGTTCCAGTCGCTGGAGGCGGCGAAGTCGCCTGAGCCCATCTTCTCGATCGTGCCGTATTCCATCGCCACCCAGTTGGGCTTCGCCTTCAGCAGCGTGTCGCGCACCTTCTTGAGGATCGTCAGGTCGCCGGTGCATTTCTTGCCGCCGTTGTAGAGGACGGCCGCGTCGATGACATCGGTCATTTCCGGGACGACGTTTACCTTCCCCTTCAGCTCGTCCGGCGTATCGAAGATGATGCCCCAGGTGTTGATGTCACCCTTGTAGACATCGGTGTTGACCACCGTGCCGACGATGCCCATCGCCCACGGCACGGTGTATTTGCGGCCGGGGTCGAAATCGGGATTGGCCCATTCCTTGGCGACGTTCTTGAAGTTCTCCATCTTGCCCGGATCGGTTTCAAGAAGCAGGCCTTCGGAGATCCAGATCGGGATGTAGTTCTGCGACGGCACGACCATGTCGAAACCGGAGCCGCCCTGGCGAACCTTGGCCAGCGCCGTATCGTTGGAATCGTAGTCGGTGATGGTCACCTTGACCTTGTACTTGTCCTCGAACTTCTTGATCATCTCGGGGCTGGTATAGTTGCCCCAGTTGTAGATGTTCAGCACGCCTTCCGCCCGGGCAAGGCCGGTGGACGCAAGAAGCGCTGCCGTCATGGCAATGGTCGCAGTCATCCGTTTCATGCTTATGTTCCCTCTCTTGTTGTTCAGGCACGATTTCGATTGACGATGAAGAACACGGTGACGACGCAGATCGACAGGCCGAGAAACAGCGTCGAAATCGCGTTCATTTCAGGGGTGATGGAACGGCGGATCTGTCCGAGCATGTAGGTCGGCAGCGTATCCTGGCCGGCCGATTTGACGAATTCGGTGATCACCACGTCATCGAGCGAAATGACGAAAGCCAGCATGAAACCGGCGAGGATACCCGGCCAGAGCAGCGGCAGCGTCACATATCTGAAGGCATTCCAGGGTGTCGCATAAAGATCCGCCGCGGCTTTCTCCAGCGTCAGATCCATATTCTCCAGCCTGGCGCGGATCGGCAGATAGGCGAAGGGAATACAGAAGGCGGTGTGGGCGGCGATCAGGTAGCCAAGCCCGGAATAGCCGGTCCAGATCTTGATGCGCGCAAAGAAAATGAGCAGCGCGACGGCCGTCACGATTTCCGGAATCATCAGCGGCTGGTTGATGAAGGCGTATTTCACCGTCAGGCCGCGATAGGGTTCGGTCCGGGTGGTCGCCAATGCCGCCATGGTTGCGGCGATCGTCGCGACGACTGCGGCAACGCTGGCGATCTGCAGGGAGCGTATCGAGGCATCGATGACCTGCTGGTTCTCGAAGGCTTTCGCAAACCAGCGAAGCGACAGGCCGTCGAAGGAGGCGAGCGATTCACCCGCGTTGAACGAATAGAAGACCAGCACCGCGATCGGCAGATAGAGCGCGGCGAAGCAAAGCAGCGCGATGGTCGTGAAGCCACGCTGGCGGCGGACGGAAAAGCTAGCCATGCCTCGTCTCCTGCGAGCCTGCATTGCGGACGTAAAACAGCAAGGCGACCATGACGATCAGCATCAGCGAGATCGACAGGGCGGAGCCGAGCGGCCAGTTCCGGCCCTGCCCGAATTGCAGTTCGATGAGATTGCCGAGCATCAGGTTCTTGCCGCCGCCGAGGATGCTCGGCGTCACATAGGCGCCGAGCGCCGGAATGAAGACGAGGATCGAGCCCGCGATGATGCCGGGCTTGACGAGAGGAATGATGATGCGGCGGAGAACCTTGAAAGGCGTCGCATAGAGATCGTAGCCGGCCTCGACCAGGCGGAAGTCCAGCTTTTCCATACTGGCATAGAGTGGCAAAACCATCAGCGGCAGGTAGACATAGACCATGCCGGTCAGGATGGCGCCATCCGTGAACAGCATCTGGATCGGCTTGGCGATCAGGTCGAATTTCAGCAGCAGGCCGTTGATCAGGCCGTCGTTGCGAATGATTTCGAGGATGGCGAAGGTGCGGATCAGAAGATTGGTCCAGAAGGGAATGGTGATCAGCAGCAGCCAGAGTTCACGTGTCGACTGCGGCCGTGTGGCAATGAAATAGGCCGTCGGAAAGCCGACGAGCAGCGTCAGGACCGTGGTGACGAGCGACAGCACGGTGGAGCGCAGAAAGATCGAGATATGCGCGTCGGCAAGCGACAGCGTGTCGTCGAAGATATCCTTCTGCAGCACCACATTGATCCAGCCATCGATGGACGGCGTCCAGACGACATCGCCGTAAGGACCGGGCGTCAGGAAGGAATAGACGACGACGATAAGAAGCGGGCCGGTGGCGGCGATCAGGATGATCAGCAGGGCTGGGAGCGAGAGAAGCCAGCGTTTCCGGATGTCCCGGCTCTTTTCCGCTTCGATCGTTCCAACCGCGTCTGCCATATCAGTTCCTCAAGATCCTGGCTGCGTTGGGCTCGATCGCAATGCCGACCCTGTCACCCTCGGCAAACCTGGCGCCCTGCAACGGTTTGTTCTGCTCGCGCAGGGTGAACACGGTCTCATGGTCTGCGAGCCGCACGTGGTAATGCGTATCGGTTCCGAAATAGACGACGTTCTCGAGCGTGCCCATCATCTGGCAGTCCGGGCGTTCGGCAGGCGCGCAGAGCACTGCATGCTCGGGCCTGAGCACCAGCGTCACATCGCCGTCCGCGTGGAAATCCTTGGGCATCGTTGCAGAGATGCGCCCGGCCGCAGGTGTCTCGACTTCGGCTATTCCAGCGGTGACTGAGCGGATACGCCCCTTCAGGAAATTGGTCTCGCCGATAAAGTCGGCGACGAAACGGTCGGCGGGTGCGTCGTAGATTTCGCGCGGGCCGCCGACCTGCAAGATCTTGCCCGCCGACATCACGGCGATGCGGTCAGACATGGTCAGGGCTTCTTCCTGGTCATGGGTGACGAAGATGAAGGTGATGCCGGTTTCCGATTGCAGGCGCTTGAGCTCGATCTGCATGTCCTTGCGCAGCTTGTAATCGAGTGCAGAAAGGGGCTCGTCGAGCAGGAGCACCTTCGGCTGCGGCGCCAATGCGCGTGCGAGCGCCACACGCTGTTGCTGGCCGCCGGATATCTGGCTCGTCCGCCGGGCTGCCAATGCCTCCATGCGCACCAGCTTCAGCATCGTCGAGACGCGGTCCTTGATCTCCTGCTTGGGTCTGCCGAGCATGGTCAGGCCAAAGCCGATATTCTCGGCGACAGTCATGTGCGGAAAGAGGGCGTAGCTCTGGAACACGGTGTTGATCGGCCGTTTGAAGGGCGGCATCGCGGCGATGTCTTCGCCGTTCAGCATGATCTCGCCGGAGGTTGGAAATTCGAAGCCGGCGATCAGCCGCAGCAGCGTCGTCTTTCCGCATCCCGACGGGCCGAGAAGCGTGAAGAATTCGTTTTGCCGGATGGAAACCGATGCGTTGTCGACTGCGGAAAAGGCGAACTCGCCAAACCCGAATACCTTGGAAACACTGCGAATTTCAATCGCGTTCAATTCCGCCATATGCGGCACACTCACCGTTGCAAAGCTGCTGTTCCCCGCCTTTTTAGGCTTTTGTTAAGGTGATCACACGGCCCGCGCGTTGACAACCGCTTTCTCTTTCCGAAGTGGAAAATATTTATCATACGGAAAAACTTATGTGTCCGCCGCAGATCGTTGTGATGGGCCTGACGCTGTCCAGATGCTCGGGATCGACGGTTTCGATATCGCGGTCGAGGATGACGACGTCGGCGACATAGCCGCTCTTCAGCATGCCTTTCCTGTCTTCCTTGAACTCGGCAAACGCACCCTCGACGCAATAGGCCGAAAGTGCCTCGATCAGCGAGAAGGACTGGTCGGGATCGCTTTCGCTCCAGCGTTTGCGGGTCACCGCCGCCTTCAGGCCGACAAGCGGATCGATTGGCGAGACCGGCCAATCCGAAGCGAAGCAGATGTGTGCGCCGGCATTCTTCAGCGTGCGCCAGGCATAGCTGACCGGCCAGCGATCGCGGCCGATGCGCGAGATCGTCGGTTCCAGCGGCAGACCTGCACAACCCGGCGGGTGCGGTGGCTGCATCGACGCGATGACGCCGAGTTCGGCAAAGCGGGCGATATCGTCGGGGTGGACCACTTCGATATGTTCGATGCGGTGGCGGCTGTCGCGGGCGCCATTCTCCCGCCGCGCCGCTTCGTATCCGTCGAGCACGGCGCGCACGGCGCCGTCGCCGATTGCATGCACCGCGATCTGCAGCCCGCGCCGGTCTGCCTCGACCGCGACAGCGCGAAAGCTCTCGGGCGTGAATAGGCCTTCGCCGCGATCGCCCGGCTTGTCGGCATAGGGCTCGACCATAACAGCCGTGCCGCTCTCTATCACGCCGTCATAGAAGAGCTTGACGATGCCCGACGACAGCCAGTCGCTGTTGAACCGGGCGGCAAGGCTGGAGGCCTTTTCCAGCATCTCGAGCTGCATGAAGTTCTTGAAATGGAAGGGGATCTGCACGCGGCAGGGCAGGTGGCCATCTTCCTGTTCGATGGCTTGAAGCAATTGCAGCTGGTAGAGATTCCCATCCATGTTCTGGACGGTGGTGATGCCATGGCGGGCGCAATAGGCGAGGCCGCGGCGCATGACGGCGATATCCTGCGCCCACTGCGCTGCATCGGGATAGGGATCGGGTTCGCCGCCGGTCGAAAGGCCGAGACGATAGCGATCGAAGCCCCCGGCAGCCTGCAACGGGCTAAAGGCTTCCATTTCCCTGAGCTCGCCGGTCGCCAGCCCGTCTGCGCCCATCACCACCTCGTTGCCGGGGCCAAGGTTCGCGCCGTGCAGGATGCCGACCAGCTCGAGCGCGCTGGTGTTGGCCCATGCGGTGTGATGATCCGGGGCGAAGACGACAAGGGGCTGATCGGGCAGGATCTCATCGAGATGCCGGCGGGTCAGCCCCTCGCCATGGCCGAGGATCTCATAGTCGGTGCCCTGTCCGAACAGCACTTTCTGCGTCTTGCGGCTGGCAGCATAGGTGCGAACCGTCTCGGTCAGGGCGGCAAGGCCCTTCACGCCGGTCAGCTGCAGATGGTCCAGTTCCGCAGCCCCCGAAAAGAGATGCATGTGATTTTCGGAAAAGCCCGGCAGGACGGAGCCGTTCTGCGCGTCGATCACGCGGGTGTGCGGGCCGCGCAGGCGCTGGATGTCAGCGTTCGATCCGGCGGCGATGATCTTGCCACCAGAGAGAGCCACGGCCTCGGCCCGCGGAGCGTCCGGGTCCAAAGTCAGAACCCGTCCGTTGCTGATGATGATGTCGGCCGTCTCTGTCATCTGATGCTCACCGGTTGCGCTTCGATACGCGCAACGTAAGCCGGTATGGGCAGCAAATTCAATCGGTAAGACGCGATCCGATCGCGTCACGGATGACGTCAGGGATTGAGCCCGGCGCAGCGCGCGGTGTTTAGCACATGGTTTTCCATTTCCTGCCGGGCGCGGGCTGCATCGTTGTCGCGAAGGGCGGCGATGATGCGGCGGTGTTCCGAAATCGAGGCTTTCATGCGGGCCGGTTCGGTGATCGGGATCGGCTGGCGCTGGGTCTCGGTCAGCTGTTCGCGCACGACCTGATAGAGCGCCCGCATCATCGTGTTGCTGCAGGCCGATGCGATGATGCCGTGGAATTCGAGATCGGCCTCGACATTGGCCAGAAGATCCTGCTTTGCCCAGCAATCCTCCATCTGCTTGGTCGCGGCTTCCATCGCCTGAAGCTGGTTCCCCGTCAGCCGGCCGGCGGCCAGACCGGCAATGTTGCCCTCCAGCATGATGCGTGTCTGGAAGACGTCGAACACCGAGTAGCTGTCGGAGTAGCGCCATGGCGCCATGCCGGTATTTGCGGCGCTGCCGCGCTCGGCGACGAAGGTGCCACGCCCGGCCTCGGTCTTGATGAGGCCCAGCGTCTCCAGGGTCAGCAGTGCCTCACGCAAGGAGGCGCGGCTGATGCCGAGTTTCGTCGAAAAGTCGCGTTGAGACGGAATTTTCTGGCCGGCGGCAAGTTCGCCGCTCTGGATCATGTCCTGTATCAGGCGCGCTGCGGATTGCGGTACCAAGGTCCTGTTCAGCATTCTTTCCATTCTCTTGGCGCGCCGGTTCGGCGCTTACATTGCCCGTAACATTTAAATCCATCAGTCGCTTGCAAATGACAAGAGACCATGCTTGATTTGGCCTGACTGGTCAGACCGGTTAGACCAATAGCAAAAATGCGCACCATAAAACAAGGGGAACCTAAATGCGTCGTTTTTCAATTCTGAAAACAGCCTTGCTCTCGGGCGTTCTGGCATTCGCCGGAGTGGCCGCCCATGCAGCCGATCTCGCCGTCGGCGCCAATATCGGCAACGTCCCGTGGGAGTTCCAGGACGAGACCGGCAAGACAGTCGGTTTCGAGGTTGATCTCGTCACCGAGGTTGCCAAGCGCCTCAACAAGTCAGTCGAATTCGTCAACATCCCGTTCAACGGTCTGTTTTCGGCCGTACAGTCCGGCCGTATCAACATGGCCGTCTCGTCGATCACCATCACTGAAAAGCGCCTGGAATCCGTCAGCTTCGCCCAGCCCTATTATGATAGCGACCAGTCGCTGACCGTGATGGCCGCAAGTGGCATCAAGGACCTGAAGGGCATGAGCGGCAAGATCGTCGGCGTCGATACCGGCTCGACCGGCGACATGTGGGCCACCAACAACACGGCCAAATACGGTCTCGGCGAAATCCGCCGCTTCGAGGGCCTGCAGCCTGCCATGCTCGATCTGGCCGCCGGCCGCATCGACGGCTATATCAGCGATATCCCGGCGCTGCAGTATTACGTCAAGGACAAGCCGGAGATCAAAGTCGTCGAGCGCATTCCGACCGGCGAAAAATACTCGATCATGTTCAACAAGGGCGATCCGCTTGCCAAGCAGGTCAACGACGTGATCACCACGCTGAAGGGCGAAGGCTTCATCGCCAAGCTGCATGAGACCTGGTTCGGCGCCAAGGCCGAGGACACGACCTCGACCGTCAAGGTCGCCGACATGCCTGCCGCAAAATAAGACCGGATGGTCCAGGTTACGGATGGCGGGTTCGCCCGTCATCCGCCCCGTAACGACTGACCGGTGCCTCAATGGATATATTCACGACCTTCTTCAATCTGGCGGTGCTGGAGCGATCGTTTCCGCTTCTGCTGTCAGGCCTCTGGATCACGCTTGAACTCGGCGTCGTCAGCATCGTCGGCGGCCTGATCGGCGGCCTCGTCCTTGCGCTGCTGCGGCTCTACGGCCATCCGGTGGTGCAGGCGATTGCCAAGATCTATATCGACATCTTCCGTTCGATCCCGCTGCTCGTTCTCTTGATCGTCATCTACTATGCCCTGCCATTCGTCGGCATCCGGCTTTCGCCGTTCCTTTCCGCGGTCAGCGCGCTGACGCTGGTCTCGACCGCCTATACGGCCGAGATCTTTCGTGCCGGGATCGAGGCCATCCCGCGCGGGCAGTTCGAGGCTTCGGAAGCACTTGGCCTCTCCTATCGGCACATGATGGCGGAGATCATCCTGCCGCAGGCGATCAAGATCGTCATTCCGCCGCTCACCAACAATTGCATCAACGTCATGAAGGATACGGCGCTCGCATCCGTCGTGGCGATGCCCGATCTTCTCAAGCAGGCGACCCAGGCCCAGGCGCTGACCGCCAACCCGTCGCCGCTGATCGGCGCTGCCATCATCTACGTCGCCTTCCTGTGGCCGATGGTCGTCATCGTTGCCCGTCTCGAAAAACGCTTCAGTGCGGGGAGGCGCAGATGAAAACCATCGTCAGCATCCAGAATCTCAACAAGTCCTATGGCGACTTCCAGGTGCTGCACGGCATCGACCTGGCGATTGCCGAAGGGGAAGTGGTCTGCGTCATCGGCCCGTCCGGTTCCGGCAAATCCACGCTGATCCGCTGCATCAATCACCTCGAGAGCTTCCCCAGCGAAAGCCGTATCGAAGTGGATGGCATCAAGGTCGAGCGCGGCAGGAACCTGGCGCAGGTGCGGGCCGAAGTCGGCATGGTCTTCCAGTCGTTCAATCTGTTTCCGCATCTGAGCGTGCTGAAGAACATCATGATCGCGCCAATGCGGGTGCGCGGCACGCCGCAGGGCGAAGCCGCACGAAAGGCGAAAGAGCTTCTGGCCCGCGTCGGTATCACCGAACAGGCCGAAAAATATCCCGAGCAGCTGTCCGGCGGCCAGCAGCAGCGCGTGGCGATCGCCCGGGCACTGGCCATGGAACCGCGCGTGCTGCTCTTCGACGAACCGACATCGGCGCTCGACCCGGAAATGGTCGGCGAAGTTCTGGATGTCATGCGCAAGCTCGCCGGCACCGGCGTGACGATGATCGTCGTCACCCATGAGATGGGCTTTGCCCGCCAGGTCGCCGACCGCGTCATCTTCATGGACAGCGGCCGCATCGTAGAAGCCGGAACGCCAGCCGAGATTTTCGACAACCCGCAGGAAGAACGTACCAGGAGCTTCCTGCGCGCCGTTCTCAATCACTGACAAGAAAGACAAGGTTCCGGAGGACCCCATGGAAACGCAACGCCAACTCGACATCGATTTCGTCCGGAGCCAATTCCCGGGACTGGATCACGGCTGGGTGTTTTTCGACAATGCCGGCGGCTCGCAGATCCTGACGCGCACGGTCGATCGGATCACCACGTTCCTTTATGATAAGAACGTGCAGATCGGCGGCAGCTATGATGTCTCGCAACAGGCGGCCAAGGCGCTGATGGACAGCCGTATTGCGGCGACGCATCTCGTCAATGCGGCGCGGCCGGAAGAGATCATTTTCGGCAGCTCGACCACCGTTTTGCTGCAAAACCTCGCCCGCGCCATGCGCAGCCAGCTATCGGCGGGCGACGAGATCATCGTGACGATCTCGGATCACGAATCGAATATCGGACCCTGGGACGGTCTGCGCGACATGGGCATCGTCATCAAGTTCTGGCCGCTGGATACGACGACCTATGAACTCGATATCGCCGAGCTAAAGCCGCTTCTGACGGAGAAGACCAAGCTCGTCTGCGTCACCCATGTGTCGAATATTCTGGGCGCCATCAATCCGATCGCCGAGATCGCAGCCGTTGCGCATGCGCATGGCGCGCGCATTTGTGTCGATGCCGTCGCCTATGCGCCGCACCGTGCCGTCGATGTTCAGGCCATGGATGTCGATTACTACGTCTTCAGCTTCTACAAGACTTACGGCCCGCATTACGCGATGATGTACGGGAAATACGATCACCTTCTGGAGCTCGATCCGCTTTACCATTTCTTCTATGGCCGCGATAAGGTTCCGGGAAAGCTGGAACCCGGCAATCCGAACTATGAACTTGCCTATTCGGTGACCGGGATCGTCGATTACCTCTGCGAACTCGGCACCAGGTCGGGCGGATCAGGTTCGCCGCGCGAGCTGATCCTTGCGGCCTTCGAGGCGATCACCATCCAGGAAAATGCCCTGACCGAGCGCCTGCTTTCCTATCTGCGCAGCCGCAACGATTGCCGCATCATCGGCGAGACCGCGAACCGCAACGGCCGCCGTATTCCGACGATCAGCTTCGTCTTCGAGGGGCAGAATTCAGAGGATATCTGCAAGGCGATGGACGCTTACAAGATCGCCATCCGTTTCGGCGATTTCCATGCGCGCCGGCTGGGTGATCATGTCGGCCTGCCGCAATATAACGGCGCCGTCCGCGTCTCGATGGTCCATTACAACACGATCGAGGAAGTCGATCGCCTGACCGCTGCGCTCGACCAGATACTCGGCAGCAACGGTGCGCTTCAAAACAGGGGTGCCGCCTAGATGCAGTTCGACACGATCATCAAGAACGGCACGGTCGTCACGGCCAGCGACACGTTTCGAAGCGATGTCGGTATCCGCAATGGCAAGATTGCGGCGCTCGCTGACGATCTTGGTGATGCTGGCGAGATCATCGATGCCACCGGCCTCTATGTCATGCCCGGCGGTATCGACAGCCATGTCCATCTCGCCCAGCCGTCCGGCGACAGTATCGTCATGGCCGACGATTTCGCCAGCGGCACGCTGTCTGCAGCCTTTGGCGGCAACACGACCGTGCTGACCTTCTGCATGCAGGAGAAGGGAACGACGCTGCGCGAATCCCTGAAGGACTACCATGCAAAGGCCGACGGCGAGTGCTATGTCGACGTGTCCTTCCATCTGGTGGTCACCGACCCGACTTCCTACGTGCTCGGCCAGGAGCTGCCGGCACTGGTAGAGGACGGCTACACCTCCATCAAGGTCTTCATGACCTACGAGAACCTGCGTCTTCGCGACGACCAGATTCTCGATACGCTGGACAGTGCCCGGCGTTCGGGCGCGATCGTCATGGTTCACTGCGAGAATGAAGACGCGATCCGCTATCTGATCGGCAGGCACGAGGAGAAAGGCGAGCTTGCACCGAAATTCCATGCGCTGAGCAGGCCGGTCGCGGCCGAGCGGGAAGCGACGCATCGGGCGCTATCGCTTGCCGAAATCACCGATACGCCTGTGGTCATCGTCCACGTTTCGAACCGTCAGGCGATGGAAGAGATCGAGCGCGCCCGCAAGCGCGGCAGCAAGGTGGCGGGCGAAACCTGCCCGCAATACCTGCTGCTGACAGCCGACGATCTCGATGCCGCCGAACTTGAGGGCGCGAAATTCGTCTGCTCGCCGCCGCCAAGGGATAAGGAGAGCCAGATTGCCTGTTGGGAAGGCTTGCAGAACGGCACGTTCGAGCTGTTCTCGTCCGACCACTGCCCATTCCGCTATGATGACGACAGCGGCAAGCTGAACGAGAGGGGAAAGCGGAATTTCCGCTGGATCCCGAACGGGATACCCGGCGTCGAGACGCGGCTTCCGATCCTGTTTTCCGAAGGTGTCAGCAAGAAAAGGATCGACATCAACCGCTTCGTCGCGCTGTCATCGACCAATCATGCCAAGCAGTATGGGCTCTATCCGCAGAAGGGGACGATCGCCATCGGTTCGGACGCCGATATCGCGCTCTGGGATCCGCAGAAGACGATGACGATCACCAACGACATCCTGCATCACGGCGCCGACTACACGCCCTATGAGGGGCTTGATGTCACCGGCTGGCCGGTGCGCGTTCTGCTGCGCGGAAAGACCATCGTCGATGGCGCTGCAACAACGGGTAAAATGGGCCAGGGCAATTATCTCAGGCGCAAATCGCTGGTCTGACCAGCGCTGTCCTAGATATAGCCCGCGTGATCGCCGAAGGGCACATCCTCATCCAGATTGCCGGTGCCTATGCGCTCGCTCTCGCCGGAAAGACGTTCCTCATCGGACTCATCACCTGTGGCGCTTTGCTCTGTCGCGTGAAGATCCAGGTGGCGGCTGGCGTTGCCGCCATCCTCTTCCGTCTCTTCGGCGGGCGAGGGCCGGTGGCCGCCGGATCCATGGCGGCGATGCAGCGCCTCGTCGATTGCCGCCTGGCGATCGGCGGCCCAGGCGACATCGGGCTCCGCGACGGAAGTACTGTGCTGGATCTGTGTTGCCGCGGTCGCTGCCGTCGCTGAAACCCTGGAAATCTTGTCGACCACGTTTCCGCTCCCTGCTGCTGATGAATATGTAGGAAAGCGCGGCCCACAAAGCCATAGTCCGCGAAGCATCGGCGCCTGCGTCTTGAGATATTCATCGATCGCGGCTATTCGCTCGATCGCGATCTCCCCGTCTAGAAAGACCTTGAAGTGAAAATTGAATTTCTGGTGACCCATTCCGGCGGCTTCCATGCCGATGAGCTGCTGTCGAGCGTGGTGCTAACGCAGCTATTTCCCGCTGCCAAGCTGATCCGGACGCGAGATGCCGAATGGATAGCGCCGGCTGCGGGCCGCATCATCTATGACGTCGGTGGACGCTACGAACCCGAAAACACCATCTTCGACCATCACCAGCGCGGCGCGCCGGTGCGTGAAGACGGTCGGCCCTACAGCTCCTTCGGACTGATCTGGAAGCACTACGGCGCCGATTATCTGGCGGCGGCCGGTGTGCCGGAGGCGCATGTCGCGCGGGTGCATGCGGCCTTCGACAAGAAGTTCGTGCTGCCTGTGGATCTGGTCGATAACGGCGCGCTCGACCCGTCCGTTGCCGGAGAGTTGGCCGGGCTGACGCTTCCGGCACTGCTGGAAACGCTGAAGCCGCCGTTCGACGCGAAGGGTGCCGATGCCACCGATCAGGCGTTCCATTCGGCGCTGGCGATCGCCCGCCGCTTCGTCGAGGCGGGCATCGCCGTGCAGGATGCCAAGCTGCGGGCCGAGGCCATGGTTCTCGACGCGATCGTTGCGGCCGGTGATAACAAGGTGCTGGAGCTGCCGATGGGCATGCCGTTCCGGCCGGCGATCGTGAAGGCGAAGGCCGAGCATCTGCTGTTCGTCGTCCATCCGCGCGACAATGACTGGTGCGTTACGGGCATTCGCCGAGGCGATGAAGGATTTGAACTGCGGGCCGATCTGCCGCTGGAATGGGCGGGCCTGAGCGGCGGCGATCTGGAACGCGCCTCCGGTGTGGCGGGCGCAAGCTTCTGCCACAAAGGCCGTTTCATCGCCGCTGCAGCAACCCGCGAAGCGGCGCTGGAACTGGCGCGGATCGCTGTTGCAGCGGTTGCAGCGGAGTAACATTCAAGCCGTGGCCAAAAAAATGGGCCATCAACCGATGGCCCAAATTTGGAGAGTTCAAAAAACCTCCAGAGGGGAACCGCCGACGAAAGACCGGGAGGACTGGCCTTCATGTTCATCGGCAACACCATAATCGCCCGATCGCGCAATTATTGAAAATGCTTTCAGCCCAATCGAGCGGTCAGACGAGGTATATTCTCTTGCTGAATGCGGTGATCGTGGAACGGTGTGCTATGGAGGTCTAACCCTCCTCTCTGACGTCACGGAGCTGCTTTGAAAATCGATCGTTGGGCCGCATTGCTCTGGGCCGCATTGGTTTCTGCCGCGGGAAGTGCCGCGGCGCAGCCTGCGCCTGCACAAGTTTGCGAGCGGAAGGTCTTTGAAAATTCAGGCTATATCGTCTGCTCTGTCACGCCGGGAAAAGATGACCTCAGGCTATTCTGGAGGGGCGCCGACGGGCAGCCGTTTCGAACATTCTCGAATCTGGCGGATGCGCTGAAGGAGGACGGGCAGGTCCTTGTCTTCGCGATGAATGCCGGCATGTACCGAGACGATTTCACGCCGATGGTCTTTATATCGAGCACGGCGCGGAACTCCGTCCTGCCGACACCACCGAGATCAAGGGCTCTCCGGGCAAGGTGCCGAATTTCTACAAGAAGCCCAACGGTGTCTTCCTGCTTGGCGATAACGGTGCAGAGATCCTGACGACCGACGAATTTCTGAAACGCCGCCTCAAGGCGGCATTCGCGACGCAATCCGGACCGATGCTGGTCATCGAAGGCAAGCTGCATCCTGCATTGATTCCCGGATCGACGGACCGGACGCGGCGGAGCGGGGTGGGGGTCTGCGGCAGCGGGATCGTTCGCTTCGCCATCAGCGATGGCGACGTCAATTTCCACGATTTCGCCCGTCTGTTTCGCGACGAGTTGGGGTGCCCGAATGCGTTATTCCTGGATGGCGGTCATGGCACCGGCATCTATCAGCCGGCGCTCGGGATGAACGACTTCTCGTGGCATGGCGGGTTTGGCCCGATCGTGGGCCTCGTGCAGAGCGGCGGATGACGCCGTATCGCTATGCGGATGCTGAGAGGCTGTTGGCTTGCAGCATGCCGGCGATCTCGGCTGCCGGTAGCGGCTTGGCGAAAAGATAGCCCTGGAACATCTCGCATCCCGTCTCCGCCAGGAAGCGCGCCTGCTCTTCGGTCTCGACGCCCTCGGCAATCACTTCCAGATCGAGCGTCTGCCCGAGCGCGACGATCGCCGCGGTGATCGCCATGTCGCCCGACTGGCCGGGAATATCGGCGATGAAAGACCGGTCGATCTTCAGCCGGGATAACGGGAATAGCTTCAGCGTGCTGAGGCTGGAATAGCCGGTGCCGAAATCGTCGATGGAAAGACTGACGCCGAGTGCCTTCAGCTCCAGCATGCGCGATATCGCACCTTCGACATCCTCCATGATCAGGCTCTCGGTGACCTCAAGTTCGAGCAGCGCGGGGTCGAGCCCCGCAGCCGAGAGGGCGGCCGAAACCTTGTCACAGAGCGACGGCTCGCGGAACTGCCGCGCCGAGACATTCACCGCAACACGAATGGCCGGAATGCCCTGGTCGAGCCAGGCGCGCATCTGCCTGCAGGCTTTGCCGAGCACCACTTCGCCGAGTTCGACGATGAGCCCGGTTTCTTCAGCAAGCGGGATGAACTCCGCCGGCGCAAGCAGGCCCGCCTGTGGATGCTGCCATCGGACCAAAGCCTCGACGCCGGAAATTCTTCCGGTCGCGATGTCCTTCTGCGGCTGGAAATGCAGCACGAATTCGTCCTGTGCCAGCGCCCGGCGAAGCTCCTCGATCCGCAGCAGCTTGTGGCGGGCTTCCTCGGCCATCGACGGGGTAAACATCTGTATGCCGTTGCGGCCGGCTGCCTTGACGCGATAGAGCGCCATGTCGGCATTGGCGATCAGTTCTCCGGCGATCGAACCATGGGCCTGCGAGGAGGCGACGCCGACGCTGCAGGTCACCTGCATATCGACGCCGTCGATACTGCAGGGGCGGGCGATATGCGCCGAGATTGCCTGCAGACGGTTCAGCGCGTCGTCGATCCCGGCCTCAAGCACGATGATGAACTCATCGCCGCCGATCCGCGAGACGATGCCGCTTTCGCCGATTTCACTGAGGATGCGCGAAGCCACGACCTTGAGAAGCTCGTCGCCGGCGGCATGGCCGAGGCTGTCATTGACGAGCTTGAAATGATCGAGGTCGAGAAAGGCAACCGCCACCGCGCGGGTCCTGCCAGCCAATAGCGTGCCGAGTTTGCGGTCGAGCAGCGTCCGGTTCGGAAGGCCGGTCAGCGCGTCGTGTTCGGCCAGATAGGCGATCCGGGCGATGTCGCGGTTCCGGTCGATCGCGATGCCGATGGTCTGCGCCACGCCTGTCAGGAATTCGGCAAGCCCGGCATCGATCTCGCCCGGCTGCAGCGACACGGCAAGCGCGCCCTGCCGGCTGCCGTCGCGGCAGTTGATCGAAAAGTCCTTCCGCGGCGCTTCGATGTGGCTTCGCGCCGGGCCGTCCAGGTCGAAGCCGGCGGCGCGGCCGGGCAGAAGCCGTTCGAGGATTTGCCCGGCATCCTTCAGAAGCGAATTGAGTTCAACGCCGCGGGCGACATCGTGGAGCAGCTTCGTCTGCGCTGCCATCAGCTCTTCTGCGCGCTTGCGCGCGGTGATGTCGCGTGAGGCGCCGACGACGCCGATCACCGCGCCGGTCCGGTCGCGCAACGCGACGCGTGACATCATCAGCCAGCCTTCGCCCTTCAAGCGAGGCTCCTCGACTCCGAGATCGGGCCGGCCGGTTTCCATGACCCGCTGTTCCGTTTCGTCGATGCCATGCGCATCAGCTTCGAGATGGATCTCGCCATCCGTCAGGCCGATGAGGTCGTCGACCTTGGCGAAGCCGTTGTTGGCGACTACCGCCCGGTTGGCGAACAGAAAGCGGCCCTGCAGATCCTTCGCGTAGATGAAATCGGGCACATGATTGATCATCGCCTCCAGCCACTCGTAGCGTTCGGCGAGATTGGCGTGCTGGACGCGCAGGAGATCGATCATTTTTTGAAGGTCGCGCGCGTCATCAGAGGGGATGACGATCTCTGCCGGAGAGGGTGCCGCTTGCTCTGTCATTGCCGTGTTCTCGCTCATTTTGCGGGAACAATATCCGCAACCTCTTATGCAACCATGAAGGAAAAACGGGCTTTTTCGCGCGCATGAACGCGCCGCGTGCAAAGCCTGCTTGCGATTGCCGCCGGTGGTCGAGACGTCAGGTCAATATGGGGATAAGCGGCGTCTAAAGCCTGTCCTATTCCGCCGCCCTTTGCTTTTCCGCGTCCATGGCGATGCGTTTCGGGGCAAGCGCCCGGGTGGAGAAGAGAGCCGCAAGGATGATCGGCAGGCAGACGAGATAGGACATGCGGATACCGGCATGCTCAGCCACGAAACCAAGCAGTGGCGGTGCCAGGAAGAAGACGACGAAAGACATCTGGGCGAGGGCGGCCACGTTGACATGCGCACCGCGGTCATCACGCTGCGCGGCGGCGGAAACCGCCAGCGGATAGACTGCGCTGCATCCTGCGCCCATCATGGCAAAACCGGCAAGCGCGATCTCCGGGACCGGCGCCAGCCAGACGCAGGCGATGCCGATCGCCGCAAGAGCAAGCGAGACCAGCGCCACGATCCGCGAGCCATAGCGGTCGACGAAGCGGTCGGCGAAAAGCCGGACCAGCGCCATGAAGAATGCAAAGAGCGTGAGACCCATTCCGCCGACGAAAGGCTCGACCGCAAAGACGTCGCGCATATAGATCGCCGACCAGTCGATCCCGGCACCTTCGACGAGGAAGGCGCCGACGCCGATGACACAAAGCGGCAGCATCCCCAATGTCGGCAACGCCATATGGGCGCCTTCCGTCTGAGAAGGCGCGGGGGCGGAGGCATTCTGCATTCCCCTGATGGCGATCGTTCCGGCCACCACGACGATGGCGAAGGTTACGGCCAGATGCAGTTGGATTGAGATGCCCGCCTGCCGGATGAATGACGATGCCAGCGCCGTGACGAAAAAGCCGAGGCTCCAGAAGCCATGAGCGCGATTCATCACGCCGCGGCCGAGCTGCGCCTCGATACGGTCGATCTCGACGTTCAGGTTGATTTCAAGCGCACCGGCGAGCAGTCCCTCGCAAAACAGCACACAGAACACCAGTGGCGCATAGCCGAGCCAGGGAACGAGCGCGATCATCAGAGAGGTTCCGAGAACGGTGGCGAAGGCGGTATTCCGGGCGCCGAGCTTCATGATCAGCGGCGACGAGAAGGTCAGCGAGATCAGCGCGCCGACGGCTGCGCCGATCAGTGTCAGCCCAAGCTCGGATTTGTTGATCCCGAGCGACACCTGGAGATCGGGAAGCCGCGACAGTAGCGCGCCCATCGATACCGCAAATAGAAAGAAGCATATGTAAATGCGCTGTTGCGGCTCTATGCGCATCTCTGATCCCCCAACCTTATGCTGCTTGTCTCATGCGTTCGGCTGGGTTGGTTGCACGACCCGGCGGGGGATAGCAAGGAACCGTTGTACCCGGATGGCCCTGGCGCCGCTTCAATCCCATCCGGTGTCTCTAATCAGCCACGGCGGCCCGCTATCCTGACGATAGCAGGTTGTTGAAATAGATCGACAAAAGCTGCGTCTGCGAGGAGATGCCGAGCTTGCGGTAGACGTTGCGGCGGTGGACCTTCACGGTGCCGGTCGAAATGTTGAGCTTCAGCCCGATCGACTCGGACGAATGGCCCTGCAGCACCAAATCGACGATCGCGGTTTCGCGACCCGTCAGGTTGAGGTCCCGCCAGACAGTGTCGGCGGCGGGAAGATTGCCGCTCTGGCCCTGCTTCCGGCGGCTTTTGCTGCCGGCGGTCAATTGCGCGTCGAAACGCGGCGCCAGCCCGGCCCAATAGTGGCGGACCATGCTGGCCACCAGCGGCTCGACCTTCTTCAGCGTGGCGAATTCGGCCGCCGGAAACGGTCCGGTCTTTTCCCTCCGCATCAGCGAAAGAACGACGGTGATCTCTTCATCGGTGTTGATGAAAAAGCCCACCTCTTCCGCAAGCCCGGTCTGAACGTAGTAGGTGCGGTAATATTCGCTGGAGAAGAACCGGTCGGGCGCCAGTTCCCGCATTCGGAGCACGCCTTCGCGGCGCTCGCGGGCGGTATGATAGAACGGGTCGAGCAGGTATGGTCCCGCCTGGTAGAGAGTGACGAAGACGACGTTCTCTTCCGGGTCGAAGGTGCTGTAGAGGTCGATCGGCCGTTCCTTGCCGCGATAGGCGAAAACGACCACGTAGTCGAAGCGCACCAGCGCCGCCATCATCTGACGGAAGGTCTCGCCGAATTCGGCATCAGTCATCTTCGGACAGCCGATCGTGGCGTTGAATGCACCAAACAGCGCTTCCAGGTCGGTGCTCATCTGACGGGCTCCCTCTTCCGCCCCACGCCATTCCGCGTGGCCCTATATACACCTTCCACGAAGCATCGTGCGCTAAAATACCTCTCTCGGGGTATATACCGTGCGGGAAGCTCAGGCTTACTCTTTCCTTAACGACGGTGGCAATAAGGCGGCGATAGACTGCCAATTCCAAACCAACCGCAGGGAACAGACGTGGCATCCGCTTCGACGAACGATATCGAATTCCGTTCGGTCACCAAGAATTATGGCGCGGTGACCGCCGTGACGGACATCAATCTCAATGTGCCCAAGGGCGCGTTTCTGGCGCTGCTCGGCCCTTCGGGCTGTGGCAAGACCACATGCCTGCGCATGATCGGCGGCTTCGAGCAGCCGAGCGAGGGCACGGTGCTGATCGACGGGTGCGAGATGAACGGCGTTCCCGCCTATCGCCGCCCCGTCAACATGGTGTTCCAGCACTACGCGCTGTTTCCGCATTTCAACGTCGAGCAGAATGTCGCCTACGGCCTGCGGCAGATGCGCCCGAAAATCGGCGCTGCAGAAATCAACCGGCGAGCCGCCGAGGCGCTGGAAATGGTTCGTCTGGACGGTTTCGCCAAACGGCGGATCCATGAAATGTCGGGCGGCCAGCAGCAGCGCGTGGCGCTGGCGCGCGCCATCGTCAATCGACCATCCGTCCTGCTGCTGGATGAGCCGCTGGCGGCGCTCGACAAGAAACTGCGCTCGGCTATGCAGATCGAGCTGCAAACGCTGCAGCGCGAACTCGGCATCACCTTCGTGCTCGTCACCCATGACCAGGAAGAGGCGCTGTCGATGGCCGATGCCGTCTGCGTCATGAGTGCCGGGCGTATCCGCCAGCTCGGAACGCCGCAGGAGGTCTATGACCGCCCGGCCGATCTCTTCGTCGCCGATTTCGTCGGCAAGACGAACCGGATTGCTGCGACCATGGAAGCCGACGGGGTGACGCTTCGCCTGGCAGATGGTTCCGCCGTTTCGTCGAGCAAGCGGCTGTCGCCGGGAGAGGTGATTGCCGCCCTGCGCCCGGAAGCGATCCGCATGACACGCAGCCAGCCGGCTTCGGGTTCATCGTTCAAGGGCACGGTCACGCATCGCATCTTCCTGGGCTCGTCGGCGGAATATGCGGTGAACGTGCCGGGCCTCGGCGATTTCCTGATCACCGCCGACCGCCGCAGCATGAGCGAGAGTGATCTGGTCGAGCCTGGCGAAGCGGTTTTCCTCTGCTTCGACCCGTCAGCAATACATGTCTTTCCAGCATCGAATGCATAAACCAAAACAAGGGAACAGCATCATGAGCAAGGATTACAAGGACAATCTCCCCATCTCCGCCGAAGGCTTCATGGACGAATTCATGCGCCTGAAGCGCGGCTCCGTCAGCCGCCGCCATTTCCTCGGCATCACCGGCCTCGGTCTGGCAACGGCGGTGATGTCGCGCTTCCCGGGCGCGCTGTCGACGCCCGCCTATGCCGCCGAGGATCTGGGCACGCAGATGTCGATCGCCACTTGGCCGAACTACCATGATCCTGCGACCTTCGAAAACTTCAAGGCCGCGACCGGCGTCGCCGTCGAAGTCAACGTCTTCGGCTCGAACGAAGAGATGCTCGCCAAGCTGCAGGCCGGCGCTTCCGGCTGGTCGCTGTTCGTGCCGACCAATTATACGATCTCGACCCATCACAAGCTCGGCCTGATCGACGAGCTGGATCTCTCGAAGATCCCGAATTTCAGCCAGGCGACTGAAAGCCCGCGCTTCACCAAGGAAGGCCAGATCGACGGCAAGACATATGCTGTGCCGAAGAACTGGGGCACGACCGGCTTCTCGGTCAACACCTCGAAGATCAAGACGAAGCTCTCGAGCTGGAAGGATTTCTTCGAGATCGCCCAGACCGAAGGCGACGGCCGCACCATGGTGCACGACTACCAGCTGACGACGATCGGCAGCGCGCTCGTCTCGCTCGGCTACGGCTTCAATTCGATCAAGCCCGATGAACTTGCCAAGGCCGAGGAACTGCTGATCAAGGTCAAGCCGCATCTCTTCGCCATCAATTCCGACTACCAGCCGTCGATGCGCTCCACCGATGCGTGGCTGACGATGTGCTGGACGAATGACGGCGCGCAGCTGAACCGCGATATGCCGGAGCTTGCCTATGTGCTCGGCACCGATGGCGGCGAGATCTGGACCGACTATTACGCGATCCCGAAGGATGCGCCGAACAAGGCTGCCGGCTACGCGCTGCTCAACTACCTGATGGATCCGCAGAATGCGGTGAAGGAGCATATCGCCAACGGCGCGCCGACCACCGACAGCCGCGTTATCGCGCTGCTGCCGAAGGAAGTCACCTCGAACAAGATCGTCTATCCGGATGAAGCCGCACTGACACCGCTCGAATTCGGCGCCGCCGTGACGCTGACCGATCCGGGCCGTGCCGAGCTGATGGCACGCTTCAAGTCTGCCTAACCTGCCGTCATGCAATTCCGGTCCCGGCTGCCTCGGCAGTCAGGGACCGGTCTAGTGCTCAGAACCGCCGGATAAAGAACGTTTCGATGCCCCTGACCCTTGCCACAAAACGGCGCCTTGTCACTGCCGCCCTTGTCGGGCCGGCCAGCATCTGGCTGTTCGTGTTTCTGGTGCTGCCCTTCATCGCCATCATCGTCTTCGCCTTCGGCGAGCGGGCACCCGAAGGCGGCTATCAGGCGGCGTTCACCTTCGCGCAGTTCGCCAATTTGGGCTCGCGATCGGCGGCCTTCGTCAACACGCTGATCCTGGCGCCGATTGGTGCGGCGGCCTGCCTGCTGGTTGCCTATCCGGTCGCCTATTATCTCGCCGTGAAGGCCAGCCCGAAACGCCGGCTGCTGCTGGTTTCGCTCGTCGTCGTTCCCTTCTGGACGAGCCTGCTGGTGCGCACCTATGCTTGGATGTATCTGCTGGGTGCCCGCGGTATTCCGCATTTGCTCGAAATCTTCGGCATCGAGAATGTCAGGCTGATCAACACCCCCGGCGCTGTGCTGCTCGGTATCGTCTATGGCTATCTGCCGCTGATGATCATGCCGATCTATGTCAGCCTCGAAAAGCTCGACCGGCGGCTTCTCGAAGCCTCCGCCGATCTGGGCGCCAAGCCGGTCTCGACCTTCTTCGGCATTACCCTGCCGCTGTCTCTTCCGGGTGTGATGACCGGTGTCGCGCTGGTAACGATCCTGCTGCTTGGCGAATACCTGATCCCCCAGCTTCTCGGCGGCGGCAAGGTGTTCTTCATCGGCAATGCGCTTGTCGATCTCTTCCTGCAATCGCGCAACTGGCCGTTCGGCTCGGCGATCGCCGTGACGCTGGTCGCCGTCGTCGTCGTCATTCTGCTGGTCGCCATGCGCATCGCCTGGCGTGTCGCCGGCACCCGTCAGGTGGATCTCGTCTGATGCGCGCGCTCGTCACTTTCGTTTACCTGTTTCTCTACACGCCGATCGCGCTGGTCGTGCTGTTCTCCTTCAACTCCGGCCGCAATGCCAGCGAGTTCGTCGGCTTCTCGACCGAGTGGTATGGCCGGGCGCTCTCCAACACCTTCCTGATGGAAGCGTTGCAAAACAGCCTGATCATCGCCTTCACCAGCGCTGCGCTGGCGGCGATTTTCGGGACGATGGCGGCAATGGGCATGGAGCGGCTCGGGCCGCGGGCGCGCGCTGTCTTCGACGGCCTGTTCGCCGCGGCGATCGTCGTTCCCGGCGTCGTCATCGGCATTGCCACGCTGGTCGCACTGGTCGAGGTCTTCGGCTTCATCAATCCGGTGATCGCGGCAATCTGGCCGGGCGCTCAGCCGCCGAAGCTGGCACTCGGCTACGGCTCGATCATCGCCGCACATGGGCTTTTCACCATGGCGCTGGTGACGATGATCGTGAAGGCGCGCATCGCCAGCCTTGGCCGCGACATTGTCGAGGCATCGAGCGATCTCTACGCAACGCCGCTGACGACCTTCCGGCAGATCGTGCTGCCACAGATCATGCCGTCGGTGCTGGCAGGTTTCCTGCTCGCCTTCACCTTCTCCTTCGACGATTTCATCATCGCCTTCTTCGTCGCCGGCTCGAACACGACGCTGCCGATCTATGTCTTCGCCTCGATCCGCCGTGGCGTGACGCCTGAAATCAATGCGATCGCGACGATTGTATTGATCGCCTCGCTCATTCTCATCCTGATCGCGCGCTTCCTGATGCGCGAAAAGGCAACAACAAACTGACCGGGGAAATGTCATGATACTCAAGGATCGCGTTGCAATCGTCACCGGCGCGGGCTCCGGCATCGGCCGAGCGGGAGCGCTGATCATGGCGCGCGAGGGCGCCCATGTCGTCGTCGCCGACATCGATTTCATCAATGCCGAAGAGACCGTCACCCAGATCGCTGACGCCGGTGGAAGCGCGGAAAGCCTGGTTGTCGACGTTACCGACGACCGGGCGCTGGAAACCGGCATCTCGGCGATCGCCGCCCGTCACGGGCGGATCGACATTCTCCACAATCATGCCGGCGCGCAGGTGGCGGGCGATCTGGAAGAGGTTGCTGTCGAGGGCTTCGACAAATCCTGGAGCCTCAATGTCCGGGCGCATTTCATGGCAGCGCGTTTTGTGATGCCCGTCATGAAACAGGCGGGTAAAGGCGTGATCCTCAACACCTCGTCCTCATCGGGCGTGCTCTACGACCGCGAAATGATCGCCTACACAACCACGAAACACGCCGTCATCGCCATGACCCGGCAGATGGCGGGCGACTACGCCAGATCGGGCGTTCGTGTCAACGCGCTCTGCCCGGGCTGGGTCGATACGCCCTTCAACGAGCCCTTCATCGCCCAGATGGGCGGCCGCGGCGCGATCGAAAGCTACATCGCCGACAAGGTGCCGCTCGGCCGCTGGGCGGATGTCTCCGAAATCGCCGAACCGATCCTCTTTCTGGTCTCCGACCGGTCATCCTACATGACCGGCCAGATCCTCGTCGTCGATGGCGGCGAGACGGTCGTCTAGAGCTACAGCGTCCAGTCGATCGTCCGTTCCTGATCGCTGTCCGGCTGAGCCGAGGCGTCGGCCAGCTGATAGGCTCTGATATAGTCGATCGACATCTGCGATCCGTTCTTGAGGCCGTCCTTGGGCGAACCGGCGGCGCCGCCGATGGCAAGATTGGTCAGCATGTACATCGGGCTGTGCATATCGGCGGGCGTTGCCTTCTGGGCAACGGCAACGTCGTCGAAATACCAGGTGATATGATCCTCGTCCCACTTCATGCCGTAGGTGTGGAAACCTTCCGTGCTGGCGACCTTCACCGGTGTCGTGTCGATCAGGTGGGAGCCGCCGTGATCGCTGTGGACGGTGACATTGACGGTGTTGGGATCCTGTCCGCGCATCTCGACGACATCGAGTTCGGGCGGCCACGAGCCGTCTTCGGGCAGAAGCCAGAATGCCGGCCACGCCCCTTGCTCCGACGGCATGTCGGCGCGGATCTCGAAGTAGCCGTAGGTCTGGGAGAAGGACGAATGCGTGTTGAGCAGGCCCGACGTATAGTCGTAACCGTCGATCTGCTGCTGAAGCGCTGCCGGGGCCGGCTTGGCCGTTATCGTCAGAACCCCATTCTTGACCGAAAACGGATTGGCTGACGCCGTCGGCCCGTAGGACGGGTTGACATACCATTGCTGCTCGCCGTTGCCGGTCAGCGGACTGCCGCGATCAGCCGCCCACCAGAATTTCGCATCCCAGGTTCCCTTATCGCCATTGCGCAGCGACAGCGTGTCGAAATTGTCCTCGAAGGTGAGGGCGAGTTGTGATCGATCGAGGGTCAGCTGGAACTGGTTCGCCTTCAGTGCCGACATCTGGGTATTGGCGAACACCAGGCTCTCACCGCCGCCGATGTCGAGCCGGACATTGCTGCCGTCCTGTGTGGCGTGCGACAGCAGCTGGGCAAACGACGAGAAACTGTCCAGGCGGACGACATCGTCGGAACCGAAGTCGGTGATCAGATCGCTGCCATTGCCGCGATCGATGACGAACGTGTCGGCGCCGCCGCCGCCGATCAGCACATCGTTGCCGGCATCCCCGTTGATCGTCTGGCTGCCGGACGCGCCTGAAATGATGTTGTCCTGATTGTTGCCGAAGGCGTAGCGGCCGTTGCCGGTGACCGTCAGGTTCTCGAAATTATCCGGCAGTGTGTAGTCCATCCAGGTGTTGATGGTGTCGGTGCCGGCATTTGCCCCCTCGGCGGCGCGATTGATGTTCGAATAGAGATAGTAGACATCGTCGCCGGTTCCGCCCTTCATCGTGACGTTGACGGCGCTGTCGCCCCACATCGAGTCGTTTCCGGCAGTCCCCGTCTGCACCGGACCGGACTTGGTGGCGGAAAACCATGCGGTGGAGGTACCACTGTAAGCAAGCGGCCTGCCGACGGCGTTGTTGATCGCGTTTATCATGTCGGTTCCCTTCGACTGGAGGAGGAATGGTTCAATCAGCGCGAGCACAATCTCGGTATCGAAGATGCGGCAATTTCGCGGATGACGCGACCGGAAGATCGCCGGGCAAGATCAGGGCCGCTTTGACTGACCAGCAAGGCGTTAAGCCGCGAGGCGCCGCATGATTGCGCCGGGAACCGACTGTAAGGATCTCAGACAGGCTATGTCTGGTTCTCAATATCGCTGCGGAAAAGGAAGTCTTGCTCTGGAACGTCTGCAGCATTCCGAGACGGGCAGCCGGGTGCAGATGAATTATTCGGTCTGAATCCGATATTATGAGTTGATGCTCAATTAGAGTAGAGTGGAAATATAGCGATATCGGCTTTGGGGAGAGTAGATGTTCAATATTGGTGAAAAGTATTCCTTCGTCCTGATCGAGGGGACGTCTGACGGGTGGGGCGAACTCAGCTTCACGGATAATGTCGTTGATATTGACGGACCGCTCCTGAAGCTTGAAAGCGGGCGGATCATCAATTCGCACTCATCGCTGTTTGTCCGTGCGGCCCCTGCCGTGATGCTGGCTTCGGCCAGCGCCCTGTCTGCTGACGAGGCTGCTGAACCGCTTATCGCATAGAGGCGGCATCGCTTGGCCCATCGGCCTCCGGCAGCGATGCGAATGCATAGGAATGTTCAGAATTCACTCGGCACCATCAGAGCCGGCACGCTAAGCTTGCGGGCCATGGCGAATCGGCGCAGCGAAACGGACAGCTGGGCCGGTCTCCTTCCGGTGTGCCGCGGAAGGCGCGCGCACTGCCTTGGAAATTGTGATTGCCAGTCCGTTCATAACGGGAGGATGACTATTGACAGAGACGATCGCCGATATTGCCGGCCAGCTTGTTGCCGAACATCGCAGCAGCACGAAGTTTCACAGGATCGACGGGATAAACGACCTCGAAGATGCCTATCGGGTGCAGGACGCCTATATCGCGGCGATCCGTGGTGGCGAAGAGACTGCGGGCTACAAGATCGGCCTGACATCGAAGCGCATGCAGGCGATGTGCGGTATCGATCAGCCGATCCAGGGCACCATCTTCTCCAGCCGCGTCAGATCGACGGGAGCGCAGCTGAAGCTTTCCGACTATCACCATCTCGGCCTTGAGTTCGAAATCTGCGTACGGCTCGGCCAGGACTTGCTGCCGGGCGCCACGCCGTTCACGCCCGAGAGCGCCGGCGCTGCTGTCGATGCGGTTGCGGCTGCGATCGAGCTGGTGGAAGACCGCCATGCCGATTATAGCGTGCTGCATTGCGGAACGCTGATCGCTGACAATTCCTGGAACGCCGGGATCGTGGTTGGTACATTCACCCCGCCGCCTGAAGGTCTCGATGGCGCAGAAGGCATCGCCTATCATAACGGCGAAGAGATTGCCCGCGGCATGGGTGCCGATGTTCTCGGACATCCCTATGTGCCCTTGGCGTGGCTCGCCAATCATCTTGCCGCCAGCGGCAGGATCTTGCGCAAGGGTGATCTGGTAATGACCGGCAGCATCGTCACGACGCGGTTCCCGTCGGGACCATTCAGCTACCGGTTCGACGTTTCCGGTATCGGTAGCGTCGAAGTCAGCGGCAGGTGACCCCCGGCAACCGTGCTTCGATTTTGAATGACGTAATAGGAAGGCTGTAAAATGGATTTTGGTTTGAGCGGCAAGTCTGCCCTCGTCATGGGCGCTTCCAAAGGGCTCGGATTTGCGATTGCCAGGGAACTCGTTGCCGAAGGTGCAAAGGTTGCCATCTGCGCCCGCGATGCAGCCCGGCTGGATGACGCAGCAGAGCGTCTCGGGGTCGTCGCCCTGCCCGCCGATCTGCGGCAGCCCGCGGCCGGACGGCAGGTGGTCGAGCAGGCTGCGGCCAAGCTCGGAAAGGTCGATATTCTCGTGGTCAATACCGGCGGTCCGCCGACCATGCCCTTCGAAAACATCGGTTCGGACGACTGGCGCAACGCCTTCGAGGGCTTGTTCGTCAGCGCAACCGACGCCATCGCTGCGGCGATGCCGGGCATGCGCGAGCGCCAATGGGGCCGCATCCTTCTGGTGACATCGATCGCCGCCAAGGAGCCGATCAACAACTTCACGATCTCGAACGCGCTGCGCGCCGGGTTGCATGGTCTGACGAAGACGCTGAGCCGTGAATTCGCCGCAAGCGGCATCACCGTCAATGCGCTGATGCCGGGTTACACGATGACGGAGCGGCTGGCCGAGGCGAAGCTCGACCTTGAAAAGGTCAGCAAGATGATCCCGATGGGCCGCATCGGCCGCCCGGAAGAATTCGCCGCCCTCGCGACCTTCCTCGCCTCCGATCGTGCAAGCTACATCACCGGCCAGGCGGTTGCCTGCGACGGTGGCGCTCTCTGGTCGATCTGAATGAAATGCAGAAGGCCGCAATCCTGCGATTGCGGCCTTCTGCCGTTCAGCCGGTGAGAGCGTCGATAATCGCCAGCGGATGGGGGATCGACTTGGTGTCGATGGCTTTGACCTGGGAGCGGCAGGAATATCCGGTCGCCATCGTCACCGTTTCGGAAGACGTGCCGGCAATGTGGCTGCTCCAGCTCATGGCATAGAGCGCTTCGGACGTGGCACGGTTGCGGACCTCGTGGCCGAATGTGCCGGCCATGCCGCAGCAGCCGGTACTGGCAATTTCAAGGGGGATGCCAAGCGCCTTGAAGACAGTCTTCCACTGAGCCGTCGCCGACGGTGCATTGCTGCGCTCGGTGCAGTGGGGGAGCAGGCTGTAGACGGGTGAGGCCGATTTTTGGGGTTGGGCTGAGAGCCTGTCGAGATTGGCAGCTAACCATTCCTGCGGCAGCAGTACCGTTGCCTCCACGCCGTTGCCCCATAATCCCTTGTATTCGCTGCGATAGACAAGCGTCATCGACGGGTCGAGGCCCACCAGTGTGGCGCCGGCGGCAGCGAGGTCTTGCAGATATCGGGCTGTCTTTGTTGCATTCGCCTCGAAGCGGCCGAGATATCCGTGGACATGCATCGCCTTGCCGTTCTGCTTGCCTTCGGCGAGATAGGGGATCAGCCCCATTTTTCGCGCCAGACTGATTGCCGAAAGCGCAACGCCCGGATCGAAATGGGCTGTGAATGCGTCGGCGACGAAGACCACGGCGCGCTTCTTCTCCTGCTCCGGCAGGCCTTCGATCAGCTCTTGCGTGGCAACGGCTACGCCGAGCCTTCGGGCTTCGGCTTTGAGCGGCCGAGGCGGCAGCAGCGGCAGCGCCGTCAAACCGGAAAGCCGCATCACGTGTCTGCCTGCTTCGGTGCCTGCCATCAGATTGTAGAGCGGCCGCGCCTGCGCCATCCAGGGCAGTGACGTCTCGATCGCGGCCACAAGCAGGTCCTTCAGCGGGCGCGCATACCTGCTGTAGTAGAGTTCGAGGAATTTCGAGCGGAAGGCCGGCACGCTGACCTTGACCGGACACTGCCCGGTGCAGGCCTTGCAGGCGAGGCAGGTATCCATGGCTTCGCGGACTTCGTGCGAAAAGTCGTCGCGGTTGCGCGGATCGAGCGAGTTGAAGATCCGCTTCGGCAGGGTTGCGAGCGAACTGCCGCGGCGCAGACGTTTTGCCTCGGCGCGCGGGTCGATGCTCTTGTCCGCCAGCAGCCTCAGCCACTCGCGCATCAGCGCCGCCCGGCCCTTCGGCGAAAAACGCCGGTCACGCGTCGCCTTGTAGGAGGGGCACATGGGGCTCGTTTCGTCGAAATCGAAACAGGCGCCGTTCCCGTTGCAATAGGCGGCATTGTCGAAGGCGGCTCTGATCTCGTTGCCAATGGCACGATCGACGCCGCCGCGCAGGGGCACGCCGTCGATCTTCAGGAGGGGCTCGACTGACGGCGCGGCGATCTTGCCGGGATTCAGCTTGTTCTGAGGATCGAAGGCCCGCTTGATTTGCTGCAGGCAAGGATAGAGATCGCCGAAGAATTCGGGAACATATTCCGACCGCACGCCCTTGCCGTGCTCGCCCCAGAGAACGCCGCCATATTTCTTCGTCAGGGCGACGACGGCATCGCTGATCTCCCGGACGAGCGGGGTGTGATCATCGCGTGTGAGGTCGAGCGCCGGGCGTACATGCAGAACGCCTGCATCGACATGGCCGAACATCCCGTAGGACAGCCCGGCGCTATCAAGCAGCGCGCGAAATTCGCGGATATAGGCGGCCAGATTCTCCGGCGGAACGGCGGTGTCTTCGACGAACGGAACCGGGCGCACCGGCCCGTCAACATTGCCGAGCAGGCCGACGGCGCGTTTACGCATCGTCCAGATTGCCTCGATGTCGCGATGCTGGCGTGCGATCGTGTGGCCGAGGCGATCCGGGTTGGCGTTGCCGAACGCGGCGGTCACCTCGCCAAGCTTCCGCTCCAGTTCGGTTTCGTCATCCGCCAGGATCTCGACGATGTTGATACCGTTGGCAGGGGAGGCCGCGTCATCGGGAAAGAACTGGCCGATGTCGTTCCAGACGATATCCGTCTTCGCGAGCCCGAGCACCTTCTCGTCGACGGTTTCGACGGACGCGACCTTCAGCGCCGTCAGCGTCCGGGCATCTTCCAGCGCCGCATTGAAATCGTTGTAGCGGATATTGATCAATGCGGCATGGGCGGGGAGCGGCAGCAGATTGAGCTCTGCCTCTGCGATCATCGCCAGCGTGCCTTCGGACCCGCAGAGGATGGCATTCAGATCGAAGCGGCCGTCCGGCTGGCGGATATGGGCCAGATCGTAGCCGGTCATGTAGCGGTTGAGCTTCGGAAAGACAGTCTCGATCCGCTCACGCTTTTCTCGCGCGATGCCATCGACGGTCCGGTGGATCTCGCCGATCCTGTCCTGGCGTTGAAGAATCTCGGCAAGCGCCGTTTCGCTGAGCGCGCGCGACCACCATTCGGAACCGTCGGCCAGCACGATGCGCAGGCCGACAACGTGGTTGGAGGTCTTGCCATAAAGGCAGGAGCCTTGTCCGCAGGCATCGGTAGAGACCATGCCGCCGATCGTTGCCCGGTTGGAGGTTGAGAGTTCCGGAGCGAAGAACAGGCCGTAAGGCTTCAGGGCGCGGTTCAGCTGGTCCTTGACGACACCGGACTGGACACGTGCGATGCGCCTGACCGGGTCGATCTCCAGGATCTTGTTCATGTGCCGTGAGCAATCGACCACGAGGCCCGAGGTAAGCGACTGACCATTGGTGCCGGTGCCGCCGCCGCGCGGGGTGATGGTCATGCCGCTGAAAGCCGGCTCGCTAAGCACCTTCGCGAGGATCTTCAGATCATCGGCACCCCTCGGAAACAGGATGCCCGCCGGTTCCAGCTGGTAGATCGAATTGTCGGTCGCATAGACCGTGCGGGCGCCCGCACGGCTCTCGGCGTCGCCACTGAAACCGGCTTCGACGAGACGCTCGAAGAAGCCGGCTGGAGATGCGGGAGCAAGGTGCGATGTGAGGCGCGGGATCATGCGTGCCGGTCCAAGGTCGCTAGACCGCTTCCATCAGGGCTTCAAAGCCGCGCATGCCCGTTCGATGCGGTCGAGTGCCTCGGCAAGCTCGGCTTCCGATGTCGCATAGGATATCCGGAAGAACGGCGACAGACCGAAGGCCGAACCCGGAACGACTGCGACATGCGCATCCTCGAGGAGGTAGTCGGTGAAGTCGTGATCGGCTTCGATCCGCTTGCCTTTCGGCGTCGTCCTGCCGAGGATGCCTGCACATCCCGAGAAGGTGTAGAAGGCGCCTTCCGGTGTGCGGCATTCCAGGCCATCGATCGTGTTCAGCCGGCCGACGACCAGATCGCGGCGGCGCTGGAAGCTTTCCTGACGTTCTTTCAGAAATGTCTGCGGGCCGTTCAGGGCTTCGACGGCGGCTGCCTGGCTGACGGAGCTTGGGCAGGAGGTTGCTTGGCTCTGGATCACGGCCATGGCCTTGATCAGCGGCTTCGGCCCGCCGGCATAGCCGATGCGCCAGCCAGTCATGGCATAGGCTTTCGACACGCCGTTGATCGTCAGCGTACGTTCCTTGAGGCGCGGCTCAAGGGCAACGGGGGTGACGAAGTCGAAACCGTCATAGACGATGTGTTCGTACATGTCGTCGACCATCAGCCAGACATGCGGATGGCGCAACAGAACGTCGATCAGCGGCCGATAGTCGGCTGCGGCATAGGCCGCGCCCGATGGGTTCGAGGGTGAGTTCAGCAGCACCCAGCGGGTCTTCGGCGTGATCGCCGCTTCCAGCTGCGCCGCCTGAAGGCGGAATCCGGCCGCCGCATCGCAGGGAACCAGAACCGGCACGCCGCCGCAGACTTCGACGATATCCGAATACGAGGTCCAGTAGGGCGTCGGGATGATGACCTCGTCGCCGGGATCGAGTGTCGCCATGAAGGCATTGAAGAGAATCTGCTTGGCGCCGGTGGCCACCGTCACTTCGTCGACGGCGTAATCGACGCCGTTTTCGCGGCGGAATTTTTCGGCGACGGCCTTTTTCAAGGCGGGTGTGCCGTCAAGCGCGGTGTATTTCGTGTCGCCTGCATCGATCGCGGCCTTGGCCGCCTGCTTGACGTTATCTGGCGTGTCGAAATCCGGCTCGCCGGCGCCGAGAATGATGACCGGCAGGCCGTCGCGCTTCATCGCCGCCGCCTTGGCGCCGATCTGCAGGATCTTCGAAACGCCAACGGTGGCGATGCGCGAGGCCGGGCGGAACCCAGCCTCCTTGATCTCGGTGGTGACGGTCATTTTCTCAGAGCCCTATTCGATGTCGAAGGAGACGCCCTGTGCCAGCGGCAGGGCCTTCGAGTAGTTCACCGTGTTGGTGGCGCGGCGCATATAGGCTCTCCAGGCATCCGACCCGGACTCGCGCCCGCCGCCGGTTTCCTTCTCACCGCCGAACGCGCCGCCGATTTCCGCACCGGATGTGCCGATGTTGACATTGGCGATACCACAATCGGAGCCTTCGACAGAAAGGAAACGCTCTGCCTCGCGCATGTCAAGCGTGAAGATCGATGAGGAAAGACCAGCGCCGACAGCGTTGTGATCGGCGATGACGGCGTCGAGATCGCTGTATTTCATCACGTAGAGGATCGGCGCGAAGGTTTCCTCGAGGACCGGTCCCTCATGCTTCGGCATTTCGACCAGCGCCGGCTTCACGTAGTAGGCGTTCTCGCTGCCGGTATCGACCCGCTGGCCGCCATGAACCGCCCCGCCATGCTTGGCAGCTTCGCCGAGCGCCTTCTGCATGCCGTCGAAGGCTGCCTTATCCACCAGCGGGCCGACAAGGGCTGCGCCATCCAGCGGATTGCCGACCGAGACGCTCGCATAGGCCTTCTTGAGGCGCGGCACGAGCTGATCGTAGACGCTGTCGTGGACGAAGAGGCGGCGCAGTGTGGTACAGCGCTGACCGGCCGTGCCCATGGAGCCGAAGGCGATGGCGCGCAGCGCCATGTCGAGATCGGCCGACGGGCAGACAATGCCGCCATTGTTGCCGCCGAGTTCGAGGATGGAGCGCGCGAAGCGCTTGGCAAGGCGCGGTCCGACTTCGCGACCCATGCGGGTCGAGCCGGTTGCGGAGACGAGAGCGACCTTCGAATGGTCGACCAGCGCTTCGCCGATCGTGCGGTCGCCAATGAGCACCTGCGACAGGTCCTCAGGCGCATCGCCGAAGCGCTTCAGGGCCCGTTCCAGGATTGCCTGCGATGCCAGCGCCGTCAGCGGCGTCTTTTCGGACGGCTTCCAGACGATGCTGTTGCCGCAGACGAGCGCCAACGCAGCATTCCAGGCCCAGACGGCGACCGGGAAATTGAAGGCGGAGATGATGCCGATAACGCCGAGCGGATGCCAGGTTTCCATCATCCGGTGGCCGGGACGCTCGGTAGCGATGGTGAGACCATAGAGCTGGCGGGAAAGACCGACGGCGAAATCGCAGATGTCGATCATTTCCTGCACTTCGCCGAGGCCTTCGGACGGGATCTTGCCGGCTTCGATTGAAACCAGACGGCCGAGATCGGCCTTGGCTGCGCGCAGTTCCTCACCGAGCAGACGAACGAGTTCCCCACGCTTCGGCGCCGGAACGAGGCGCCACTTCTGGAATGCCACATGGGCGCGGTCGATGGCCTCGACGGCCTTCGCCGGTGAGACTGTTTTCAGCTGGCCGGTGCGCTCGCCGGTGACGGGCGAGAAGGCGTCCATGTCGCCGCCTGTGTAGGCGGACTTGGCGACACCCAGGCGATCGAGGATGGTCACGGCTTCTTCGGCGACGGACACGGATTTGACGGCAATATTCATCTGATGGAACTCCAGTTCGGAAACGTCTCGGATCGGTGGCCGGAATTTACTCGGCGGCCGGGCGTCTGGTCAGTGCATTGAGGCAGGCGTCGAGGGACGACTGTTCGATGCCTGCATAATGGTCGAATTCGTTGAGCACCTTGGCGCCGAGATTGCTTTCGAAGCGCTGCTGGTTCGGGCTCGCCACGAAGTCCTGCTGTGCACCATCGCCGAGGTTCGACTGGAAGATGCCGGCGGCGCTGACGGGCAGGAAGTCCTCATAGACGATCGGATCGAACTGGATCAGGCCGTCGGCGATAAGCGCATCGACATCGGAACCAGCAGGGATGGACGTCTTGCTTCCCTTTTCGGTCAGCGAATAGCTGAAATAGCCGAGACCTTCGGCGCGGATCGTCTTCCAGTCATCCGGGAACGCCTGGAAGGTTTCGATCAGTGCTGTCTCGTAGGCCTTGGCGTTGGATCCGTCGGCGGCCGGGCGAACCACCTTGCGGGAAGCGTCGAGAAGCGTGTCGTAGAGGCCGCGGCCCTTCGGCGTCAGCGCGATGCCGCGCTGTTCGATCTCGCCGAAGCGGGCCGTATGCGATCCGGTCTGCCAGCCGCCCTTGCCGTCTTCGAAGGCGACTGCTTCCTCCAATGCCTTGAACGACGTCTGGCGCAGCAGGATCGCGCATCTACGGGCCGGGGGGCCCTCGACGATTGCCTTGGGCGCGATGTCGTAGTCAGGCATCAGGGCCTGGACACGGTCGATATCGAGCGTGCGCGGCGTCAGGTGGTTGATATGCGGGCCCTTGAAGGAGACGACATCGGCAATGAGCCGGTGGGCGTCGTGCAGGCGGTGATACATCTCGCCATCGACGATCGCCTTGTCGTGCCAGCGGAAGGTTTCCAACACTTCGGCGACGAAGCGATCGGCATCGTCTTTCGACAGGCCGCCGTCTTTTTCGGCCTTCTCTGTCAGTTCGACCGCGCCCGCCGTGAAAATCCGGCGCGTTTCGAGAATGCGGGCGGCGTCTTTGCGCAGTTCCTGATCGGCGATCAGATCGAGGCGCAGCAGCGAGGTGAAAACGCGGAACGGATTGCGCTTCAGCGCTTCATCGCCGACCGGGCGGAAGGCGGTGGAGTGAACCGGAACGCCCGCGGTCGACAGATCGTAATAGCCGACCGGATACATGCCCATGACGGCGAAGACGCGCCGCATCATCGCCAGTTCGCCGGCAGTGCCGAGACGGATGGCGCCGTGGCGCTCTTCGGAAATGCGATCGAGATTGTCGGTTGCTTCCAGGCGTGCCTTGAGATCGGGCTCGTTTGCGAGCGCCTCTGCGTTGACGCGGGCAACGAGGTCCATCAGCGTGCCATAGGCCGGCACTTCGTTGCGATACATGGCTGACATGGCGGCGGAAAAGGCTGACCGGATGTCGCTCGATGTGACGTGTTTTGTCATGTGCGTGGCCCTAAATGGATTTGTCACTTGATGCTGAAAGTGGGATATACTCCTCCCATCGATGTCAATGTTGTGACTTATGCGTTTAACTTGATGCGGAAACGGAATAGCCATGCGCCGAAGCCTCGTTCCTGACATCGTCACGCTGCAGGCCTTCGAATGCGCCGCGCGTCACGAGAATTTCTCGCGCGCGGCCGAAGAGCTCAGTCTGACGCAAAGCGCCATCAGCCGGCAGATCGCCGATCTGGAGCTGCAGACTGGTCTTAAGCTTTTCGAGCGCGTCCGCCAGCGGGTCATCCTCTCGGAGGCCGGGCAGCGGTTACTTCCAGAGGTGAGAGACCTGCTGTTGCGCTCCGAACGGCTGATGATCGAAGCGGCGGCGGCCGGGCGGATGCGCGCGTCATTGAAGATCGCGACGCTTCCGACCTTCGGCGCCAGATGGCTGGTGCCACGCCTTGGGCGATTTCTCGCCGATCATCAGGATGTGGCGCTGACCATCGAATCGCGCTCGAAGCCCTTTAGTTTCAGCGAGGACAGTTTCGATCTCGCGATTCACTTCGGCCAGCCGGTCTGGGCAGGCGGCGTTCCCACCTTCCTGTGCCATGAAACGGTGTTGCCGGTGGCGAGCCGAAGCCTTGCCGGACAATTGAAGATCAGTGCGGCGAAAGACCTGTCGCAAGCGCCATTGCTGCATCTGACCACCAGGCCGAAGCTCTGGGCAGACTGGTTTCAGATGCAGCAGGCGTCGGTCGAGAATGCCTATCTCGGCCTTCGTCTCGACCAGTTCTCGATGATCGTTACGGCTGTGGCGGCAGGCCTCGGCGTCGCGCTTCTGCCAACCTACCTGATCGAAGACGAGCTCAAGTCGGGAGCGCTCGTCACGCTGCTGGATATCACGATGCCGACGGAGAACGCCTATTACGTCGTTCGCCCCGAAAACAAGCAAAGCCACCCGGCCGCCGACCAGTTTCAGACATGGCTGCTATCGGAGGTGTCGCCAACACTGTCGTGACGCCCGGTCCTATGCCGGGCGCTTGGAGCGCAGTCCGCTTTCGAAAGTCTGGTTGTCTTCGCCGACGCCATAGGACCGTTCGCCCTTGACGCCGATGAGCGGAAACAGCAGCTCGGCAACATTGAAGGCTTCCTCGAGATGCGGATAGCCGGAGCCGATGATCGTCTCGATACCGATCTCCTGATATTCACGCAGCCGCACTGCGATGTTTTCCGGGCTGCCGACGAGAGCCGTGCCGGCGCCGCCACGCACCAGCCCGTGGCCGGCCCAGAGGTTTGGTCCAACGACAAGCTTGTCGCGGCGCCCCTGATGCAGCGCGGACATACGCTTCTGGCCGACGGACTGCGAGACGTTGAGGAATTCATTCTGCGCGGCGGCGACCTGTTCGTCGGTCACCCTGCTGATCAGATCGTCGGCTGCCGCCCAGGCCTTCTCCTCGGTCTCGCGAACGATGAAATGGATGCGCAGACCGAAGCGGATTTTGCGCCCTTCGGCCAGTGCCCGCTCCTTGACCCTGATGATTTTCTCGGTGAGCAGATCGGCGGGCTCTCCCCAGCTCAGATAGACGTCCGCATGTTTGGCGGCGACGGCGATACCTGAGTCTGATGATCCGCCGAACCAGATCGGCGGATGCGGCGTCTGGACCGGCGGGAATGACAGGCCGCGGCCGTGGGAGGACAGGTACTTGCCTTCGAAATCGGCGTCCTCACCGGATAGGATCCGTCGCCAGATCGTCAGGAACTCGTCGGTCTGTTCATAGCGTTCGCCATGGCCGAGCTTGTTGCCGTCGCCCGCCAGATCGGCGGGGTCGGCGCCCGTCACGACGTTGAACAACGCTCTGCCGCCCGAGACGCGGTCGAGCGCTGCGGCATGGCGGGCAAACATCGCCGGCGTCCCGCTACCCGGGCGAAGCGCGACCAGAAAGCGCAGGCGCTCGGTCAGGGGTACCAGCGCGGCGGCGGTGATCCAGGCATCCTCGCAATAGGTGCCGGTCGGCAGCAGCACGCCCTCGAAGCCGAGCCGGTCTGCGGCTTGGGCGATATCGCGCATGTAGCCAAATGTCGGCGGACGGTGGCGTTCCTCGCTTCCGAGATAGGGGCCGTCGCCATGCGTCGGCAGGTACCAGAACATCTTCAGAGGCGGGTTTGCATTCTTGCTCATATCGATCGGTCCGGTGTCAGAGTTTGCCCTTCCAGGGCACAAGCTGCTTTTCGAGAAAGCGCATTGCGGCCGTGAAGGCGAAGGCGAAGATGGCGATGACGATCAGGCCCACGAAGACGACGTCCGTCGCCAGGAAGTTGGCAGCCGACATGATCATGTAACCGACGCCCGACTGCGCAGCGATCAGTTCGGCCGCCACCAGTGTCGACAGCGTGGCGCCGATTGCGATGCGCAGGCCGGTCAGGATTTCCGGAAGGGCCGAAGGAAGCACGATCGTCGTGAACAGCTGGAAGGTGTTGGCGCCGAGCGACTGCGCGGCATTGATGCGCTCCTGCGGGACCGAGCGGACACCGGCCTGTGCGGCGTAACAGATCGGGGCGAAGGCTGAGAGGCTGAGGAGCAGGATCTTCGAGGACTCGCCGATGCCGAGCCAGATGATCAACAGCGGCAGATAGGCAAGCGGCGGCAGGCCCCAGTAGATGTCGATCGGAACGCTGAGCACGCCCTTGGCCCAGCGGTTAAGCCCCATGATCAGACCGATCGGGACGCCAAGGACAATGCCGAAGGCGAGCGATACGCTGATGCGTCCAAGGCTTGCCAGAATGTGTTCCGTCAGCGTGCCGTTCGCATAGCCGTCAGAGGCGATTGCCTGAAACTGCACGAGGACTTCGCTTGGCGACGGTAGGAAGAGCGGCGAGGCGAGATGATAGCGGGTGGCGATCACCCAGCCGAGGACGAGCGCCAGCAGGGTGCCGGCGCTGATGGCGAATGTGCCGGTCGCGGGAGTGCGGCTGCGCGGTTTGCGCGGCGAGGCGACTTCACCCTCTATTGCCGTCGAGTGCTCTGCCAATACGCTCATGGGGTAATTCCTTGGTGCCTGTCTTCGCTGTCATGCGCCAGCCGTCAGGCGGCGCGGCGGTCATGTGCGGGTTTGTGAATGATCGAGCGGATCTCTTCGCGGAGCGTCACGAACCGGGGATCGGCGAGGATCGGGCCGATGTCACCGGTGCTGGCAAACTGGCGAACGAAGCCGGCTTCATAACGTGCCACGACGCGGCCGGGGCGCGGCGACATGACGAGGATATGGGTTCCGAGCGTCAGGGCCTCTTCGATCGAATGGGTGATGAAGAACACCTGCTTCCTGGTTTCCGACCAGACCGAAGCCAGCAATTGCTGCATGGTTTCGCGGGTCAGGCTGTCGAGCGCGCCAAACGGTTCGTCCATCAGAAGCACCTTCGGATCAGTCGCCAGTGCCCGGGCGATGCCGACGCGCTGGCGCATGCCGCCGGAGAGCTCGTAGGGAGGCTTGGATTCGAAGTCAGAGAGACCGACCAGCTTGAGAAGTTCACGCGCGCGTTGATATCGCTCTCTCTTTCCCACGCCCTGATAGCGCAGCCCGAGAGCCACATTGTCGAGAACGCTCGACCAGGGAAGCAGGGTGTCCTTCTGGAACACCACGCCGCGGTCGCCGCCTGGGCGCGACACGGGCGCGCCGTCGATCAGGATCTCGCCTTCCGTCAGCGGCTGGAAGCCGGCAATGGCGTTTAGCAGGGTGGATTTTCCGCAGCCGGATGCGCCGAGCGCGACAACGATGGAGTCCTGCGGGATATTGAAGGAGACGTTGTCGAGCGCATGGACGGAGGTTCCGTCGGCTGCGTCGAACTTCACGGTCGCGTTTCTGACTTCGAGCATGGGGAGAGTCCTGACAAGGAGATATGGCGGCCCATCGGGCCGCCATTTGTGTCTGAGAATGATCTCAGTTCGAAGCGAGAGCCGCTGCCGCGAACTGCGGATCCACGAAGCCGGCGTAGCTGTCCTTCACCGCCGTGATCTTCTTCTGCTCCTTGAGGAACTGCGCGGTGTCCTTCAGCGTCTTGGCGACGCTGCCCTTGTCGCCTTCGCCGAGCCAGGCCGCTGTGACCTGTTCCTGGAGGGGGACGACCACGGTCGTGTTCAGCCAGCCGGCATTTTCTTCAGGCGTGCCACCCTGAAGCTTGGCAATCGCCTTGATGTTCTCGGAGGACGGACCCCAGTTTTTCGGGTTCTTTGCGAAGTCGACATAGTACTTGTCGAGCTGGCCGACATACTTCGTCAGAAACTCGGGGTTCTTCTTGGCGAACTCGCCGGTGACAACGAGGGCGCTGAACACAGGCGCGCCGCGCTTGGAAACTTCACCCGAGGTCACCAGAACCTTGCCGTCCTTCTTCAGTTCGCTCAGAGCCGGGTCCCAGACGAAGGCGCCGTCAATATCGCCGCGCTTCCAGGCGGCAACGATCTGCGGCTGCGGCATTGCGATAACCTGCGAATCCTTCTCGGTGAGGCCTTCCTGCTTCAGGTAGGCGAGCAGCTGGTAGTGATCGGTCGAAACCGGGGCTGCGGAGAACTTCTTGCCCTTGAGATCGGCAGAGGACTTGATGTCGTTGCGCACGACCAGGGCTTCGCTGTCGCCAGCGCCAGCGGTGATGTAGATGCCCTTGACGTCGAGATCCTTGCTGACCGAGGCAGCATAGGGGCTCGAGCCGACGTCGCCGAGCTGGACGTCGCCGGATGCGATCGCCGCGAAGATGTCGGCGCCGGAGTTGAAGCGACGGAATTCTATATCCCAGCCGGTCTGCTTGGCGAGTTCGCCATTGGCGATGCCGACCAGATACGGCACAGCGCCGGTCTGATAGGCGATAACAACCTTCTTGGCTTCATCCGCATGTGCGGCGGTCATAAAGGACGCGACCAGACCGATCGTTCCAAGCAATGTTTTGATGCGCATGTGCCACCCTCAATGTTCATCGTCGGCCACAGCGGCGACGTCCAAATCAGATTTCCACAATGTATATTTATTTTATAGATTATATTTTCTAAGTTTTCGGAGGAAGGGAGAAGACTAGTCCGCGCAGGGCACAGGCAGGCAGCAGAGACTTACCTTGAGAGCGGCGGGTGTCTGTCCGGTGCAGCTGGAAGCCGGTGCTAGCGCTGACAAGCTCGCCTGCGGCAGAAGGCGCGGGACGGCCACCCCGCACAGGATTGCGCCGTTACATTTGCGGAATGAGCGGCGGCACCTGAATGACGACAGGCTTGCTGACGCCCGATTCGATGACTTCGAACACCTTTTTCAGCATCTCAGGCACATCCTGCCGCACCATCTCTATCTCGTTTCCGAGCAGCGAGACGAAGGGATCCCAGTCGAAACAGCCGAGAACGAGACTGTCGTCGTTGAGGTGCCCGGACCGCCGCACCCAGCGCATGACGCCTTCGAGCGAAATGGTCGAGTTGACGAACATGCCGCCGACATTGGCATCGCCCTTGAGCGCTAGATCGTCCAGCGCCTTCTCGGCTTTCTCCGGTGCGTAGCCGCAGGCAAGGATATGTTCCTCGGCAACGGCGAGGCCGAGATCGGAGTGGGCAGCACGAAAGCCCCGGATGCGTTCTGCCGTATTGTGATCGCTGCCGCGGCCGCCGATGAAGAGCAGCGGGCCCTTCTTTCCGAGCCGCCGTTCGCAGTTCACCAGAATGCGCCGGGTCAGTTCGCGGGCGCCGGCAAAATTGTCAGAAATAATCGAGGGGGCGAGCGCCCCGGGCAGGTCGAGGTTGAGGCTGCGGACGCCGGCTGCGGCGCACATCTCCGTGATCCTGTCCGGGTCGGTGGCGCCCGTCGCGATCAGGCATTCGACCTGGTAGGAAAGCATCGTGCGGGCGGCCTCGATCTCAAGTTCGGGGTCGCGGCGGGTACAGGTGATGATCGGAAAAAGCCCGCGCGCGCGGGCCATGTCCTCGAAAAGCTCGACGATCGAGCCGAAGTAGCGGTTGTCATATTTCGGAACGATCATGCCGATGATGTGGGACTTTTCGCGCCTCAGCAGGCTCGCCTGCATATTGAGCGCATAGCCCTGTTCCTCGGCTATCTTCATGATCTTTTCGGCGAGCTGGCTGCTGATCCTGCGCTTCTTCCAATTGCCGTTGAGGACGGCGCTGACGGCGCTGGCGGATGTGCCGGCAAGCTCCGCCAGATCGTAAATCGTTGTCCTCTTGGCCTGCTTTACGTGATTCAAAATTGGTTTCTCCATTTTCGCTAACTTGACATCAAACTGAAGAAGTGGCAATTCTTGCTTCATCGATTGAGCAAGCTTGCGCAATCGATGTTACAAGCTGGCTTCGTGCCGGTGCAGGGAGGTATTTTCTAAGAATCTGCGGATAGCCCGGTCTTTGCGGGGCGCGTCGCATGCCGTCTTGATGGCGTCGATGGGCAGTGGCGAGGAGAGGGCGGCTGCGGTGACCGGCGGTAATGCCTGGGCCTGTCTTTGAACACACCAAGGAGGAGAGAATGAAATATCGCAATTTGCTTATGGCGTCGGCGACCATCGCGATGGGATTTGCCGGTACGGCCTTTGCCCAGGAAGCCTCGACCGTCGCTTTCCTGATGCCTGACCAGGCGTCGACGCGCTACGAGCAGCACGACTTCCCAGGCTTCAAGGCCGAGATGGAAAAGCTTTGCGCCAAGTGCACGGTCGTCTATCAGAACGCCAATGCCGATGCCTCGCTGCAGCAGCAGCAGTTCAATTCGGTGATCGCCCAGGGCGCCAAGGTAATCGTGCTCGATCCGGTTGATTCCGCCGCCGCTGCTGGTCTCGTCGAGATCGCCCAGTCGCAGGGCGTCAAGGTTATCGCCTATGACCGTCCGATCCCCGACAAGCCGGCCGATTTCTACGTCTCCTTCGACAACGAGGGTATCGGCTACGCGATCGCCAAGTCGCTGGTCGAACACCTGAAGAAGGAAGGTGTGGCCGATGGCGCCGGCGTTCTGCAGATCAACGGTTCGCCGACAGACGCCGCAGCAGGCCTCATTCGTGATGGCGTCCATCGTGGCCTGAAGGAATCTGCCTACAAGACGCTTGCCGAATACGATACGCCGGAATGGGCGCCGCCGAAGGCTCAGGAATGGGCTGCAGGCCAGATCACCCGCTTCGGCGCTGACATCAAGGGCGTCGTTGCCGCCAACGACGGCACCGGCGGCGGCGCGATTGCCGCCTTCAAGGCCGCTGGCGTGAAGCCCGTTCCGCCGGTGACGGGCAACGATGCGACGATCGCAGCGCTACAGCTCGTCATCTCCGGTGACCAGTACAACACGATCTCGAAGCCATCGGAAGTGGTTGCCGCGGCTGCTGCCAAGGTTGCCGTGCAGATGCTGAAGGGTGAAACGCCTGAAGCCAAGACGACGCTCTACAAGACGCCGTCCGAATTGTTTGTTCCGGCTGTCGTCACAGCCGAGAACATCAAGGCTGAAATCTTCGACAAGAAGATCCAGACGGCTGAGCAGATCTGCACCGGCGAATATGCCGACGGCTGCAAGAAGCTCGGCATCACCAACTAAATCTGCCTATATTCTCCGGCCGCGTTGATGGCGGCCGGAGGTTTCCCGGGCAAGAAGGGCTTCAGCCATGGTTACCGATAAGGGCATGCCGGAGAAGGGACAAACGATCCTCCGGTTGAGCAATGTTTCCAAGAATTTCGGCGCGGTCTCGGCGCTGACCGACATCGAACTTGAGGTCAAGGCCGGTGAGGTCGTGGCGCTGGTCGGCGATAACGGCGCGGGCAAGTCGACACTGGTGAAGGTTCTGGCCGGCGTGCATCAGCCGTCATCCGGAACGATAGAATTCTGCGGCCAGACCGTGACGCTGGACAGCCCGGGCCGAGCCCTTGAGCTCGGTATCGCAACTGTCTTCCAGGACCTGGCGCTCTGCGAAAACCTCGACGTCGTCGCCAATCTTTTCCTCGGCCACGAGCTGTCGCCCTGGAGCCTCGACGAGGTGGCGATGGAAGTGCGTGCCTGGACGCTGCTGCGCGAACTTGCAGCCCGCATTCCCTCGGTCCGGGAGCCCATCGCTTCATTGTCGGGCGGCCAGCGCCAGACGGTGGCGATTGCCCGCTCGCTGCTGCTCGATCCGAAGATCATCATGCTCGACGAGCCGACCGCCGCACTCGGCGTCGCACAGACGGCCGAGGTTCTCAACCTGATCGAGCGCGTCCGCGAGCGTGGCCTCGGCGTCATCATCATCAGCCACAATATGGAAGACGTGCGTGCGGTTGCCGACCGGATCGTCGTGCTTCGCCTCGGGCGCAACAACGGCGTCTTCACGCCTGATGCTTCCAACCAGGAACTCGTCGCCTCGATCACGGGTGCGACCGAAAATTCCGTATCCCGGCGGCTCGAACGAAAGAGCAGCACAGCCCAGGAAAACAGCGGGAGCCCGGCATGAGCCAGAAACCATCCAATACACTTGCGCCGGCTGCCACACTTGATCGCAGCGACGAGCGTGTGCGGCACGACGACAGCATCGGCGCGATGATCAAGGCATTCTTCGACCGCGTGCGCTCCGGCGATCTCGGCATGCTGCCGGTCGCCGTCGGCCTGATCGTCATCTCGACGGTGTTCTCGATCCTCAACCCGATCTTCCTGGCGCCGAACAATCTTGTCAATCTGCTGTTCGACTGTGCGACGGTCGGCGTCATTTCGCTCGGCATCGTCTGCGTGCTGATGCTCGGCGAAATCGATCTCTCCGTGGGATCGATGAGCGGCCTTTCGTCGGCAATCCTCGGCGTCCTCTGGGTCAATACCGGCTGGCCGCTGCCTTTGGCGATCATCGTTGCCATTATCGCCGGCATGGTCGTCGGTGCGCTCTATGCGGTTCTCTATAACAGGCTCGGCATGCCGAGCTTCGTTGCGACGCTGGCCGGGTTGCTCGCGCTTCTCGGTATGCAGCTCTATATCCTCGGGCCGACAGGCAGTATCAATCTGCCCTTCGCCTCGCCGCTGGTCCGCTTCGGCCAGATCCTCGTCATGCCCTTCTGGCTCTCGCATCTGCTGGCGCTTCTGCCCGGTCTGGTGCTGATCGTGAACGGTATGCGCAAACGCCAGCAGCGTCAGTCGGTCAATCTCTCCCAGCAGCCGCTCGGCGCGCTGGTGATCAAGGCCGCCGTGCTGACCGCCGCTCTCGAATTTGCCGCCTACTATCTCAATCTCGGCCGCGGCGTGCCGTGGATGTTCGGCCTCTTCGTCCTGATTGCCGTCGTGCTGAACTACGCGCTGACGCGGACGCAGTGGGGACGCTCGATGTTCGCCGTCGGCGGCAACCGGGAAGCGGCGCGCCGCGCCGGCATCAATGTCCGCCGTATCTATCTCAGCGCCTTCATGCTCTGCTCGACGCTGGCGACGATCGGCGGCATCCTTTCGGCCTCGCGGCTGGCCTCTTCCAGCCAGCAGGCCGGCACTGGCGACGTCAACCTCAACGCCATCGCTGCAGCCGTCATCGGCGGTACCAGCCTCTTCGGCGGACGCGGCAGCGCCTATTCCGCTCTGCTCGGCATCATCGTGATCCAGGCGATTTCCAACGGATTGACGCTTCTCAATCTCAGCTCGTCGCTGCGCTACATGATAACAGGGGCCGTTCTTGCGATCGCCGTCATCGTCGATTCGCTCGCCCGCCGCTCCCGTGTCAGCCATGGACGCGCCTGATCCGCATTTTATGAAGGAGTATTTCCATGACTGAACTCATGAAGGGCAAGGTTGCTGCCATCACCGGCGCTGCGTCGGGCATCGGGCTCGAATGTGCCCGTACGCTTCATGCAGAAGGCGCAACCGTCGTGCTCGTCGATCGCGCCGCGGACAAGCTTGAGGCGCTGTGCAAGGAGATCGGTGAGGGCGCCCTGCCGCTCGTCGTCGATCTTCTCGACGGCAAGCAGGTTTCCGGCATGCTGCCGCGGATCCTGGAGATCGCCGGAGGTCTCGATATCTTCCACGCCAATGCCGGCGCCTATATCGGCGGCCCGGTGGCGGAAGGCGATCCCGATGCGTGGGACCGGATGCTGAACCTCAACATCAACGCGGCTTTCCGCTCGGTTCATGCCGTGCTGCCGCACATGATTGCCCAAAAGTCCGGCGACATCCTGTTCACCAGTTCCATCGCCGGCGTCGTGCCTGTGGTCTGGGAGCCGATCTACACCGCTTCGAAATTCGCCGTTCAGGCCTTCGTCCATTCCACCCGCCGCCAGGTGGCGCCGCACGGCGTTCGCGTCGGCGCCGTTTTGCCGGGGCCGGTGGTCACCGCTCTGCTCGACGACTGGCCGAAGGCGAAGCTCGACGATGCGCTGGCCAATGGCAGCTTGATGCAGCCGAAGGAAGTGGCCGATGCCGTGCTCTTCATGCTGTCGCGTCCGCGCAACGTAACGATCCGTGATCTGGTGATCTTGCCGAACAGCGTCGATCTCTGAGATTGACGACGCCGTCCCGATTGCCCCTGTTCCTGCCAGATTGAAACGAGAGACCATGAGCGACACATCTCACACGCCGCAAGCGGGTGGCAAACATGTCATTGGCGTCGATGTCGGCACCGGCAGCGCCCGCGCCGGCATTTTCGACCTCACCGGCCGGATGCTGGCATCGGCCAAGCGGGACATCACGCTGTTCCATGCGCCGGGTTCGATCGTCGAGCAGTCGAGCACGGAAATATGGGCCGCAGTCTGCGCGGCCGTGCGCGAAGCCGTTTCCATTGCAGGTATCGATGCCGCGACCGTCGCCGGTCTCGGCTTCGATGCGACCTGTTCGCTGGTGGTGCTTGGTGAGGGCGGAAGGCCGCTGCCGGTCGGGCCGTCGGAAGATCCGGATCGCAACATCATCGTCTGGATGGATCACCGGGCCGTTCCTCAGGCGGAGCGCATCAACGCGCTCGGCCACGATGTGCTCCGCTATGTCGGCGGGCGCATTTCGCCCGAGATGGAAACGCCGAAGCTGCTCTGGCTCAAGGAAAACCGCCCGCAGGTCTTCGACGCGGCATGGCAGTTTTTCGACCTCGCCGATTTCCTCACCTGGCGGTCGACAGGCGATATCGCGCGCTCGACCTGCACGGTCACCTGCAAATGGACCTATCTGGCCCATGAGCAGCGCTGGGACGCCGGATATTTCGAGCAGGTCGGTCTTGGCGAGCTGGCCGCGGAAGGCTTTGCCCGTATCGGCCAGACGATCGTCGAGCCCGGCTCGGCGCTGGGTCAAGGCTTGACGGCTGCAGCTGCAGAGGAGCTTGGGCTACTCGCCGGGACGCCGGTTGCGGCCGGTCTTATCGATGCGCATGCCGGCGGGATCGGCACTGTCGGGATCGGTGGCGGGCCGCAGACCAATCTCGCCTATGTCTTCGGCACATCCTCTTGCACGATGACATCGACATCGGAGCCTGCCTTCGTGCCGGGCGTCTGGGGTCCCTACTATTCCGCGATGGTTCCCGGGCTCTGGTTGAACGAGGGCGGCCAGAGTGCTGCGGGCGCGGCAATCGACCAGCTGCTCGCCTTTCATCCGGCCGCCGGCGAGGCAAAGGATATTGCTAAGCGCGCCGGTATTCCGCTGCCGGTGCTGCTGGCCGATATGGCAGCCGAAAGGGCGGGCAGTGCTTCCGGTGCCGTCACGCTTGCCACTGGTCTGCATGTCGTTCCGGAATTTCTCGGAAATCGCGCGCCCTTCGCCGATCCGCATGCCCGTGCCGTCATTGCCGGTCTCGGCATGGAGCGGGATATCGATAGTCTCGTTGCTCTCTACGTCGCAGGCCTCTGCGGCATCGGCTACGGGCTGCGGCAGATCGTCGACACACAGGCCGATGCGGGCGTCACCGTCGACAACATCGTCGTCAGCGGCGGCGCCGGCCAGCACGATTTCGTTCGCCAGTTGCTGGCCGATGCGAGCGGCAAACCGGTCGTGGCCACGAAAGCCGGGGAGCCGGTGCTGCTTGGCGCTGCCATTCTCGCTGCCGTGGCCGGTGGTCAGTTTGCCGATGTGGCGGAGGCAATGACCAGCCTCTCCTCCGTCGAGCAGACATTCGCACCGGCGGGTGGCGACATCGCCGGGCTGCATCTGAAACGCTATGACGGCTTCAAAGAGTTGCAGACGCTCTCGCGCAAACTGCGGGATTCCTGACGTCCCGGCCCGTGGGCAGCACGATTACGCCGAATTTTTCGGAAAAATGCCGGTGACGTGTCGGATCGTTGAAGGCATGTTCGTCCTTGGGATRTCCATTCCATCAGCAAGGAGGAGAACACCATGCCGAGCACCATCCGTCTGCACCGTGTCCTGGCGACCAGTCCCGACAAGATCTACCGCGCCTTCATCGAGGCCGACGCGCTTGCCAAGTGGCTGCCGCCGAACGGCTTCGCCTGCACGGTCGATCATCTGGAAGCGTCTGTCGGCGGTACGTTCAGAATGTCATTCCGCAACTTCACGACAGGCGACAGCCATGCCTTCGGCGGCGAATATCGCGAGCTCGTGCCCGGCGAACGTGTTCGCTACACCGATGTTTTCGACGATCCCAACCTGCCCGGTGAAATGGAAGTCACCGTCATCCTGAAAAAGGTTTCTGTTGGTACCGAGGTCGATATCACTCAGGCGGGCGTTCCCGATCTCATCCCGGCCGAAGCCTGCTATCTCGGCTGGCAGGAATCGCTGAAGAACCTCGCCCGGCTGGTCGAGCCCGATATCCGGAACTGACGGATCCGGCCCAAAGCATCAGCCTGCGGCAACCGTTCCATCGACGAGGATGAAGGGGTGGCCGCGGGAGCATGTCTCGATCCGCGCTTCGACCTTGTAGACGTCCTTCAGCATGTTTGAGGTTATGACGTCGCGGGTCGGACCGCTCGTCGCCATCGCGCCATTGGCGATCACGATCGTGTTGTGGCAATAGCGCAGCGCATGATTGAGATCGTGCAGGGCGATCAGCACGATCATCCCCGTCCGGCTTGCCAGACCTTCGACGAAAGCCAGAACCTCGATCTGGCGATGCAGATCGAGTGCCGAGGTCGGCTCGTCCATCAAGAGAACTTCGGGTTTGCGGACCAGCGCCTGCGCCAGCGATACCAGCTGGCGCTGGCCGCCGGAAAGTTCGCCAAGTCCCCGGAAGGCAAGGTCATCGATCCTCAGGGCCTTCAGGATCGCGTCGATCTCATCGAGTTCTCCGTCCTGGACGCGCCATCCGCCGCCCTGCTTTGCCGAAAGCAGCACTGACTCGTAGACGGTCAGCACGGCGTTCGCGCCGGTATCCTGCGGCATGTAGCAGACAGCCCGGTCTCCGCGTTCGGTGCCAGACAGCTCGACCACGCCGGGCCCCGATATCAATCCGGCAATGCGCTTGAAGAGCGTTGACTTGCCCGCCGCATTCGGGCCGATGACGGCCGTCAGGCTGCCGCTTTCGAGCGTACCAATGCCGATTTTCGACAGAACGGTGACGCGGCCATAATTGGCGCCGACGTCTCTGAGTGCCAGCTCTACCAAGACCGTCTCCTGTTGCTGAAGATGAGCGCGAAGAAGAAGGGAACGCCGACCACCGCCGTGATCACGCCGATCGGCAGGATCGCTCCCGGAATGAGCATCTTGCTGACGACCGATGTCGCCGACAGCAGCAGCGCGCCGCAGATCACCGAGCCAGGCAGGAAGAAGCGTTGGTCCTCGCCGACGACCATGCGGGCGATATGTGGACCGACGAGACCGATGAAGCCGATCGTGCCGACGAAGGAGACCGGAATGGCGGCAAGCAGGCTGACGGTCAGCATCGTTCGCAGACGCAGGCGGCGGACATTGACGCCCATGCTGGCCGCCTTGTCGTCGCCGAGCCGCAATGCGGTCAGCGCCCAGGCATCGCGCATGAAGAGCGGCACTGTCACGACGAGCACGGCAGCCGTGACGTAGACCTTTGCCCATGTCGCCTTCGTCAGGCTGCCCATCGTCCAGAAGACCACCGCTGCCAGAGCCTGTTCCGAGGCGAGATATTCCAGCAGTGACAAGGCGGCGTTGAAGGAGAATACCAGCGCGATGCCGAGCAGCACGATGGTTTCGACGCTGACGCCGCGCATTGTTGATGCGAAATAGATGAAGAGCGATGCCAGCATCGCCATCAGGAAGGCGTTGATCGGAACCATATACTGGACGGCCGCCGGAAAGACGGCGACACCTGTTACCAGCGCCAGTGCTGCGCCGAAGCTTGCCGCCGCGGAAATCCCGAGCGTGAAGGGGCTGGCCAGCGGGTTCGACAGGATGGTCTGCATCTGCGCGCCGGCAACGGAAAGGGCCGCACCCACGGTGACCGCCATCAAGGCGATCGGCATGCGGATATCCCAGATGACGACCCTTAGCTGGTTGCCGGCGACTTCCGGGTTGAACAGGGCCAGAAGAACCTGGCGGATTTCGTAATTCGCCGGACCGAGTGCCATGTCGGCGGCGACGCTGACGCAGAGTGCTGCCGTCAATAGAACGAGGATGACGATCCGGCGGAAGGCGAGAGCGCGATAGCGCTCCCGCCCTGCGATGTCAGCGGTAAGAGCCGTCCCGGCCATCGGTTACTCGCCCTTCAGGGAGACGAAGTAGCCGGGCTTGTAGTCGAGCGGCAGGAAGCGCGCATGCAACTCCTTGAAGGTCGCTTCGGGATCGAGGTCCTTGAAGAGATCCGGATGCAGCCACTTGGCGATCTCCTGGATGGCGACGAACTGGTAGGGGTTGTTGTAGAACTGGTGCCAGATCGCATGGACATTTCCGTCTTCGACGGCCTTGACGCCGGTAAAGGCCGGGCGCTTGGTCAGGGCCTCGAGCTTGCGCTTGGCTTCTGTCAGATCGGCGCCGTAACCGACGCCAACCCAGGCGCCGCCAGGAACGAAGGCTTCCCACATGCCGCCGGTGACGATGATCTGATCCGGGTTCGAAGCGACGATCTGCTCCGGGTTTACCGTGCCGAAGGTTCCGGGAATGATATCCTTCGCCATGTTGGTGCCGCCGGCGATCTCGACCATCATGCCGAAATTCTCGTTTCCGAACGACATGCAGCAATCGTCGGAGTAGCCGCCTGCACGCTCGACGAAGACAACGGGGCGGGCGGGCTTGGCCGCTTCCAGCTTGTCGGTCACGACCTTGATGGAGTCAGCGCGGAACTTGATGAAGTCCTCTGCCAGCTGCTCCTTGCCCATCAGCTTGCCCATGACGCGCATGCTCGGCTCGGTGTTTTCCATCGGCTTTTCGCGGAAGTCGACATAGACGAGCGGAATGCCGACCTTGGCGAGCTTTTCGATATAGCCCGCTTCCTCGGTCGCCGTCTTGGCGTCGACATTCATCAGGATGACATCGGGCTTCAGGGTGACGGCTTGTTCGATGTCGAAGGTGCCGTCCTTCATGCCGCCGAAGGTCGGCAGCTTGGCGATATCAGGGTACTTGGCAAGATAGGCCCTGTAGGTCTCGGGATCGGCCTTGGGCAGATCGTCGCGCCAGCCGACGACGTGTTCGAATGGATTGGTCTTGTCGAGCGCCGCCAGGAAGTAGATCTGCCGTCCTTCGCCGAGAATGACGTGCTTGACGGGAACCTCGACCTCGACGTCGCGGCCGGTTACGTCCTTCAACGAAATCTTTTCGGCAAGTGCCGGCCAGACGGTGGCAAGCAGCAGTGCTGCAGAGAGGCCTGCGGCTTTGAATTGAATGTGCATTGAGTGGTCCCCCGTGAAAATCTAGGGGGCTCTATTATTTTATGATTGCAATAGTCAAGTTTTATCTTTTAGAGCAATTCAAGACTGAGAACGGATGAGCGGCAGAACCGGAATGAGCGCAGTGAACGGCACCAACTATCACCTGAAGGAGGAGATCAAGGCCTACTGGTCGGCGCGGGCCGCCACCTTCGATGCCTCTCCAGGGCATGAGATTTTTTCCGAGGACGAGCGCCGCGCCTGGCGCGATCTGATCGCCAAGCATCTCGGTCCCGGCGATGGCCGCGGCGCGCTCGACCTTGCCAGCGGTACCGCGGTGATCTCGCATCTGATGGACGACGCCGGTTACAAGGTAACGGGTCTCGACTGGTCGGAAGCCATGCTGGAGCGGGCGCGCGCCAAGGCCCGGCAGCGCGGCCGCGACATCCGTTTTCGCATCGCCGATGCCGAGCACACGATGGAGCCGGATGCCGCCTATGATGTGGTCATCACGCGCCATCTCGTCTGGACGCTGATCGATCCGGAGAGCTGTTTTCGCGAGTGGCTGCGGGTGCTGAAGCCCGGCGGCCGCCTGCTGATCGTCGATGGCGATTTCGTCAATACGGGACGGGCCGAACGCCTGCTCAAGAAGCTAGCAGGCATATTGGAGAAGGTGGGGCTCTTGCGGACCGACCCGAAGCACGCGCCGCCGGAGCTGACCGGAAAGCACGAAGAGATTCTCCGGCAGGTCTATTTCTCAGGCGGTGCGAGAGCCGATGAGGTCGCGGCCTTGCTCGCGGCCGCCGGCTTTCAGCGTATCGAGATCGACCGGGATCTGCGGCAGGTACACAAGGCGCAGGCCGCCAACTGGAATATCCTGAAAGCGGCCGCACGCGGGCTGCAGCATCGCTATGCCATCTGCTGCGAAAAGCCTTTCTGAGCAGACGTCCGGTTACCGGCCCTCGATACGGGCAAAGACCCGGTCGAGTGCTGCAGTCAAAGCGGTCTTGCCGCCATCGGCGTCGAAGTCGCGGAGAACCTGTTCATTCAATCCACCTCTGGTGGCAAATTCTTCGCTCAAGGCGTTGAAATCGCCGGCATGCGGGCCGTTGGCGCGCCGCGCCAGGCTCTCGAACAGCGGCGCGAGGTAGGCGCGGGCCTTCGTCCGCTCCAGTCCGTTGGTTTCCAGCCATCCGGTGGTGAATTCCATGATGCCGAAATAGGTCGACATCAACGCGCTTGCCGCAGCGAGGAGATCATATTCCTTGCGGGATTCGCACTGGACGGCCTTGCCAAGCGCGTCGAACATGGCAGCGACGGCGGGGTCCGGAGGATAGATGGCGGTCACGCCCTGGCGCTCGGCAACGAAGGGCAGGGGAATGGCCTGCACCAGATGGATATCGGTGCCGATCCATTTCAGCAGGACTTCGCGCTCGGTGGCGGCGATGATGCTGACCACCGACTGCCCCGGCTTGAACGTCAGTTCGCCGATGACGGCTTCGGCAACCTGCGGGCGGATCGCGAGGACCACGAGGTCGCTGCGATCGACGGCGGTCTGATTATCGGGCGCAACGCTGACGGCCGCGAACTCGCTGAACAGCCTTGCGGCAATCTCTGCATTCCGGGGCGAGAGATGGACTTCGGTGGGATAGGCGGGTTCGCTGAGCAGACCTCTGACCATCGCCTCCGTGATCGCGCCGGTACCGACGAAGCCTATGCTTTTCGCTTTCATGTCACACTCCGCAGCCTTTGATAGCGAGATCATAGGGGCAGCGCTTTGATCGCAAAAGGGCCGATGGCGGCCCTGTCCGAGAATAGTCCTCATTTTTCAGATATTTGTGTGAGTGACGTCGAGGCCTCGTCAGTCGATGACGCCCTGCCGCAAAGCGGCGGCCACCAGCGCAGTGTCCTTGTAGACCGCGAAATTCGTCTTCAGCGCCTCGATATGGGTGCGGACGGTGTGCACCGAACATCCGAGGATGAGGGCGATTTCCTGCGCCGTCTTTCCCGCGCACATCAGCGTGAGAATTTCCTTTTCCCGTTTGGTAACCTGAGCCGTCATCCCCTTTACATGGGATTTCGTCTCCCGGATTGCAGCCTTCTGCATCGAAATCCTGATGCATTCGCGATCGGTGAAAAACATCGTGATCCCGCTTGAAAACGTCTTTGGCAGAGCAATTTCTTCGTGACGCGAGGAGATAGATTCATGAACGTCTTGATTGTCGAAGATGAAGGGTTCATCGCCCTGGAACTGGAAAGAATTGCCGTCGAGGCTGGTCATCGCGCGCTTGGCCCGGCCTCGACGATCGAGCAGGCATTGGCTTTCGCGCCTCGGGCTGATGCCGCACTTGTCGATGTCGGGCTGTCGGACGGGACAAGCGGAACGCAACTCGCCCGGCGGCTGATCGACCGTTTCGGGATCAGCGTGATCTTCGTGACCGGCTCTCCGCAGGCGGTCTCGCAGGGTTTCGATGGCGCCTTCGCGGTGGTCGGCAAGCCGTTTACCGACGAGCGGATCCAGTCGGCGTTGCAAGCAGCGGACGATTGGCGGCGCGGGCATGTGATCCGCGCGGCGGCATTGTGATAGAACTGCGGGCGGGCGCCATCAATAGCGTCCGCCCGCTTGTAACATTAGTACTGCATCGCGTTGAGATCGGAGATTAGCGACGGTCCGGTCGGACGCCATCCGAGCACGGCCTGCGTCTTGGCGCTCGATGCCGGGAAGTCGATCGTGGTGAAGATCGACAGCCATCCGAAATGCGCTGCGGCTTCCTCACGGGAGATCGATCTGACCGGCAGCTTGAGGCCCCGGCCGATCGCCTCGGCGATCTCGCGTGCCTCTACGCCCTCTTCGGCGACGGCGTTGTAGCGCGCGCCACTTTCGGCTCGCTCGATCGCCAGACGGTAGAGACGGGCGACATCCGACAGATGCCCGGCCGGCCAGCGATTGCGTCCTTCGCCGACATAGGCCGCGAGGCCCTTCTGGCGGGTGATTTCGATCAGCGGCGTGATGAGCCCCTGCTTGAACGTGTCGTGCACCTGTGGAAGCCGGACGACGGAAAGATTGATGCCTTCATCCAGCAGCGTCTGCCCTGCAAGCTCGGACGCGACACGCGGGTTGGGGTGGCTGGTGTTGAACACGTCCTCGCTTCCCAATTCACCGAACTCGGCATTGCCCATGCCGGTGCCCGAGGTGATGATCAGCGGCCTGTCCGACCCGGCAAGTGCCGCACCCAACGCGGCGATCGCCCGGGCATCCTTCTGGCAATTTTCGGCGAACCGCGAGAAATCGTGGTCGAAGGCGGTGTGGATCACGCCATCTGCTTCCAGCGCGCCCTTGCGAAGGCTTTCGGGATCCTCGAGCGTCCCGCGATAGACCTTAGCGCCTGCGGCTTCGAGCGCGCGCGCGCCTTCGTCCGATCGAGTCATGCCGATGACCTCGTGGCCCGCGCCAATGAGTTCCGGCACCAGCGCCGAGCCGATAAAGCCGGTTGCTCCAGTCAAAAAAATGCGCACAGCAATGTCTCCTTGCGTGTTTTACTCCGAAGAGAATATCGGCTAGAGTTCATCCTGTTAAAGTAGTGACTTTATCCTATTATAATAGCTAACAGGATCACCATGCCGATCAACACGCCGGGCACGCTTGCAGCCTTCCTGAAAGACCGCCGTGTGAAACTCGATCCGTCCGCTTTCGGCCTGTCGGGCCGGCGGCGGACGCCCGGCTTGCGCCGTGAAGAAGTGGCGCAGCGGGCCAATATCAGCCCGACCTGGTACACCTGGCTGGAGCAGGGCCGCGGCGGGGCGCCGTCTGCGGATGTTCTCAACCGGATCGCCAACGGGCTGATGCTGACAGAGCCGGAGCGCGAGCACCTCTTCATGCTCGGGCTGGGGCGGCCTCCCGAAGTGCGCTACAGGCCGGCGGAAGGCGTGACCCCGCGGCTGCAACGTCTGCTGGATTCGCTTGAGGCAAGTCCTGCGCTGATCAAGACCGCGATGTGGGATGTGGTCGCATGGAACCGCGCTGCCGCCGTCGTGCTGACCGACTACGGCACGATTGCGCCGGAGAAACGCAATATCCTCAGACTGATATTCTCCAACCCGGCGATCCGCGCCAAGCAGCATGATTGGGAAACGCTTGCCAGCTTCGTGGTTGCCGCTTTCCGGGCGGATGTCGCGCGGGCCGGCGCCGGGTCTGAAGTCAGCAAGCTGGTCGAGGAACTGAGTGCCGTCAGCCCGGATTTCGAACGGCTCTGGCAGGAAAACGACGTCCGCGTGCATGGCGATGGCGTCAAGCGCCTAAAACATCCGAAATTGGGAACGATCGATCTCGAATATTCCGCCTTTGCCGTCGATGGCAGGCCGGATCTGGGGCTGGTGATTTACAATCCGGTCGATCCTGCGACCGCGGCCGAGATCCGCAAGCTTGCAAGTGAGAAGGAATAGCCGATCCGCTTTCGCCGGTTTTTGAAGCCAACGCCTCGAACAAATCCACGGGCGAGCAGCTTGGCGTCCCGTAATGCCGGGCAGACAGCGCCTTTGCGGTCGAGCCAAAGCTGCTAGAGCAATTTGTAAGTGCTGCCCGCGGCGGGCGCCATAGAATTTCCGGTGTGCGTCCCGAAAATAGAATACTAATTCTATATACTAAATTTATATGCCGCTACCGTTGTCACCATTAGTTATTGAGGGACAACAGATGAGCTTTACGGCAACGATTAAGACCCTGCTTCTTGCGAGCACCCTGTCCGTGTCGTTTACGGCACTGGCGGCTGCGGCAGACGAGGCTGCCAAACCGGTTCAGGGCGGCACGCTGATCTATCTTGAGCAGCAGCCGCATACCAATCTCTATCCGCCGGCCGGCGGCTTCTATCCGAACGGTGGCGTGCTCAATCAGATTACCGACAAGCTCACCTATCAGAATCCGAAGACACTTGAGATCGAGCCATGGATTGCCGAATCCTGGACCGTCAACGCCGAGGCCACCGAATATACGTTCAAGCTTCGCAAGGGCGTAACCTTCTCTGACGGCACGCCGCTCGACGCGGCCGCAGTTGCCAAGAACTACGATACGTTCGGTCTCGGCAACAAGGAGCTGAAGCAGCCGGTCTCGGAAGTCATCAACAATTACGACCGTTCCGAGGTCGTCGATCCTCTGACCGTCAAGTTCTATTTCAAGAAGCCGTCCCCAGGCTTCCTGCAGGGTACGTCGGTGATCGGCTCCGGCCTGGTATCGCTGAAGACGCTGGCGCTGCCTTTCGACCAGCTGGGTGACGCGACGAAGATCGTCGGTTCCGGCCCGTTCGTCGTTGACAGCGAGACACTCGGCAAGGAGCTGAACCTCAAGGTCCGCGGCGACTACGATTGGGGTCCGGCAAAGCAGGAGCATCAGGGCCGCGCCTATCTCGACGGCATCAAGTATATCATCACCGGCGAAGACAGCGTGCGTATCGGTGCGCTGCTCTCTGGCCAGGCGGATTTCATTCGCCAGGTACAGGCCTATGATGAAGAACAGGTCGAGAGCCAAGGCTACAAGATTTATGCAGCACCGACGCGCGGCGTGAACAACAGCGTCGTCTTCCGCCCTGACAATCCACTGGTGTCCGATGTCCGCGTCCGTCAGGCGCTGCTTCACGGTACCAACAGCGCGGAAATCATATCGACGCTGTTCTCGGCCAACTATCCGCAAGCCAAGTCGATCATCGCATCGACGGCGCAGGGCTATCTCGATCTGTCGCCGAAGCTGACCTACGATGCAGCCAAGGCCACCGAGCTGCTGGATCAAGCTGGCTGGAAGGTCGGCGCCAATGGCGTCCGCGAGAAGGATGGAAAGCAGCTGGTGCTGACCGCCTATGAATCTCCGCCGCAGCCGCAGAACAAGGCAACGCTGCAGCTTGTCGCGCAGCAATGGGCAAAGCTCGGCGTTACGCTGAATGTGCTGGCGGGTGATGCCGGCAGCAAGACCGTCGACGATCTCGATCCGGCCAAGACGCCGGTGTCGCCGGCAATGGTTGGCCGGGCCGATCCTGACGTCATCAAGAGCCAGTATTATCCGAAGAACCGCGACGTGCTGCGCCAGAAGGGCGGTCCGAGCGACAAGGTGAAATCCTTCGTCGATGACAAGCTGAACGGTCTTCTCGAGCAGCTTTCCTCGCAGCCCGATCGCGAAAAGCGTCTCGCCATCGCCGGCGAGGTCCAGAACTACGTGATCGATCAGGCCTATGCGATCCCGATCTTCGAGGAGCCGCAGGCCTTTGCCGGTGCGCCTTATGTGCAGGGCGTCGGTTTCGAAGCTGTCGGTCGCCCGAGCTTCTACAACACCTGGCTTGCTGAACACTGAAGGCCATGGCCCGGCGCAAGCCGGGCCACCCGTCACCTGAAAGGATCGGCATGACCCGCTACATCATATCCCGCATAGGACAGGCGCTGCTCGTTCTCTGGGCCGCCTTCACGATCTCCTTCGTGCTGCTGCAGGCGATGCCCGGTGATGCCGTTCTTATCAAATTCCAGAATCCGGAATACGGCCTCAGTCCCGAACAGATCGCTGATATCCGCGCCGCCTATGCGGCCGACGGGAGCGTGGTCAGCCAATATCTGCACACAGCCGGAAAATTCCTGATCGGTGACTTCGGTTATTCGCTGCAGGCAGGCGTTGCCGTCAGTGCGCAGCTCTCTGCCAGCCTGCCGCCGACGATCCGGCTGGCCGGCTTCGGCTTCATCGTCGCGGCGCTGATCGCGGTGCTGCTGGCGATCCTGTCCAACATCCATGGCTTCGGAAGATTGCGTAATGTCGTCCAATCCGTGCCTTCGCTCTTCGTTTCGGTGCCGACCTTCTGGCTCGGCATCATGCTGATCCAGATATTCTCGTTCCGGCTGCGTCTGGTGCCCGTCATCAATCCCGGCCCCTGGGAGGGCCTGATTCTGCCGGTTCTGACTGTAGCCATTCCGATCTCGGCGCCGCTGGCGCAGATCCTGCTGCGCAACATCGATCACGTTCAGACGCGGCCCTTCGTTGCCGTCGCCCGAGCAAAGGGTGCCTCGCATGCATGGGTGCTGTGGCGGCATGTGGCGAAGAACGCATTCCTGCCGGTTCTGACGGTTGCCGGTGTTCTGTTCGGCGAGCTTCTGGCGGGCGCCGTGATCACCGAGACGGTCTTCGGCTTGAACGGGCTCGGCAGTCTTACCGAACAGGCGGTCAATTTTCAGGACGTCGCCGTCCTGCAGGCCATCGTCGTTCTCTCGGCGGCGGCGTTCGTCACCATCAATCTCGCGATCGATCTTCTTTATCCGATCATCGATCCGCGGCTCAAAACAAGGCCGGAGACCGCTCGATGACCAGCCTCGATGTCGCTGAACGCCATCTCGACCTGGAGACGGCAGAGACCAACGATTGGCTGCCGAGCCAAACCGCCGAAGATGCCACGCCGCGCCGAAGCAGCCGGAAGATCGATATCAGCCTTCTGCTGGCAGGCGCGGTGCTGGTCATCGTGCTTCTCTTCGCGGTCGCACCCCAGCTGTTCACCGCCTACGATCCGATCAAGGGTCTGCCAGGGCAGCAGCTGAAACCGCCGAGCGCCGCGCATCTGCTGGGAACCGATTCACTTGGCCGCGATCTTTATGCGCGCCTGGTGTACGGCGCGGTCCACTCTCTGTCGGGCGCGCTTGCAGCCGTCGGTATCGGGCTTTTCGCCGGTACAGCGCTCGGTGTTCTCGCAGGCTCGATCGGCGGGCGCACGGACACGGCCATCATGCGTCTTGCCGACGTTCTGCTGTCGATACCGGCGCTGCTGCTCTCCCTGAGCATCATTATTCTCTTGGGTTTCGGGACGATCAACGCGGCGATCGCCGTTGGTATCACTTCGGTCGCGAGCTTTGCCCGTATCGTGCGTTCCGAAGTCATCACTGTTCGCCGCAGCGAATATGTCGAAGCGGCCTTCGGCAGCGGCGGTACCTTCCTCAGCGTGCTGATCCGCCACGTGCTTCCCAACTCCCTGACCTCGGTCATCGCCTTTGCAGCACTGCAGGTCGGCTGGGCAATCCTGCAGCTCTCGACCCTTGGCTTCCTCGGTTACGGCGCACCGCCGCCGACGCCGGAATGGGGGCTGCTGATCGCCGAGGGCCGCAATTATATCGCAACCGCCTGGTGGCTGACGGCTGCCCCTGGCATCGCCGTGGTTCTGGTGGTGCTCTCCGTCAATCGCATCAGCCAGGCATTTGGAAGGATAGAGAGATGACGATACAGCCTGTCGACCTGCCGAAAGCAGCTGTCCCACCGTCTCCTGTTCTCGCCGTCTCCGGCCTGACTGTCAGCTACAGCGACAGGAACGGCGCGCGCACCGCTGTCCATGGCATCGATTTCCACGTCAACCCGGGAGAAGTCGTCGCGCTGGTGGGCGAATCCGGTTCGGGCAAAAGCTCGACGGCGCAGGCGATCATCGGGCTGCTGCCGGAAAACGGGAAACTTGAGAGCGGCAGCATCCGCCTGAACGATCAGGAGATCGCAGGCTGGCCGCAGCGGCGGCTGGACGGTATTCGCGGTTCGGTGATCAGCCTGATCCCTCAAGACCCCGGCAATTCGCTCAATCCGGTCAAGACGATCGGCAAGCAGGTGGCGGAAATTCTCGCCATTCATGGCGAAGCCTCCGGCCCTGTTGCCTATACGCAGGCGATCGCGCTTCTCGAACGCGTCGGGCTTAGCGAGCCGAAGCTGAGGGCGCAGCAATATCCACACGAACTTTCCGGTGGCATGAAGCAGCGGGTGCTGATCGCCATCGCCATCGCGTTGAAGCCGTCGCTCATCATCGCGGACGAGCCGACAAGCGCGCTTGATGTCACGGTACAGAAGCACATCCTCGACCTGATCGACGAGCTTCGCCGCGAGTATGGCACGGCAGTGCTTCTCGTTACCCACGATCTCGGTGTCGCCACCGATCGTTCCGACCGGCTGATCGTCCTCAAGCATGGCCGCATCCAGGAACAGGGCCGCACCCAGGATGTCATCGGCAATCCTCAGAATGCCTATACGCGCCAGCTGTTGTCGGATGCGCCGTCGCTGAATATCCGGCCGCGTCCGGCCACCGTGGCAAAGGAAACTCCCGCGACGGAAAGCGACGACATCATCGTCGTCGAAAACCTCGTCAAGGACTTCGGCCTTGGCGGCTATTCGCGCTTTTGCGCCGTCGACGATGTTTCCTTTCGCGTCCGGCGCGGGACGACGCATGCGCTGGTCGGCGAATCCGGTTCCGGCAAGACGACGAGCATCCGCATCGTCTCGGCATTCGAAAAGCCGAGCTCGGGCAGGGTCATCGTCGATGGGCTCGACCTTTCTACCTTGCGCGGGGAAACGCTGCGGCTGTTTCGCAGGAAGATTCAGCTCGTCTACCAGAACCCGTTCGGTTCGCTCGATCCGCGCCAGTCGATTGCCAGGATCGTCGAAGAGCCATTGCTGAATTTCGAGCCGGTTCCGCGCGCCGAGCGGACGGAGCGTGTCGCGGCGATCATCGAGAAAGTCGGCCTTCCGCCGGATGTCCTCGGCCGCCGCCCGCATGCCCTGTCGGGCGGGCAAAGACAGCGTGTCGCCATTGCCCGCGCGCTCATTCTGAACCCGCAGATCCTGGTGCTCGATGAGGCCGTGTCGGCGCTCGATGTCACCGTGCAGGCGCAGATTCTGGCGCTTCTCAGCAAACTGCAGCGCGAGCTCGGCCTGACCTATCTCTTCGTATCGCATGATCTGGCTGTCGTGCGGCAGATCGCCGATACCGTCTCGGTCTTGAGCGGCGGCAAGCTCGTGGACAGCGGCGCGGTCGGCGATGTCTTCGGCAACCCGGCGAGCGCCTATACCCGCGAACTCATCGAGGCGATCCCCGGAAAGAAGCACCGGCTGCCAGCAAAGCCATTTCCCCTGATCAGCACAGGAACACAGCAATGACGCCATCAACCGCACCGAAACGCCTGGGTTTCTTCAGCCGTATCCTCGATCAGGCCGATGCTGCGACCCGCTACCGGCTGGCCGCCGAGCAGGTCATTCATGCCGAGAAATTCGGGTTCGATACGGCATGGGTGGCACAGCACCATTTCAATGGAGATGAGGGCGGTCTTCCTGCGCCATTGATCTTTCTGGCGGAACTCTCCGCCCGAACCTCGCGCATCCGGCTTGGAACCGGTGTGATCACATTGCCGATGGAAAGTGCCGTCCGCGTCGCGGAGGACACGGCAGTGCTTGATATACTCTCGAACGGCCGCCTCGAAGTCGGCTTCGGTACTGGCGGAACTCCAGCTGCCTTCCTCCCCTTCGGGCTGGAAACGGGCGATCGCGCCGCCGTCTATGCGAAAAGCCTCGCAACGGTGCGAGATGCTTGGGCCGGGCGGGAGCTGACGGGCGGCAATCATCTTTATCCGGCAGCCCCGCATCTTCTCGAGCGCGTGTGGCAGGCAACGTTCTCGGTTGGCGGCGGAATCCGGGCCGGCCAGGATGGTGACGGATTGATGCTGTCGCGCACCCAGCCCCGGCCGGCAGAGGCGCCGGATGCAACGCTCTGGGAGCTGCAGAATCCGATCATCGACGCCTATCTTAAGGCGCTGCCGAAGGAACGGCAGCCGCGCATTCTCGGTTCGCGCAGCCTGTTCGTTGCCGACGATCGCAAGGAGGCTTTGCATCTGGCGGAAATCGGCCTGCAGCGCAGCGTCGAGCGCTTCATTGCCAGCGGTCATAAGATCGCAAGCACCAGGACAGAGGATCTCATCAGGGCCTTCGACGTGCATGTCGGTACGCCCGACGATGTGATCGCGTCGTTGAAGGCTGACACCGCGTTGGAACGCGTCACTGACCTCGTCTTCCAGGTCCATTCGGTCGATCCGCCACACGCCTACATCCTGCGCTCGCTGGAATTGATAGCCAGCGAGGTCGCTCCCGCGCTCGGCTGGGTTCGACGCGGACCCGCCGCCCACGAGCGGCGCCTCGCTACAGCATAATCACCGCCAGAAAAGGTATGAATCCATGAGTTCTTCCACACCCGATATCATTGATCTGCTAGCCGGTATCAAGCCGGGGTCTTTTCTCGACCGTCTCCGTGCCGAACGTCCGGAGACGCGGCTGAATGCGCAGAAAAGCTATCTCGCGCTCTTCGAGCCGGTGTCCGACGATCACGTAACGCGTGCCGAGCGGCTCGCGATCGCCGCATTCGTCAGCGGCCTGCACCGCTCCGGGACGGCGTCGGCCTTCTACGCCGGCGGTTTGTCCGAGCTGCAGGGCGGCGCGTCGCTCGCAGCTGCGATCCAGACGGAGATTGAAAAAGGCGCGGCAGATGGCCCTTACGGCCGCTATCCGGCCGGTCCGCTGTCGGCGGAAGATGCTCCAGGCCTGACCTATGCCGTCTCGGATTTCAGCCGCGCCGTGATCGGCGCCAAGCTGTCGGCGGCTCTCGAACACACGCATCTGCTGGTCTTCCGTCCGCGCGAAGCAAGCCCGGATGCGCTGCAGAAGCTGATTGATGCAGGCTGGACCACGACCGGTATCGTCACCCTGTCGCAGATCGTCGCGTTCCTGTCGTTTCAGATTCGCGTTGCTGCCGGCCTTTCCGCGCTCGGCGCGGCGGGCGAGGGCAGCGTCACGCGTGCGGCAGCGGAATAAGGAGAAACGTCATGACCGATACCGTCAATCATCCTGAGATCGACAATCGCCCCAACGCATTTACCCAATCCGAGATTGGCTGGACACCGTGGCTGACGCCGCTGGAAGAAAGCGAACTCACCGAGCGGCACTGGGCGGGTCTCGTCGATGCCTCGCGCTCCAAGTCTCCCTATTTCATGCTGCTGGCCCGCGATCCGGAAATTCTCGAAGCGAGGACGAAGACCGATAAGGATATCTTCTACAATACGCGCGCCGGCTTGCCGCGGGCCGATCGGGAGCTTTCGGCCGCCGCCGCATCCCGCAGCAACGGCTGCATCTTCTGCGCCTCGGTGCATTCGCGGTTCGCGTCCCATCATTCGAAACGCACGGCCGACGTTCAGCGACTGCTCGACGAAGGCGTCGAGGCCGAGCTCGGCAGCCGCCGCTGGAACGCCGTCGCCGAGGTTTCGGCGGCCTTGACGGCCACGCCTTCGCGCTTTGGCCCGGCGGAGATTGCCCGCCTGCGTGAAGAGGGCTTCGATGATCTGGAGATTGCCGACGCCATTCACGGCACCGCCTTTTTCAACTGGGCGAACCGCCTGATGCTGTCGCTCGGCGAGCCGACCCCGGCGGCTGCATAAACTGCGCCGGACCCGGCCGGGTAAGCCTGGCCGGGCTCTACCGCTCCATCTGGCACCAGGCGGCCAGCAGGGGCCGCGAGGTGCAGCGCATCGCCACGGTGTGTCCGGCCTCGTTGTAGAAGGCCGACCCCGGCGAAGCCTGCTGCCAGCCTTTTTCGTCGCAGAGGAATTCGCAGTCCGACAGCGCCAGGAAAACCCGGGCACGGTATTGGACATGATCGGGGAAGCGGCTGTAGGGCTCCATGATCGTCAGCCCGAGCGTGACATCGTCGCGCTCTTCGAGGCCCGCCGCTCCGGCGATGACGGCATGGGCGTGTGCCTTTTCGATATTCATGCTGGCGAAGGGACCGGTCGAGCTCGACGACCAATCGAGGCTCTTGGCCAGATCGTTGATCGCGGCGGCAACTTCCGCGAAAGCCCGGCCTTTCTGCGTCAGCTGGCGCAGGGCGAACTGCAGCTGCGGCCCAAGCCGCAGATGTGAGGCGGGCCGGCTGGAAACGGCGCCGGGATACTGCAGCTGATGAAAGATCTTGCCGGCAACGAATTTCTCCATCATCGGCGTATCGCCCGAAAGCATCAGATTGCCGATCGCACCGATGAGACGCTGAACCTCGACCGGCCTGCGGGAGCGGCTGACCGGGTAGGCGCCTTCGACCCGCGAACCACGATGCAGCAGGAGGTCGGCGTCCCGCCTCAGATTGGATTTCGACATGCGAGAAGTGTCCCCACGCGGCGCGGCTCTTTTCGGCCCGGTCCGTTCGCTCGGCTCAGATATTCGAACCCTTGCATCAACACGAATGCCGGCTATCGGTCAAGCGCGCGCTACGGCGATGGTCACTCGCCGAAGGCTACGCCGCCAGAGGCGTCCCTGGCGGCGTGTTTTTTCTCTAGGACACGACCTTGATGTGCCCCTTCATGTTGGGATGGAAGCGGCAGAAATATTCCACCGTGTCACCGGCGGTGACCAGGTGCGTCGCTTTCTGGCCGGCGGGGATGGTCACCTCCCAGCCGCCGTTGACGGTGGCGGTATGATCGAACGGATCCTTATTCTTCCATTCGATGGTCTCGCCGACTTTCGCCTCGGTGTCTGCAGGCGAGAAGCCGAGATTTTCGACCGTCACATGTATCTTGCCGTTATGGGCGCGCGCCAGCGATGCGCCGGCCGCAACGACTACTCCCGTCAGCAGGAAGCTTCTGCACTTCATCGGCACTGAGATCATTTCAGCTCCATGGCAACATGCTCGGCATGCTGCTCATGCCCCTGGAACAGCTTCAGCCCGGTTTCGAGCAGGCTTTTGAGGTCCTTGTTCTCTGCCGATGGGATAAGGACGGTTTCCAGCGCGCCGTTGACCTGCTTGTGATAGGCAACCTCGTTGTCGATGTAGGCCTTGTCGAAGGCGGCGCCGTCCAGCTTGCTGAGTTCGGTCTGCTTTTCCTTGGCGGCCTTTGCAAGCGCCTGGCTCGTCGGGTTGTCTTCAGGCGTGACCTTCAGCTTTTTGACGAGCGCGAGCGCCTTTTCGTTGACCGCTTCATGGTCCTTTTTCATCGATTGCGCGAATGCCTCGACGTCCTTGTTCTTGGTCTTCGAAAGGGCAAGCTTGGCGGCGTCCACGTCGATCGCGCCTGCCGTATAGGCGATATGGGCGATCTGCGGATCGGTCGGCTTGTCGGCTGCGAGCGATTGGCCGGCGGCGAGGAGAAGGCAGCTCGTAGCGATGGCGGAAATGAAGGTTTTAATCGGGATCTCCTTGGCGCGGCGGGATCGCCGGCGCCTGTTTCAACGTACGCAGCATTGGATGCCGCGCCGCCGGAGAGGTTCCCGTCAGTTCTTCAGCCCGAGTTTGGCGATCACGGCTTCGGTCAACCGCTCGCAGCGCCTGCCGGCGAAGGGGAAGGCGTCCATCAGGATCGGCCCGATCTGCTCTTCCAGCTGCTTGCGAATGAGTTTGCGGGCGCGGTGAAGCCGCGTCTTGACCGTTGCCGCGGGAATATCGAGCAGCGTGGCCGTCTCTCCGATATCCAGCCCCTCGATGACGCGGGCAACGAACACGATGCGAAAGTCCTCCGGAAGGGCATCGGTTGCCTGCTCTACGAGCTGAAGAAGCTGTCGCTGCGCCATGCCGCGCTCCGGGTCGATGGTGGATGATGAAGGGTGGAGCGCGATGATCTCGGCTTGCGGCTGGCCAGACGGAGGGATCGAGCGTTTGAGCCGCTTTTCGGCGCGCAACCGCATGAAGGCAGTATTCAGTGCGATACGCGAAAGCCAGGTCGAGAGCGACGCCGCGCCGTCGAAATCGGAAAGCTTTGAAAAGGCCTGGAGATAGGTGTCCTGCAGCGCTTCCTCTGCTTCCGCATTGCTGTGAAGAACCGCCCGGACAAGCCGGTAGAGCCGCTGATTGTGAAACCGGATGATCTCGCGGATCGCCTGCGCGTCGCCTGTGGACGCCCGGCGGACAAGTATTGCTTCGTCGGTGGCGAAGGATAGTCGCGGTGAATTCTCGAACGCCTGCATCTGGCTTCTCGTTGTGGAAGCTTATTTGATGCTGGGCCGCGTGCAAGGTTTCCGCGAGTGCCGATTTTACAAGGCGACGCCTCTGTCGCCTCATGGACCGGCTCCCAATCTCCGATTATCCAATCGCCGCGCGGGCCAGAAAGACTGCACCCTCGACCGGTGAGACGTCGAGCACATGCACAGCAAGCCGCGGATGCTGCTTGCCGAGTGCGCGCTTGAACGCGTCGAGCAGACGCGCCTGTTTAACGATCACGCTGCCCGCCACGACGACGTCATCGCCTGTCGCCCCCCGATTTTTGAGCTGGGCGACAAGCGCCGCAAGATAGCCGGCGCCCTCCGAGATGACGTTCACCGCCAGTTGCGATCCGCCGTCTGCGGCATCGAAAATGGCAGTGCAATGCGGTGCCCAGTTCTCGGCCGTCGGGTCGTCGTTGACCTTGCGGGTCAGCCGCTCGGCATCCTCGACGCCGAAATCGGCAATCAATGCCGAGAGCAATCCGTCATCTGGCTTGCCTTCGTCATTTGCTCTCAGCGCAGCCCGGGCTGCCTCGCGCACCAATGCGGCCGCACCACCTTCGTCGCCAATCACGCATCCCCATCCGCCCGCCGAAATCGGTTGCCCCGAGCCATCCGTTCCAACGGCGATGGCGCCGGTACCCGCTATGACGCCGATACCCTGACGGAGCCCGGCAGCAGGCACGATGAGTGCCGCATCGTTGACTGCTCGAACGCGATATCCCCGATCGAGCAACGCCGCTTCAAGATCCCGCCCGATCGAGGGATTGTTGATTCCCTGCGCACCGAAGGCAATGGAGGCGATCGAAAGACCAGCGGGCAGGGTGGCGCGCAGGCGCGAAGCCAGCCAATCGGCGCCGTGAGACGCGGGCTCCGCGTCCCAATCCTGACTGGAGATGACCGTGTCCAGAATACGCGCACCGGCCAGCGTTTCCACGACCAGATGCGTCTTCGTCCCACCGACATCAAGCGCCACAAGACATTCACTGCTATCCATCGTCAGGCTACCTTGGTGTCGTTGTGGTGGAAGACGAAGGCATCGGGATCGAGCCCGCGGGCAAGCGCGGTTTCAACCGCAATGGTCTGCATGATGACGGCCTCGAGGATTGGCCGCTGGGTGATGCTGACGCGCGGTAGCGGTATATAGGTCAGCCAATCGCTGGCTGCGGCTTGCACGGGGCCGGCAAGGATCGTGTGATGACCGGCTTTTGCCAGGGTCGATGCCAATTCCGCCTCCCGCTCGTCGCCAAAGAGAATATGCACGCCCTTGCCGGCCGATTCCATCGCGCCATGCAGATATTGCCTGGTCGACATGCCGGTCGAAGGGATGCGGGCGATCTCGCGTAGCAGCAGCGCGCCGACTTCAGCCGAACCGGCTGAAGGGGCAATCCCGGCGCAATCGACATATACCGCGTCCGTCATGCGTGCGAGAATCTCGCCGGTCTGCGTCTTGAGCTTCTGCTCGACGGTGCGGAAGGCAGTGGGGAGATCAGACCAGGACGTATCGATTGCGCCGCCATCCCAGGCCTCGGCGATCATGCCAAGAGCTGCGATCGTTGCCGTATAGCCAATCGTCGATGCGTAGCTGTCTGGGATTGCGCCGAGCGAAATATTGGCCGACGAGGCGGCCGCGACGGGGGAATCCTTGGCGTTGACCACCGATATGCGCAGGCTGCGCTCGATCGAGTTCAGCACGGCAAGCGTCTCGGTGCTCTTGCCGCTTTGCGAGACGGCGATCACCGGATGGCTGGATGCGGGGAAGGGGATCGGATATTCGCCGCCATTGAGGCGCCACGAATGCACACCGCGGGACCGCAAGGCCCAGACGGCAGCCGAACTCGCTGCAAAGCTTGCGCCGATACCCATGAAGATCGGGCCCGCGCCTTTCAGCGCGCTGGAAGCATTGCGAACTTCGCTGCCAATTGCAGCAATCGCGGTTTCCAGCGCATTGGCCTGGGAGGCGCGCGCGTCAGCCAGCGAAATATAACCTTTGACCATTGCGGTCTTCTCCTTGGTCCTGAAATGATGTGCGGCCGCGGCTTTGGCCAGCGCGTGCCGGATGGACGGACGGCGTCACCCGCCGGTCTTCGCAGTGCGTGAAAAAGATGTCCGCAGGCGGTAGCGGTCGCCTGCGTAGCGGATCGTCGATGCCATGACCGGCCGCCCGCTGCTGTCTTCGACAAGCTGGCGCATGGCGAGGATCGGCATGCCCTGCTCGATGCCGAGATGGCGGGCAAGCGTCTTGTCTGCGGCGTGCGCCTCGATCGTCGATTCGGCGCGCGCCAGGTCAAAGCCGGCACCGGTCAGCAGCTTGAAAAGCGAAGCCGTCTTGAAATCGACACCCGACATATCGAGCCCGCGGATCATCGGGAAGAACGACGTATCGACGGCAACCGGCACGCCATCCAGCCGACGTATGCGGTCGAGATGAAAGACCGGCGCGCCGGGCGCAATGCCGAGCTCTTCTGCCTCATCGAGGCTTGCGGGCGCCCCTTCGGCACGCAGCACGTCCGAGGATGGCGCGAGGCCGAGGCGGGCAGCGGTTTCGCTGAAGGATTCAAGCGTCTGGGGAAATTCCTGATGCGCTTCCGTTGCCACGTACCAGCCACGGCCGTGCGAAGACACCAGCACGCCGTCAGTCACCAGGCTCTGCAGCGCGCGGCGCAGCGTTACGCGACTGATCGATAGCCGGGTCAGCAAATCGCGTTCCGGCGGCAGACGGTTTCCCGACGCCAGCTTGCCGGCTGCAATCTCTTTCATGATCGCCTTTGCGGCCTGCTGCCACAGGGGCTCGGGAGAATCCGACTGCAAAGGTCCCGGCTGGCCTTCATTTCCGATCATCAGTTCACCGCTACCTTTTCCCACTGCCTGGTTTTCATGGACCGGTAGCATGCATCGATGATCCTGTTGACGATAACCCCGTCTTCGTAGGTTTCGGACGGAGCCTTGCCGGCTGCGAAGCAATCGACGAAATGGCGCATCTGCTGCGAGAAGCCATAGGCGCGCGTCTCTTCCGGTACGGGATACACCCAGCCGGTCTCGGCATCCGCCTTCTCGACAGTATAGCCGACAGGCTTGCCGACGAAGCCCCAGACGGGACCGACAGAACTGTCGGTGACGATGCGCCCCTCGGAGCCGACGAGCTCATGACGCAGCTGCATGCCGCCCTTTTCGATCCAGGAAGATTCGATGGTCGCCAGCTCGCCACCGGCAAATTTCAGAAGTGCGATCGCGGCATCCTCACCGGTCGTCTTGTCGCCATGCACCATCGTCGAACCCCAGGCCATCACCTCGGTCACGGGATTGTCCTTTCCGAAGAAATGCCGTGCTGATTCTACGGTGTGGCAGCCCATGTCAAGCAAAGCGCCCCCGCCCGCCGTCTCCGCATCCCAGAAGTGCGGCGCATGCGGACCCGAATGGGCCTCGCGAGCACGCATCGTCAGCAGCTTGCCGATGCCGCCGGCCTTCAGCATTTCGTAAGCCTTGGCTGTGTTCGGGGAGAAGACCGAACTCTCTGCATATCCGTGCCAGACGCCTGCCTCGGTTACCAGCTTGAGCATCTCTGCGGCCTCGGCTTCGGTGCGGGCAAGCGGCTTGGTGCAGACCACGGCCTTCTTGTGTTTTGCGGCAATTCTTGTCGCCTCGAGATGCACCTCGTTCGGGAGGGCGATGATGACAAGATCAACGGAAGGGTCGGCGCAAAGGGCATCCATCGTGGCATGGGTCTTGATCCGCCACTTGGCCGCAAATTCCTCGGCCCGCTTGCCGCTGCGAGAATAGCAGCTGCGCAACTCCGCATTGCGGACGTCAAGCAGTGCATCGGCATAGCATTCGCCAATGAAACCCGATCCCAGCAACCCGACGCCGATCATTTCCACCCCTCCAAGCTCTGTGGCAACAGTCCTTATTCCTTTCAATCGAATACCACATAAGACAAAAATGGGAAACAAAAAATATAACTTGTCACAACTGGTATTGAGAGGTATCGTCGCCTCAACAATCGCCGGACTGAGATTAAAAGAACCGGCATGGGAGCAGTTTTGAGTCACAAGAATGGGAGATTATGAAATGCTTTCAAAGCACGCATTGCTGAACGGTGCCGTTGTCTCACTGGTTGCGATGGTCGCTGCCGGCAGCGCTTTCGCCGAAGATGTCACCATCAAGCTCGGAAGCTGGCGGACCGAAGATATCGCAGTGTGGCAGGACAAGATCATTCCGGCCTTCGAAGCCAAGAATCCCGGCATCAAGGTGGAGTTCTCTCCGGTCAATACCAATGAGTATAATGCAGCGATGCAATCCCAAATTGAAGCTGGCGCGGGACCTGATCTCCTGACCTGCCGCCCCTTCGACGTCAATCGCGAGTGGATCAGCCGCAAGTATTTTGACTCCCTGGCGGACTTTGGCGCCATCAAGAATTTCGACGACACGTCGAAGGCCGCCTGGACCGACGCCAAAGGCACGCCCTATTGCTTGCCGATCGCCGCCGTGCTCGCTGGCTTCTATTACAATGTCGATATCTTCAAGGAGCTCGGGCTCGAAGTTCCGAAGACTGCTGACGAGTTCGTCAAGGTACTGCAAAAGATCAAGGATAGCGGCAAATACGAGCCGCTTGCCTATGGGTCGGCAGAATCCTGGCAGCTCGCCTATAACGGTCTTTACAACATCGGTCCGTCCTACTGGAACGGCGAAGAGGGCCGCCAGGGCCTGATCGACGGCACCAAGAAGCTCACGGATCCGGAATTCGTCGAGGCCTTCAAAGCCTTCGCAGCCTGGAAGCCGTTCCTGCCTAATGGGCAGGCAAGCCTGCAATATGCCGACATGACCCAGCTTTTCACCATCGGCCGCGCGGCAATCCTGCCGGACGGTTCCTGGGATATCAATCAGGTGACCTCAACGGGTCTCAACGTCGGTGTCTTCGGTCCGCCGGCTGCCAAGGAGGGCGGTCAGCGCTACCTGCAGGAAATGCCTGACATGGCGATCGGCATCAATGCCGCAAGCAGGAACAAGGATGCCGCAAAGACCTTCCTCACCTGGCTGGCATCTCCGGAATTCCAGGAACTTTACGTCAATGCCGCCCCAGGCTTCTTCGCCATGAGCAGCACGCCGGTAACCTATAACAACGCGCTGGCGCAGAAATTCGCCGACCTGAAGAAGGACGCCAAACTGACGCCGCGCCTGGCGCTGGACCGGCTGAGCGCCGGCAATCCGCCGCTCGACGACGAAATCTGGCGCGTGCTGCAGACGATGATGATCGGAGACGATGTCACCCCTGAAAAGGCGACTGCAGAACTCCAGGCCGGTCTTGCATCCTGGTACGCACCGCAGAAAAAGTAACAAGAGCGCCCCGCGCACCACACCGGTGCGCGAGGCTCCCGATGCCCGCCGGCATCAGCTGGCGACCAGACTACGGAGATACCGGGTGACACGTCCTGCGACGGCTCGCTGGAGCCTTTTCCTTTTTGTGCTGCCAGCGCTCGCAATCTATCTCGCTTTCGCCGTCCTGCCGCTCATCGCCTCGATCGTCATGAGCTTCTTCGATACGGATGGTCAGGCCGGGCGCGTCTTCGTCGGGCTGGAAAACTATTATTACCTCTTCACCCATCCGGTCACGAGCGCGCGTTTCTGGAACGCGCTGCTGAACAATTTCGAATATTTCATCATCCATCTGGTGGTCGAAGTGCCGATCGGCCTTTTGATGGCGGGTTTGCTCACCTCCGGTCTGCTGAACCGTTCCGAAGGCGTCTACCGCACGCTGCTCTTTATCCCCGCGACGCTCTCCGTCGTCATCGTCGGCTTCATCTGGCGCCTGATCATCAATCCGCTTTGGGGACTGGTCGGCTTTCCGCTACTCGGCAACGAACTGACGGCACTGCCGACGATCTCTCTGATGTCGGTCTGGCAATATGTCGGCATTCCGATGCTGTTCCTCTACAGCGCGCTGCTTGCTGTTCCGGAGGATGTCGTCGAGGCGGCGCGGATCGATGGTGCCGGAAACTGGCGAATCTTCTGGGCGATCAAGTTCCCGCTGATTGCGCCGCAATTCGGTCTGATCGTCATCCTCACCTATATCTGGACTTTCAACGGCTTTGATCTGGTCTTCGCGCTGAATGGCGCAGCACCAGGCCCGAACTACAGCACGGATATTCTCGGGACGCTGTTCTACCGCACCTTTTTCGGGTCCAGTGGCCAGGTGGCCGATCTGGATCTCGGAGCGACCGTCGCAACGGTGATCTTCGTCATCATTCTTCTCGTCACTGCCGCCTATTTCTGGCTGGTCCAGCGACGGCTGCAAGCGCACCAAGTCTGAGGAACAGCAGAGATGTCATCGTCAGCCAAACTCAGTGCCAGCTTCTACGGCTCCAGCCGCCAGCGCATGGTGCTCGATCGCATCGTCGTCCACGGATTGCTGATCTTCTTCGTGCTCCTGGCCCTCGGCCCGATCTTCATCGTCATCCTGAATTCCTTCAAGACGACACCGGCGATCTTTGGCGGCCCCTTCGATCTGCCGACCGTCAAGACTTTCAGCGTCGACGGCTATATCCGGGTCTTCACCCGCGGCAATTTTTTCTTGAACTACCGTAACAGCCTTGTCGTCACCGTCTCGACGATCGTACTGACGGTGGTTTTTTCGGCGCTGGCTGCCTACGGCCTGGTGGAATACCGCCTGAAGATCACGCCCGTGATCGCCGGGCTTTTCGTGGTCGGCATCATGCTGCCGATCCGCCTCGGCACCGTTCCGATCCTCGAGATCATGATCGCATGGCGGCTGGTCGATACGCTGACGGCACTGGTCCTGGTCTATACCGCAATGAGCGTGCCGATCGCGGTGACGCTGATGATGGCGTATTTCCGCACGGTGCCGACCGAGATAAAGGAAGCGGCACGCATGGACGGGGCAGGGGAATTCCGGACATTCCTGATCGTCCTGCCGGTGGTGAAGCCCGGCCTTGCAGCTGTTGCCACGCTGACGATGCTGCCCGTCTGGAACGACCTCTGGTTCCCGCTGATCCTGTCGCCCGGCCGCAGCAACCAGACAGTGACGCTTGGCGTCCAGCAGTTCGTCGGGCAATTTCTCAGCGACTATCCGGCACTGCTTGCTGCACTCACACTCGGGATTCTGCCTCTCGTCGTTCTCTACGTAGTGTTCTCACGACAATTCGTCCGTGGCCTGAGCCAAGGGGTCGGCAAGTGACGAGAAGAGCGGCGAGGATGCTGCCGCCCTTCTCCAGCTACTGAAGAGCGCGCTGAGCATCAGCCCGCAAGCTTGCCGCCATCGACGGCAAGCGAGTGGCCGGTCAGGAAAGAGGCCTGCGGCGACGCCAGGAAGACAATCGCCGCCGCCACTTCTTCCGAATGGCCGAGACGGCGCATCGGCACATATGACTTCAGGTAATCGAGACGGTCATCCGATCCGCCCGTCAAGCGGTCAAGGAAGCCGGTCTGGATAGGGCCGGGTGCCACGGCATTGACGCGAATGGCCGTGGTTGCGACCTCGAGGGCCGCCGATTTCGTCAGCCCTTCCACCGCGTGCTTGCTGGCGACATAGACGGATCCGTTCGGTGTTCCAACCTTGCCCAGCACAGAGGACACGTTGATGATGCTGCCGGTTCCCTGCTCCTTCATCACACGCAACTCATGCTTCATGCTGAGCAGGGTGCCCAGCACATTGGTGTCGAAGGTCGCCGCGTAAGTTTCGGCAGTCTGCGCCGTTACCGGCCCGAACGCACCTTCGGTGCCGGCATTGTTGACGGCGACGTCGAGACGGCCGAAGCGGGCCACTGTCTGGTCGATGAGCGACTCGACTTCTTGGTCATGGCGGACATCGGCACGAACAAATTCGGCCTCGGCGCCCATGGCGCGGAGTTGCTCGACAAGCTCGCGGCCCAGTTCGTCGCGGCGGCCGGAAACCACAAGGCGGGCGCCATCGCGGCCAAAAGCAATCGCCGTCGCGCGGCCTATACCGGTAAGCGCACCGGTGATCAAAACAACAGGAGCAGACATTGGAAAACCCTTTCAAGCCTCGGCGGAAATCGCGCAAGGTGAATAATATGTACGTACGTACATTTATGGGTGTCAACAAAAATGTACGATCGTACACTATGCTTCTGTGCGGAGATGGTCAGTGGAGCGGGCGCAGCACGATCGAGAAGAGCACCGTTTCAAGCCGTTCGATCGGCTCCGGGCTGCGCTGAGATTTGCTAAGCAGCACCGCTCCCTGATGCGAGGAGACGATGAACCCGGCGACCTGCCGGCAATCGATATCCGGGGCCACTTCTCCGGCCTTGACGGCCGCCTCGATGCAATAGGCGACTGCATCGGTGAGGCCAGCGACGATCTCGTTGACGCGCTGACGTATGGCATCGCCAGCCACGCCGGTTTCGGCAATGAAGTTGCCGAGCAGGCCCCCGAGAGGGCCGCCGCAGCTTCCCTTCGAACGGCTGCCGGCAATGTATTCCCGAAGCCGCATCAATGGCGGCTTCGCATCGTTGCGCAGCGTATCGAGCACGACATTCTGGCTGTTGGCGAAATAGAGCTCGACGATCTCGAGCCCGAACGCTTCCTTGGAAACGAAATGATTGGTGAAGGAGCCCAGGGGCACGCCAGCTGCGCTGACAATGCTGCGCACCGAGGCGGACGAGAAGCCGACCTCGTCGACGACCTTAAGGCCTTCCCTCAGAATTTTTTCGCGGTTCGACAGCTTCGCCATCGCTGCAATATGATGAGACCGGCGCAGCTCGTCAATGAGCGGCGGCAAGGGCTGCGCTGGGAGCCATTGGGTCTCGCGCCTCAATGACGGCAATGCGCCTTGGCCTAGGCTACCGCATGGAGCTCGGCGCAGGCATCGTCAATCCGCTCCGCCGTCGTCATCGGTGCTGAATTCGGAAGCGAGTTCGCTCCTGATAAAGTCGGCGAAGGTTCTCGCTTTGCTACTCGCCGTGCGTCCGCTCGGGAAGACCGCCCAGAGATCGATGGGCGGAAGATCCCAGTCCTGGAGGACGCGCCGGACCTTGCCGGAGGCCAGTTCGGGCGCGAACATCCATTCAGAGGCGACGGCCAGTCCCATTCCGGCAAAGACCGCTTCGCGAACACCCTCGGCTGCGGTCAACCGGATGCGCTCCTTGATGGTCACGGCGCTTTGAACCGGCCCCTGGCTGAAGTTCCAGACAGTGCCGCCGCTGCGCAGATCGTAGACGACGGCTTGATGTGCCCCCAGTTCCGCAGGAGAGGTGGGCTCACCGTGGCTTTCAAAATACTCCGGTGAGGCGACCACGACGCGCGGGCTCTGTCCGACCTTGCGGGCGGTCAGCGATGAATCCTGCAGATCTCCCATTCGCAGAGCGATGTCGATACCGGCTTCGACAAGATCGACGTTGCGATCGTCCATGAATACTTCGATATCGAGATCGGGGTGCATGGCCAGGAATTTTGGCAAGTGGGGAACCACGTGGAGCCGCATGAATGTCACCGCGCCGCTGATCCGCAGCCGGCCGTTGAGAGCGGCACCTGAGCCCCGCGCCTTGGCCTCGGCCTCGTCGGCCTCTTCGACAGCGCGCTTGGCGTGTTCATAAAAATTCTCGCCCGCCTCCGTGGGCATCAGGCCTTGCGTCGTCCGCAACAGCAGCCTGGTGCCGACGCGTTCTTCCAGTTGAGCGATCATTTTGGAAATTGCCGGCTGCCCGACACGCAACTGCCGCGCGGCACCGGTGAATGATCCGGTATCGACGACGCGCACAAAGGCGTCCATGGCAGCGAGCCGGTTCATGGGCCATTCCTCCTTGGAATGATGCATATGTCTCCATCGCGGCTTCCCCCGTCAAGTCCACGCGCGCAAATAATGCGCGGTGCTCGATGCGGCAGCATCCCCATCAATTCTCCAGAGTGGAAACCACGATGATCGAAGTCTATGCCTTTGCGACGCCCAACAGTGTTCGCGTGCCTATCGCCCTTGAAGAGCTCGGGCTTGCTTATGAGCTCAAGCCTATCAACGTCCGCAAGGGCGAGCAGAAACTGCCGGACTACCTGGCCATCAACCCCAATGGCAAGGTTCCTCTGTTGATCGATAGCGATGGCCCCGATGGGGAGCCCATCACCGTCAGTGAATCCGGGGCGATCCTCGTCTATCTTGCTGAAAAGACGGGAAGGCTGCTTCCGGGCGATGGCGCAGGCCGCGCCCGTGTCTTCGAACAGATTTTCTTTCATCTGACCGGAATTGGCCCAGCCTTTGGGCAACTCGGCTTCTTCAAGCGGCAAGCCGCCGAGCAGATCCCATTGGCGATCGCAAGGTTCCAGACAGAGGCTGAACGCGTCCTCGCCGTGCTCGAAGGCGTGCTTCACGAGCGCAAATTTGTTGCCGGAGACCAGTTCACGATCGCCGACATCGTGCATTTCGGATGGCTATGGCGCCGCGAATTTGCAGGCATTGACTTCGAGAGGACACCAAACATCGCGCGCTGGTACGGCGAGATTGATGCCCGTCCTGCGGTCAAACGCGCGATCGAGAAAGTCACGGCATTGGTTCCTGCGACATGATTGCTTCGAAAGCAGATCGGGCCGGTCTTTCCTAGTCAGGATCGTCCTTGACTGACGGTTTGCAATCAAAGAACACAAGGCGCGTGCCCGGCGACGGCGCGCGCCTTTTGGCGTATTGAGAGATCGTCCTGCGAAGGTGCAGAGAGTTCAGGCGCATTCCATTATGGAATAATCTATAGTCGAGTTTGGCGTCTACAACGCAGCTTTTGCTGAATTTATCTGATTGGCAGGCACCCGCCGGGTGCCATCCCGCGTGAAAGACTGAACAGTCGGCAAGCGCGGGTCCAGCAGATCAATTCGAAGGATAATTCCATGAGCAAGAAGTTGGATGGCAAGGTTGCCGTTGTGACCGGCGGCAGCGCCGGCATCGGGCTGGGCATCGCAAAGCAGTTCGCTGCGGAAGGTGCACTTGTCTACATCACCGGCCGCCGTCAAAGCGAACTGGACAAGGCTGTCGCGGTGATTGGCCACGGCGCCATCGCGGTGCAAGCCGACGCGTCGAAGCTCGGCGATCTCGATAAGCTCTACGAGATCGTGAAGAAGAATAGCGGCCAGATCGACACTCTCGTCCTCAATGCCGGCTTCTACGAGTTCATGAAGTTCGGCGACATCACCGAAGAGCATTTCGACAAGACCTACAATACCAACGTGCGCGGTCTTCTCTTCGCTTTCCAGAAGGCCTTGCCGGTCTTGCGCGACGGTGCGTCCGTAATCCTGACGGGATCCATTGCGGCATCGAAGGGCATCCCGAACATGTCGGTCTATTCTTCGACCAAGGCGGCCATCCGCAGTCTCGTTCGCGGCTGGATCATCGACACGAAGGAGCGCGGTTTCCGCATCAACGTCTTGAGCCCGGGTCATACCGTGACGCCTGGTCTTTCGGGGTTGATCCCGGCCGAGGCTTACGAGGGAATCACCGCGACGATCCCGCTCGGTCGCATGGGCACGCCCGACGATATGGGCAAGACGGCCGTGTTCCTCGCATCCGACGACAGCGCGTTCATCACCGGCGTCCAACTCGACGTCGATGGCGGTGTCGCCCAGTACTAAGCATGATGCGGGCGGGCCAATGGTCCGCCCGCTTTTCTGGCGCTTCCGATCTATGAGGTCTCGGTTTTGAGGCGCTCACAAGCGGCGCAGTTGCCCGGCAACCTGCCTCGCTCGCAAGCCGATGCCATCCCCTGTGGAAAAGTTCATCGGAAAAAATCAAATAAAATCATTTGCATAATTTGCTTCTGGCTATGCGGTGGATTTCCGGCTGCGGTCAATTTCTCAACAGACATCATGGCGAACAGCTTCTGCCCTTGACGGCGAAAGTTTCTTGGGAAATGCTAAGATGTCAGACCAATTTAAGGTCGACTGCCTGACAAGAAAAATGGGGAACCATGAAGGCAAATGTGAGCGACAGGCCGGTGATCCGGCCGCTTCCGGCGATCGACCGTGCGCGTCAGGTGACTGAGGCGCTGGCGCATTATGTCGAGGATGCGAAGCTGAAGGCGGGCGACCGCCTGCCGGCCGAGCGCGAGCTTATGTCTGCCCTGGCCGTTGGCCGTTCCACCATCCGCGAAGCCATCCGCCACTTCCAGGCGCTCGGCGTCATCGAAACCCGCAAGGGCAGCGGTACCTACCTGCTGAAACCGGTTTCGAAGGCGACCATTCATGTTCCGCTCTCCTTCGAGGGCGCCAATCTGCGCGATGCGCTGCTGCAGACGCTGGAGGTTCGCCGCGGCATCGAATGCGAGGCGGCGATGGTGGCGGCCCGCAAGCGCACGGCCAGTGACCTCGTGAATATCGAAGAGAAACTGAACGAGATGGAGCGCGTCCATATCGCCAAGGGCACGTCGGGTCCGGAGGATCTGGCATTCCACATGGCGGTCTATGACGCGACGCATAATCCGATGTTCGGCCAGCTTCTGGAGCAGATGCGCGAGACCTTCGTCCGTTTCTGGACCCATCCATTCGACCGGCAGGACTTCGCCCGCCGGTCCTTTCCGTTCCACCGCACGCTTTTCAACGCGATCGCCGCACAGGACCCCCAGGCGGCGCGCGAGGAAACACTGAAGATTCTCGACGTTGTCGAGGAAGACATCAAGGAAATGTCCAAATGAGCAACTCGCTCGATCCGATCGAACTCGCTTCGCTGATCACCGCCCATGACGACGGCAATTTTGCCGAAGCAGTGGTGCCGCCGATTTTTCAGACATCGCTTTTCACCTTCTCCGATTACGACGACATGATCGCCTCCTATCGCGGCGAGAAGGTGCGGCCGATCTATACGCGCGGCTTGAACCCGACAGTGCGCATGTTCGAGGAGATGCTGGCAAAGCTCGAGGGCGCAGAAGATGCGCTCGGTTTTGCAAGCGGCATGGCGGCGATCTCGTCGGCGGTGCTCTCCTTCGTCGAGCCGGGCGACCGCATCGTCGCCGTCAAGCATGTCTATCCCGATGCCTTCCGCCTGTTCGGCACCATCTTGAAGCGGATGAAGGTCGAGGTGACCTATGTCGATGGCCGCGACGAGGAAGAAGTCGCCAAGGCGCTCCCGGGCGCCAAGGTCTTCTACATGGAAAGCCCGACCAGCTGGGTGATGGAAGCCCATGATGTCGGCGCGCTGGCGGCGCTTGCGAAAAAGCACGGCGTCGTCACCATGATCGACAACAGCTGGGCAAGCCCGATCTTCCAGCGGCCGATCACCCTGGGTGTCGATCTCGTCATCCATTCGGCCTCGAAATATCTCGGCGGTCACAGCGACGTGGTCGCCGGTGTCGTCGCGGGCTCCAAGGACATGATCGCCCGCATCAAGGCTGAGGCCTATCCCTATCTCGGCGGCAAGCTGTCGCCCTTCGATGCCTGGCTGTTGATCCGCGGGTTGCGCACGCTGCCGATCCGCATGAAAGCGCACGAGACTGCGGCGATGACCATTGCTCAGCGGCTGCAGGCGCTCGACGTTGTCGAGCAGGTCTGCCATCCGGGCCTCGCGAACCGCCTGCCGGCTGGCCTCAACGGCACGTCGGGCCTGTTCTCCTTCATCTTCCGCGAAGGCGTCGATATCCGCGCCTTCGCCGATCACCTCAAGCTCTTCAAACTGGGCGTGAGCTGGGGTGGACACGAAAGCCTGATCGTACCGGGCGAGGTGGTGCTTCAGCAGAAAGCGCAACCGAACTCCGCGCATACCTTTGGCATTCATGCGCGGTCCGTACGTCTCCATGTCGGCCTCGAAGGGACCGAGGCGCTGTGGAGAGACATCGAAGAGGCGCTCGCCGCCGCTTCGTGACGACAATAGTGAGAGAAACACCTTCAACAAAAGGGGAACTGAGCATGAAAAGACTGATAACCGCAACGCTCTTCGCCACCATGATGGCAGGAACGGCCTTCGCCGACACGACGCTGAAACTCGTCGAGGTCATCACCAGCCCGGAACGTACCGAAACGCTGAAGTCGATCGTCGGCAAGTTCGAAGCCGCCAATCCGGGCACCAAGGTCGAGATCATCTCGCTGCCCTGGAACGAAGCCTTCCAGAAATTCGCGACTATGGTATCGGCAGGCGATACGCCTGACGTCATGGAAATGCCGGATACCTGGCTGTCGCTCTATGGCAATAACGGCATGCTCGAAAGCCTCGAGCCCTATCTCGCCAAGTGGGAGCACACAAAGGACCTGACCCCGCGCGCGCTCGAGCTCGGCCGCGACGTCAAGAAGACCGCATACATGCTGCCCTACGGCTTCTATCTGCGCGCCATGTTCTATAACAAGAAGCTGCTTGCCGAAGCTGGTGTGAAAGAACCGCCGAAGACGATGGAGGAGTTCACCAAGGCTTCCGAAGCCGTCTCCAAGATTTCGGGCAAGTACGGCTACTGCATGCGCGGCGGCCCGGGCGGTCTGAACGGCTGGATGATCTTCGCCGCTTCGATGGCCGGATCCAACAAGTATTTCAACGACGACGGCACCTCGACCATGAACAGCGAAGGCTGGGCAAAGGGTCTGGAATGGATGGTCGATCTCTACAAGAAGGGCTACGCGCCGAAGGATAGCGTCAACTGGGGCTTCAACGAAGTCGTCGCCGGCTTCTACTCCGGCACCTGCGCATTCCTCGATCAGGATCCGGACGCTCTGATCGCCATTGCCGAGCGCATGAAGGCCGAAGACTTCGGCGTCATGCCGCTGCCGAAGGGCCCCGATGGCAAGTCGTTCCCGACCATCGGCTATGCCGGCTGGTCGATGTTCACGACGAGCCAGAACAAGGACCTTTCCTGGAAGCTGATCGAAACTCTCGAAAGCCCTGACGGCAACATCGAGTGGAACAAGAAGATCGGCGCTCTGCCGGCCTATACGGCAGCCGAAAAGGATCCGTTCTACGCCGGTGATCAGTTCAAGGGCTGGTTCCAGGAACTCGCCGACAAGGATACTGTCCCGACGGTGATGCCGACTTACCTCGAAGAATTCGCCTTCTTCAAGGATTCGCTGGCGATCAAGACCTCGCAGCAGGCCCTCCTCGGCGATATCTCGCCGAAGGATCTGGCTGACCAGTGGGCTGATTACCTGACCAAGGCTCAGCAGAAGTTCCTGGCGAAGAAGTAAGTAAAGGCGGGCTCCTTACCCGGAGCCCCTCATCCGCCTGCCGGCACCTTCTCCCCGCTGGGGAGAAGGGAAGTATGCGGTGACCTCTCGTTCCCTTCTCCCTCCTGAGTTTATCGAAGGGGGGGAGAAGGTGGCCCATTCGGGCCGGATGAGGGGGCCGCGCATGCCGCAGGTCAATGGTATAAACACACGGAAAGCCGACCACCGATGACCATGACCGCCGATACGCACAGGCGCCGCGACCGCAGGCCGTGGCTGAAGCGTCTCGCCGATGCCTCCGAGCCATATCTTTACAGCGCGCCTTCGCTGATCCTCATTATCGGGGTCATGATGGTGCCGCTCGTGATCGGCATCTCCTATGCGTTTCGCGATATCCAGCTGCTGAACCCGTTCTCGGGCGGCTTCATCGGCATCGAGCATTTCCGCGAACTCTCCAAGGATGCCGCCTTCTACGGCGCGCTGAAGAATACCCTGTGGTGGACCGGGGCTTCCGTCATCCTGCAATTTGCCTTCGGCCTCATCCTGGCGCTGCTGCTCGACAAACCGTTCTGGGGCAGGGGCATCGTCCAGGCGCTGGTCTTCCTGCCCTGGGCAGTGCCGTCCTTCCTAGCCGGCCTCAACTGGGCGTGGCTCTTCAATCCTGTCATCGGCCCGATCCCGCATTGGCTTTACGCAATGGGTCTTATGAGCGAGCCGGGCAATATCCTCTCCGATCCGCAATATGCGATGTGGGGCCCGATCATCGCCAATGTCTGGTGGGGCATTCCGTTCTTTGCGATCACGCTGCTTGCTGCCCTGCAGGCGATCCCGCGCGATCTTTACGAGGCGGCTTCCATCGACGGAGCCGGCTGGTTCCAGCGCTTCGGCTCGATCACCCTGCCGTTCCTGGCGCCGACCATCGCCATTACCGTGCTTCTCCGCACAGTCTGGATCTCCAATTTCGCCGATCTGATCGTCGTCATGACCGGCGGCGGCCCGGCCGATCGCACGCAGATCGTCGCCAGCTACATCTTCACCCAGGCCTTCAAGCGACTGGATTTCGGCTATGCCTCGGCGATCGCGCTGGTGCTGCTGGCCCTGCTGCTTGCCTATTCTATGCTGATCATCCTGCTGCGGCAGACGCTGCTGAACAAGGATTGAGACCATGAAGCGATCCATCATCCCCACCGTCGCGCATCGTCTGGCGATCCTCTGCTACATCGCCTTCGCGCTGTTCCCGCTCTACTGGCTGCTGAAGGTCTCTGTCACGCCGAACGATCTTCTCTATTCGGAAGGCGTGCGCATGTGGCCATCGCGCACGACCTGGGAGCACTATTCCTTCGTGTTGCAGCACAGTGCCTTCCCGACCTTCTTCAAGAACAGCCTGATCGTCTCGGGTTCGACGGCGATCACCGTGACGATCTGCGCCTCGCTGTCGGGCTATGCCCTATCGCGCTTCAATTTCCGCGCCAAATACTGGATCGTGGCGCTGATGCTTTTGACCCAGATGTTCCCGCTCGTCATGCTGGTCGCACCGATCTTCAAGATCCTGACGCCGCTGCATCTGACCAACAGCCTGACGGGTCTCGTCATCGTCTACACCGCCTTCAACGTGCCCTTCGCCACCTTCCTGATGCAGTCCTTCTTCGACGGCATTCCGAAGGATCTCGAAGAAGCGGCGATGATCGACGGCGCCACCCAGTTCACGGCGTTCCGGCAGATCATCCTGCCGCTGACGCTGCCGGGGATCGCGGCGACGCTCGGCTTCGTCTTCACCGCGGCCTGGAGCGAGCTGCTCTTCGCGCTGATGCTGATCAACGGCAACGACGCGGCGACCTTCCCGGTCGGGCTTCTCACCTTCGTCTCGAAATTCTCCGTGGATTTCGGGCAGATGATGGCGGCGGGCGTTATGGCGCTCATTCCGGCCGGCCTCTTCTTCCTGCTCATCCAACGTTATCTCGTGCAGGGCCTGACGGCCGGCGCGGTCAAGGGTTAGGCACATGGCATCGATCGATATCAAGAACGTCAAGAAAGCTTACGGCCATGTGCAGGTGCTGCACGACGTCGACCTCGAGATCAAGGACGGCGAATTCGTCGTCCTCGTCGGCCCGTCCGGCTGCGGCAAGTCCACGCTGTTGCGCATGATCGCCGGCCTGGAAGAGGTTACCGGCGGCGAGATCCGCATTGCCGGAAACCGCGTCAACGAGCTGCATCCGAAGGACCGCGACATCGCCATGGTGTTCCAGTCCTACGCGCTCTATCCGCACATGAATGTCGCGGGCAACATGAGCTACAGCCTGAAGCTCAGGAAGACGGCCAAGGAAAAGATTGCCAGCGCCGTCGGCTCCGCCGCCTCGAAGCTCGGCCTCGACCCGCTGCTGGAACGCCGCCCGAAGGCTCTCTCTGGCGGCCAGCGCCAGCGCGTCGCCATGGGCCGCGCCATCGTCCGCCAGCCGAAGGCCTTCCTGTTCGACGAGCCGCTGTCGAACCTCGACGCCCGCCTCCGCGAACAGATGCGCGCTGAAATCAAGAAACTGCACGGTGATCTGAAGGCGACCTCGATCTACGTCACCCATGACCAGATCGAAGCAATGACGCTCGCCGACCGCATCGTCGCCATGCATGGCGGCGTCGTCCAGCAGGTCGGCAGCCCGCTCGAACTCTACGATCGCCCGGCCAATCTCTTCGTCGCCGGCTTCATCGGCTCGCCCGGCATGAATTTCCTGGAGGCAAGCTACGAGAATGGTGGCGCAAAGCTGAAGGATGGCACGGTCGTCCCGCTGCTTTCGCCGCTGTCGCTTGCCAATGGCTCGAAGATCACCCTCGGCATCCGCCCGGAACACGTCGTCATGTCCTCAGGCGGCGCCGGCATGAGCGCCGATGTCGAACTCATCGAACCCACAGGCTTCGGTATCATCCTGCACCTGTCGCTGCACGGCCTGCCATTCAAGGTCTTCACGCTCAACCGCGAAGCGCTGACTGCAGGACCGAAGGTCAACGTGACCTTCCCGGCAGAGCATCTGCATATCTTCGATGAGGCAGGCAACCGGGCGAGCTGAGGCCGCTCGCTGCTCTTGCAGTTGCAGCTCCGAGACGCATGTTGCACTCTCCGATTTTGAGTAATCGGAGAGTTCGATGCTTTTGGCGCAGATATCCGACATCCATGCGACTCCGGGTTCTGAAGGCCTCGACCGGCTGGCCAAGGTTGCCGAGTGGCTCCACGGTCTGCGACCAGATCTCCTCGTCATCACGGGGGATCTCGTCGATGATGATTGGCAGGAGGGCTACAAGACGATCGGCGCTATTTTGCGGACCATGAGTTGCCCCGTGCATGTCATCCCCGGAAACAGCGATTGCCGGGACATGATGCATCAAGAATTGGTGGAGTTCTGTGCCGCCAGCCAGCCGATGCATTTTAGCCGTGATCTGGCAGGTCTGACATGCCTGGGGCTCGATGTCACCGTGCCCGGGGCTAGCCACGGAGACGCAGCTCCGCACTGCGATTGGCTGCAGCGCGCGCTGGAGCCAGGGCGTCCGTCCGTCATCTTCATGCATCAACCACCCATCGAGACGGGTATCGTGCCGTTGGACGCGGTGATGTGCCGAAATTCGGATGCGTTTGCAGAGGTTCTCGAAAACGCGGGCTCGGGTGTGCTGGCGGTAGTCTGCGGCCACGTCCATCGGCCGATTTCTGGCAGAATTGGCAGAACACCGGTCTATATCTGTGGTTCTCTTTGCGAGCCCAATCCGCTTGTGCTTGGCAGCCGGTCAGCGCCTCTGCTGACCGACGCCCCTTCTTTCGCGGTTTGCGAGATCGATCGGGGACATTTTCGCCACCATACGATCTCGCTCAGCGTCCGGACTTAGCTCCGCAGCCCCGGCGCTTCCTGGCCGGTGCGCTCGACATATTCGGTATAGCCGCCGCTATACTGGTGGATGCCGTCCGGCGTCAGTTCCAGCACCCGATTGGAGAGTGCTGCCAGGAAATGGCGGTCGTGCGAGACGAAGAGCATGGTGCCTTCGTAATCGGCGAGCGCCTTGATCAGCATTTCCTTGGTGTCGAGGTCGAGGTGGTTGGTCGGCTCGTCGAGAACCAAGAGGTTCGGCGGGTCGAACAGCATCTTGGCCATGACCAGACGCGCTTTTTCGCCGCCGGAGAGAACGCGGCACTTCTTCTCGACATCGTCGCCCGAGAAACCGAAGCAGCCGGCGAGCGCGCGCAGCGGCGCCTGGCCAGCGAGCGGGAAGGAATCTTCAAGCCATTCGAGAACCGTGCGCTCGCCGTCGAGGATATCCATGGCGTGCTGGGCGAAATAGCCGAGTTTGACGCTGGCGCCGAGCGCCACGCTGCCCTGATCCGGTTCGGTTGAGCCGGTGACCAGCTTCAGCAGCGTTGATTTTCCGGCGCCGTTGACGCCCATGATGCACCAGCGCTCCTTGCGGCGGACCATGAAGTCCAGGCCTTCATAGATGCTGCGGCTGCCGTATTTCTTGTGCACGTTCTTGATGTTGATGACATCTTCGCCCGAGCGCGGCGCCGGCAGGAATTCGAAGGCGACGGTCTGGCGGCGGCGCGGCGGCTCGACGCGTTCGATCTTGTCGAGCTTCTTCACGCGGCTCTGCACCTGTGCGGCATGCGAGGCGCGGGCCTTGAAGCGCTCGATGAACTTGATTTCCTTGGCAAGCATCGCCTGCTGGCGTTCGAACTGCGCCAGCTGCTGCTTTTCGTTCTGCGCCCGCTGGTTCTCGTAGAAACCGTAGTCGCCGGAATAGGTGTTCAGCGAACCGGCGTCGATCTCGATGATCTTAGTGACGATGCGGTTGAGGAATTCGCGGTCGTGCGAGGTCATCAGCAGCGCGCCGTCATAATTCTTCAGGAAGTCCTCGAGCCAGATCAGGCTTTCGAGATCGAGATGGTTCGACGGTTCGTCGAGCAGCATCACGTCGGGGCGCATCAAGAGGATGCGGCCGAGCGCCACGCGCATCTTCCAGCCGCCCGAAAGCGCGCCGACATCGCCGTCCATCATTTCCTGCGTGAAGCTCAGGCCATCGAGCACTTCGCGAGCACGGCCTTCAAGCGCGTAGCCGTCAAGCTCCTCGTAGCGAGCCTGCACTTCGCCATAACGCTCGATGATGGCATCCATCTCGTCCATGCGGTCGGGGTCGGACATCGCCGCCTCGAGATCGCGCAGCTCGGCAGCGACTTCGCTGACCGGGCCGGCACCTTCCATAACTTCGGCAACGGCGCTGCGGCCGGACATCTCGCCGACATCCTGGTTGAAATAACCAACGGTCATGCCCTTTTCGACAGAGATCTGCCCTTCGTCGGGGATTTCCTCGCCGGTGATCATCCGGAACAGCGTCGTCTTGCCGGCGCCGTTCGGGCCGACGAGACCGATCTTCTCGCCCTTGTTCAGGGCGGCTGACGCCTCGATGTAGAGAATGCGGTGGCTGTTCTGCTTGCTGATATTTTCGATGCGGATCATGGAGGAGCGGGTACCTGAAAAGTTGTTGCGGCGCGCTTATCATGCGCCGCAGCATTTGTCGCGATTTTCCTTCCGCCAAGGTCTCAGAAGACCTGACGGAGGATGACGAAGAGCACGAAGGCGATGGCGATCGAGGCGGGCAGGGTGAGCACCCAGGCCATCAGCATGTTGCGCACGGTCGACCACTGAAGGCCCGAGCCGTTCGCCGCCATGGTTCCGGCAACGCCCGACGACAGAACGTGTGTCGTCGAGACCGGCAGACCGAAATGATCGGCCGCGCCGATCGTCACCATGGCGACGACTTCGGCAGCGGCACCCTGTCCATAGGTCAGGTGCGTCTTGCCGATCTTCTCGCCGACGGTGACGACGATGCGCTTCCAGCCGACCATGGTGCCGAGCCCGAGTGCGATGGCGACCGCGATCTTCACCCAGAGCGGGATGAACTTCGTCGCATTGTCGACGGCCTTGTGATAGCCGGTCACCGCCTGCAGGTCGGCATCATCCATCGGCAGCAGCTTCTGTTTGTCGATCAGCTTCAGCGCTTCACCGATCAGATAAATGTCGTTGCGCACGTTGCCGACGAGATTGGTCGGAACCGCTTCCAGCGTCGGGAAGGCGGCGACTTCGGCGCTTGTCTGGTGGATATATTGCTGCAGGGCAGGGGTCGTCGCATCCGTCCAGGTCTTGGTCTTCACGGCATTGCTGACCTCGGCCTTGTAGTCGGTGACGATGACGCCGGGCTTCACATATTTGCCGAGCGCCGTTTCCACCTGTGCGGAGGCCTGCTTGTAGGCTTCCAGGTAGTTGACATCAGGCGTGCGGTTCAGCGCGAAGGCCGTCGGCACCAGGCCGATCAGGATCAGCATGATGAGACCCATGCCCTTCTGACCGTCGTTCGACCCGTGGGCGAAGCTGACGCCGGTGCAGGTGAAGATCAGGATGGCGCGGATCCAGAGCGGCGGCGGCCGGTTGCCCTTCGGCTCCTCGTAAAGCTCTTTCTTGCGAACGAGAAACTTCATGACGACGAGCAGGATCGCCGAGAGGCCGAAGCCGATCAGCGGCGAGATCAGCAGCGACAGGCCGATATTGGTCGCCTGCGACCAGTCGACACCGCTGGTGGCGCTGCCTGCCGGGGCCAGGAACTGGTTGGCAAGGCCGACGCCGATGATCGAGCCGACAAGCGTGTGCGAGCTTGAGGACGGCAGGCCGAGATACCAGGTGCCGAGGTTCCAGACGATGGCGGCGATCAGCAGGGCGAAGACCATCGCCAGACCGGAGCCGGAGCCGACCTGCAGGATGAGCTCGACCGGCAGAAGCGCCAGGATACCGAAGGCAACAGCGCCCGACGAAGTCAGCACGCCGAGGAAGTTGAAGAAGCCGGACCAGATGACCGCCAGTTCGGCGGGCATCGAACGGGTGTAGATCACGGTCGCCACGGCATTTGCCGTGTCGTGGAAGCCGTTGACGAACTCGAAACCGAGCGCGATCAGCAGCGCCAGTCCGAGCAGGATCCACGGAACGGCGGCGGCGGCTTCCGTCAGGTCGCGGCCGAGCGCATAGGCCACGTATCCGAGGCCGACGAGAAGAATGAGCAGAAAGACCGGTATGAACCATTTGCCCGCACTCGACGAGTGCAGCGGATGGCTACCGGACTGAGGCATTGGGTGATCGGGGGCGATATCAGCCATGTCCTTGTCCTTTCATGGAAAAGCAGCCAAGGCTACGTCCCGCCCATGAAGCTTGCATGACACAACTTTTCGGTAACGCGGCCCTGCGGCCTCGCGCATCTGCGATTGTCACATTACTGTCGTCAAACCCTGTTGATGTGGCGCCGATCAAAGGGACAGGACCATGACTCAGGAAGAAATCGACCAGCTCCGCCGCATCAAGGACGAGATTGCAGACAGTTTCGACGAGGAACTGGAAATGCAGATGGAGGAAGACCGGCTTGACGACCTCGTTGCCGAGAACCTTCCAGGCGGCATCGAAGACGTGTTGGAGCGGAAAACCTATTTCCGCGAACTCTTCCGCCTCCAGCATGAGCTGGTGAAGCTGCAGGACTGGGTGCAGCACAAGAAGCTCAAGGTCGTCGTGCTGTTCGAAGGCCGCGATTCCGCCGGCAAGGGCGGGGCGATCAAGCGCGTCACGCAGCGCCTCAATCCGCGCGTCTGCCGCGTCGTCGCTCTTCCTGCGCCGACCGAGCGCGAGCGGAACCAGTGGTATTTCCAGCGCTATACGCCGCATCTTCCGTCAGCCGGCGAAATGGTGCTGTTCGACCGCAGCTGGTATAACCGTGCCGGCGTCGAGCGCGTCATGGGCTTCTGCACCAAGGACGAGCTGGAAGAATTCTTCCGCTCGGTACCGGAATTCGAGCGCATGCTTGTTCGCTCAGGGATCATTCTCGTCAAATACTGGTTCTCGATCACCGACGAGGAGCAGGAATTCCGCTTCCGCATGCGTATCCAGGATCCGCTGAAGCAGTGGAAGCTGTCGCCGATGGATCTCGAAAGCCGCGTGCACTGGGAAGAATACACCAAGGCCAAGGAGGAGATGCTCGACCGGACCCATATTCCGGAAGCGCCATGGTGGGTGGTCCAGGCCGTCGACAAGAAGCGGGCGCGCCTCAACATGATCGCCCATCTTCTGCAGCATATCCCCTACGCGGATGTGCCGAAGGACAATATCGTCCTGCCGCCGCGCGTGCGCCACGACGACTATTCGCGCATACCGGTTCCGCCTGAGATGTACGTGCCGGAAATCTATTGAATGTGCCTGAGCGGGCGGTCGCACCGCCCGCAGCCGTCATCCTCGGCGCTGTGCCGAGGATCCAACGATCCCCTACGTCAGCCGTTGCAGATGCTCGGGACAAGCCCGAGCATGACGAAGTGAGGGTCAGCCCTTCCTGAACAGTTTCCAGCGCGTCGGCCGGAAGGCGATGTGCTTGCTGTCGAGGACTTCGGTCTGCGACGGCGGAACTTCCAGCTCGATATGCTGGTGCCCCTTGCCGATATCGATTTCGATATGCCTTGTTCCCGCAACGCGGCGGCTGGAGGCGAGCGTGCCGGGGATTCCGCCGCGGTTCGCGTCCAGCAGTTCGATATCGTGCGGGCGGAAATAAAGCTGCGCCTCGCCATCCGGCTCGCCATCTGCCTTCAGGCCGAGCGTCCGGCCCTCGAACAGGATGTCGCCGCCGACGATCTTGACGTTCAAACAGTTCGACTGGCCGACGAAACCGAAGACGAAGGGCGAATTCGGACGGTCGTAGACCTCATCCGGCGTGCCGACCTGCTCGATCGCACCCTGGCTCATGACGACGACGCGGTCTGCCAGCTCCATCGCTTCGTCCTGATCGTGGGTGACGAAGACGGTGGTGTGGCCAGTGCGGTCGTGGATTTCCCGCAGCCACTTGCGCAGATCCTTGCGCACCTGGGCGTCGAGCGCGCCGAACGGCTCGTCGAGCAAAAGCACGTTCGGTTCGACCGCCATGGCGCGGGCGAGCGCCACGCGCTGACGCTGGCCGCCGGAAAGTTGGGCCGGATAGCGCTTTTCGAGGCCTGAGAGCTGCACGAGATCCAGCAATTCGAGCGCCCTCTTGCGGATTTCGGCCTTCGGCGGACGGCGGGCGCCGTCACGCACCTTGAGGCCGAAGGCGACGTTGTCGAGCACCGTCATGTGGCGGAACAAGGCATAGTGCTGGAACACGAAACCGATATTGCGTTCCTGCACCGTCTTCTTCGAAGCATCCTCGTCGCCGAAGAAAACCTTCCCCTCGGTCGGGCTTTCGAGGCCGGCGATCAGGCGAAGGAGTGTCGTCTTGCCGGAACCGGAAGGGCCGAGCAGCGCGATCAGTTCGCCCGAGCGGATATCGAGCGAAACGTCGTGCAGGGCCGGGAACCGGTCGAATTCCTTGCGTATGTTTTGAACGCGTACTTCCATTCTCAATCCTTCAGTGCCGCCGGCTGGCAGCGATTTCCGCGCTGTATCGCATTTCGAGCAGCGTTTTCAAAACAAGAGTCACAAGGGCAAGCAGTGCAAGCAGTGTCGCGACGGCAAAGGCGCCGGTGAAATTATACTCGTTGTAGAGAATTTCCACCTGCAGCGGCATCGTGTTTGTCTGGCCGCGGATATGGCCGGAGACAACGGAGACGGCGCCGAATTCACCCATGGCGCGGGCGTTGCAGAGCAGCACGCCGTAGAGCAGGCCCCACTTGATGTTCGGCAACGTCACGTACCAGAAGGTCTGCCAGCCGCTGGCGCCGAGCGACAGTGCCGCTTCTTCATCGGCCGTTCCCTGTTCCTGCATCAGCGGGATCAGTTCGCGGGCGACGAAGGGGAAGGTAACGAACATCGTGGCCAGGATCAGGCCCGGCACGGCAAACAGGATCTTGATGCTATGCGCATCGAGCCATTTCCCAAGATAGGTGTTGGCCCCAAACAGAAGCACGAAGACAAGACCCGAGATCACCGGCGACACCGAGAAGGGCAGGTCGATCAGCGTCGTCAGAAACGCCTTGCCCTTGAACTCGAACTTGGCGATCGCCCAGGCAGCGGCAACGCCGAAGACGACGTTCAGCGGCACGCTGATGCCGGCGACGATCAGGGTGAGGCGGATCGCCGAGAAGGTTTCTGCATCCTGCAGCGCCTGGAAGAACGGCGGGACGCCCTTGCGGAAGGCTTCGACAAAGACGGCAGCCAGCGGCAGGAACAGGATCAGCAGCAGGAAGACCAGCGACAGCAGGATCAGCGCCCAGCGCGCCAGCCTGCTTTCCGTCACGACGGAGGCAACCTTCGGAGAGGCGGAGACAGTATCAAGCGCCATGTCCGTACCTCCGTCTGCGCCAGCTCTGAATGAGATTGATGACCAGCAGCATGATGAACGAGATGATGAGCATGACGGCCGCAATGCCGGTGGCGGCGGCGTAATTATACTCTTCGAGCTTGATGACGATCAGCAGCGGCGCGATCTCCGATTTGAACGGCAGGTTGCCGGCAATGAAGATGACCGATCCGTATTCGCCGACGCCGCGGGCGAAGGCGAGCGCAAAGCCCGTCAGTACGGCAGGCGCAAGGCCCGGCAGCAGGACGCGGGTGATCGTCTGGAAGCGGTTGGCGCCGAGCGTCGCCGCGGCCTCTTCCACTTCCTTGTCGATCTCCTCCATCACCGGCTGAACCGTACGCACCACGAAGGGCAGGCCCACGAAGATCAGGGCGACGACGATACCGGCCGGTGTGAAGGCGATCTTGATGCCGAGTGGCGCCAGAAACTGGCCGACCCAGCCGTTCGGCGCGTAGAGCGTCGTCAGCGCAATACCGGCAACGGCTGTAGGCAGTGCGAAGGGGAGATCGACCATGGCGTCGATGATGCGCTTGCCGGGGAAGCGGTAGCGCACCAGCACCCAGGCGAGGATGACACCGAAGACGGCATTGATGCAGGCGGCAATGAAGGCGCCGCCGAAGCTGATGCGCAGGGCATTCACAGTGCGCGGATCGAGCGCAATCGACAGGAACTTCTCCCAGCCGAGTTCGCTCGAACGCCATGCGAGCCCCGACAAGGGGATCAGGATCAGAAGGGTGAGCCAGGTCAAGGTTAAGCCGAGCGCCAATCCGAAACCCGGAATGACACTCGGCCGCTTCAACCGCCACCGTGAGGGGCTATGTGCGTTCATGAACTCTATTATTGGGCCGGCTTGTAGATCTGGTCAAATACCCCGCCGTCGCCGAAGAATTTCGGCTGGGCTTCCTTCCATCCACCGAAATCATCGATGGTGGCAAGCGTCAACTTCGGGAAGCGGGCGATATCTGCCGGATCGGCAGCTTCAGGCTTGATCGGGCGGTAGAAGTGCTTGGCAGCGATCTTCTGGCCTTCGTCCGAATAGAGGTAGTTCAGATAGGCTTCGGCAACCTTGCGGGTGCCCTTCTTGTCGACATTGCCGTCGACGATCGCAACCGGCGGGTCGGCACGGATGGAGAAGGCCGGGGTCACGATCTCGAACTGGTCGGGGCCGAGTTCTTCAAGCGAGAGATAGGCTTCGTTTTCCCAGGCGAGCAGAACGTCGCCGAGACCGCGCTGGACGAAGGTGGTGGTCGCTCCGCGTGCGCCGGTATCGAGAACCGGAACGTGCTGCAGAAGCTTGGTCACATAGTCCTGCGCCTTGGCTTCGTCGCCGCCATTTGCCTGCTTGGCCCATGCCCAGGCTGCCAGGAAGTTCCAGCGGGCGCCGCCCGAGGTCTTCGGGTTTGGGGTGATGACCTGGACGTCATCCTTGACGAGATCGGCCCAGTCCTTGATGCCCTTCGGGTTGCCCTTGCGGACTAGGAAGACGATCGTGGAGGTGTAGGGGGTTGAGTTATTCGGGAACTTAGTTTTCCAGTCGGTCGGGATCTTGCCGGTCGCCTTGGCGATCGCATCGATGTCGCCTTCCAGCGCCAGCGTCACGACGTCAGCTTCGAGACCATCGATGACCGAGCGGGCCTGCGCGCCGGAGCCACCATGGGAGGCCTGGATCGTGACCGCTTCACCGGTATCCTTCTGCCACTTGGCAGCGAAGGCGGCATTGAAGTCCTTATACAATTCGCGCGTCGGGTCGTAGGACACGTTGAGAAGCTGCTGATCGGCAAAAGCCGGAGCAACGGCGCCGATGGCAACGCTACCGGCGAAGACCGCAGCGGCGAGAAGCCTTGTGATCCGAGTTGACTGCATGAAAAACCTCCTTCGTTTCTGCAGTAAACTCTATCAACTTGGTCGTATAATGAAACGAACGTTCTTCCGGTTGGAACGTCGCTTTCTGGAATGTCATTTCATTTGCAAGAGGTTTCTGAAACGGACTTACCGGACAAGCCTTTGAACCACTGCCAATTCAATTGCAGAATAGATCGCAGGAATGGTTGTTCAAGGCCTGTCAGCTCCGGGAGTCGGCGATGAAATCGGAATAGAGCTCGTCGGCGCTGCGCGCCTTCCGCATCGATGCCAGCACCCCCTCGGACTGCAGGCGCCTCGCGATCGCCGCCAGCACGTTCAGATATTCGCCGCGATTGTTCTCGCCGAAGAGAAGCATGAAGGCGATATCGGTGGGCACATCGTCGATCGCCTCGAAATCGAGCGGTTGGGCGAAGCGGACCAGAAGGCCACGGGGGCTGGTCATGCCGGGGATCGATGCATGCGGAACGGCGATGCCGTTGCCGATGCCTGTCGAACCCAGGTTTTCGCGGGTTTCGAGCGCCCGGATGATCGCCTGCTCCTCGACGCCGAAGGCCTTTCCGGCCTTTTCCGCCATATTCTGGAGCGCGCGCCATTTCGTCGAGACCGAAACGCCGATAAAGGTGTGTTCCGGCAAGATGATGTCTGCAAGATTCATGTGATTTCCATTTGTCTTCGAAGAAGGCCTGCGGCCGCTCAGTCGGGCTCGCGAAGACGGTAACCGACCCCGGTCTCCGTGGTTATATAGTGCGGCTGATCGGGAACCTGCTCGACCTTTTGACGCAGCTGTCGGACATAGACCCTGAGATACTGCACATCGGCCGCCGGCCCCCAGACCTGTTTCAGCAGGAACTGGTGGGTGAGCACCTTTCCGGCGTGCTGGGCGAGCACGCGCAGGATGTCGTATTCCTTCGGCGACAGCTTGATCTCCCTGCCGTCAACCTTGACGATCCGCTTGACGATGTCGATCGACAGACCGCCGGTCTGGAAGATCGCCTTCTCGCCCTGCTGCTGCAGGCGATGTCGGAGTGCCACGCGGATGCGGGCGCCGAGTTCGGCAATGCCGAACGGCTTGGTGACATAATCATCGGCGCCGGTCTCCAGCGCCTTGACGATACCGGCCTCGTCGGTGCGGCTGGAGAGGATGACGACAGGCATGGTCAGCCCGTCGTCCCGCCACTCTTGCAGCAGGTCGTGCCCCGGCGTATCCGGGAGGCCGAGATCGAGAACGACGAGATCGGGCAGATCATCGACCACCGATTGCCGGGCGGCCAGCGCATTGGCGGCCTCGTGGACTTCGTAGCCCTGTGCTGTCAGTCCGACGCGCAGCAGCTTGCGGATAGGGGGCTCGTCATCGACGACGAGAATTTTGACGGGCGAACCGCTCATTTGAGTTCATCCAGTTTGAGAGTGTCATTGGGTCTGGGAAGCCGGATGGTGAAGACCGCGCCTGGGCGATCCTTCCGGTTTCCTGCCGTGATGGTGCCGCCCATGGCCTCGATGAAGCCGCGGCAGATGGAAAGCCCGAGCCCGGTGCCGGCGCGAACCTGATCGCCCTTGCGGACACGGTAGAAGGTGTCGAAGATGCGGTCGAGATCACCCTCGGGAATGCCGGGGCCTTCATCGGAGACCTCGAGCGCAACGCTGAAAGCGTCGGAGAAGCCGCGGATGCGGATCGTCGATGCTTCCGGCGCGTATTTGGCGGCATTGTCGAGCAGGTTGAACAGCACCTGCTCGAAAAGCACCGGATCGACCTTCACCATCGGCAGGTCTTCGGGAATGCTCATTTCCGTCCTGTGCCCGTCGAGGATCTTGGCGGCGCGGCGCAGTGCGCTTCCGGCAATGTCGCCTGCATAATGCAGCGCATAGTTCGGCTCCATGGCGCCGGATTCGATCTTGGTCATGTCGAGCAGGTTAGCGATGAAGCGGTTGAGACGCTCGGATTCATCGACGACGGTCGACAGGAGATCGTTGCGATCCTCCTCGGTCATCGAGCTCAGATAGTCGCGGAGCGTTCCCGCCGCACCAAGGATCGCCGCGAGCGGGGTTTTCAAGTCATGCGAGATCGAGGTGAGCAGCGCCGAGCGCAGGCGATCGGCTTCCGCCGCGAGCTTGGCGCGGTCGACATCGGCGACGAGCTGGACGCGTTCGATCGCAAGGGCCGCCTGATCCGCCAGCGCATCGAGCAGTCGCTGCTGCTCCGGTGTCAGCAACGGTCCGTCGCGCCGGTCGCTATCGAGGCCGATGACGCCGACGGCGGTGCGGCCGGTGCGTAGCGGCACATAGAGGCGCTTTGCGCCGGGCAACGTATCGGCGCCGCGGCCGGCGGCATGATTGTGCTCCCAGGCCCAGCGGGCGGCGGCGATATCGGCATCATCCAGCGTGTCATCGGGCGGATAACCGGCCTTCACGGCAATGCCCCCATCCTCGGGAAGCAGCAGCACGACGCGGACCTTCAGCATCGAGGCGATCTGGAACGCCGTCGCCCAGAGCACGTCATCCAGCGTGCCGGTTCCGGCGAGCTTCTTGGAGAAGAGGTAGAGATCTTCTGTCGTTCTGGCGCGCTGCCGTGCGGCCGCGGCCTGCCGCTGCACCGTTGCCGTCAGGTTGGAGGCGATGATCGCTACGCCGAGGAAGAAGAAAAGTGCGAGGACGCTCTCGGGGTCGCTGATCGTCAGCGTGTAGCGCGGCGGCAGGAAGAAGAAGTTGAAGGTCAGGGCACTGATGATGCAGGTATAGAGCGCTGGGCGCAGGCCGTGGATGACGGCCGAGGTCAGCACCGCCATCAGAAACACCAGTGCCAGATTGCGGACATCGAGCACCTGATCGAGCACGATGCCTGCGGCAAGCGCCACGACCACATAGCCCGTCGCCAGAATATAGGCGCGGATATCGAAGGCCGTGGCGGCGGAAGCAGCCTTCACACCGCTCTTGGCCGCCGTGTCCTTCTCGCTTCCCGAGATGACGTGGACGCTGATATCGCCAGCCCGGCGGATCAATTGGTCCGTCGCCGAAGGCTGCAGCCATTCCCGCCATGTCGGCTTCTTCGGCGAGCCGATGACGATATGGGTGACGTTGTTGGCGCCGGCATGGCGCAGCAGCTCTTCCGAGACCTCGCGGCCCGGCAGCGTCAACGCCTCGCCGCCGAGCTGTTCGGCCAGCCGCAGCGTCGCGGCAATCGTGTCGCGCTCGCCTTCCGTCAAATTGATCGAGCGATTGGTCTCGATATAGACGGCCGACCAGGGTGCGCGAAGCCGTGCTGCCATCCGCGAGGCGTAGCGGACCAGTGAGGCCGAGCGCGCGTGGTGATCGACGGAAACGAGCACGCGTTCGCCTGCCGCCCAGGGGCCGGAAATGGCGTGTGCCTGCATATGGGTCAGCAGCTGGTCGTCGACGCGCTGGGCAGTCTTTCGCAGTGCCAGTTCGCGCAGCGCCGTCAGGTTGCCGGGCGTGAAATAGTTGGTCAGCGCCCGCTCGGCCGTGCGCGCCACATAGACCTTGCCGTCATGCAGCCGCTTGATCAGGTCGTCGGGCGTCAGGTCGATGATCTCGATGTCGTCGGCAACGTCGATGACCGAGTCCGGCACCGTCTCGCGTACTCGGATGCGGGTGATCTGCGAGACGACATCGTTGAGGCTTTCGACATGCTGGATATTGAGCGTCGTATAGACATCGATGCCGCGATCGAGCAGTTCCCGGACGTCGAGATAGCGCTTCGGATGACGGCTGCCCTGAGCATTGGTATGGGCAAGCTCATCGACCAGCACCAGATCGGGCCTGCGGGCGAGGATCCCGTCGAGGTCCATTTCCTCGAGCGAATGGCCTTTGTAGGCGACCGCGACGCGCGGGATGATCTCGAAACCGGCCAGCAGCGCCTCGGTTTCCTTGCGCCCGTGGGTCTCGACCACGCCGATCACCACATCCAGTCCATCGGCAATTTTGGCACGGCCGGACACCAGCATCTCGTAGGTCTTGCCGACGCCGGGCGCGGCGCCGAGAAAGATCTTCAGACGGCCGCGTGTTTCACGCTCGGCGCGCTCAAGAAGGGCGTCGGGGGATGGCCGTGGATCGGTATCGCGACTGCTATCGGGCATGCGTGGTGGTCTTTCTCTGCGGTCCGCGCAAGCAGCCCTCTCATCCGACCCTTCGGGCCACCTTCTCCCCGAGGGGGAGAAGGTGAAGTGCCGCGTCGTTGCCACTCCTCCTCTCCCCTTGGGGAGAGGGTGGCCGAGCGCAGCGGAGGCCGGGTGAGGGGGCTATTCGCGCTGACATTCAACGCGTCATAGGTGCATCAAGTGCCATGTTCAACGCAAGCACATTGACCACAGGCTCACCCAGGAACCCAAGCTCACGCGCCTCGACGGCGGCATCCACCAGCGCCTTGACCTTCGCCTCGTCGAGACCACGGGCCTTGGCGACGCGGGCGACCTGGAAATAGGCGGCATCGGGGGTGATGTGGGGATCAAGCCCGCTGCCCGAGGCGGTGACGAGGTCGATCGGTACGTCGGCGCCAGGGTTGGTGGCCTTGGCCGCCTCGTAGTCGGTTTTGACGCGGTCGATCAGCTTCTGGCTGGTCGGGCCGAGGTTCGAGCCAGAGGACGAGGCGGCGTTGTAGCCGTCGCCCGCGGCCGACGGGCGGCCGTGGAAATACTTGTCGCTGGTGAAGGCCTGGCCGATCAGCGTCGAGCCGATGACGGTTCCGTCCTTCTCGATCAGGCTGCCGTTCGCCTGCTTGGGGAAGAGGGCCTGGGCCGCACCGGTCATCGCGATGGGGTAGAGCAGGCCGGTGATGGCGGTGGTGGCAACGATCATGACGATTGCCGGACGAAGTTCTTTCAACATTGCATGTGCTCCTTAGGCGAGACCGAGGGCCGTGATGGCCATATCGATCGCCTTGATGCCGATGAACGGGACGACGATGCCGCCGAGACCGTAGATGACGAGGTTGCGGGACAGCAGAGCGCCGGCGCCGATGGCGCGGTATTTCACGCCCTTGAGCGACAGCGGGATCAGCGCCACGATGATCAGCGCATTGAAGATGATCGCCGACATGATGGCGCTCTGCGGCGTGGCGAGGCCCATGATATTCAGCACGCCGAGCTGCGGGTAGAAGGTCAGGAACATCGCCGGGATGATGGCGAAATACTTGGCGATGTCGTTGGCGATCGAGAAGGTCGTCAGCGCGCCGCGGGTCATCAGCAGCTGCTTGCCGATCTCGACGATCTCGATCAGCTTCGTCGGGTCGCTGTCGAGGTCCACCATGTTGCCGGCCTCGCGGGCGGCCACCGTCCCGGTGTTCATGGCGACGCCGACATCGGCCTGGGCAAGCGCCGGGGCGTCGTTAGTGCCGTCGCCGCACATGGCGACGAGCTTGCCCTTGGCCTGTTCCTCGCGGATCAGCGACAGCTTGTTTTCAGGGGTCGCCTGGGCCAGGAAGTCATCGACCCCGGCTTCGGCGGCGATCGCGGCTGCGGTCATCGGGTTGTCGCCGGTGATCATCACGGTGCGGATGCCCATGCGGCGCAGTTCGGAGAAGCGCTCGCGGATGCCGCCTTTGACGATGTCCTTCAGTTGGATGACGCCGAGCAGCTTGCCGTCGCGGGCAACCGCAAGCGGCGTGCCGCCGGCCTTGGCGATCTCGTCGGCAATAGCCTGGAGTTCGCGCACGACATCGGTCTCGGGACGGAGAGCGATCGCAGCATTGCCGTTGGACGGCGCATTGTTGGCGCCGACATAGGTCAGCACGGCTTCGACCGCACCCTTGCGGATCGAAGAGCCGCCGATATCGACACCGCTCATGCGGGTCTGGGCGGTGAAGGGAACGAAGGTCGCCTGCAGGCTGGCCATATCGCGGCCGCGGATCGCATATTTCTCCTTTGCCAGTACGACAATGGAACGGCCTTCAGGTGTCTCGTCGGCGAGCGAAGCGAGCTGCGCCGCATCGGCCAGTTCCTGTTCGGTGACGCCGCGGACCGGGCGGAAGCTCGTGGCCTGACGGTTGCCGAGCGTGATCGTGCCGGTCTTGTCGAGCAGCAGCGTATCGACGTCACCAGCGGCTTCGACGGCGCGGCCGGACATGGCCAGCACGTTGAAGCGGACGAGACGGTCCATGCCGGCAATGCCGATGGCCGAAAGCAGCGCGCCGATCGTGGTCGGGATCAGCGTCACGAAGAGCGCAACCAGCGTGATGATCGGGATCGAGCCGCCGGCATAGGCGGCAAAGCTCGGGATCGTCGCGGTGGCGAGGACGAAAATCAGAGTCATGCCTGCGAGCAGGATATTGAGCGCGATTTCGTTCGGGGTCTTCTGGCGCTCCGCGCCTTCGACGAGCGAGATCATCCGGTCGAGGAAGGTCGAGCCGGCGGCTGCTGTGATGCGGACACGGATGACGTCCGACAGAACCTGCGTGCCGCCTGTGACGGCCGAGCGGTCGCCGCCGGACTCACGGATGACAGGGGCGGATTCACCGGTGATCGCTGCTTCGTTGACCGAGGCGACGCCCTCGACGACTTCGCCGTCGGACGGGATGATGTCGCCGGCCTCGACCAGAACGAGATCGCCGACCTTGAGGCTCGTGCCCGGCACCATGCGGTAGCCGGAGCCGTTATTGGCGGTCAGAAGCTTGGCCTGCGTTTCGGTGCGCGCCTTGCGCAGCGAATCCGCCTGTGCCTTGCCGCGGCCCTCGGCAACGGCTTCGGCGAAGTTGGCAAATAGCACGGTGAACCAGAGCCAGAGATTGATCTGGAACGAGAAACCGAGATTGCCGCCGCCGGTGGCGATATCGCGGATGAAGAGGATGGTGGTCAGCGCCGAGACCGTTGCCACGACGAACATGACCGGATTGCGGGCCAGCGTGCGCGGGTTGAGCTTTTTGAAAGCGGCGCCGACAGCCGGAATGAGGATGCGACTATTCAGGATACTCGCGGATTTTGCCTGGCTCATAAGAGACTCCAGCTTGAAAGAGTGAGGCGGAACCGGCCGGGCCGGTCAGCCATGAAAAAGTCTGAGAACGGCGGCCGCGACGAGCAGGCCAGCCAGCATCAGCAGGATTGCGTCGGTCCCGCGCAGGCCGGGCCTTGCCCCACGCCCCGGCGAACCGTGGCGTGGGTGGATCGATTTGCGGAATGCGTGACGGATGATCATCGGCGTCACCTCAGAACGTCTGCCCTGCGATCATCACCAGGTGCTCGACGACAGGGCCGAGGGCCAGCGCCGGGAAGAAGGTGAGGCCGCCGACGATCAGGATCGTGCCGACGAGCAGGCCGACGAAGAGCGGGCCGTCGGTCGGGAACGTGCCTGCGGAGGCCGGTACCGTCTTCTTGCTGATCAGCGAGCCAGCGATCGCAAGCGCCGGCACGATGACCAGGAAGCGGCCCATCAGCATGCCGATGCCGAGCGTGATGTTGTACCAGGGCGTATTGGCCGTCAGGCCGCCAAAGGCGGAACCATTGTTGGCCGCAGCCGAGGTATAGGCATAGAGGATTTCCGAGAAGCCGTGCGGACCAGCCGTGCCGACCGAGGCGACGGCAGACGGCAGGACGCTGGCGATTGCCGTAAAGACCAGCATGGCGAGTGGCAGGCAGAGGATAGCGAGAACGGCCATCTTCATTTCCTTCGCCTCGATCTTCTTGCCGAGATACTCAGGCGTACGGCCAACCATCAGGCCGGCTACGAAGACGGCGACGATGATGAACAGCACGATGCCGTAGAAGCCCGCGCCGACGCCACCGACGATGACTTCGCCAAGCTGCATGTTGATGAGCGGGATCAGGCCGCCGAGTGCGGTGAACGAGCCGTGCATAGCATTGACCGCGCCGCAGGAGGCCGCCGTGGTGATGACAGCGAAGAGCGAGGACATGGCGACGCCGAAGCGGACTTCCTTGCCTTCCATGTTGCCGCCTGCAAGCCCGAGCTGATGCATCAGCGGGTTGCCCGCGGCTTCCGCCCAATAGGTGATGCCAACGCCCGCGAGGAACAGGATGCCCATCGAGGCGAGGATCGCCCAGCCCTGACGCTGGTTTCCGACCATGCGGCCGAAGACGTTGGTGAAGGCCGCGCCGATCGCGAAGATCGACAGCATCTGGATCATGTTCGAGATGTTGTCGGGGTTTTCGAACGGATGGGCCGAGTTGGCGTTGAAGAAGCCGCCGCCGTTGGTGCCGAGCATCTTGATGGCAAGCTGCGAAGCAACAGGGCCGAGCGCGATCGTCTGCTTGGCGCCTTCGAGCGTCGTCGCATCGACATAGGGGCCGAGCGTCTGCGGCACACCGAGCCAGACATAGACAAGCGTCAGCACGATGCAGGCAGGCAGGAGCACGTAGAGCGTGGCGCGGATCATATCGACCCAGAAATTGCCGATCGCCTTGCCCGAGGCGCGCGAGAAGGCGCGGATCAGGCCGATGGCGATCGCCATGCCGGTTGCGGCAGAAACAAAGTTCTGCACGGTCAGGCCGGCCATCTGCGACAGATAGGACATGGTGCTTTCGCCGCCATAGCTCTGCCAGTTGGTGTTGGCGACGAAGCTGGTGGCGGTGTTGAAGGAGAGCTCCGGCCCGACCGCGGTCATCCCGGCCGGGTTATAGGGCAGGATGTCCTGGAAGCGCAGCAGCAGATAGAGTACCAGCGTGCCGAGCAGGTTGAACATCAGCAGCGAGAACGCATAGGAGGTCCAATGCTGCTCCTCGCGGTCGCTGGTGCCGGCAAGCGCATAAAGTCCCCGTTCCACCGGAACGAGGACGGGGGAGAGCAGCGTGCGCTCTCCGCTGAAGACGCGCGTCATGTAACCGCCGAGCGGTTTGACGAGCGCAATGAGGATCCCGCAGAAGACGAGGATCTGTAGCCATCCGTTGAGGGTCATGGGAGGAAACTTTCGGGTATCCGGCCGGCGCTATCAGAAGCGCTCGGGGCGGATGAGGGCGTAGGTGAGGTAAACGGTGAGGAAAACGGTCACGGCGCCGCTCAGGATATAATCGAGGGTCATCGTCGCTCTCCTTCAGAGCCTGTCGCAGGCGCGGGTATAGGCAAAGCAAAGTCCGAAAAAGACTATCGCGGTGCCCAGTAGAATGATATCCATCATGATCTTGACTCCTGGTGTTCTTGTTGGAGTCAGACAAGACAAGGGCGCCGTTCCCTTGGGATCGGCACCTTTATGCTTTCTGGCGTGGAGATAATCGGTTTGATCTCTCGGGCATTAATATGCGGCCGAAGCGCATTAAGGTTCGAGACGCGCCAGGTGGCGCCAATATAAAAATCTTATAAATGCCTTTATGCACCAAGGTGAGCATTTCGTCGCGCTGTGAGCAAAAGCTGAAATACCGCGATTGAATTTCGCCTGCGGGCGGTTCTATAGTCTGGACCAACGGCGCAGTTGAATCGTAAGCGCCACAGGGAAGGAAACCGCCATGACCAAAGTCCGTGCTCTCGTTCTGGAGCGTCAGCATGAGCTCGCGCTTCGCGACATCGATCTGCCGATGGATACGGGCCCCGGCCAAGTGAAGATCAAGATCCATACGGTCGGCGTCTGCGGTTCGGATGTGCATTATTACACCCACGGCAAGATCGGCCCCTTCGTCGTCAACGAGCCGATGGTGCTCGGCCACGAGGCAGCGGGAACGGTGATCGAGGTCGGCGAGGGCGTCACGCATCTGAAGATCGGCGACCGCGTCTGCATGGAGCCCGGCATTCCCGATCCGAATTCCAAGGCGAGCCGCCTCGGCATGTACAATGTCGATCCGGCCGTGACCTTCTGGGCGACACCGCCCATTCATGGCGTTCTGACAGCCGAGGTCGTTCATCCCGCCAATTACACGTTCAAGCTGCCTGACAATGTCAGCTTTGCCGAGGGCGCGATGGTCGAGCCCTTTGCCGTTGGCATGCAGGCGGCGTCGAAGGCGAAGATTGCGCCTGGCGATACCGCCGTGGTGCTCGGCGCCGGTCCGATCGGCACGATGGTCGCGATCGCTGCCCTTGCCGGCGGCTGCTCGCGTGCCATCGTCGCCGATCTGGCGCAGCCGAAGCTCGATATCGCCGCCCAGTATCAGGGCGTCATTCCGGTCAATATCCGTGAGAAGAGCCTTGCCGAAGAGGTATCGCGGCTGACGGATGGATGGGGCGCCGACGTGATCTTCGAATGCTCCGGTTCGCCGAAGGCATGGGAGACGATCATGCAGCTGCCGCGTCCGGGCGGCGTCATCGTCGCTGTCGGTCTGCCGGTCAATCCGGTTGGTTTCGACGTCTCGACTGCCTCGACCAAGGAAATCCGTATCGAGACCGTGTTCCGCTACGCGCATCAATACGAGCGGTCGATCGCGCTCCTCGGTTCCGGGCGTGTCGATCTCAAGCCACTGATTTCCGAGACCTTTGCCTTCGAGGATTCGATCAAGGCTTTCGATCGCGCCGTTGAAGCGCGCCCGGATGATGTGAAGCTACAGATTGTCCTGTGATCGTACAAATCTCGTATAGGCTGCTTTAGATTAGAAAGATCTAATGCACGTGAGAACAACCAAAGAACGAATCCTGTACGTTTCCGTCAACTATCCCTATTATTAGGGATGGTTCACAAGGCGTATGGCTACGAGTATGAATTCCTCACGTTAGGTTGTTGGATGCCATTGGTAATGCCCGCGCAAGATTCATTAGCAATTATTGATATATGTATCTGAGCGGGGAAATTCATGATGCGCAATTCTCATCTTGCCGACCATCTCGACATCGCCATCAAACTTACCAGGGCCGAGGGTTCAGAGCTCCTGGCCTATCTTCTGCAGATGGCCAAGGAAGAAATCCGCGTCAAACGCAGCATGCCGTCGCATGCGCGAATGGGTACCATCAGGGCAGGCCGACGCGCTCCACGGAATAGGGCGCAAGTCTGATCAGACCCTGTCCACCGCCTGCGGGATAGAAGCTTCCGAGAGCGGCTTCCTGAACACGCGACGTGATGTTGACGAGGCACAGCGACTGCACGCTAGCGTCCTGCACCAGCAATGCCAGAACATCTGACGGCACTGCCGACCGGCATTCGCGCCAGCTGTAGCCGGCCATGCCGGCCAAGGCTTTGACCGTGTTGAAGAGTGGTCGCGGCGAACCGGGTGGTGACGGCTCGCCGTCTCCGGCAATCAGACCGAAAGGTCCCGTCAGCGCCGAAAGCGTCAGACATTCCAGGCCAGCATCGGCCACCTGAATCCCGTAGGCAAAAGCGAAGGCTTCGGCGAAACGGCCATTCTGGCGCGGATCGCTGTTGGCCATCGGAATGCGGGCATGGCCTGGGTTGTCCATCGTCCGGCTGCCATAGGGGTTCTGGCGCATGGGAATGGTGGAAGGGCCGATCCGGTACGGCTTGCTGCCATAGATCGCCCGCACCGAGCGGGTGATGAAAGGCAATGCCTCCAACGTCTGCATGACGCTCAGGTCGTCCGCCGCATGCACGATCGGGTTGGTGCAATGGGTGACGAAATCCAGGTGCCAGGCCGGCACGCGTTTGCGGTTGAGCTCGGTGAAATAGCTGAGCATGCCGCCGCCGAGGCTCACCTCGCCGAATGCGGCACGTGCCGCCGCATAGACTTCTTCCAGCGGCGGGCATTCCGGCCACTTGCTGCCCGGCGGCGTCGATTGGCGATCGACGGAGGGGGAGACGACGATCGCGTCGGGTGAGAAATGTGCCGCCTTCATCAGCGCCGCGATGTCGCGTGCTTCTTCCGCCGGTGACCTGACGCAGGGCAAGGCGATTTCGATCGTCGCCGAGCCCCGATGGCCTCTCGCGATTGCCGCGAAGTCGTCGAGCACCGCGCGTCCATGCCCGGCAAGCGGATCGAAATGAAAGAGCAGGTGCTGCGGCGCGATCTCGTCCAGCATCTCTTTCGCCGCCAATGTGGCGCGCGCTTCCTCGGGTGTCACGACGATGCCGATCGGCGGCATCGTGCCTGACCGGTCGCCCTTCCTGATCTCGACCACACGCTGCGCCGTTTTCGCCGATGCAAAGCCCTTGCGGCGGTCGTCGATCGACAGCACGATGCGCTGGCGCACCGGTTCGCCGGCGCCGATCCTGTAAGGCCAGGGAAGCGCCAGCGGGCGCACGTAGGTCTTATAGGAAGCGTCGGACCAGTTGCGCTGGTCCTCCATTTCGAACGTGTCGCCCTCCATCAGGCATTTTGCCAGGATGCCTTCGGCAACGGCATGCGTGATGGATCGCATATCCTTGAAGGGCTGCCAGGGATCGATCAGGTCGGGGAAGACCGTGTCGGCCACGTGGCCATCGACATCCTCGACCCTGACTGGAGCTCCGGCCACGCCGACGATCGGATGCAGGATGCAGAAGCCGCAACGGTTGGTTTCGAAGCCGGTCGCCGAAAGCGCATCGGCCTCGAATGTCAGTTCGGTTTCCGTGGCGGCAATTCGCACGGCGATGGCGAGCGTGCTTCCATCAGGGCCGACGCAATGGGCGGTATACCGAACGGCAAAGCGGCCATCGCCCTGTTCTACGGTCAGATCGTCGATGCGCGGGCTGTAGGTACCCCAGTCGCGATCGCGCACGAGATAGGAAACGGCCCGCAGCACCTCGATACCATTGTATCTGATCGTTCGCAGATTGCCGTTGGCGAGATCGGCGGAAAGCCGCCCGGCAGAAAGCGTCACCGGCTGCTCTTCGGCCTCGTGCGTACCATAGAGGGCGAAGGTTTCCGATGTCATCCGAGCATCGCCTCGATATCGACAGTCTTGCCGGAGGCCGCACTTTCATAGGCCGCTTCGACAAGCGCGAAAGTCTTCAGGTTATCGGCGCCGGAGGTGGCGGGCTCGCCGCCGTTCCTGAGACGCTCGACCCAGTGTTCCTGGATCGCATAGACGCTTTCCTGGATATTGTGCCAAGGGCGCGACGCCCAGGAGAGCAGCTGCGGCGAAGCATCGGAGACGACGGTGCCAGCCGCGTTGGTGACTTCGAGGCGGTACCCGGATGACAGGCGGATGGTGCCATCGGTGCCGTCGAGTTCGATCAGGGTCTCCGGGAAATTCTCGGTACCGAGCTTCGTTGCATAGCTGACATCGACGACCGAGGTCGCGCCACTTTCGTGATCGAGCAGGATCGTCGCGACGTCCTCGCCCTTGATGTCAGGGTTGACCCGCTTGGTGCGCGCCGTCAGCGTCTTGACGTCGCCGAGAATGAAGCGGGCGATATCGAGCGTGTGGATGCCGAGATCTTCGATGATGAAACGCTCGCCTTCGGCCAGATAGGGCTGGCCCGAGAAGACGTCGTAGCCCGAGCGGAAGGAGAAGCGGCCCCAGAAGGGCGTGCCGATCGCCTTGGCGTCGAGCAGCCGGCGCACCGCCTGGATCGGCGTCTGCCAGCGGAAATTCTCATGCACCATCAGCGGAATGCCGGCCTCGCGGCAGGCCGTCACCATTGCCTTGGCATCCGCCAGCGACAGCGCGAATGGCTTCTGGCAGATGACCGGAACCTTATGCCTGGCCGCCATCTCGACCAGCGGTCGGTGGCTCGGAACGGTCGTTGCGATATCGACGAAATCGAAGCCGCCAGCAGCGAAGAGTTCGGCCGCATCCGCGTAGCGCCGTTCGATGCCGAACTGGTCGCCGACAGCCTTCAGGCGGGCCGGATCGCGGTCGCAGATCGCCACGATCTCAGCGCCCTCGACGTCGCGCCAGGCATGCATCTGGTTGACCGCGAAGAAGCCGCAACCGATCAGAGCACCTTTCAATTCCGTCATTTCAACCTGCCTTTGCCATCTGCATGAGGGTAACGCGCTGCTGCAGGCGGCGCTGTGCCTGGTCGACGACGACGGCGATGATGATGACAAGGCCCTTGATGACCATTTGCCAGAAGGACGATACGCCCATCATCACCAGTCCGTCCGACAGAATGCCGATGACGAACGCGCCGATGATCGTGCCGCCGATCGTGCCGCGGCCGCCCGACATCGAGGTGCCGCCGAGAACGGCTGCCGCAATCGCGTTCAGTTCGAAGCTTTCGCCGGTTGCCGGATGCGCTGCCATCAGTTCGGAGGAGATGACGACCCCGACGATCGCGGCGCACAGACCGGAGAACATGTAGACGAAGATCTTGACTAGATCGACCCGGATGCCGGACATGCGCGCCGCCCGCTCATTGCCGCCGACGGCGAAGATGTGGCGGCCGATCGGCGTGGAGCGCGCCACATAGGCGGCAACGAGCGCCAGCACGATCAGGATCCAGATCGACACCGGCAGGCCGAGGATGCGGCCGGCACCGAAGAAGTCGAAGCCGGTCGTCGCGTATTCCGGGCGGCCGACGAGGTTCGGGAAGGTCTGGCCGTCGGAGGAGAGCAGCGCCAGGCCGCGGGCGATATAGAGCGTGCCGAGCGTCGCGATGAAGGGCGCGACGTTGAGCTTGGTGATCAGCAGCCCGTTGATCAGGCCGATGGCGAGGCCGACGGCAAGCGTGATCAGCACGATCTCGAAGAGATTGAAGAAGATCGTATAGCCGATCGGCAGTTCGATCCCGTAGAGGATCAGGCCACCGGCGACCATGCCGCAGAGGCCGACGATCGAGCCGACCGAGAGGTCGATGCCGCCGGTGATGATGACGAAGGTCATGCCCATGGCGAGAAAGGCGTTGAGCGCCACATGCTTCGACATCAGGATCATGTTCCCCGTCGAGGTGAAGTTCGGCGCGAAGATCGCAAAGAAGATGATGACGGCAAACAGCGCGATGAAGGTTCTGAGCTTCATCAGCGTCAGAAGTGCGGAGCCGTTGGCGCTCTTCGGCGCTGTGGTAGTCGTGGTAGCCGCCGTCATGACGCGAGTTTCCCTGTCTGCTGTCCGTGTCCCTTGGCCGAAGCCGCGATGATGGCATCTTCCGTCGCTTCGCTGCGATCGAAGACGGCGATCAGCCGTCCGTTGCTCAGGACCGCGATGCGATCGGAAAGCGCCATGACCTCTTCGAGGTCAGAAGTCGAAAACAAGATGGCAAGCCCGTTGGCCGCCAGCCGCCGCATGGTGCGGAAGACGTCGGCCTTGGCGCCGACATCGATGCCGCGGCTCGGCTCGTCCATCAGGAGTACTTTCGGATTGGTCATCAGCGCCTTGCCGATGACCACCTTCTGCTGGTTACCGCCCGACATCGAGGTGACCTCAAAATCCGGGTTGGGCGCCTTGATCGAGAGGTCCTTGATGGCTTCGCGGATCGCATTCTTCTCCGCCGATGCGCTGATATGGAAGAAGCGGGCGAAGCGGCCGAGGCTTGCCAGCGTCAGATTGCTGGCGATCGACAGAACCTGCACCAGACCCTCGCGCTGGCGATCCTCAGGGATCAGCGCCAGGCCGCGGCGGATGCGCCGGGTTGTGTCGCGGGCGCGGACTTCCTGGCCGTCGATGAAGATCTTGCCGGTGGAATGCATGTGGCGGCCGATGACGCATTCGAAGAACTCGCTGCGTCCGGCGCCCATCAGGCCATAGATGCCGAGAATTTCGCCCGACTTGACCGAGAGCGAGACGTGATCGACGGCAAGCCCGCCGGTCGGGCGCGGCAGCGAGATATCCTCGGCGCGGAACATTTCGCCACCGAGAGCGTGATTGTCTGCCTTGGCGAAATCCTTGGCATCCGAACCGATCATCGAGCGGACGATCCAGCGGGTGTCGATATCTTTCACCATCGCCTGGCCAGTGATCTGGCCGTCGCGCAGCACGGTGATGTAGTCGCCGATCCGCATCAGCTCTTCGAGACGATGCGAGATATAGACAATCGCCACACCCTGCGCCTTGAGCTCACCGATGACCTTGAAGAGGATTTCGACTTCGGCCGCAGAAAGCGCCGAGGTCGGTTCGTCCATGATCAGGATGCGGGCATCAAGGGACATGGCCTTGGCGATCTCGACCAGCTGCTGCTGGCCGATCGGCAGGTCTTCGACCATGGTTTCGGCGTCGATCCCTGCGTCGAGGCGCTTCAGGAAGCCGTTGGCCTTTTCCACCTGCGCCTTGTGGTCGATACCCAGCACGCCGCGGGTGATCTCGCGGGTGGCGAAGATGTTTTCGGCCACCGTCATGTTGGCGAAGAGGTTGAGTTCCTGGAAGATCATGCCGATGCCGTGCGCCTGCGCATCGGCCGGGCTGTCGAAGGAGACCTGTTTGCCATCGAGAATGATCTTGCCAAGCGTCGGGCGCTCCACGCCGGCGATGATCTTCATCAGCGTCGACTTGCCGGCACCGTTCTCGCCGACGAGAACGTTGACCGCGCCGCGGCGCAGCTCAAGATTGGCGCGCTTGACGGCAACGATGCCCGAATAGACCTTCGAGACATCGTCGAGGCGCAGGATGATATCGTCCTTGGCGGCGTCTTCAGTCATGGCGCCACCGTCAGCTCAGAAGGGGTGACCAGCGGCAGATCGCTCCCCGATGGCAGCGGGAAGGCGCCCACGACTGTGACCGTCTTGCCGGTTATACCGTCACGCGGCACGGCCGACAGGAAAGCGGTGTTGGCCTTCTCGTTGAAGGCCTTGCCGAACTGGGCCCATTCGATCTGGTTCTTGAATTCGTTGAAATTGACGAAGTCGAGCGTGTCGCGCAGCGCCGTGCCGCGCAGGGCCGGGCCGATCTGTACCTTGGCATCCGCCTTGCCGTCGCCATCGGCATCGACGTCGAGCGTTGCGGCGCGCGATTGCGTGTCCGCAGCCACGACCTTGCCGGTGAATTTCACCGCATAGGTCCAGGGCGCGCTCGCCTGCTTTCTCGGATTGCCGTATTTCTCACCTGCCTGATCGGGCCCCGCGGCAACAGCGGCCACGACGTCCTTCAATTCGCCGGCGCGCTTTTGATAATAGGGAACAGCCTGCGACTGCCAGATGGCCTCGACCTTGGCATTCGGATCGAATGCGGTCTTTGCGGCCGCCGCTGCCTTTTCCTCGGCAGTCGGCGTCTTGATGATCTTGCAGCCTGGCAATGCCGCCGCCACGAGAGCGGCGATCAGGGCGCCCCTGATCCTCAACATGCTGTGAACCTCGAATTTCGTGAAATAGGCCGCAGAGGGCGCGGTTTCCCGGACCCTCTGCGGTGTGTTTTATGCCGGTTACTTCGAAATCGCGAAGGTTTCGAGCTTGGAGGCGTTGTCGGCGTTGATCAGAACGCAATCCATCAGCTGCTTTTCTTCCTTCGGCAGCGTCTTGTTCTTGATGTAGGCGTCAGCCTGCTCGACGGCCATCTGGGCCTGGGCGTATGCCGGCTGCAGAACGGTGGCCTTGATGCCGCCCGCCTTGATCGAGTCGCGAACGTCGTTGGAGCCGTCGAAACCGACGACGATCACGTCCTTGCGGCCGGCAGCCTGGAGAGCGGCGATCGCGCCCATGGCCATCGTGTCGTTGCCGGAGATGACGCCCTTGATGTCAGGGTTTGCCTGGAGAATGGTTTCCATCTTGGCGTAGGCTTCGGTCTGGCTCCAGTTGGCCGACTGCTTGGCAACGCTCTTCAGATCCGGATAGTCGTCGATGACGTCATGATAGCCCTGCGAGCGGATGCCGGCATTGGTGTCGGATTCCTTGCCGACGAGCTCGACATAGTTGCCCTTCTCGCCCATCAGCTTGACGAATTCCTGCGCGCCGAGCTGTGCACCCTGGTAGTTGTTGGAAACGATCTGGGCGACGGCAACACCGGTCGCATTGATTTCGCGGTCAATCAGGAAGGAGGGGATGCCCGCATCCTTGGCCTTCTTGACGGCGGCGACCGAGGCGTCGGCGCCGGCGTTGTCGAGGATGATGGCCTTGGCGCCGCGGCCGATGGCCGTGTCGATCATTTCCGACTGCTTGTTGGCGTCGTCGTCATGGGTCATGACGAGCGCTTCGTAGCCGAGTTCCTTGGCCTTTGCTTCGGCGCCGACGGCTTCAGCCTTGAAGAACGGGTTGTCATGGGCCGGCGTGATGATGGCGATCAGATCAGCCGAAAATGCCGGCATGGCAACGCCGAGCGAAAGGGCGCCCGCGAAGGCCGCAAGGGTCAGTCTGCGTGTAAAAGTCATGGTTTCTCCTCCCGAGTTTGACGCATGGGCCGGGCCACCCCGGCCCAACCAGAATTCATGCGATATTCATTGCCGGACCGTCTCTTGGACTCCCCACCGGGCCGGCGATGCGGCAGGGCGTAAACCCCGCCGCGGCATTGTCAGGTGATGCGCCGGATGCTTTCGGCGATCTCCTGAGGTTCGAAGACCTTCTTCCAGTCGTCGCGCATCAGCGCGGGGATGCCGAACTCGATCGCCTTGTTGCAGGCATCCGAGAACACGCCGTCGACTTCCTTGAAGATGACGGCGCCGAGCACGTTCATATGGCCGAGCAGGAAGTCGCGGGCGGCTTCCGCAGGCACGCCGCGGGCAACGCATTCGTCCATGGCCTGGCGCATGACGACGAGCAGCGAGGCGCAAACGGTTTCAGACAGACCCGGCTCCAGCATCGCCATCTGATCGACGGTGACGCGGTGCGAGCGCATGACCGGCGCCCAGATAACCTTGGCGATTTCTTCGCCGAGATCGTAGGCGGCTTCCGGACCCTGCATCAGAGCAGAGACGATATGCTGCTTGGCGAAGAGGCCGCCGAAGTGATCCTTCTTCGCCTGCATGTCGGTCTCGTCGTTGAAGATCGGCGGATGGCAGGGGTGCGTTACGAAATAGGTGAGATCGGCGCGCTCAGGCAGATGTCCGGCGAAGGGTGCAGCGGCGTCGAGCGCGACGACCATCGTGCCCGGCTTCAGCTTGCCGACGATACCGGTTGCGACCTTGCCGATCGCCGTATCGGGAACAGCGAGAATGACGACGTCAGCACCGGCAAGACCTTCATCCGCACCGACGCAATCGATGCCGAGATCGTTCTTGAGGCGCGCCTTGCCGGCATCGCTGACCTCGACATGACGGACATCGAAGCGCGAGCCTTTGAGGTTTTTGGCAAGCCGGTAGCCCATTTTGCCACCAGCGCCGAAGAGGGCAATTGCAGTCATGTTTCCTCGCCTTTCGATTTTTTCAATCAGGTATCGCAACTGGTATGATGAGTCAATCACTACATCAGTTGCTATCAACAATTTGATCCGTCAGGATCGACGTCCATCGCGTATTTGCGCGAAATAGCCGTCGGATCCGACCTGACCGCCCTTCAGCGCGATCTGCAGTCCGTTCGTCGGCGCGTATGAACCGTGGGCGGTGCAAAGCGGCGAGCCCGGCGTCTGAGGCAGAGGCAGCAACGTTGTCAGCGCCTCGACGCGCAGCTCGCTCAATGCATGACTGGACGTATCGCCACCGGCGATGACGGCGCGGGGCAGCTTCTCCGCTTCGACCAGCCGCCGCAGGATGACACCGAGGCGGATGCCGAGCTGGTGGCGCGCTTCTGGAATGCGGTCGATCTCCGTGCCGCGGTCTGCGGAGGGGCCGAGCGCCGTGTGCAGGATGACACTGCGGCCGGATTTCAAGGCTGAAAGACCTGCGGTGACGGCGCCGTCGATTGCGGCGTCGCCGCTTTCGCCGACCAGCGCCAGCGGATCGACGGGAATGGTATCGAAGCCACTCTCGGCCGCGGTGCGGATCTGCCGCTCCGTCGTCGGCGAGACGCTGCCGGAGACAACGGCAAGGCGCTCCACCGCGCCGGGTAGCGCGAACTCAACCTTGCCGGAGGTTAGCCCCTCGTGCTGCCAGGCATGCAGCAGCGCATATTGAATGCCGGAGGAGCCTGCAACGAACAGGCCGCCATTGCCGCGCAGGCGCCAGACCTGTTCGCCCGCAATCGCCTGCGACGCCGGACCATCGACATCGACGAGCAGGATGCCGGGCTTCCCGGCAAGCAGTGTATCGATACCCGCTGAGGCATCGGCCGCCGTCATCGCCAGATCGGCAAGGCGGATCGGCAGGCTGGTCTGGGCGGCAAGATGTACGGTCAGGTCAGCCTCGGCCATCGGCGTCACCGGATGGCGGCTCATGACCGGGTGACGGTCGATGCGGTAGACCGTGCCCTGATAGGCGGCGAAGAGATTGCCGAAGGCGGTGTAGCGCTTCAGCTGCGGCGCGCCGACGATCACGGGCACGCAATCCTGCGCGAAAACCTCGCGGCCGATCTCGATCGCTTTGCCGATATTGCCGATCGCAGGGCTGGAATCGAAGGTCGAGCAGACCTTGTAGTGGCAGACCGCGGCGTCGAGCGCTTTCAGCCAGGCAAAAGCAGGCGACAGGTTTGCCGTCATCCATTCCGGTGTCTGACTGCGGCTGGTACCGGCAATGCCGATCGCCTGGCAATCCGCGAACTTGGCAAGCGTTTCGGCGCTGGGAATGCCGAGGAACAGAGCGGTCTTCACGCCGTTGGAAGCGAGCGCCTCCATCACATCGGTCGAGCCGGTGAAGTCATCGCCATAGTAGCTGAGCAGCAGCTTGCTCATGGCAATCACGCACCCTTGCCGTCGGCGAACTTGGCGATAGAGGCCGCCAGTTCAGGATGATCCTTGGCATAGGTCTCAAGCGGGATATCGGCAACCGCCGCCTGCCATGCCTGCTGCACCGCGCGCACGCCTGCCGCCGGGCCGCCCGGATGGCTGACGATGCCGCCGCCGCAGAGATAGAGGAGGTCGGTGGTCCGGCCGGTGCGCTGATAGGTTTCCGGTGCCTGGCCGCCCCACTGGCCGGAACCGGCTACTGGAAGCGGGCAATCCGCCTTGTCGAACAGCGGTGTGCTGACCGCCTTGAAGGATTCGACGAAGCTTTCATCCGGCTCCCAGTATTTGACGCGGATGCCGTTGATCTGGAACTGGTCGACGCCGAGCAGGCGCCAGAATTGCTGATAGACCTTGAAATCGAGGCCGGTCGCCGGGTTGCGGGTCAGGATATCCCAGCCGTTGCGGTGGGCGTGGAGCACCAGTCCGGAGCGCTTGCGCAAAAAGCTCATGCCGCCGAAGCCGATCGAATTGATATTGACGACGGCGCAATTGCCGCCCGCCTTGAGGACCAGATCATGGTTACGCATCATCTCGTCCGGATCTGCATGCGAGATGCCGAAGGCATACATCACCTTCTTGCCGGTCTTCTGCTCGTGATCGAGGATCAGCGGCATGATCGCGGCGACGCGGTCCTTGAGCGGCGAATAGGCCGGGCTCATCAGTTTCTCGTCGTCCTTGATGAAATCGACGCCGGATGCGATCAGTTCGCCGACGAGTTCCGCCGTTTCATGCGGACGCAGGCCCAGCGCCGGTTTGACGATGGTGCCGATGATCGGGCGACCCTCGACGCCGGTCAGCTTGCGGCTGCCAGCAACGCCGAACTGCGGCCCGGGATGGGCGCCCTTGAATTCCGGCGGCAGCTTCAGATCGACGATGCGAATGCCGGTCATGCCCTTGATCGAATAGACGCCGCCGATTGCAATCGTCATCAGCGCCGAAAGATCCGTGCCGATGGCATCGAGCGGGAAGGCGATATCGACATCGGCGCGCTTGAGCGGTCCGTGACCTTCGGCAACTTCCGGCCAGCCGGGCGTCTTCGCATCCTCGAGAGGGCGGATCGCCAGCACGCGGGCAGCGACACGCGCCTTCAGCTCTTCGGTTTCGCCGGGAACCGGAACGAAGGTGCCCGTCGACTGATCCGATGCGATCTTGTCGGCCATGGCTTCGACGCTGCCCGCAGTTTCAATGCGGTAGGTAAGGGTGATCATACTCACGTCTTTAATGCTCCTCAGGCCAAGCCCAGCATCTTGGCAATCATTGCCTAACTGGTATAATGAGTATTCCAATTTCGCAAATGGAAAATTTCCTGAGCGCTGCCGAATGATTGTATCGCGGCCTTTGTCGCCGCCGCGCAAAATGCTAATGGGGAGGGAATTCTGAGCCAGCGAGACATCATGACCCAACCAATCGAGCAGATCGTTCGCCGGAAGCTCTCCGACGAGGTTTTCGACAGGCTCGAACGCATGATCACCTCGGGCGAACTGAAGCCCGGTGATGAAATGCCCTCCGAGCGCGTGCTGATGGAACGTTTCGGGGTCGGCCGTCCGGCGATCCGCGAGGCGATGCAGTCGCTGGCTGGTATGGGCCTCGTCAACATTTCCCATGGCGAGCGCGCCAAGGTGCTGAAGCTGACGGCGCAGTCGATCTTCCGGCAGGTGGACCTGACGGCGAAGATCATGCTGTCGCAGTCCAATGACAGTCTCGAAAACCTGAAGAGCGCCCGTATCTTCTTCGAGCGCGGCATGGCGCGCGAAGCGGCGCAGCGCGCGACGTCAGCCGATATCGAGGCGCTGAAGACGATCATCAGCCGCCAGCGCGAGTCGCTTGGAAACGCTGAAGATTTCATCTCCGCCGACATGCAGTTTCACACCCGCATCGCGCAGATTTCCGGCAACCCGATCTTTGCCGCGGTCAGCGAGGCAATGCTGGCGTGGCTGCGCGAATATCACACGGAGATGCTGATCTGGACCGGCAAGGAAAAATTCACGCTGGTCGAGCACGAAGAGATCGTCGAGCGCCTTGCGGCACGCGATGCCGATGGTGCAGAATCGGCGGTGCTGAAGCATCTCGAGCGCTCACGGGCGCTCTACACGAAATAGGCAGGCCTGCCGCCTGGGAAGAGGGGCGGCTGCATGCATCGAAGGAGGATCGATGACGGTCAAGAAAATCATCAACAACGGCGCCGATGCCGTCGACGAAATGCTGGCGGGTATGCTGGCCGCCCATCCCAATCACCTGAAACTGATCGAGGGCACCACCCGCTCGGTGGTCGCGGTCGATGGTCCGCGCAAGGGCAAGGTCGGCCTGGTGATCGGCGGCGGCTCCGGTCATGAGCCGAGCTTCGTCGGTTTCGTCGGGCGCGGTTTGGCAGACGCTGCGGCGATCGGCAATGTCTTCGCCTCGCCGCCGCCGGACCCGATCCTCGAATGTGCCAAGGCCGTCGATGGCGGCGCGGGCGTGCTTTTCATGTATGGCAACTATGCCGGCGACGTGATGAATTTCGACATGGCGGCCGAAATGGCGGCGATGGAAGACATCGAGGTGCGCACGGTGCTGACCACCGACGACGTCGCCTCGGCACCGCGCGACCGGCGTACGGATCGCCGCGGCGTGGCCGGCAATGTCTTCGTCTTCAAGATCGCCGGTGCTGCCAGCGACCGGATGATGGATCTCGATGCCTGCGAGGCCGTCGCCCGCAAGGCCAATGACCGGACCTTCACCATGGGCGTGGCGCTCGGCCCTTGTTCCCTGCCGCAGACGCGCAAGCCGAATTTCGAGCTCGGCCCCGACGAGATGGAAATCGGCATGGGCATCCATGGCGAACCGGGCGTCGAGCGCGGCCCGCTGAAAAGCGCCAATGCGATTACCGACGATCTGCTCGACAAGATCCTGCCCGAGATGAAAGCCGACCGCGGTGACCGCGTTGCCGTTCTGGTCAACGGCCTCGGTGCCACGCCGCTAATGGAGCTCTACATCATGATGGCCCGCGTCAAGCAGCGGCTTGATGGCGAGGGCCTTGTCATCCACTCGACGCTCGTCGGCAATTATTGCAGCTCGCTCGACATGATGGGCGCCTCGGTGACCCTCATGCATCTCGACGATGAGCTGCAATCGCTGCTCGACCACCCCTGCGATTGCGCCATGTTCAGGAGCGGCCACTGATGGCTGAGATCACTGCACAGGACCTGCGCGCCCTGTTCTCGGCGATCGCCGCGACCATTACGGAAAACCGCGACCGCCTCAGTGAACTCGACGGCGTCATCGGCGATGCCGACCATGGTATCACCATGGAGCTCGGTTTTTCGACGGTGAAGACAAGCCTCGCGGCCAATGCGGCAGAGAGTGATCTCGGCGCCATCTTCAACCTCGCCGCCAAGTCATTCCTGAACGCCGTCGGCGCCTCATCGGGACCGCTCTATGCGACGGCCTTCATGCGCGCCGGTGCGGCGCTGAAGGGCAAGGCATCCGCCGGCGACGAGGACATGGTGAGGGCGTTTGCCGCCATGGCCAAGGGGATCGAGGACCGCGGCAAGGCAGTACCGGGCGAAAAGACGATGGTCGATGCCTGGCGCCCGGCCGCCGATGCGGCTGAGGCAGCGTTTGCCAACGGCTCTTCGCTTGCCGTCTGCCTGAAGGCGGCTGTGGATGCGGCAAATGCCGGGGCGGAAGCGACCAAGGCGATGCTCGCGACCAAGGGCCGGGCATCACGGTTGGGCGAGCGTGTGCTTGGCCATGCCGATCCGGGGGCGGTTTCGGCGGCGTTGATTATCGGGACGATGGCGGCGAGTTTCGGGTGAGGTGATCTTCGCTAGCGAGACCCTGTGAAATGGCAGTCTCGGTGTCCTGCGATGTTGCCTACTCGCTGCCCTCATTCCTGTGCTTGTCACAGGAATCCAGCCACGGCGCGTCTGCGCCGTGAATGATTCTTGAGTAAACGTAAAAATCTCCCGCCGCGCGGACGCGCGGCTGCTGGAGCCCTGTGACAAGCACAGGGATGAGGGAGAACTACGGGTGTAGCCCCCTCATCCGGCCCTTTGGGCCACCTTCTCCCCGCTGGTGAGAAGGGAAAGCTGCGGCGGCCTCTCGCTCTGACTTCCCCCCTCTCCCCTCGGGGAGAGGGTAGGGTGAGGGGGCTCCAGGCACGCCAGAGCGTTTCAAATCCCGCATGGAAGCAGGCGACGGAGCGGGCATGGTATCACGTGCGTACAAACACGAGGAGCGCCTCATGATGAAGGCACCCACCCAACTCACCGAACGTTATACTTCGCGTCCAGCTCGTCCATCGCCTTCACATTCCCAGCAGACCGGCCGTTCTCGTCGAACGTCTGCGCCAGAAACGCATCGGCGATCGACTTCGCCAGTTCGGTGCCGATAACGCGGGCGCCCATGGTGATGATTTGGGCGTTGTTGGAGAGCGCTGCGCGTTCGGCCGAATAGGTGTCGTGGGTCAGCGCGGCGCGGATGCCGGGGACCTTGTTGGCCGAGATGCAGACGCCGATGCCGGTGCCGCAGACGAGGATCGCCTTGTCGTAGGTGCCGTCGATGACGCCGGAGGCGACGCGGTCGGAGAGGTTGGCGTAGAAGGGATCGGCGCCTTCGTTGGTGCGCGAGACTTCGTGCACCTCGAAACGATCCTTCAGATGATCGGCCAGAACCTTGGCGAGACCTTCGCCGGCGCTGTCTCCTGCAATGGCAAGCTTCATTGTCGTTCTCCTTAGAGTTTGGCGGCGCATTTGGCGAGAATGTCGAGGTAGCCCTCGACGTTCCAGGCCGAACGGCCGATGAAGAGCCCGTCGATATGGGGGCTCGAGATCAGTTCTTCGCAGTTTCCAGGGTTGACCGAGCCGCCGTAGAGGCAAGGGATCTTGCGGCCGAGCACCTCTTCGGCAACCGCAATGATTTCGGCCTGGCGGGCGTCGGCATAATCGGCGCTCGCCGGAATGCCGTTTTCGCCAATTGCCCAGACGGGCTCATAGGCGAGCAGGATCTCGGCCGATTTCTGTGCTGCCGAGAGCTTCGAAAGGGCGCCGCGCACCTGCGTGGCCAGAATCTCCGCGGCCCTGCCGCTTTCGCGGTCGGCAAGCGTCTCGCCAATGCAGATCAGCGGGATCAGGCCGTGGCGGACGGCCGCTTCGGTCTTCAGGCCGACCGTCTCGTCGGTTTCGCCGAAATGCTCGCGGCGCTCGGAATGGCCGAGCTCGACGATATCCAGATTGCAGTCCTTCAGCATCACCGGCGAGACCTCGCCGGTCCAGGCGCCCTGATCGGCCCAGTGCATGTTCTGCGCGCCGACCTTGACGGATGTCTTGGCCAGCATCGCCTTGACTTCGCGCACGGCGGTGAAGGGCGGGATGACGAAGCGCTGGATACGCGGATCGCGCGCCGCATCGGCAGCTTCGAGGCCGCGGGCGAAAGCTTGCGCTTCGGCAAGTGTCTTGTTCATCTTCCAGCTGGTGCCGATCCAGAAGCGCGGCTTTTCGGTCATGTCGGATCCTGTTCTGATGCGATGGTGAGCGCGATGCCCGCCTGTTCGAATTCGTCGAGGGCGGGCTTTTCGGGCGCCTTGTCGGTGATGACGGCGTCGAAGCCGGCCAGATCGGCCATCACGTGCAGGGCGGTGTGGCCGATGCGCTCGTGGTTGACCAGGAGGCAGCTCCTCGATGCCGAAGCGATCATCGCCCGCTTGGTACGGACCGCATTGTCGTCCATGTGATAGGCGAGCCTGCCGCTGACGGCGGGAGTCGAGATGAAGGCGATATCGGCCCTGAGCTTCGACAGCGCTTCCTCGGTGACGACGCCGAGATAGGCGTTGAATTTGGCGGAATAGATGCCGCCGAGCGCGATCAGCGTGATGCCGTTTTCGCTCTTCAGCCGCTCCATGATCGCGGCGTTGTTGGTGATCACGGTCAGTGGCCGCTTCTGCAGCAGCATTTCGCCAAGCACCGCCGCCATCGACCCGTCATTGACCATCACGGTCATCCCGGGCTCGACCAGCTCCAATGCCTTCTGCGCCATGGCGATCTTGGCTTCGCCGCCCTGGCGCTCGCGGATGCGGAAATCGCTTTCGAACTGGGTTCCGGCGTCGATCGTCGCGCCGCCGCGGACCTTGCGCAGCACGCCGGCCTGCTCAAGGTCGTCGAGATCGCGGTGAACAGTCATCTTCGACACGGTGAAGCGATCGGCAAGGTCGTCGAGATCGACGGTCTTGTTTTCGACGAGCAGATTGACGATCAGCTGCTGCCGCTCTTCCCGCTTCATTCCGGTCTCCACCCAAGTCTATGGTGTTAAGGTAACGGATATTTCGTGATAAGCAACATATATGATGTGATTTTGCGATCAAATAATGTTGCTTTGGTGGCTATTGCAACAGCGTCTGTGCGGTCTTCTCATCGGTGATGAGGCCGAAAAGGCGGCGGCTGTTGAGGATGGCGCGGATCGCCGCGACCTTCGACTGGCCGCCGGCGAGCGCGACGAGACGTTCGGTCTTCGACTTCGGGAAGGAGGCCGAAAGCGTGCGGGCGGTCAGCGCCGTGTCCAGCACCTGGCCATCGGCATCGAAGAAATGGCCGAGAATTTCGCCGACGCCACCGGCCGCGGCGATATCCTGGATTTCGCTGGGCTCGACCATGCCCGAGAGCACCAGCTGCGCTTCGGCATCGACGGTTCCAAGGCCGACGAGCTTGAGATCCGCATTGTTGGCGAGGTCGAAGACTTCCTTCACGGCGCGTTGCGCCTTCAGCACCTTACGGTCCTCGCCGGTATTGGCGAAGAAGGGGACGGGCATCACATAGGCATGCGTCCCGGTCTTTTCGGCGATCCGGTGCATCACGTCGTAAGGATTGGCGCCGTAGTTCCGCGTCAAACCGCCAAGCAGCGAGACGAAACGCAGGTCCTTGGCGTTGATGCGCGGCATGTACTGGACGGCCGCCGACAGTGTGCGCCCATGACCGAGGCCGATCACCTTGTTGTCGCCCCGCTCGATCTCGCGCTTCAGATATCCGGCGCCGGCATGGCCGAGCGCGCGCAGCGGCAGGCCTTCCTCGCCGAGATCGGGTGCCACTTCGCAATATTGCAGCCCGAAACGCTCCGAAAGGCGGGATTCGAGCTCGACGCATTCGACGATATCGCCGTCGATCGTGACTTTCACCACGCCATCGGCGACGGCGCGCGCGATCAGCCGGTGCGCCTTGACCGAGGGCACACCGAGGCGCCGGGCGACCTCCGACTGGGTCAATCCACCGGCGTAATGCAGCCATGCGGCACGTACGGCAAGCGTATCATCGGCATCCGTCACAGCCGCTTCCTTTCGAATGTCCTGCGTGGCGATTCCGCCGCGTCGTGGTGCTGCCTTTTAAAATTCTCCATCTCAGATGTTCAAGTCGTCGATGCCGGTGTCGATATACGGCGACCAGAACGCGATGCTTTCGGCGATCTGCGGGATGACCTCGCGATCGTTCGGCTCACGCTCCTTGAAAGAGAGTTCGAGGCAGATCTCGTTGTTGACAGCACCGCCATCGGCAAAGGCCTTCAGCAGCGGCGCCGGCTGAATGCGGCCCCTGGCGTTGAAATCAGCGGTGAAGGGACGGTGGCCACCCTTGTCCATCAGGCTCTGCTTGATGTGGATGATCGGCGACACCGGCGGCACGGCGCGCGCCCAGGCATAGGGATCGAAATCGTCGGGGTTGGCGGAGGTGACGTCACCATGGTCAATATCGGCCATCATCCACATCGGGATCGCCATTTTCGCCGCCGTCAGCCGCTCCTGCAGCGAGAGGCAGGCGGCGATCGTCTCGCCGAACTCGCGGCCGACGCTCATCGGCTCCCAGAAAACATAGGAAAGACCGGCGGCACGGCCGTGCTCGGCGACCTCGGCCCAGCTGTCGATGGCGATCTTGATCAGTTCCTCACGGCGAACGGGGTCGTCGAAATCCTTGTAGGTGAAGATCGCAAACTGCGTGCCGACGGAATCGCCGCCGAGATCGGCGGTGATATCGGCAAAGGTCTTGAACCAGTCGATATAGTAGCGCCTGACCTCGGCATCCGGATGGCCGAAATGGTTGAGACGGCCGTAGGGGCCGGTCATGCCCGAGGTGACGCGAACGCCGGTGCGCCGCAGCGCCGTGTTCATGCTCCGCGTCAGGCGGCGGATCACGGGCGCCTGCCAGCTCGGATTGATGAATTCATGGGTCAACTGCAGGTCTCGGATCTTCAGGTCGCTCGCCACCGTGTCGATCAGATCGTCGGGCTCCGCGAAGCGGTTTACCAGCGGATTGGTGTTCAACGAAAGCGTCAGCGTCATCGAAACCTCCTTCAGGCGGCAAGGCGGGAGGAGGCCAACCAGTCGGCAAAGGCAGCACGCTCGGCCTCGCTCATGTGCAGGTAGTGCTTGGTGCGGCGGTAGAGGATGTCCTCTGCCGTTTCCGCCCATTCGGTGGCGACGAGATAGCGCGCCTCCGCCTCGTAGAACTGCCCGCCGAAATGGCGGCCGAGCGCCTCGATGCTGGTTGCTCCTGAAACGATATTCTTGGTGCGGGCGCCATAGAGGCGGCCATAGTGATGCACGAGCTTGCGCGGCATCCAGGGATAGGTATCGCGCAGACTGTTGGCGAAGGTCTCATAGTCGGCATTGGGGATTTCGCCGCCGGGCAGGGGCGCCGTCTGCGTCCAGTCATCGCCCATGCCGGGGAAGATGTGCTTGAGGCGGTGCAGGCCGCGCTCGGCAAGCTCGCGGAAGGTGGTGATCTTGCCGCCGAAGACATTGAGCAGCGGCGCGCCGCCGGTTTCGTCGAGATCGAAGACATAGTCGCGGGTCACGGCGGACGGATTGCCCTTGCCGTCGTCGAAGAGCGGGCGCACGCCGGAGAAGCTGTGCAGCACATCCTGGCGGCGGAGCTTTTCCTTGAAATAGCGGTTCACGGCCTTCAGCAGGTAATCGATTTCGCTCTCGTCGGCAGAGACATCCTCGGCGCGGCCTTCATAGGCGATATCGGTGGTGCCGATCAGCGCCTTGTCGCCCTCATAAGGGTTGATGAAGATGACGCGCTTGTCGTGGTTCTGGACGAGATAGGCATTCGAGCCCGCCCAGAATTTCGGGACGATGATGTGGCTGCCCTTGACCAGGCGCACATTGCGGGCCGAGTTCGATCCGGCCACGCGGTTGATGATGTCGGTCACCCAGGGGCCGGCGCAATTCACCAGACATTTGGCCCTGAAAGTGCGGGTCTCGCCTGTCGTGCTGTTCTTGGTGACGACGGTCCATGCGCCATTCTCGCGCCGGGCGGAGACGGCAGGCGAACGGGTCAGGACGATCGCGCCTTTTTCGGCGGCGCTGACGGCGTTCAGAACGACGAGGCGGGCATCATCGACCCAGCAGTCGGAATATTCGAAGCCGCGCTTGTATTGATCGAGGATCGGCGTGCCCTCGGGGTCGCGCAGCAGGTTGAGCGTGCGGGTGCCGGGAAGCTTCTTGCGGCCGCCGAGATGGTCGTAGAGGAAGAGGCCGAGGCGGACCAGCCAGGCCGGACGGTCCTCAGGGCTGTGCGGCAGCACGAAGCGCATCGGCCAGATAATGTGCGGGGCGGCATTGAGCAGCACTTCGCGTTCGATCAGCGCTTCGCGCACCAGGCGGAATTCGTAATATTCGAGATAACGCAGCCCGCCATGCACCAGTTTGCCCGACCGCGACGAGGTTCCCTGCGCCAGATCATCCTTTTCGCACAGCGCCACCTTGAGCCCACGGCCAGCGGCATCGCGTGCGATACCGGCGCCGTTGATGCCGCCGCCGATGACGAAGAGGTCCAGGGTTTCGGGTTCGGTCATGTCATGCTCCTTCGATGCCAGCGCATCAGAACTTGAGTTATGCGCCTGGTGTCGCCGTCGCGGTCGAGGCGAGCTTGTCCCAGGCGGGCGCCATTGCCTGGCGGATGTCGGTATAGGCTGCGAAAAGCGTTTCGAACCGCGCCGCCTCGGCGGCATCGGGAACCTCGGGTTCGCCAAGCAGCGGCGAGACCCAGTCGGCAATGCAATCATCCATCGTCGGATAAACGCCGACCGCGACCGCAGCCATCATCGCGGCACCGGCAGCCCCGGTCTCCTCGCGCTGCGACTGGCGGATCGGGGCGTTGACGGCTGCTGACAGCGAGCGGCGCAGGCTTGGCGAACGCGTGGCGCCGCCAGTGATGCGCAGCTCTTCCGGCATCGCCCCCATTGCCGCATAGCAATCGCGGGTCGCGAGGCCCAGACCTTCGACGACGCCTCTCACCAGATCGGGGAAACGGTGGCGCGTGGACAGTCCGGCAAAGCCGGCACGCGCATTGGCGTTGACGAACGGGCCGCGCTCGCCGGCTTCGGAAATATAGGGGTGATAGAGCACGGAGCCCGGCTTGCTATCGGCAAACCAGCCATCGATGCGCGCGATCAGTTCCGCATGCGAAACCGTCTTGCCGGCGTCTGCCATCAGCGAGGCGGCGATATCGAGGATCCAGTCGATATTGATCGTCGATCCCATATTCGTCTGGACCTGGGTGACGATGCCGGGGATCGGCAGGGCGATCACATAGCCGGTGCCCTCGCTGTTAAGGTGGACATCGCCGACGGCCTTGGCGCGAAGGTGGACGCCGGTCGAGCCGATCGTCGAGCAGGCGGCGTTGCGCCCGCCGCTGCGGACGCCTGCGCCGAGCGCGGTCATCACCATATCGACATAGCCGAGGCAGACGGGCGTTCCCGCCAGCAGCCCGCAGGCCTTGGCAGCATCCGATGTCAGCGGATGGCTGACTTCGGTCCCGTCGATGATGTCAGGCAACAGATTGCGCCGGTGTTCGAGGCCAAGCGCATCGATGACGGCGTCGTCATATTGCCGGGTGCGGAAATTGCCGAAGGTGAAACTCGCCTCCGACGGATCGGTCGCGCGAATGCCTGTGAGGTTGAGATAGAGCCAATCCTTGCAGTGCAGCGCCGTTTCGGCGCGATCAAGGAGATCGGTCGCGAAACGGTCCATATGCGCGAGCTGGGTGCCCTGCTGGCAGGTGTTGAGGCCGGTGCCGGTCGCCTCGAAGCGGGCGCGGTTGTTCGGCTTGGATGCAAGCGAGACCACCGTCGATGCGGCGCGCGCATCGAGCCACAGCCAGGCATCGCCGACCGGTGCATTCTCGCGGCCGACGAGCCACGTGCCGTCACCTTGTCCGGTGACGGAAACGGTGGCGGTGCGCGCCGCAAGACCGGGCACTTTTTCACCGAGGCCGCATAACGCGCTGGCGCAATCTGCCCATGTCTGCGCAAGCGGCTGCGTCGCCGAGCCGTCGTCGCCGGTAGTGTATCTGTTGCGTACGGATGCGGCGGCGATCTGGCGTCCGGAAAGATCGAAGGCGACCGCCTTGATCACGGATGTGCCGGCGTCGATGCCGATGACGATATTCTGTGTCGATGTCATCGCAGGGTTATCCCGCCAATGCCGGGAACGCTGCGGCGGGCAATACGCGCGTCCAATTCATCATGCAGTCCTCCCGATCGGCCGAATTCCATCGCTCTGCTTCGGCCGCATGATCGATTCCATGGTGACGGGCCGCAAGCGTGTGCCTGCCGCCGGAAATGAATCGAATATCTGCCGAAACCTCCCATAGGCCTCACCGATAAACATAACACAAAGATATCACAAGGCCAGCAAGATTTTTCTAGTCATGAAAATTTTTTCAGCTAAAATAACAGGCGTCAGCTTGATGAGTGGCGGCCGCCTCTATTTGCGCAAGACTGCAGTCGCCGCTTTTGCCGCGAATATCTCATATCTTTAATTAATATTAAATATCAATGCGTTGTCTGAGTTTTCCAAATTCTTTGACAGGTATTTATTTGTGCATTTGCTGCCTTCCTATGTTGCGCCGCAACGCGATAAACAAGCTGTGAAGCGCCGCATTGATACGCAGGTTCTCATAAAAGTGCCGTTGACAGCATTATGAAATTATAACATTGTTTCCGGCATAAGTAACACAGTTCTATCACGGAAGCCTGCTTCCGGATGGGTGATTGCAGGATCAGGCGGTCGGAGGAGACTGGCGCCGGGTCCTGAGGAGGAGGCTTCCAATGTGGATTTTCGTCCAGAGTTGCGCTTTCGCGGGCTGCCTGCCGGGTTCTGATCCGGCGCGATGCCATGCCGTGGCGCGTCTGCGATCGTAATCGCAGCCAGCCCCTTCGCTTTATCGTCTCCCAGTCAAAGGCCGTCCCGACATGAGCACACAGTCCGATTACGCAGCACCGAAGCCGAGCAGCGGCAATCTGAAGCTCATCGTGGGCGTGGCGTTCGTTGTTGCCGTCGTCGGCGCCATCGCGCTTGACACGACGGTGGTCAAGATCGGTTCCGAAAACGACGTCAGGCAGCAGGTCTTCTCGCCTGAAACCTTTGGCGCCGAGCAGTTCCCGAAGATATTGGCGAATGTGCAGGAGCGCGCCGTACCGGCTGCCGATCTTGCCGCCGCCATCGCCGCCGACAAGAAGGCCGCCGCCGAGAAATACGGCACCGCGACGAGCACCGGACCGGTCATTCCCGTCACGCTGACAGGCACGTTCGGCGCCCGCAAATCGAACACCAACGAACTCAAAGTCGATGGATTGCCTCCCGAGACGGTGGTCCGTGTCCAGACCGGTCCTGCGGTCAACGGCACGGACCTCCGCGATGCCACCGGCACCATCGAATTCGGCCAGTTCACCAACCAGATCCAGTATCAGGACGCCGGATCGGCCATCAACAACGAGATGAAAAAGTCGGTCTTTACCGGCCTCGATCCGGAAACGCTGGATGGGAAATCCGCGACCGTGGTCGGCGTGTTCAAGCTGATCAATCCGAAAAACTGGCTGGTCACGCCCGTCAAGGTCGAAGTCAAATGAGCCAGCCGCTGCGCAGTAACGGAGTGCAGGGCGAGGTCGTTCTCGCCGCCCGCAACATCGCCAAGTCCTATGGCAATGTTCATGCCCTCAAGGGCGTGAATTTCGACATCCATCGCGGTCAGGTGACCACGCTGTTCGGAGAGAACGGCGCTGGCAAATCGACCTTGATGAAGATCCTTTCCGGTGTCGTGCAGCCAAGCTCGGGTGAGATCATCCTCGATGGCTCGCCGATCAGCTTCACCTCGTCGACCCATGCACGTGAACACGGCATCTCGATCATTCACCAGGAACTCAGCCTAGCGCCCAATCTCAGCGTCCGCGACAACATCTTCATGGGCCGCGAGATCATCACCGGCGGCATGGTCGATTTCGCCGAGGAAGAGCGCCAGACACGCGAGCTTCTGGAGGAGCTCGAGGAAGACATCGATCCGCTGACGCGCGTCGAGGACCTGCGCCTCGGCCAGCAGCAGATCGTCGAGATCGCCCGCGCGCTCTCGGTCAATTCGCGCATCCTGATCATGGACGAACCGACCTCGGCGCTGAGCGCCACCGAAGTCGAAGTTCTGTTCAAGGTCATCCACGACCTGACGAGCCGCGGCGTTTCGATCGTCTATATCTCGCATCATCTCGAAGAGGCGCTGCAGATCACCAATCACGCCGTCGTCCTGCGCGACGGCACAATGACTGCCTATGCCGAGCGCAAGGACATCGATCTCGAGTGGATCGTCCGCAACATGGTCGGCGACAATTTCGATCTCGGCAGCCCGCCGGACGGCCATCAGTTCGGCCAAGTGGCGCTGTCGATCGACAATCTCAGCGTGCCCGGTCCGTCGGGCGCTGCCTATAACGCCGTCGACCGGTTGTCGCTGAAGGTTCGTGCCGGCGAAGTCGTCTGCATCTACGGCCTGATGGGCGCCGGGCGTACCGAGCTTCTGGAATGCGTCGCCGGGCGTTTGCGCTCGAGCGGCGGCCAAGTCCTGCTTGAGGGCCGCGATGTCGGCGGCCTCAGCATTGCAGGGCGTATCGAAAGCGGCCTCGTTCTCGTTCCTGAAGATCGCCAGCGCGATGGCCTGGTGCAGACGATGACTGTCGGCACCAATCTATCGCTTGCCAGCATCGGCGCCTTCACCAAGGGTCTCTTCACCTCGGGCCGGCGCGAACGGGAGCTGGTCAACGATGCGATCCGCCGTGTCCACGTCAAGACAGATGGCGGCGAGGCGTCGATCGGCTCGCTCTCCGGCGGCAACCAGCAGAAGGTCGTTATCGGCAAGATGCTGGCCACGCAGCCGAAGGTCATCCTGCTCGACGAACCGAGCCGCGGCATCGATATCGGCGCCAAGGCTGAGGTTTTCAAGCTGCTTGCCGAGCGCGCCAAGCAGGGGCTCGCGGTCGTCTATTCGACCTCCGAAGTCAACGAATGCCTGAGCATCGCGCATCGCATCATCGTCATGCATCGCGGCCGGATCTCGGCCGAGTTCAGCTCTGACGTCACCAAGGAAAAGATCATGGCCGCCTCCGGCGAAGCCATGGTCGCGCACTAGCCCGGAATTATGGAGCACTGATTATGTCAGTCACAAATATCACCCAGAAGAAGACAGTTCCGAACGGGCAGAAGCGCAACACCAATATCGTGCGTCTGATCCTTGAGGGCAGGGCGTTCTTCGCGCTGATCGTCATCATCGCAGTCTTCTCGTTCCTGTCGCCCTATTATTTCAGCCTCAACAACTTCCTGATCATGGCCTCGCATGTCGCCATCTTCGGCATTCTGGCGATCGGCATGCTGCTGGTCATCCTGAACGGCGGCATCGATCTCTCGGTCGGCTCGACGCTGGGGCTCGCGGGCTGCATCGCCGGCTTCCTGATGCAGGGCGTGACGCTCAGCTATTTCGGCGTCATCCTCTATCCGCCAGTCTGGGCGGTCGTGGTGCTGACTTGCGCGCTCGGCGCCCTGGTCGGTGCGGTCAACGGCGTGCTGGTCGCGTATCTTAAGGTGCCGGCCTTCGTCGCCTCGCTCGGCGTTCTCTATGTGGCCCGCGGCATCGCGCTGCTGATGACCAACGGTCTCACCTACAATAATCTCGGCGGCCGTCCGGAGCTTGGCAATACCGGCTTCGACTGGCTCGGCTTCAACCGCCTCGGCGGCGTTCCGATCGGCGTCATCGTCCTTGCCGTGCTCGCCGTCGTCTGCGGCATCGTTCTCAGCCGCACGGCCTTCGGCCGCTGGCTCTATGCGTCGGGCGGCAACGAGCGTGCGGCCGACCTCTCCGGCGTTCCGGTCAAGCGCGTCAAGATCATCGTCTATGTGCTCTCAGGTGTCTGCGCGGCCATCGCCGGCCTGGTGCTTTCCTCGCAGCTGACCTCGGCAGGCCCGACAGCGGGTACCACCTACGAACTGACCGCGATCGCAGCCGTCGTCATCGGCGGCGCAGCCCTCACGGGTGGCCGCGGCACGGTGCGCGGCACCATGCTCGGCGCCTTCGTCATCGGCTTTCTGTCCGATGGTCTCGTGATCATCGGCGTCTCCGCCTACTGGCAGACGGTCTTTACCGGTGCGGTCATCGTCCTCGCCGTCTTGATGAACAGCATCCAATACGGCCGCCGGGTTAAATCGTCCTGACGGCTGCGACTGAAACTTATCCACGACGGCAGGCTGGGGTTCCAAGAAGGCCGATTGGGGAAAGCAACGCCGGTTCCCGGCACAACTGAGCTCACTAATGGGAGAGAGACTATGTTTAAAAAAGGCATGCGCATTCTTCTCGCCGCCGCGGCTGTCGCACCGCTCCTCGCAACGTCCGCCTGGGCAGCTGGCGCGATGACGATCATCGTCAACGATCCGTCGAACCCCTACTGGCTGACGGAAGGCAATGTTGCCAAGGCAACCGCTGAAAAGCTCGGCTACACGGCTTCGGTCAGCGCCCACAAGGGTGACACCAACACCGAGAGCAACCTGATCGACACGGCGATCACCAACAAGTCGGTCGCGATCATTCTCGACCCGGCCAATGCTGACGGTTCGGTCGGTGCGGTGAAGAAGGCTGTCGCCGCCGGTATCCCGGTCATCCTCGTCAACGCTGAAATCAACCAGGAAGGCCTGGCGAAGGCGCAGCTCGTTTCCAACAACGCCCAGGGTGCCGCCCTCGGTGCGCAGCAGTGGGTCGAAGCTGTCGGCGACAAGGGCAACTATGCCGAACTCTTCGGCGCTCCTTCCGATAACAACGCTGCAACCCGCTCCAACGGCTACGAAACCGTGCTGTCGCAGTACCCGGACCTGAAGAAGGTTGCCAAGGAAGTTGCCGATTGGGACCGCACCAAGGGTCACAACAAGATGCAGTCCATGCTGCAGGCAAATCCTGACATCGTCGGCGTGATCTCCGGCAATGACGAAATGGCCCTCGGCGCGATCGCAGCGCTCAAGGAAGCCGGCAAGCTCGCCAACATCAAGGTCGGCGGCTTCGACGGTTCTCCGGACGCTGTTGCGGCGATCAAGGCCGGCGAACTGCAGTACACCGTTCTCCAGCCCGTTGCCGTCTTCTCTGAAGAAGCCGTCAAGCAGGCCGATAATGTCATCAAGAATGGCAGCACCGGCGCCAAGAGCGAAAAGCAGCTCTTCGATTGCCTGCTGATCACCAAGGACAATGTCGACAAGTACACCGGCCCGTTCGTCCTTTCGCAGTAACATCGAAGGAGCGCTCGTGAGAGCGCGCCTTAGAGCCGGGCGGCATCCACCCGCCCGGCTTCCGCAATGCCTGAAATGGTGCCCGCGGCAGCAACCGCCCGTTCCGTTTCACCTTTTTGCCTTGGCGTGGCAATCACTGTACGAAGCTGGGATCCAGAATTCAGCGACAAGGGTGACCCCGTGACACAGAAGACGAGCCAGGGCGAAGATCTGTTGGAAGAGCTGACAAGCGACAGCCGGCAGACGCGCCAGATCGCGCGCCGCCGCATGATCGCGGAGGCCGTGATGAATGAAGGCTCGATGCGGATCGAAGACCTGACGGATCGTTTCGGGATCAGCCTGATGACGGCCCATCGCGATGTCGATGAACTCGTCAGCCGCGGGCTTTTCCGCAAGACGCGCGGCATCGTGACCGCCGCGGCGACGAACCTGATCGAATCGAGCGACGTCTATCGCTCGAACCGGCAGGCAACGGAGAAGAAGCTGATTGCCGAGGCAGCGATGCAATTCGTCGAGCCCGGGCAGGCGATCTTCTTCGACGATTCGACGACGGTTCTGCAGATGGCGGCGCACCTGCCGTCGAAGGTGCCTGTCACCGCGATCACCAATTCGCTGACGCTGATGAACGCGCTGACTGGCATGCATGACGTGACGCTGCTGGCACTCGGCGGCCAGTATTACAACTGGTGCAACGCCTTCATGGGCCGGATGACGATCAGCGAGATCAAGGGGCTGCGGGCGGATATCGCCTTCATCTCCATGTCGGCGATCAGCGACGGCACGGTCCTGCACCAGTCGCCGGAGACCGTCGATACCAAGCGCGCCATGTTCGACTGTTCCGTCAAACGCATCCTGCTTGCCGATCACACCAAGTTCGAACGGCGGGCACTCCATAGTTTCGCAGCACTGGACGAGTTCGACGTCGTCATCGTCGACGACAAGACCGACGCCGTGCACATCGACCGCATGCGGTCCAAGGATATCAACGTGGTGGTCGCCAAGAGCGCCGGAGGGCGCTTGTAACCCGGCCACCGGTTGCTGATAGTGAGGAAGGCGAATGCCGAGTCTGCTCGGGATCGATAGTGGCCTGACGGTCACCAAGGCCGTCATTTTCGACATTGACGGCACGCCGCTCGCAGTCAGCAGGCGCCGCGTCACGCAGTTCATTCCCAAGGCGCGCCATATCGAGCGCGACATGGGCGAATTGTGGAGCGCGACGGCCGATGCTATCCGCGAGGCGATCGCGCTCAGCAAGCGCCCCGCAAGCGATATCCAGGGTATAGCCGCCACCGCGCATGGCGACGGTATCTATCTGCTCGACGGGGATCAGCAGCCGCTCGGCCGCGCCATCCTGTCGCTCGACAGCCGGGCAGGCCCAATCGTCAACGAATGGACGGACAGTGATGTCGCCGAGCGCGCCATCGAACTGACCGGCCAGATCCCGCACGTCTCCGCACCCTCGGCGCTGCTCGCCTGGATCCGCGAAATGGAGCCCGAGCGCTACAAGCGCATCGGCCATTTCATCAGCTGCAAGGACTGGCTGCGTTTCTGCCTGACAGGCATCATCGGCACCGATCGCACCGAGGCCAGCACCTCTTTCACCGACGTGAAGACACAGGATTACAGCCAGGATGCGCTGCGGCTCTTCGGTTTGCAGAAGCTCGTTCACGCCTTGCCGCCGGCTTCACGTTCCGACCAGATCGTCGGCCGGGTGACGCGCGAGGCCGCAAATCTGACCGGCCTCACCGAAGGCACGCCCGTCATGGCGGGTCTGCATGATGTCACCGCCTCGGCGCTCGGAGCCGGGGGATATGGCAAAGGCGTCGTCGCCATCATCGCCGGCACCTACTCGATCAACGAGACGCTATCGTCCGAACCGCGCGTCGACAGGCGCTGGTTCTGCCGCAACGGCATTGCGCCCGGCATCTGGAACAGCATGTCGATCTCGCCGGCATCGACGGCGAATTACGACTGGTTTCTCGACAAGCTCTGCGCCGCCGAGCGGGCTGAGGGCGAGACGAGCGGCCGCTCTGTTCATGCCCTGCTTGGCCCGGAGATCGATGCGGCATTCAAGCGGCCCTCGACCGCGCTGTTCCATCCCTATCTCTTCGGCTCGCCCTATGGCGCGGAGGCGAGCGCCGGGTTCTTTGGGCTCGGCGGCTGGCATGATCGCGGCGACATGCTGCGGGCCGTGCTTGAGGGTATTGCCTTCAATCACCGTATCCATGTCGATGCTCTGCGCGACGGGTTCTCATTCGACCGGGCGCGTCTGGCGGGCGGCATCTCGCGCAATCCCGCTGTCGTGCAGATGTTTGCCGATATCCTCGGCATGCCGGTCACCGTGACCGAAACCGACGAAGCAGCGGCCTGGGGCGCGGCGCTCTGCGCCGGGTCTGGTGCCGGGATCTATGCCGATCCGCAGAGCGATCCACGCGATACCGAAAGCATCGAGAAAACCTGCCAGCCGGACCCGGCACGCAGCGCCGACTATGAGACGCGCTACCAGCTGTTTCGCGAAATCGCCGATGCCATGACGCCGCTCTGGCCGAAGATCGCGGCGCTGGCGCCCGATCAGGCCGTGAACTGAAATGAATGATGCCTGCTGCGGCGGGCGATTTAGGACGATGACATCATGACAGCCGATCTGCAGCAGCGCTTCTCCGATCTCGGCGGGGGCGACATCGACGTCCTCATCATCGGCGCGGGCATTAACGGCGCCGGGTTGTTTCGCGATCTCTCGGTGCAGGGCGTCAATTGCTTGATCGTCGACAAGGCGGATTTCGGTTCCGGTACGAGCGCTGCGCCCTCGCGGCTCATCCATGGCGGGCTGAAATATCTCGAGACCGGCGAATTCGGCCTCGTGGCGCAATCGACGCTGGAGCGCAATCTCCTGCTCAAGAACGCCCCGCATTGCGTCGAGCCGCTGCCGACCTTTATCCCGGTCTTTTCCTGGACGCGCGGCATCTGGGCGGCGATCCGCACACTCTTCGGCTCCAAGACGGCACCGCGCAGCCGCGGTGCGGTGCTGATCAAGATCGGCCTGCGGCTCTACGACTTCTTCGGCTCGCGCGATCGGGTGATGCCGAAACACCGGCTGATCCTGAAGAAGCAGGCCCGCAAGGAAATGCCGCATGTGACCCCAGCGATCGTCGCCGGCGGCATCTATTATGACGCCAAGATCAGCCGGCCGGAGCGGCTGGTCTATGAACTCGTGCGCGATGGCCTCGATGCCAATCCGAAAAGTCTGGCTGCCAATTTCACCACGATGGAAACGGTCTCAGGCGGATCGCTGACATTCCGGCAGGCCGATGGCCGCGAGTTCGCGGTGAAGCCGAAGCTGGTCGTCAACGCCGCCGGTCCCTGGATCGATCATGTCAACGCCGCACTCGGCGCCCCCTCGAAGATGATCGGCGGCACCAAGGGATCGCATATCCTGCTCGATCATCCTGAACTGGTACGCAGCCTGAACGGCCACATGATCTATTTCGAAGCCGACGATGGCCGCATCTGCCTGGTCTACAGCTATCTCGGCCTGGCGCTGGTCGGCTCGACCGATATTCCAGCCGATAATCCAGATGACGTTCGCTGCGAGGAACCGGAAACCGACTATTTCCTCGAGAGCGTCCGTTCGCTGCTGCCGACGCTGCGCTTCGACCGCGATCAGATCGTTTACAGCTATAGCGGCATCCGTCCGCTCCCGGCATCGGATGCGACGGCACCCGGGCTCATCAGCCGGGACCATTCCGCGCCGGTAAAGGAACCCAAGGGCAACCGCCCGTTCCCGATCGTCTCACTGGTCGGCGGCAAGTGGACGACATTCCGCGGGTTCGCCGAGGAGGTTGCCGATACCGTTCTCTCGCGCCTACAGCGGAACCGCAATGAATCGACCCGCTACCTTGCAATCGGCGGCGGCAAGGGCTTTCCCGCCGATGGCGAGAAGCGCGGTCACTGGATCAAGGATCTGGCAGCGAAGGCAAGCATAACGATCGAGCGGGCCGACGAATTGCTGGGCCGGTACGGCACGACGGCCGCGGCGATCCTCGCATCCGCTTCGGTACATTCCGACGATACGAGACTGACCGGCGCGCCGCAGCACAGCTTCAAGGAAATCGACTGGATCACTCGCAACGAACTCGTCGTTCATCTCGCCGATATCGTGCTACGCCGCACGACGCTGGCGATCGAGGGGCGCCTGACGATCGAGGGGTTGCGGGAAATCGCCGGCATCGCCGCCGCAGCTTTGGGCTGGGACGCGGCGCGTGCCGAGCGCGAAATCGCCGACGTCACCGGTCAGCTCAGCCGTTTTCACGGCCAGGTGCTGACAAGCACTGCACCGGCTGCGGAACGCGGCAAGGCGCACCGTTTTACGGCGAAGTGATCAATGCGCCGGGCTGATTTCCCGGCGCATTGTCCTGTCCTACCGATCAGAGTGCAGCGACGGCGAGATTGCTGCGGGCCTCAAGGATGGCGCGGCAGGCATTGGCCGCTTCCTGGCCCTTGATGACGAAGTGGTTCATGAAGAACTCGATATGCGCTTCGCTTTCCTGGAAGTGGTGCGGCGTCAGCACCGCAGACAGCACCGGCACATTGGTATCGAGCTGTACGCGCATCAGGCCATCGAGAACCGTTCCGGCGACGAAGTCGTGCCGGTAGATGCCGCCGTCGACGACGAAGGCGCAGCCGAGGATTGCCGCATATTTGCCCGTCCGGGCCAGTGTCTGCGCATGGAGCGGGATTTCAAGCGCGCCCGGCACGTCGAAAATCTCGACCTCTGCCGCGTTGGCGCCCTGCGCCTTCCATGTCGAGATAAAGGAATTCACGCATTGATCGACGATACCGGCGTGCCAGCGGGCACGCACGATGGCGATCCGGTGACCCTGTGGTTTGGTTGCGATTGTCATGTCTCTGCCTTTCAAGGGTGCCATCTCTGGCTGTTGCTTCGAGCCGCCGCGGCGGCCCAATTCTCCCTTGGGCGAACAGCATCAGTCACCTCTCCCTGGAGAGGTTCTGCCTGCATGCTCTCTTCCATCCGGACTATACCGTCGGCTCCGGCATCTCACCGGATCTGCTGACCTTCCATTGCTGGAAGCGCTCGCGGGCTCCGGGCGTAAACCCGATACCGCCGGTGGGGAATTGCACCCCGCCCTGAGAACAGTGCGAGGTAAATCCAAAATCGGAAAGAATGCAAGTCCGGAAGCGGCGTCAGATGGCCTGTCTGATCAAACCGGCTTGAGATCGCCGATGATGGTCGGAATGAGTTCCGAGACCGTCGGATGGATTGGCACCGACCATTGCAGCACCGGATAGCGGGTTCCGGCATTCATCGCATCGATGATACCGTGGATCGCCTCGTCGCCCTCGATGCCCAGGAAGGCGGCGCCGAGGATTTCCTTGGTCTCCGCATCGGCGACGATCTTCATGAAGCCCTTGGTCTCGCCGCGTTCGTTAGCGCGGCCGACCCGGCTCATCGGCCGTTTGGAGACCATGACCTTGCGGCCCGAGGCGCGGGCCTGCTTCTCGGTGATGCCGGCGCGGCCGAGCGGCGGGTCGATATAGAGCGCGTAGGCCGGAATGCGGCTGGAGACCTTGCGGTCGCCGCCATCCAGCAGGTTGGCGGCGGCGATCTCGAAGTCGTTATAGGATGTATGCGTGAACGCGCCATGGCCGTTGCAGTCACCGAGCGCATAGATGCCGTCGACATTGGTCATCAGCCGGTCATCGACGGTGATGAAGCCGCGCTTGTCGGTCGCGACGCCAGCCGCTTCGAGGCTGAGATCGCCGGTATTCGGCGTGCGGCCGGTGGCGACGAGCACATGGCTTGCCTGGATATCCGGCTTGCCGGAAATCGAGACAGCGACACCGTCAGCCGCGTTCGCGAAAGCGATGTTCTCCGCGCCGGTGTGAACCGTGATGCCTTCGGAAACGATGATCTCCTCGATCGCATCCGAAACATCCTCGTCCTCGCGGGAGGCGAGCTTCGGGCCGCGTTCGATAACCGTCACCTCGGCGCCGAAGCGGCGGTACATCTGCGCGAATTCAAGGCCGATATAGCTGCCGCCGATCACCACGAGATGGCGGGGCAGGGTGTCGAGCTGGATGATCGAGGTGCTGGTGAGGTAATCGATATCGGCAAGGCCGGGAAAATCAGGAATGGCCGGGCGGGCGCCGACATTCAGGAAGATCAACGGTGCGGTCAGCGTCTCGCCGTTCACCTCAACGGTCTTCTGGCCGGCGAATTTCGCATGGCCGTAGATGACCTCCATGGTCTTCATGCCCGAGAACCAGCCGATCAGGCCGTTGCGGGCGTTCATGGTCACCGTCTCGGCGCGTTTGCGCACCGTCTTCATGTCGATCTCGATCGCGCCCGAAATCCTGACACCGTAGTCGCCGCCGGTCCGGGCCACATGGGCGGCGCGAGCGCTGGCGACCAGCGTTTTCGTCGGCATGCAGCCGGCATTGACGCAAGTGCCGCCGAGATACTTGCGCTCGATCAGCGCCACCTTCATGCCCTTCTCGGCCATGCGGGCGGCGAGAAAGGGGCCTGCCTGACCGGCCCCGATGAAGATGGCGTCATAGGTCTTCATGCGACAGCCGATACGATCAGGAGCGCGCCGACGATGGCGATCGCGTCCTCGATGAGGGCGGCGGGCGTATCCTTGCCGAAAGCGGCTGCGAGCTTGCCGCGGACGGCAGCCCCGCCGAGCGTCCCAACGATGGCGCCAACCACACCGGCGATCAGGCCAGCCACCAGCGAGCCGCCGGATGCGCCGATCGTGGCGCCTGTCAACGCACCCATGATGATGCGGGCGCCGAACTGCATCGGCACCTTGCGGCTGGGCGTTGTCGGCAGCTGGTCAGTGATCAGCTCAACGGCGGCCAGCACCGTGAAGATCCACGGCGTCCATTTGTAACCCATGAAGGCAAGCGGCGTCTGCGACACGTCGAACCAGCCGAGGGCTGCCCCCCAGGCGACTGCGGCCGGTGCGGTCATGGCCCGAAGGCCGGCAATGATCCCGATCAAAAATGCAAGAAATAGAAGCATGCGAGGGGTCCCCTTCCTCTGCGAATGCCGAAACGGCACGGCCAGCGTGGCACAAAGCTCTACCGGTTGCAATTGGGGGTGCGGCTCTACCGGCCGAGCGCCTGCAGCGCTTCTTCGGCGGCCCGAAGCCCGCTTTCGTAGGCTCCATGCGCGGTCGAAAAATCTGTGCGGTTGGTCGCTTCGCCGGCGAAGAAGATCCGGTTGTCGAACGGCCTTGCCAGAGCCTGACGCGCCGCCGCATGGCCGGGCAGGGCATGACTGTAGCCACCGCGGATCGAGGGGGTGTTGGTCCACTCGGACGCCGCAAGCGGGCGAAGTTCCCTGTGAATGCAGGAGCCGAACAGGGCCGAAAGCTCCTCCATCGCACGCGGGAAAGCCGCTTGCGGGTTTTCGGCCACGGCGCGGGCGCCGCTTCCGCCGAGGAAGACCTCGATGACGGGCTTGCCGAACGGACGGATATAATAGCTTGCCGTCTTCGGATCGCGGGGATTGCCGATCACGTGGCTTTCGTCATCGAAACTGTGGCCGCCGGTGATTTCGAAATAGAGCTTTTCGTTGTTGCCGAGCGGCAGCTTGGCTGCGGCCTCGCACCATGGGTCGAGCGATGACGGCATGCGGATGACGCCGCCGGCGAGCACATTGGTGGAGATGGTGACGATCACTACTCGCGGTCTGACGGTGCCGCGCTCCGTCTGCAGCATCACGCGACTGCCATCGACAGAAATCGACTGGATGGGCGTTGCGATATGCAGTTCGGCCGAGGCCGGCATGGTGGCTGCGACAAGCGCACCGTAGCCTGTCTCGAGACGCCAGTTGTTTTCCGTCGAGGCCTCGTCATAGGCGGCATAATCCTCCGCGGAGATGCGCTCCAGCTCGTCGCCGCTGATATAGCCGCTCAGCGCCTGAAGATAGGCAAGCCAGGGCTCGCCCGGCTCGACAGCGTCGATGGCACAGTCGCTTGGCGGTGGCGCCTCGGCAACGCGCTCGGCCCAGCGGCCAAAGGCAGCGCGGGCGGCATCGCGCTCGGCGCGCGGAAAACCGAAATCGCGATCCTGCCGATGCCAGGCGCTCGGTTTTCGGTCGACCGTTACGCCCGCTTCTTCGGCAATTCGGGTCCACGGATTGCGGTCGCCCGAATGCAGCCAGCCACAACCGAGATCGATCGCGGCAACAGGCGTGTTCAATGTCCAGGCGCGGCCGCCGATCCGGGGCAGAGCTTCGAAGACCGAAACGGAAAGGCCGCTCTTTGCAAGCCGACGCGCTGCGCCGACGCCTGCGGCGCCCGCTCCGATGATGGCAATGTCAGGTTCTGAATTCATGGGGCAAATGGACTCGAAAAGACGGCGCATCATGGACCCTGCCTCAGGCCGCACGCAAGCCGCTTCGCGGCCCCGCCGGTACGCCAGGCTTTCGCAGGGCTGCCGAGGCGCTCAGCCGCCTCTGCGGACGGCCGATATTGCGAAGGGCGGAATGAAGCGTGCATCCGGCCAGGTAACGGCTTCGCGCAAGAAATCGATGACGGCCCGCACGCGCGGCGCCTGCTTCTGGTCCTGGTGGCAGGTGATCCAGTAGCTGCGGTTCAGATCCACCTCGTCAGGCAATACGCGTTCGAGCTCGGGATAGCGGCTGGCGAAGAAATAGGGGAGCACGCAGAGCCCAAGCCCGTTTCGCGTCGCCGTCAACTGCGCGAAGATGCTGGAGCTCTGGAACTGCGGCTTGATGCGCGGATGAACGTCACCGAGATAATCCAGCCCCGGCGCAAAGATCATCTCCTCGATATAGCTGATGAAGGGATGCGAGAGCAGATCCTCGCGGCTGACGACCGGGGCGTTGGCGGCCAGATAGTCTCGCGAGCCATAGACCTGCAGATGATAGTCGGTGAGTTTCTCGGCATAATAGGGGCCGCCCTTCGGCTCGTCGAGGACAACGCTGATATCCGCCTCCTTGCGCGACAGTGACATGATCTGCTGGATCGTCACCAGCTCCAGCGACAGATGCGGGTGGCGTTCGGCAAATTGCGGCAGCACCGTCGCAAAGAAGAAATTCGCGAACCCTTCGGGAGCACTCAGCCGCACCACGCCGCGCTGCGCCATGGCACCTGTCGCAAGATCGGCCCGCAACCGCTCCGTCTCCTGCTCCATCTTCTCGGCCGTATCAACGAAGCGGTTGCCCATCGCCGTCAGCACATAGCCGCGCGGATTCCGCTCGAAGAGCTTGACCTTCAGCGCGAATTCCAGCCGGTCGATCCGCCGCGAAACGGTGGCATGACTGCTCCGGAGCTGCCGCGCCGCAGTCGACAGCTGCCCGGTTCTGGCCACGGCTAGAAAAAACTGCAGATCGTCCCAAGTAAACTGCGAGGAGTTGGTCATCGAAGGTCCGTGCTTATCTTAGTCTTTGGTCTAATGCAGCTTCGCGTGATGCGCAGCAGAGAGGCCGGAAATGGCGCTTTCGGTACGGATCTGTGCAAAAATGAACAGATACTGTTTGGAATTAATTGTAAACGTCTGGTTGCCTCACGGTGGAAATTCCGTGATCGTGGGCGTTGAGTGGTCGCCTTGAGGAGGGTGGCTCATCAAATTTGAACAGATCGCGATCTGCCAATCTCTGGGAGGAGAGACTTATGCGAAAGAGCTTCATTGCGTCACTTGCATTTCTTCTGGCAAGCAGCACGGCCGTTTTCGCCCAAAGCGGCGCGGTGTCCGACGGTAAGGTCAAGATCGGCATTCTGAACGATCAGTCCGGCGTCTATGCCGATTTCGGCGGCAAGTCTTCGGTCGAGGCCGCCAAGATGGCGGTCGAGGATTTCGGTGGCAAGGTGCTCGATATGCCGATCGAGATTGTCGATGCCGACCACCAGAACAAGCCCGACGTCGCCTCCAACATTGCCCGCCAGTGGTATGACACCGAGCAGGTGGATGCGATCATGGAGCTGACGACATCCTCGGTGGCGCTCGCCGTCCAGGCCGTCGCCAAGGAAAAGAAGAAGATCGATATCGTCACCGGTGCGGCGACCACCGATCTGACCGGCAAGGCCTGCAGCCCCTACGGCTTCCACTGGGCCTACGATACGCATGCACTCGCGGTCGGCACCGGTGGCGCCCTCGTCAAGCAGGGCGGCGACAGCTGGTTCTTCCTGACGGCCGACTATGCCTTCGGCTACTCGCTGGAGCAGCAGACCGGCGACTTCGTCAAGGCAAACGGCGGCACGATCGTCGGCTCAGTCCGTCATCCCCTGTCCAGCCAGGACTTCTCGTCCTTCCTGCTGCAGGCGCAGTCCTCAGGCGCCAAGGTTATCGGCCTGGCGAATGCCGGTCTCGACACCGCGAATGCCATCAAGCAGGCCGCCGAATTCGGCATCGTCCAGGGTGGCCAACGTTTGGCCGCGCTGCTCTTCACGCTCGCCGAAGTGCACGGCCTCGGCCTCGAAGCGGCCCAGGGCCTGACGCTGACCGAAGGCTTCTATTGGAACCGCGACGATGAAAGCCGTGCGTTCGGCAAGAAGTTTTTCGACCGCACCGGCAAGATGCCGAACATGATTCACACGGGCACCTATTCCGCCGTTCTCCAGTATCTGAAAGCCGTCCAGAAGGCCGGCACGGATGAGACGGAAGCGGTGGCCAAGCAACTGCATGAAATGCCCGTCGATGACGTCTTCGGCCGCGGCGGCACTGTTGGCGCCAACGGCCGGATGATCCATGACATGTACCTGCTGCAGGTGAAGAAGCCCGATGAAAGCAAGGAGCCGTGGGACTACTTCAACGTGCTCGCCACAATCCCCGGCAAGGAAGCCTATATCGACCCCGCCAAGAGCGGCTGCGATCTGGTGAAGTGATCGATGGCGGTTTCCGCACCAGTCAATGATACGAAGCCGCGGGTGGTTCTCTCCGCCCGCGGTCTCAGGCGGGATTTCGGCGGCTTCACCGCGGTGAAGAACGTCGATCTCGATGTCCATGATGCCAGCGTCCATGCGCTGATCGGCCCGAACGGGGCAGGCAAGACCACGGTCTTCAACCTGCTGACCAAGTTCCTACAGCCGACGGCGGGCACGATCATGCTGATGGGCACCGATATCACCAGGACGCCGCCCGACCGGGTGGCGCGCATGGGTCTCGTCCGCTCCTTCCAGATTTCGGCGGTCTTTCCGCACCTCACCGTGCTCGACAATGTCCGCGTCGCTCTGCAGCGGCCCAACAATCTCTCGACGCAGTTCTGGCGGCCGCTTTCGGCGCTCGACCAGCTGACGGGCAGAGCCGAGCAGCTGCTCGCCAGCGTCGGCCTATCCAAGGAACGCGATGCGATGGCCGCCGATCTTTCCTACGGCCGCAAGCGGGTGCTGGAGATCGCCACGACACTGGCGCTCGATCCCAAGGTATTGCTGCTCGACGAGCCGATGGCCGGCATGGGGCAGGAGGATGTCAGTGTCGTCTCCGCCATCATCCGCGACGTCGCCCGCGATCGCGCGGTGCTGATGGTCGAGCACAATCTCTCCGTCGTCGCCAATATCTGCCAGCAGGTGACCGTGCTCCAGCGCGGCGAAATCCTGGCCGAGGGCGATTACGCCACCGTCAGCCAGGATCCGCGTGTGCGCCAAGCCTATATGGGCGTAGAGGAGGACTGATGGCGGCACTGCTCGAAATCCAGGGCCTCAATGCCTGGTACGGCGAAAGCCATATCCTGCACGGCATCGACATGACCGTCGGCGAGGGCGAGACGATCACCATCCTCGGCCGCAACGGGGTCGGTAAGACGACGACGCTGCGCACCATCACCGGCATCGTGCGGGCGCGGAAGGGCAGGATCAGCTTTGCCGGAACCGACATGATGCAGGTGCCGCTGCACAAGACGGCGCATAAGGGCATCGGCTTCGTGCCCGAGGAACGCGGCATCTTCTCGACGCTGACGGTTTCGGAAAACCTGCTGCTGCCACCCGTTGTGGCGCCGGGCGGCATGACCATCGATGAAATCTACGAACTCTTCCCGAATCTCTACGAACGGCGCGCCAGCTCCGGCACCAAACTCTCGGGCGGCGAGCAGCAGATGCTGGCGATTGCCCGGGTGCTGCGCACTGGCGTGAAGATGCTGCTGCTCGATGAGCCGACGGAAGGGCTTGCGCCTGTTATTGTCCAACGCATCGGTGAGGTGCTGAAAAAGCTCAAAGAGCGCGGCATGACGATCCTGCTGGTGGAGCAGAACTTCCGCTTTGCGAGCCGCATTGCCGATCGGTTTTACTTGATGGATCACGGGCAAGTCGTGTCGGAATTCCCGGTTGGGGAACTGCCGCAGCGGATGGATACGCTGCACAAGGTTTTGGGGGTTTAGGGTATGGTCGCCAACCTGAATGAAACCTCCATATCCGCCAGCAATACATCCCTCATCCCTGTGCTTGTCACAGGGATCCAGCAGCGCCGCGTCTGCGGCGCGGAGGACTCTTTTCACGCGAAAGACTTCGCGTGGCTGGATTCCTGTGACAAGCACAGGAATGAGGGATGCAGGGAGGGCGCCGTGACGCCTTTCGCCTACCTCGAGCGGGGCGCCCTATGACCATGATCTTCGGCATTCCCGTCCAGGCGCTTCTCGGCCAGCTCTTGATCGGCCTGATCAACGGCTCCTTCTACGCCCTGCTGAGCCTCGGCCTCGCGATCATCTTCGGCCTGCTGCGCGTCATCAACTTCGCCCACGGCGCGCAATATATGCTCGGCGCTTTCGTCGCCTACCTGATGCTCGACTATGGCGGCATCGGCTATTGGCCGGCGCTGATTCTGGCGCCCGTGGTCGTCGGTCTGTTCGGCGCAGTCGTTGAGCGGCTGTTTCTGCGGCGGCTCTATGATCTCGATCCGCTCTACGGCCTGCTCTTCACCTTCGGGATGGCGCTGGCGATCGAGGGGACGTTTCGCTACCTCTACGGCTCCTCCGGCCAGCCCTATGCGACGCCCGCAGCACTTGCCGGCGGCACTAATCTCGGCTTCATGTTCCTGCCGATCTATCGCGGCTGGGTGGTCATCGTCTCGCTGGTCGTCTGCATCGGGACATGGCTGCTGATCGAGAAGACCAAGCTCGGCGCCTATCTGCGCGCCGCGACCGAAAACACCACGCTGGTGCAGGTTTTCGGCGTCAACGTTCCGCTGCTGCTGACGCTGACCTACGCGTTGGGAGCCGGACTTGCTGCTTTCGCCGGAGTGCTGGCCGCGCCGATCTATCAGGTCTCGCCGCTGATGGGCTCGAACATCATCATCGTCGTCTTCGCCGTCGTGGTCGTCGGCGGCATGGGCTCGATCATGGGTGCCATCGTCACTGGCTATGTGCTCGGTATCGCCGAAGGCCTGACGAAGGTTTTCTATCCTGAGGCCTCGAACATCGTGATCTTCGTGATCATGGCGATCGTGCTTCTCATCAGGCCCGCGGGCCTCTTCGGCCGGGATGCGTGACATGACAGAGATCACCGAAACCATCCGCCCGGAAAAGAGCCGTACCGCGCTGTCGGTCCAGGCGGCATTTCTCGTCATCGGCCTGCTGCTGCTGGTGCTCGCGCCGTTCTTCTTCTACCCGATCTTCCTGATGAAGCTGCTCTGCTTCGCGCTCTTTGCCTGCGCCTTCAATCTGCTGCTCGGCTATACCGGGCTGCTGTCATTCGGCCATTCGACCTTCTTCGGTGGCGCCGCCTATTTCACCGCCTATACCGTGAAGTCCTGGGGCTTCCCACCCGAACTCGGCATCCTCACCGGTGTCGCCGGCGCAGCGCTTCTCGGGCTGGTGATGGGCTATCTGGCGATCCGGCGGCAGGGGATCTATTTCGCGATGGTGACGCTGGCGCTGTCGCAGATGTTCTTCTTCTTCTGCCTGCAGGCAAAGTTCACCGAGGGCGAGGACGGTATCCAGTCGGTTCCGCGCGGCCATCTCTTCGGCTTCATCGATCTGAACGATTCCACCAACATGTATTTCTTCGTGCTGGCGGTGTTCTTGATCGGCATGCTGCTGATATGGCGCTTCATCAATTCGCCTTTCGGCATGATCCTGAAGTCGATCCGCGAAAACGAGCAGCGGGCGATCTCGCTCGGCTATTCCGTTGCCCGATACAAGCTCGGCGCCTTTGTGATGTCGGCAGCGCTGGCCGGGCTCGCGGGCGCCGTCAAATCGCTGGTTTTCCAGTTCGCGACGCTGACCGATGTTGCCTGGCAGATGTCGGGCGAGGTGATCCTGATGACGCTGCTCGGCGGTATCGGTACGCTGATCGGGCCAATCTTCGGCGCCGGGCTTGTCGTCACCCTGCAGAACTATCTGGCGACCTCGGAATTTCCGGTGACGATCATCACAGGCATCGTTTTCATGGTCTGCGTCCTGATCTTCCGCCGTGGTATCGTCGGCGAGTTCTATGCGTCGCGGATCGGCCGCATGTTGGGCTTTGTCTATCGCCGTTGAGCGGCTGGTGCTGAAGATGGATCGCTACGACTATATCATCATCGGCGCAGGCAGCGCAGGCTGCGTGCTGGCCAACAGGCTGTCCGAAGACCGCAACAACCGGGTGCTTCTGCTGGAAGCCGGTGGCAACGACAACTACCACTGGATCCACATTCCTGTCGGTTATCTCTACTGCATCAACAACCCGCGCACCGACTGGTGCTTCACGACGGCGCCGGAGGATGGCCTGAACGGCCGTGCGTTGAATTACCCGCGCGGAAAAGTGCTCGGCGGCTGCTCGTCGATCAATGGCATGATCTATATGCGCGGCCAGGCCCGCGACTACGATCTCTGGCGGCAGATGGGCTGCACCGGCTGGAGCTGGGACGACATTCTGCCGTTCTTCCGCAAGTCGGAAGATCACTATCGCGGCACGGACGAGATGCATGGCGCCGGCGGCGAGTGGCGGGTGGAGAAGGCGCGCGTCAAATGGGCGGTGCTCGACGCCTTCCAGCAGGCAGCCAAGGAAGCGGGCATCCCCGTCACCGAGGATTTCAACCGCGGCACCAATGAAGGCTCCGGCTATTTCGACGTGAACCAGCGATCCGGCATTCGCTGGAATGCCACCAAAGCTTTTCTCCGCCCGGCAATGAAGCGCGGCAATCTCAAGGTTCTGACCAAGGCGCAGGTGCGACGGTTGCTGATCGAGGAGGGCGCTGTCACCGGCGTCGAATTCCAGCATGGCGGCATGGCGAAACGCGCCTATGCCTCGAAGGAAACGATCCTTTCGGCCGGTTCGATCGGCTCGCCGCATATTCTGGAGCTCTCGGGGATCGGCCGCGGAGACGTGCTGCAGAATGCCGGGATCGATGTGGTCAGCGAGGTCAGGGGCGTCGGCGAGAACCTGCAGGACCATCTGCAGCTGCGCCTCGCCTACAAGGTGACCGGTGTTCCGACGCTGAACGAGAAGGCGACGAAGCTGATCGGCAAGGCGGCGATCGGGCTGGAATATCTGCTGCGCCGCTCGGGACCGATGGCGATGGCGCCGAGCCAGCTCGGCATCTTCACCCGCTCGGGGCCGGACAAGGAAACGCCCGATCTGCAATATCACGTCCAGCCGGTATCGCTCGACAAGTTCGGCGACCCCGTGCATGCCTTTCCGGCGATCACGGCCAGCGTCTGCAATCTGAGGCCCGAGAGCCGTGGTTCGGTGCATGTCTCGAGCCCGGATTTTGCCGCGCAGCCCATCATTGCGCCAAGATACCTCTCGACGGAACGCGATCGCGACATAGCTGTCAGATCGATAAAGCTGACACGGCGGATCGTCGCCCAGCCGTCCTTCGCCCGTTTCAATCCCGAGGAGTTCAAGCCCGGTCCTGCCTATCGAAATGATGAGGAGCTGGCGCAGGCGGCGGGCGATATCGGCACGACGATCTTTCATCCCGTCGGCACCTGCCGGATGGGCGGTGACCGCGACAGTGTCGTCGATCCGCGGTTGAGGTTTCGGGCGCTCGCCAGGCTCAGGATCGCGGACGCCTCGGTCATGCCGTCGATCACCTCGGGCAACACCAATTCGCCTGTCATCATGATTGCCGAGAAGGCAGCCAGCATGATCCTCGAAGACAACAGATAGGAGACGTCAATGGCACGGATCGCGTTTATCGGCCTCGGCAACATGGGTGGTCCGATGGCCGCTAATCTGGTGAAGGCGGGTCACGATGTGACCGGGTTCGATCTCGCTTCGACGGTGTTGAAGGCGGCGGCGGAGAGTGGCGTGAAACCTGCCAGCCATGCGAGCCAGGCGGTCAAGGGCGCCGAGATCATCCTCACTATGCTGCCGCAGGGCAAGCATGTGCTGACCGCCTGGGCCGACATCTTGCAGTCGGCAGACAAGGGCACGCTTGTCATCGACTGCTCAACGATCGATGTCGAGAGTTCACGCAAGGCGCATGAGCTGGCGCGTGGCGCCGGTTGCCTGTCGCTCGACGCGCCGGTCTCTGGCGGGACGGGCGGGGCGACGGCGGGAACGCTGACCTTCATCGCAGGCGGATCGGACGAGAGCTTTGCCAAGGCAAAGCCCATCCTCGAGGCGATGGGCAAGAAGATCGTCCATTGCGGCGAGGCGGGCGCCGGGCAGGCGGCGAAGATCTGCAACAACATGATCCTGGGCATTTCGATGATCGGTGTCTGCGAGGCCTTCGTGCTTGCGGAGAAGCTTGGTCTCGAACATCAAGCACTGTTCGACGTCGCCTCGACATCGTCGGGCCAATGCTGGTCGATCAACAGCTATTGCCCGGTTCCGGGGCCGGTTCCCGCGTCGCCCGCCAACAACGACTACAAGCCAGGCTTTGCGGCGGCATTGATGCTGAAAGATCTGCGGCTGTCGCAGGAGGCGGCGCTTGCCAGCGGCGCCTCGACACCGCTGGGTGCCGAAGCTGCACAGCTCTACGCTCTGTTCGAAAAGCTCGGCAATGGCGGAAAGGACTTTTCCGCCATCATCGAGATGTTTCGCAACAGGGAGTGATTACCGCACCAGCGCCAGCTGCATCCTCGCATCGCCGAGCGTCACATCGAGTTCGCCGGCTGTTGCGACCTCGATCGCACCGCAGAGCGAGCCTGTCGTGATCACTGCGCCTGCGCGCAGCGAGCTGTCCGGACGGAACGTGTCATTGGCATAATCGACCAGCCAGGTGAGAACGTCGACCTTCACATGCTTGGCGGCCGCATCGTAGATCGGCTGGCCGTTCAACATCACCTTTAAGGGCGTACCGGTGCAGGTATCAAGGATCGATCGCGGCATCACCGGGCCGAGCACGTAGCCGAGATTGGCAAGGCGGTCGGCGAGGAACAGTAGCGGGGAAATCTTGCTGCCTTCGGCAACGGCCGTCCAGGACATCTCGACACCGAGATAGGCGTCCGCAATGGCATCGGCGACTTCGGCGCGCGTGTACTTGCCGCTGGAGCGGATCGGCAGATCCTTGCCGAGGCGCACGGCGATCTCGGCTTCGAACTTCGTACCGGCGACCCAGGGCAGCTTCGCGCCGGAAACGGCTTCGAAATAGGGATGCAGCGGCGCGGTGACCGGCTGATTGTCGGCCGGCATCGAGACCTTCCAGGCGTTGCTGCGAATGCCTTCTTCAGCCGCGAGGAAGTTCTGCGCGTCCATGGCCTGGCGGTGGTCGCCGGGCAACGGGAATTCCGCGGTGGAAGCCTGCTTGCCCGCGTGGCGAAGGCCTGCAAGCTTGGCCGCGAGGGCGCGCGGATCGAAGGTCGAATCTGTCATGGTTTATCCTCCACCTGATGTGTGCGCGCAAACTAGCCGCTCGGGTTAGATGGGGTAAAGGGCGAGCTTGGAAAGACTGTTATTCCGTCAGCGCATACCAGGCGGCGCGATAGGCCTCCAAACCGTCGACAGCAAAGGGCTCGAAGCGTGTTTCCTGTGTTGCCGCCGGCTTGACGCCGGTTAGAAGCGAGGCACCCTGGCTGGTGCCGGTGGAGCCGGGAAGGGCGATCACTGTCCGCTGCGCCAGCGCCGCAAGAAGGATGAGATAGGTGCTGTTTGCGGCAAACGGTCCCTCGACGATCACTGGCCCCTTGGCGCCGATCAGGCCGAGGCACGCCTCGCTCATCAGCGCCAGATAGAGGCAGGCAGCAGTATAGCGTTCAGCCGTGCTGGCATCGCCGGCGTTCAGCCATTGCTTTTCGCGTCCGGGGAAGGGGCCGGAGCCCGGCGCGACATTCGGCAACAGCATGATCTTGCGGGCGATCACGGCAGGTAGCGCGGCAAGCGCCTCGTTCGCAGGCACTGTACCGATCTCGGCAGAGAGAATTTCGAATTCGCGGCCGCCCATGAAACGCGAGGAGGGCACGGCGCGGCCATAGGCATCGACATTGGCGAGCGCATCGCGCCGCGGATCGAGATGTTCGAGATCGCCACCGACGCCGAAATTGATCACCCAGGTGCCGGTCGAGACGACGGCGAAGGGGGCTTCCCGCGAAACCAGATGCGGCAGCAGGGATGCATTGGAATCGTGAATGCCGCAATAAACGGGCACCGATACGCCGATCTCCATGGCTATCTCCGGCCGGACCGGGCCGAGCGCGTCGAAGGCGGAGCGGATCGGCGCCATGAGGCTGCGGATACCGAGCGTATCGACCAGAGAGGAGTATTCGCCGTTTCCAGGGTTCCAGAGGTCGGTGTGGCAGCCGAGCGATGTCGCCTCGTTGGCGGCAACACCGGTCAGCCGCGCGGCCCAATATTGCGGATAGGTGACGATGGTGGCGACCTTCGCGAAGTCATCCGGGAAAGCCGTCTTCTGATAATGCAGCTGGGCGCCGATGTTCAGGCCCATCGTCTGGTGCGGGGAGTAGGTCTCGCTGAAGGGCGGACGGAGCGCAGCATAGGCGTCGCGGATCGGTTGCGGATATTCGTGTTCGTAATCGAGCACCGGCATGGCGAGATTACCAGCGGCATCAAGAAGTGCGGCCGATGCGCCGTGCGTTGTGATCGAGATCGCCTCGAAACCCGGCGCCTTGGCGAAGCGCTTGAAGGCGTCGAGCATAAAGGACCAGAGGGCCTCGATATCGTAATGTGGATAGAGGCCGTCCTTCAGGACGGTATTCGCCATTTTGGCGACGGCGATTTCCTCGCCGGTCGCCGCGTCGAGCACGACGACCTTGGCGTTGGTCTTGCCGATATCGAGAACGGCGATGCGGCGGTAGTCGCTCATGGCATATGGAAGACGCTGACGAGATCGCTCTGGACGGGGGAATTGTCGGGATTGGTGGCCATGATATCGGCCATGTGCGCCCACCATTTCTTCATGACCGGGTGTTCCGGCAGGCTTGCCATCGTGTGATCGGCCGGCCGCGTCAGCACGGCAAACAGCGTACTGGTTTCCCGATCGAGATAGATCCAGTAGTCGCTGGCACCGGATTTTCTCAGTAGATCAACAAGTTCCGGCCAGATCTCGTCATGGCGCTTGATGTATTCGGCTTCCATGCCCGGGTTGAGCTTCATCTTGAAGGCGTGTTTCTGGAGGGTCATTTGGAACTCATCAGCTTGAGGCGGCGGACAATGATCGGGATGGCGATGGTGATGATCAGCAGCAGGCCGATGAAGATCGACATGACGATGCCGGGCACGTTGAGAAGGCCGAGTCCGAAAGTCACGAGACCCATCACGAAGGCGGCAATGACGACGCCGCCGATCGTGCCGGAGCCGCCGAGGATCGACACGCCGCCGAGCACGACCATGGTCACCACTTCGAGTTCCCAGCCCTGCGCGATCGAGGGACGGGTGGAGCCGAGACGCGAGGTCAGGCAGACGGCGGCAATACCGCTCATCACGCCGGTCAGCATGAAGAGGATGAATTTGACGCGCTCGACCGGAATGCCGGAGAAGCGGGCGGCAAAATCGTTGTTGCCGATCGTATAGACCTGACGGCCGAAATTCGTGGCGTGCAGCAGGATGGCAAAGAGGATGGCCAGCACGATGAACAGCACGAATTCGAAGGAAAAGACCCAGAAGACATAGCCCTGGCCGAAATAGGCGAAATCGGCGGGGTATTTTCCATAGGCCTGGTCGCCAAGCACGATATAGGAAATGCCGCGGAAGAGGCTCATCGTGCCGATGGTGACGACGATCGACGGCAGTTTCAGCGCCGAGACGAGGAAGCCATTGAAGAGACCGCAGGCGAGGCCCGTGCCGATGCCGATGGCAACGAGACCGGGCGTTCCGACGCCTGCCTGGGCTGCGGCGCCCATGGCCGTCGAGGCAAGCGCGATGATGGCAGCCACGGACAGATCGATTTCGCCGGCGATGACCAGCAGCGCCATAGCAAAGGCAATCATCGCCTTTTCGGTGAAGTTGAACGTGGCGTCCGAGAGGTTCCAGGCATCGAGAAAATAGGGCGAGGCCACGGAATTAAAGATGAAGATCAGCACCGCGACGCCGAACAGCAGCACTTCCCAGCTCGACATAATGCGGCGGAACGGCGTGCCCAGACGGTCGGGAATGACGCGTTTTTCAGGTGCGGCGGAAACGGTGCTCATGCTGCCACCTCGATTGGCGTTTCGGCTGCGGCCTTGTCACGCAGGATGATGCGGCCGCGGTTGCGCTCGCGTCTGGCGTTGAAGACGACGGCGAGGATGATGACGGTCCCTGAGATCGCCATCTGCGTGAAGGGCGAGATGCCGATGACGGGCAGGGCGTTCTTGATGACGCCGAGGAAAAGCGCGCCAAGCACCGTGCCGACCACCGATCCGACGCCGCCGGCAATCGAGATGCCGCCGATAACGCAGGCCGCGACGCTGTCGAGCTCGAAGCCGTTGGCGATATCTACATAGGCGACAGCATAACGCGACACCCAGAGATAGCTGGCCAGACCGGCCAGCGCACCAGAGAGCACGAAAGCCAGGAACTTCGTCCAGCCGGTGTCGATGCCGGCATAGACGGCCGCCGTCGGATTGCCGCCGGTCGCATAGGCGGAGCGGCCGAACTGGGTGTATTTCAGGACGACATACATGATCAGCACGATGACGATCCCGACCCAGCCGAGAACCGGAAGCCCGAGGATCGGCGTGCGCGGAACGGAAAGGAAGGTCGGCGTCATTTGGTGGGCGTTGACCCAGGCGCCGCCCGAGAGCACGAAAGCCATGCCGCGATAGATGGTGAGCGTGCCCAAGGTCACGACGATCGGCGGTATCTCCAGCGCCCAGACCAGAAAGCCGTTGATCGCGCCCAGGCAGGCGCCGATGGCGATGGCTGCAATGATCAGCACTGCCAGCGGCAGATCGGGATAGGCGGCGTTCATCATTGCGATCGCCATGCCGGTGAAGGCCAGATTGGCGGCCACCGACAGGTCGATCGACTTCGTCAGGATCACCGTCATCTGCGCCAGCGCCAGGATGATGAGGATCGAGGTGTCGTTGAAGATGCCGGCGAGATTGTCGGGCGTTGCGAAATCGGCGGCACGCGTCGAGAAGACGCCAATCATCACGACGATGATGAGGAAAAGCAGGGTTTCCCGTTTTCTGATCAGTCTTGCCATGCTTTTCCCTCACGCATTTCCGGTCGCCGCGCGCACCAGCGCCTCTGGCGAAAGCTTGTCGCGGTCGTAGAGGCCGGCCGAAAGGCCTTCCTTCATGACCAGAACACGGTCTGACATCCCGATGATTTCAGGCAGTTCGGACGAGATCATGATGATCGACAGGCCCTCGGCGGCGAGCTCGCTGATGAAGCCGTGGACGGCGGCCTTGGAGCCGATGTCGATGCCCTTGGTCGGCTCGTCGAGGATGATGACCTTCGGCATGGTGGCGAGCCACTTGCCGATGACGACCTTCTGCTGATTGCCGCCCGACAGCGTGCCGACGGGAACGGAGAGCGCCGCGGCGCGCAGATCCAGCCGCTCGGCATATTTGCGGGCGAGCGCGAATTCGTTGGCGGCCTTCAGGAAGCCCTTGCGCGAGGTGCGCGTCAACGATGGCAGCGTCATGTTCTGGTAGATCGGCATCGGCAGGGCCAGGCCATGGCGGCCGCGCTCCTCCGGCACGTAGACGATACCGGCGCGGATCGCATCGAGCGGCGAGCTGATCGAAATCTCCTGCCCCTCCAGCGTCAGCTTGCCCGACAGAGGCTTGGTGATGCCGAAGAGGGACTGGCAGAGTTCGGAGCGCCCGGCGCCGATCAGGCCGTAGATCCCTAGGATTTCGCCTTTGCGGAGCGTGAAGGTGATATCGCGGAATTCCGTGCGGTGACAGTATCTCTCCACAGCGAGAACCGGAGCGCCGATCGCCACGTCGATCTTCGGAAAGGCGTTCTCGACATCGCGGCCGACCATCAGCTTGACGATCGCATCCTGCGGCGTTTCCTTCAGGCGCCCGGCGCCGACGGCCTTGCCGTCGCGGAAGACCACGAAATTGTCGGCGATCTCATAGACCTCGTCGAACTTGTGGCTGATGAAGAGGATCGCCTTGCCCTTGGCCTTCAGGCCCTGGACGATACGGAAGAGGTCGTCGATTTCCTTGCGGGAAAGCGCGGCCGTCGGCTCGTCCATGATGACGATGCGGGCCTCGATCGACAATGCGCGGGCGATCGCCACGAGATGGCGCTGCGCGATCGAGAGGTCCTTCAGGCGGATCGTCGGATCGATATTGCTTTCCAGCGAAATGAGCAGCTCGCGCGAGCGCTCGTTCATCGCCTTCCAGTCGATGGTGCGGAAGCGGGTCTTCGGCGCATGGCCGAGAAAAATGTTTTCGGCGACCGTCAGCTCGTCGAAGAGCACAGTCTCCTGATGAATGGCGGTGACGCCCGCGTCGATCGCGGCCTGCGCGCTCGTAAAGCTGACGGCCTGCCCATCGACGATGATTTCGCCCTCGTTGGGACGGTAGATGCCGGTGAGGATCTTGACCAGCGTCGACTTGCCCGCGCCGTTTTCGCCGATCAGGGCTGTGACCTTGCCGGGATAGAGCGCGATGCTGACGTTATCGAGCGCTTTGACACCCGGAAAGATCTGCGAGATGCCGCGCATTTCCAGAATGGCGGGCGCGTCCTTGGGCTCGGCAGCCGCGACGGGTTCTTGAAGGGCAGTGGTCATCAGCAAAACCATGAAGAAAGAGAAGCCCGGCGGCACGAAGCCGCCGGGTGTTCATGCGTGTTTCGAAGATCAGAAGACCTTGGAGAACTGGTCGATGTTCGAAGCGTTGTAGACGAACGGATCGGACATGGCGGCTTCGCCCTTGTCGTCGATCTTGATCTTGCCCATGCGGCCGGCTTCGATTTCCGTGCCCGGCTTGCCATCGGCATCACCCTTGACGAGGTGATAGGCGATCTGCGTTGCCGAGTAGCCGAGGTCGATCGGGTTCCAGATGGCGAATTCCTTCGTCGCACCCGACTTGATCGCGCCGGCCATTTCGGAAGGCAGGCCGAGACCGGTTACGTAGACCTTGCCGACCAGACCCTTGTCTTCGACAACCTTCGAAGCGGCCAGAACACCAACCGTCGTCGGAGCGACGATGACCTTGACGTTCGGGTTGGACTTCAGAAGGCCTTCAGCTTCGCGGTAGGACTTGTCCGAGAGGTCGTCGCCGTAAACGGTGGTGACGAGGTTCAGGCCGGCGAAGTCCTTGAGCTGCTTCTTCATCTGGTCGATCCAGATGTTCTGGTTCGTCGAGGTCGTCGTTGCCGACAGGATGGCGAAGTCGCCCTTGCCGCCTTCGAGGTGATCCTTGACGAGCGTCAGGCACATCTTGCCGATCAGCTCGTTGGAGGACGGGTTGAGCTGCAGGATGCGGCCTTCAGGCGCAACACCCGAATCCCAGGAGATGACCTTGATGCCGCGCTGAGCAGCCTTCTTGAGTGCCGGAACGACGGCGTCCGGGTCGTTCGCCGAAATCGCGATGGCATCGACGCCCTGTGCGATCAGCGAGTTGATGACTTCGATCTGGCCTTCAGCCGTCGTCGAGGTCGGGCCGGTATAGATCACTTCTACGCCGCCGAGTTCCTTGGCTGCTTCCTGCGCGCCCTTGTTGGCGGCATCGAAGAAGCCGTTGCCCAGCGACTTGACGACGAGACCGATCTTGATGTCCTTGGCGCTGGCCGAACCGGCCATCATGGCGACGGCAAATGCCACTCCAATTGCAAGTTTCTTTGCGAGTTTCATGCTTTCATCCTCCCACGTTGATTAAGTCTAACGACATCCGGCCGGCGCCCCTCAGGCGACCGACGAGGAATCCTCCCTTGCGGCCTGCGCCGCGGCGCTCGCAATAACGAGCTTGATACCTGCATCTTCGATCATCCGGACGGATTCCTCCGGAATTCCATCGTCGGTAATGATCGTCGAAACGCGCTCGAGCGGGCACAGAATGAGGCTCGAGCGGCGGCGGAACTTGCTGGAATCGACCATGACGACGAGCTCGTCGGCCTGGTGCATCAGCTTCTGTTCGCTCTGAATGATCTGCGCATCGGCTTCCATGATGCCGTGCGGGCCGACGCCCTGGGCGCCGAAGAAGAACCGGCGCGCATAGAAATGGCGTATCGCGTCATTATCGAACGGCGAGAGAATGAGGCTCTGCTCGCGATAGATGACGCCACCGGGCACGGTGACGGTGTTCTTCGAATGCTTCACCAGATGCTCGGCAATGGCGAAGGAATTGGTCATCACCTGCATCCGGTGGCCGGACATGAAGTGGACCATCTGGAATGTCGTGGTGCCGCCATTGATGATGATGGCATCGCCGGGATCGCAGAGATCGACGGCGGCGCGGGCGATTGCGCGCTTCTTGTCGATATTGACTGATTCTGAAACCCGGAACGGGCGGCCTGCCAGATTGCCGAGCTGCGGCGGATGAACGGCCTCGGCGCCGCCGCGGACGCGGCGGATCTTGCCCTGTACGTGAAGAGCCGCAATGTCACGACGGATCGTGGCCTCGGAAGCCTCGGTCAGTTCAGCGATATCCTGTATCGTGACGACCGACTTTTCCTGTACCGCGCTCATGATGATGCGATGGCGTTCGCGTTCGTGCATTGGTTCCTCCGTGTCACATTTATTTCGTATCGGTTAAAAGCTGTCAATCAAAAACGATCAAGAATTTTCATATTGCGCTGCACAATAATTGTTTTTGATCGTTTTCGATTGACAACGCGCATTTTCATGAGCGATATCGGTCACGACAAGGGCGTGGATTGCTCCGCGCAAAAGAACTCATATGGGAGGATGACATGGCGGCCAACGTCCGGCTTCTTGATAACCGTTGGGATGACAGCTACGCGGCAAAGCTCGATGAGCCCGGCAAGCTGCTCTACCGCTCCAACCTCCTCGGCGCCGACAAGCGCATCACCAATTACGGCGGTGGCAACACCTCCGCGAAGGTGATGGAAACCGATCCGCTGAACGGCGAAAAGGTCAAGGTTCTCTGGGTCAAGGGCTCCGGCGGCGACGTCGGAACCATCAAGCTCGATGGCTTCGCCACGCTTTACCAGGACAAGCTGGATTCGCTGAAGGGCATCTACAAGGGCACAGCGGACGAAGACCGCATGGTCAGCTTCCTGCCGCATTGCACCTTCAACCTGAACTCGCGTGCCGCCTCGATCGATACGCCGCTGCATGGCTTCGTGCCGTTCACGCATGTCGACCACATGCATCCCGACGCGATCATTGCCATTGCCGCTTCCAAGAATTCCAGGGAATTGACGCAGCAGATCTTCGGCGCCGATATCGGCTGGCTGCCCTGGCGCCGCCCGGGCTTCCAGCTCGGTCTTGATCTCGAAGCCTTCGTCAAGGCCAACCCGAATTCCAAGGGCGTCGTGCTCGAAAGCCACGGCCTCTTCACCTGGGCGAACGACGCCAAGGCCTGCTACGAGCTGACACTCGACATCATCAACAAGGCGATCGTCTGGTTTGCCGAAAAGACCGAGGGAAAGACGATCTTCAGCGGCGCTGCGGCGCAGAGCCTGCCGGTCGCCGAACGCCGCGCGATTGCAGCGCGCCTGATGCCGGAAATTCGCGGCCGCATCGGCAAGCAGGAGCGCAAGCTCGGCCATTTCGACGATCAGGATGCCGTGCTCGAGTTTGTCAATTCGAAGAGCCTTCGCCCGCTCGGCGCGCTCGGCACCAGCTGCCCGGATCATTTCCTGCGCACCAAGATTCGCCCGCTGATCGTCGATTTCGATCCGGCAAAGCCTGATGTCGATGCGATCATTGCTGGTCTGGACGCGGCGCTGGAAGCATATCGCGCCGACTACGCACGCTATTACAATGACTGCAAGCATGACAATTCGCCCGCCATGCGCGATGCGAACCCGGTGATCTTCCTGGTGCCCGGCGTCGGCATGCTGTCCTTTGCTCGCGACAAGGCAACCGCCCGTATCGCCAGCGAGTTCTACGTCAACGCCATCAACGTCATGCGTGGCGCCTCGACGGTCTCGGAATATCAGGGGCTTCCGGAACAGGAAGCCTTCGACATCGAATACTGGCTGCTCGAGGAAGCCAAGCTGCAGCGCATGCCGAAGCCGAAGAGCCTAGCCGGCAAGGTCGCCTTCGTCACCGGCGGCGCCGGCGGTATCGGCCGCGCGACGGCGGCACGTCTGGTGGGCGAGGGCGCCTGCGTCGTGCTTGCCGATATCGATCAGGCCGCGCTCGAAGCGACGGAAGCCGATTTCAAGGCCAAGTTCGGTGCTGACGCCGTTCGCAGCGTCAAGCTCGACGTGACCAAGGAAGATGCCGTCATCTCGACCTTCGCCGAATCCTGCGTCGAGTTCGGCGGTGTCGACATCCTGGTTTCGAATGCCGGTATCGCTTCGTCTGCACCGATCGAAAGCACCGAGCTTTCGATGTGGAACAAGAATATCGACATTCTGGCGACCGGCTACTTTCTGGTGTCGCGCGAAGCCTTCCGGCTGTTCCGCAAGCAGAACCTTGGCGGTAACGTGGTCTTCGTCGCTTCGAAGAACGGTTTGGCGTCGTCGCCGAACGCGGCTGCCTATTGCACCGCCAAGGCTGCCGAAATCCATCTGGCCCGCTGCCTGGCGCTCGAAGGGGCAGAAGCCGGTATCCGCGTCAACACGGTCAACCCGGATGCAGTTCTGCGCGGCTCGAAGATCTGGAACGGCGAATGGCGAGAACAGCGCGCGGCGTCCTCGAAGATCGAGGTGGATGATCTCGAGGAACATTACCGCAAGCGTTCGATGCTGAAGCTCAATGTCTTCCCTGAGGATATCGCCGAGGCAATCTACTTCCTGGCGTCGGATCTCTCGGCGAAGTCCACCGGCAACATCATCAATGTCGATGCCGGTAACGCCCAGAGCTTCCCGCGCTGAGGGGCGTAGTTTCGGAATGATGCGGGGGCCTTGCTCTCCTCCCTCATTCCTGTGCTTGTCACAGGAATCCAGTGCGCCCAAGTCCTTGGGCGCGGGAGACTAGAGGCTTCAGCGATTGGTCAGTTATTCACGGCGCAGACGCGCCGTGGCTGGATTCCTGTGACAAGCACAGGAATGAGGGATAGAGCCGCGGACCTCTCCAGGCCGCGATGCAGATCGGGAGGAAATCATGGCCGAGTTCAAGATCGCGCAGGATGTGATCGCGCAGGAAAACGACAAGCGTGCAGCGGCGCTCAAGGAAGACTATGACGCGCTGGGCGCGACGCTGTCCCGCCGCGGCATCGACATTGAAACAGTCACGCGCCGCGTTTCGGAATTCTTCGTCGCCGTCCCTTCCTGGGGCGTCGGCACCGGCGGCACGCGCTTTGCCCGCTTTCCGGGAACCGGCGAGCCGCGCGGCATCTTCGACAAGCTCGAAGATTGCTCCGTGATCAACGAATTGACGCGGGCGACGCCCAATGTTTCTCTGCACATTCCGTGGGACAAGATGGATGCCAAGGAGCTGAAGGCAAAGGGTGATTCACTCGGCCTCGGCTTCGACGCGATGAATTCCAACACCTTTTCCGATGCGCCCGGCCAGAAGCATTCCTATAAATATGGCTCGCTGAGCCACACCGATGCGGCAACGCGGGCGCAGGCCGTCGAGCACAATCTCGAATGCATCGAAATCGGCAAGGCGATCGGCTCCAAGGCGCTGACGGTCTGGATCGGCGACGGTTCGAACTTCCCGGGCCAGAGCAATTTCACCCGGGCCTTCGAGCGCTATCTCGCCTCCATGGCCGACATCTACAAGGCTCTGCCTGACGACTGGAAGCTGTTCTCCGAGCACAAGATGTACGAGCCGGCCTTCTATTCGACCATCGTGCAGGACTGGGGCACAAACTACCTGATAGCCCAGACGCTCGGCCCCAAGGCACAGTGCCTCGTCGACCTTGGCCACCACGCGCCGAACACCAATATCGAGATGATCGTCGCCCGTCTGGTGCAGTTCGGAAAGCTCGGCGGCTTCCATTTCAACGACTCGAAATATGGCGACGACGATCTCGACGCCGGCTCGATCGAGCCTTACCGCCTGTTCCTCGTCTTCAACGAGCTTGTCGATGCCGAGCAGCGTGGCGTCAATGACTTCAACCCGGCACACATGATCGATCAGTCGCATAACGTGACGGACCCGATCGAAAGCCTGATCAACAGCGCCAACGAAATCCGCCGCGCCTATGCGCAGGCGCTGCTCGTCGATCGCAAGGCGCTGGCTGGTTACCAGGATGGAAACGATGCACTGATGGCGACCGAAACGCTGAAGCGCGCCTACCGTGCCGATGTCGAGCCGATCCTCGCCGAAGCCCGGCGCCGCGCCGGCGGCGCCATCGATCCGGTCGCGACCTATCGCGCCAGCGGCTACCGCAACAAGGTCTCGGCCGAGCGTCCGGCCTCAGCTGCCGGTGGCGGCGGGATAATTTAAGCTTTGCAAGGCTTCGGGCCGCCGTTGTCCTCAACAGCGGCCCTTTGCGTTCAGGGCTTCCATTCACCGGCGATCTGCCGGGTGGCGACGTTCAGCCGGTTCCAGACATTGATATTGGCAATGGCGATGACGAGAGCTGCAATGCTCTTGCCGTCGAAATGACGGGTGGCCTCGTCCCAGATTTCGTCCGGCACAGGGTCTGCCCGGTCGCTGAGCCGTGTGACGGCTTCGGTAAGTGCCAGAGCTGCGCGTTCCTGATGGGAGAAATACGGCGCTTCGCGCCAGGCCGCGACGGCGAAGAGCCTCTCGTCCGTTTCTCCGAGCTTTCGGGCGATGCGCGGATGGCCGTCTACGCAGACGCCGCAACCATTGATCTGGCTGGCGCGCAGATTGACCAGTTCCAGCAGCTTCGGCGACAGCCCGACTTTTTGCGGGACGCTGCTCAGCGCCATCAGCGCCTGCATGGCTTCAGGAAGAACAACGGCCGGATTTCCCATTCTTGATTGCATGTTATGTCTCCTTGTCGATTTCGTGGTTTGAACGATTACGCTGCCATCCGTTGTCACATCGGCCGGCAGCCGTTCGTCATGGTGTTGACGGAACACGCGAGGAGGATGTGACAGATGGACGAGAAGAAATTTCTGGCAGACCAGTTCGAGACCAACCGGACGCATCTGAAGGCAGTGGCCTACCGTATGCTCGGCTCGAGCACCGAGGCGGATGACGCCGTCCAGGAGGCGTGGCTGAGGCTTTCCCGCTCGGATGCCGGGGAGGTGGCGAATATCGGCGGCTGGCTTCGCACCGTGGTTGCCCGCATCTGCCTGGACATGCTGCGCTCGAAGAAGACGCGGCGTGAAGAGCCGCTCGATCTTCCGGTCCACGAAACGATAGCAGACACCAAGGCATCCGCGGATCCGGAGCGCGAGGCACTGGTTGCCGATTCGGTCGGCGTTGCCATGCTGGTTGTCCTCGATCAGCTCGGCCCGGCAGAACGCGTCGCTTTCGTGCTGCACGATATGTTCGACATTCCCTTCGACGATATCGCGCCAATCATCGGCCGGACATCCGAGGCGGCGCGGCAGCTTGCGAGCCGGGCGCGGCGGCGGATTCAGGGGAAGCCGGAGATACCTGCTGCGGATATCGAGCGGCGAAAGACGCTGGTGACGGCATTCCTGGCGGCATCACGCAACGGTGACTTCCAGGCGCTGCTGTCGCTTCTGCATCCCGACGTTGCCTTCGTGCCGGATGCTGCGGCCTTGCGGCTCGGCGATACGGGTGAGCTACACGGCGCGCATGCCGTGGCAACCACCTTCAACGGGCGCGCGCGCGGCGCCCAGGGTGCCTTCATCGACGATGGGTTTGGCTTCATCGTTCATATCCAGGGCGAGCTGCGCATTGCGGCACTCATCGCCTTCGATGGAGACCGAATCTCGCGCATCGAGGCCATTGCCGATGCAGATCATCTTCAGCGCCTCGAATACACGCCGTTCCATCATTAGGCATATGGTCTTCCGCAGGCGATGGCGTGCGCAGTCTCTGCGCATGCCTTTTCATTTCTGCTCATAGAGCCACTTTACCGGTTGACAGGACCACTTCCGCCGATATTCTATTATTAAGCCTGACATAACATAATAGTGGAACAATTCACCGGGAGCATGCAAATGAAGACTCTAGTCGCATTCCTTCTTGGCACCGCGCTGGTCGCACTGCCGACGACATTGATGGCTCAGGAAAAGGGTGGCGTCATCAACGTCGCCACGATCGGCGAACCGCCGACGCTTGATCCGATGTCCTCCACCGCCGATCTCGTCGGCATCGTCACGCAACACATTTTCGAGACGCTCTACACCTTCGACAAGAAGTGGAACGTTACGCCGCTTCTGGCCGAAAGCCTGCCGGAGATCAGCGCCGACGGTAAGACCTACACGATCAAGCTGCGCACCGGCATCAAGTTCCACGACAATACCGACATGACGTCCGACGACGTCGTCGCCTCGCTCAATCGCTGGACGAAGATCGCTTCGCGCGGCAAGCAGGTCGTCGGCTTCATCGATTCGATCACTGCCGTCGATCCGGCGACCGTGAAGATCGTGCTCAAGCAGCCCTATGCGCCGCTGACCTCGCTGCTCGCCTTCAACAATTCCGCCGCGATCATCATTCCGTCCGAAAAGCAGGACGAGCCGATGAAGGAATTCATCGGTACCGGCCCCTACATGCTCAAGGAGCGCAAGGCCGACCAGTATATCCAGCTCGTGCGCTTCGACGGCTACAAGTCGCGCGATGGCGAGAGCGACGGTTATGGTGGTGCGCGCCACCAGTATCTCGACGAAATCCGCTTCGTGCCGGTTCCCGATGCCAATACCCGCGTCGAGGCTGCGGTCTCCGGCCAGTATGATTATGTCGATTCCATCCCGGTCGAATCCTTCGACAAGCTGAAGGCATCGAGCGCCTCGCAGCCGGTCATCCTGAAGCCCTTCGGCTATCCGGTCTTCGTCTTCAACACCAAGGAGGGCGTTGCCAAGAATGTCGAGGTCCGCAAGGCGATCCGTCAGGCGCTCAGCATGGAAGACATGCTGGCGGCAGCCTTCGGCAGCACGGATTTCTACACGCTCGACGGCGATATCTACCCGAAGCCGTTTGCCTGGAACACCGATGCCGGCGTCGAGGGCAATTATAACGTCGCGGATCCCGAAGGCGCTGCAACGGCTGCGAAAAAGGCTGGCTACAATGGTGAGCCGATCCGCATCCTCACCAGCCGCCAGTACGAATTCCACTACAAGATGGCGCAGGTCGCCGCCGAGTATCTGAAGCTTGCCGGCTTCACCGTCGACCTGCAGGTCGTCGATTGGGCAACGCTGACGCAGCGCCGCACGGACTCCAAGCTTTGGGACATCTACATCACCCATAGCCCGTTCTTGCCGGAACCCGCGCTGATCGGTTCGCTGTCGCCGAGCTCGCCCGGCTGGTGGGATACGCCGGCGCGCAAGACGACCGTCGATGCCTTCACCTCGGAAGTCGATCCGCAGAAGCGCATCGCGCTCTGGGCCGATGTCCAGAAGGCGATGTATGACGAGCTTCCCTACATGAAGATCGGCGACTTCAACGCCGTCTCGGCGAAGTCGACCAAACTCGAAGGCGTCGATCCGGCTCCGTGGCCCTACTTCTGGAACGCGTCCGTCAAGAAGTAATCGCGGGCCTCTGATGATGGCGGCTGCTGCTCCCCACCCCCTCATCCCTGTGCTCGTCACAGGGATCCAGCCACGGCGCGTCTGCGCCGTGAATGACCTGAATTGCGTCACAGGGTCTTCTGCGCCCAAGGACTTGGGCGCGCTGGATTCCTTTGACGAGCACAGGAATGAGGGAGTGATTGTTGCCGCCGTCTACTTCCAACCGTGTGCGGGGTGCATGCCTCAATGATACGCTACATTCTCCAGCGCCTTGCGGGCATGATCGTCGTGATGTTTCTCGTCGTCACGATCGTCTTCGTCATCGTGCGCGTCACGCCGGGTGATCCGGCGGCCGTGATGCTCGGCCCCGATGCGACGCCGCAGGACATTGCCGATCTGCGCGCCAGCCTCGGCCTCGACCGGTCTCTCGTGGTGCAATACATCTATTATATCGGCCAGCTGTTGAAGGGCGATCTCGGCCAGTCGATCTTCCTCAACATGCCGGTCACATCGGCGCTGCTCGACCGTGCCGAACCGACCTTCTTCCTGACGATCTTCTCGCTCGCGATCGCCAGCCTGATCGCGCTGCCGATCGGCATCTACGCCGCCTACCGGCGCGGCTCGTTCGTCGACCAGGCGGCAACGACACTGGCGATGTTCGCCGCCAGCATTCCGAGCTTCTGGCTGGGCCTCATTCTGATGCAGGTTTTCGCTGTCCGCTTCGGGATGTTCCCGGTGTCGGGCTATGGCGGGCCCGGCTCGACATTTCTCGACCGCATGTATCACCTGACCCTGCCCGCTTTCGCGCTCGGCATCGTCTCGTCGGCGCTGATCCTTCGCTTCACCCGTGCCTCGATGCTCGACGTGCTGGGTGACGACTATATCCGCACGGCCCGCGCCAAGGGGTTGGTCGAGCGCAAGGTGATCCTCAAGCATGCGCTGAAGAATGCGCTGATTCCGATCCTGACGGTTCTCGGCCTGACCGCGGCTGTGCTGATCTCCGGCGCCGTTGTTACCGAGACAGTCTTTGGCCTTCCCGGTGTCGGCAATCTCGTCGTCTCGGCCGTTCTCCGCCGTGATTATCCGGTTATCCAGGGAGCGCTGCTGGTGATCGCGGCACTCTACGTCCTGATCAATTTTGCGATCGACATGCTCTATCTGCTCGTCGATCCGAGGGTGCGCTACTGATGACGGATATCGCAATCAAGCCCGCGGAAAGCGAAAACCGCAAGTTCATCCGCCGTCTGCTGAGACGCAAGACGGTTGCCTTCGGCCTCGTCATCCTCGTCATCTTCGTGCTGCTGGCAGTCCTGGCCCCTTGGGTCGCGCCTTACTCGCCGTCGAAGCTGTCGATCGTCAACCGGCTGAAGCCGCCGAGCGGAACCTACTTCTTCGGCACCGACGAGTTCGGCCGTGATGTGCTGTCGCGCACGATCTATGCCGGCAGGCTGTCGCTGCTGGTCGGTGTCGCGGTCGTGGCGCTGTCATCGGTGATCGGCGTGACGCTGGGCCTGCTTGCCGGCTTCTTCAAGAAGCTCGACACGCCGATTGCCCGCCTGATCGACGCGATGATGGCCTTTCCGGATATCCTGCTGGCGATCGCGCTCGTCGCCGCGCTCGGTCCGTCTCTGACGACAGTGATCATCGCGTTGTCGATCGTCTATGCACCGCGTCTTGCCCGTATCGTTCGCGCCTCGACGCTTGTCATCCGCGAGCTGCCTTATGTCGAGGCGGCGCAAGCGCTCGGCATTTCGACCTTCCACATCATGACCCGCCATGTGCTGCGCAACCTGCTGTCGCCGATCATGGTACAGGCGACCTTCCTGTTTGCCAGCGCCATGCTGGCCGAAGCCGGTCTCTCCTTCCTCGGCCTCGGCGTCAGCCCTGAAATTCCGACCTGGGGCACGATGATCGCCGCTGGCCGCCAGTATATTGGCCAGGCCGACTGGATGACGCTGTTTCCGGGTGTCGCCATCATTCTCTCCGTGCTCTCGCTCCAGATGGTCGGTGACGGTCTGCGCGACATGCTTGATCCAAAACTTCGAAAGGACCTGTAAATGACCGGTGAAAAAGCGGGCAAGCCGCTCCTCCTCACCAATGTGAAGCCGATGGCTTTCGGTGCCGGAACGCCTGCAGGCGCCGTCGATATCCTCGTCGATGCCGACGGCAAGATTGCCAAGATCGGCCCTCAGCTCGCTGTCTCCGAGGACGTGACGCGCGTCGATGGCAAGGGCGCCTGGATCTCTCCCGGCTGGGTGGACCTGCACGTCCATATCTGGCACGGCGGCACCGATATCTCGATCCGCCCATCCGAATGCGGCGCCGAGCGTGGCGTCACGACGCTTGTCGATGCAGGATCCGCCGGTGAAGCCAACTTCCACGGCTTCCGCGAATATATCATCGAGCCGTCGAAAGAGCGGATCAAGGCCTTCCTGAATCTCGGCTCGATCGGTCTCGTCGCCTGTAACCGCGTTGCGGAGCTGCGTGATATCAGGGATATCGATCTCGATCGCATTCTCGAGTGCTATGCCGAAAACAGCGAACACATCGTCGGCCTTAAGGTGCGTGCCAGCCACGTCATCACCGGCTCCTGGGGTGTGACCCCGGTCAAGCTCGGCAAGAAGATCTCCAAAATCCTGAAGATCCCGATGATGGTGCATGTCGGCGAGCCGCCGGCACTCTATGACGAAGTGCTAGAAATCCTCGGTCCTGGCGACGTCGTCACCCACTGCTTCAACGGCAAGGCGGGCTCCAGCATCATGGAAGACGAGGATCTCTTCAATCTCGCGGAACGTTGCGCAGGCGAGGGCATCCGCCTCGACATCGGCCATGGTGGCGCCTCCTTCTCCTTCAAGGTGGCGGAAGCGGCGATCAATCGCGGGCTGCTGCCGTTTTCGATCTCGACCGACCTGCATGGCCATTCGATGAACTTCCCGGTCTGGGATCTGGCGACGACGATGTCGAAGCTGCTGTCGGTCGGCATGCCGTTCGACAAGGTCGTGGAAGCCGTCACCCATGCCCCGGCCTCGGTCATCAAGCTGTCGATGGAAGATCGCCTGGCTGTCGGCCAGCGCGCCGACTTCACCATCTTCGACCTGATCGATTCCGATATCGAAGCGACCGATTCCAACGGCGACGTATCGGTACTCAACAAACTTTTCGAGCCTCGCTACGCCGTCATCGGCAGCGAGGCGATCACGGCGAGCCGCTATATCCCGCGTGCCCGCAAGCTCGTGCGTCACAGCCACGGCTATTCCTACCGGTAAGAAAGAAGATAGAAATCGCATGACAGGAGCTTACGTGAACACGTCTCCAACCACCGCCAAACTATCCGGTTCGCCTCAGGAGAGGCTGGCGGCGCTTGGCATCACCCTGCCGCCGGCGCCGCCGCCGATCGCCAATTTCGTGACGCATGTCATCGAAGGCAATATTCTCTACCTGTCCGGCCAGGGGCCGCGGGAGGCCGATGGCTTCCTGCATTCCGGCAAGGTCGGCGCCTCCGTCAGCGTCGAGGATGCCTACAAGCATGCACGGCTGACCGGCATCAACCTGCTGTCCGTCATGCAGGATGCACTCGGCGATCTGTCGCGCGTCAAGCGCGTCGTCAAGCTGCTCGGCATGGTCAATGCGGTGCCTGATTTCCTTGATCATCCGAGTGTCATCAACGGCTGCTCCGATCTCTTCATCGATGTCTTCGGCGAAGAGCGCGGACAGCACGCCCGCTCGGCGGTGGGTTTCGGCTCGTTGCCGGGAAACATCACCGTCGAGATCGAAGCGATCGTCGCCTTGCGCGACTAGAGGAGAATGTCAGTGGTTGCGCCAGCCCATAATCTTTTCGATGCGTTCCGCCGACGCGCGCACATGCGCCGTGTAGCGGTTCTCGTCCGAAAAGGCCTTCTGCTCGGGAAGGACGATGGAGATGGTGGCAACGCACTGGCCGTCGCGATCGCAGATCGGCGAGGCGATGCAGGCGACCGCATAGTCGGATTCGCCAGCCTGGATCGAAAGGCGCGACTGGAAAGCTGCGCCTGCCGAACTCGACAGCACCTCGGCGTCCATTTCCGCCCGGCCGGTCGGCGAGGTCTTGGCGCATCGTTTGAACAGATCGACGCGTTCCGGCTCCGGCAGGTGCCCGACGAGCAGGCGGCCGGAGGCCGTCCAGTTCAATGGCACGCGGGTTCCGACGCGGGACGCGACCTGGAAATGGCTCGGACCATCGGCCATGGCAAGCACCAGCATATAGTCGCCGTCGCGGCCGCAGACCTGAACGGTCTCGTCCGCCTCGCGGCAGAGGTCGTGCATTTCATGGGTGGCGACGCTCATGAAATCCAACGAGCGGGCATAGGCAAGACCATAGTGGTAAAGCCGGGAGCCGAGCCAGACCGAGCCGTCCGTATTGCGCGACAGCATGTTCTTCTCGACCAGATCATCGACGATCACATAGACGGTGGAGAGCGGCGCCTTGACGGCCTTCGCGATCGCGTAGACACCGGCTGGAGACGCGGTTTCGTAAAGATAATCAATGACCTGCAGAGCACGGTCGATACCGCTTACGCGCGAACGGCGCGCAGTCTTGCCGCCGTCCGCCTCTTCCACAGAGACGCCGTCTTCGGAGTAAACTGCCGATGATGTCTTGCCGTCCAATTGCACGCTCCTCGTCTGAATATGCGAGTTTATTACATTACTATGGCATAGCCGTCACTGAGGCAAATCGCAACACCCCTCACGCAGCGGCCACCGAAATTGGAGATACAAATGTCTGATGACATCCGCACGTCGATCGGCCTTCGCCCGGTCATCAATGTTTCCGGCACCATGACCAGCCTCGGCGCGTCGATCGTCGTTCCCGAGGCAATTGCCGCCATGTCGGCGATCCTGCCGCAGTTCGTCGAGGTCAACGACCTGCAGCGCAAGGCAAGCGCCGTCATCGCCCGGCTGACGGGCGGCGAGGCGGGCTTCGTCACTGCATCCTGCTCGGCAGGTATCTCGCTGGCTGTCGCAGGCACCATCACCGGAAACAATCTGCTGGCGATCGAGAAGCTGCCTGAGGTGACGACGGAAAAGAACGAAGTGCTCGTGCAGATGGGCCACGTCGTCAGCTATGGCGCGCCTGTCGATCAGGCGATCCGTCTTGCCGGCGGCAAGGTCGTGTTCGTGGGACAGGCGACCTCGACGCATCGCTTCCATATGGAAAATGCGATCACCGAAAAGACAGCCGCCGCCGTCTATGTCGTCTCGCACCACGTCGTCGATTACGGTCTGCTGAACCTAAAGGAATTCGTCGAGATCGCTCACGCCAAGGGCGTGCCCGTCATCGTCGACGCGGCCTCGGAATATGACCTGAAGATCTTCCTTGAGCAGGGGGCAGATATTGCGCTCTATTCCGGCCACAAGTTCCTGGGCGGCCCGACCTCGGGCATCGTCGCCGGAAAGAAGGAGCTGGTCCGCAACGCCTTCCTGCAGAACATGGGCATCGGCCGCGGCATGAAGGTCGGCAAGGAAAGCATCTTCGGCGTCATGGCGGCCTTGGAAGCCTGGGAAAAGCGCGATCACGCCGGCATTCGCGAGCGGGAAACCAGCTATCTCAATCTCTGGAAGGAGAAGCTGGAGGGACGTCCGGGCGTGACCGCGCTGATCGAGCCTGATCCGACCAACAATCCGCTCGACCGCATGCGCGTGATCGTCAAGGCCGACGAGGCGCACATCACCGCCTGGGATCTGGCTGACGCGCTCGCCCGCGGCACGCCGCCGATCATCGTGCGCGATCACGAAGTCGAGCATCACTATTTCTATCTCGATCCGTGCAACCTGCATCCGGGCCAGGAAAAGATCGTCGCCAGCCGTCTGGGCGAGGAACTCGACAAGGCGCGTGGCTCCAACGAGATCATCGCGACGCCGATCGAAAACCGCAGCAAGCACCGCTTCGACGGCGCGCTTCGCTGGCCTGACTAAGGGCCGATTGCCCAGAGAATGAAGCAGTGCGTGAAGCCCTCCCCCTTGTGGGGAGGGGTTGGGGAGGGGATCTTACACAAACCCCTCCCGCCTGCCGTAACCCTCCCCACAAGGGGGAGGGTTACGGCTGCCGCAGCGCCGAGCACTGCCGGACGCAACTGAAACGAAGGGGACGACCATGATCGCGGAAGCTCAGAAAAGACAGGCCATTGATCCGGTCCTCTCCGTCCGTAACCTGACGACATCGTTTCTGGTCGATGGCGCCTGGAAGCCCGTGGTTCGCGAGGTTTCCTTCGATGTCGCGCCCGGCGAGACGGTGGCTATCGTCGGCGAAAGCGGTTCCGGCAAGAGCGTTACCTCGCTGTCGATCATGCGGTTGCTGCAGGCGGATTCGAGCCGTATCGAAGGCAAGATCATGCTTGGCGGGCGTGATCTCCTTGCTCTTCCCGAAGAGGATATGCGCAAGGTTCGCGGCAATGACGTCGCGATGATCTTCCAAGAGCCGATGACGAGCCTCAACCCGCTCTTCACCATCGGCGACCAGATTTCCGAGGCGCTGCTCTGCCACAGGTCGATGTCGAAGGCGGATGCCCGCGCCGAGACGATACGTCTTCTGGAGAAAGTGCGCATTCCCTCCGCGGCCTCGCGTTTCGACGAATATCCGCACCGGTTCTCCGGCGGCATGCGCCAGCGCGTGATGATCGCCATGGCGCTCGCCTCGCGGCCGAAGCTCTTGATCGCCGACGAGCCGACGACAGCACTCGACGTGACAATCCAGGGCCAGATCCTCGACCTGATCAAGATGCTGCAGGAAGAGCAGGGGACGTCGGTCCTCTTCATCACCCACGACATGGGCGTCGTCGCCGAAATCGCCGACCGTACCGTCGTCATGTATCGGGGCGAGCAGGTGGAAACCGGCGAGACCGCCGATATTTTCCACCGCGGCAAGCATCCCTATACGCGGGCGCTCCTATCGGCTGTGCCGGTGCTTGGCTCGATGCAGAACTATGAGCGGCCGCTGCGCTTTCCGGTCGTCAACACGGCGACCGGCGAGTCCGATATTCCGGTGCAGACCGCAGATACGGTCGCTGCCACGGCGCGTCCGGTTCTGGAGGTCAAGAACCTCACCAAGCGCTTCGACATTCACTCCGGTCTTTTCGGCAAGCTGACCGGCCGCGTTCACGCCGTTGAAAACGTCTCCTTCGATCTTCATGCCGGCGAGACGCTGTCGCTGGTTGGCGAATCCGGTTGCGGAAAATCGACCACCGGCCGCGCGATCATGCGGTTGATCGAAGCGCAGAGTGGTTCCGTCATCGCCGACGGCAAGGATGTGCTGGCGCTCGACAAGTCGGGTATGCGCGAGATGCGAAAGATCGTGCAGATGATCTTCCAGGACCCCTTCGCCAGCCTCAACCCGCGCATCCGTGTCGGCGATGCGATTGCCGAACCTTATCTCGAACACAAGATGGGAACGGCAAAGCAGGCAAAGGAGCGCGTCGCCGATCTCCTGACCAAGGTCGGGTTGACGCCCGACATGGCCTCGCGGTTCCCGCATGAATTCTCCGGCGGCCAGCGCCAGCGCATCTGCATTGCCCGGGCGCTTGCGCTGGAGCCAAAGGTGATCGTCGCCGACGAAAGCGTGTCGGCTCTCGACGTCTCGATCAAGGCGCAGGTCATCAACCTGATGCTCGATCTGCAGCAGAGCCTGAACCTCGCCTTCCTGTTCATCTCCCACGACATGGCCGTCGTCGAGCGCGTCAGCCATCGCGTCGCGGTCATGTATCTCGGTGAAATTGTCGAGATCGGCCCGCGCGCGGCGGTCTTCGGAAATCCGCAGCACGACTACACGAGAAAGCTGATGGCGGCAGTCCCCGTGCCCGATCCCGACAGAAGGAGCGAGAAACGGGCGGTGGCAAACGACGAGATCAAGAGCCCCATTCGGCCCGTCGATTACGCGATCAAGCCGCTGGAATACCGGGAAGTGTCACCCGGGCATCTAGTGGCGGTCTAGATCAGCCGCGCAGGGATTTCGAGTGCTGCGCCTGCATCCGCCAGGCGGCGGTCCAGCGTTACGAGTTGCGCGCGCGTTTCCTCGGCCAAAGCCAGGTGCAGTGCGTCGCCGGCCCCCAGGTCGACGTTTCGCTGGGCGGTAAGTTTCGCCGCAAGGGCAAAGTGGCGTCTTTCGACGGCAAACCAGCTCGAAGGTCTCGTGGACCAATCCCTCGAAGACCTGCTGGATCTCGGCCTGATATTGGCTGTTCAGCTGCCCGGCGCGGATTTTCAACGCGATTGCCGACGAAAACTCGGTCAGCGTCCAATCGCTGACAACCACGCGGCTCGTGTTCACCGCGTCCCACAAAAAAGCGCTGGCCCGCTCGCTTGAATCGTCGTTGACCAGCGCGGCGATAATGACGGACGTGTCGAGATAGAACATTCAGTACCGTTCGCTGTTGCGCATGCTGCGGATGAAAGTGCCGGAATCGACGCTCTGCTTCGGCTGCGCTTGGCGCAATGCCCGCAACGCTTCGAGGTCGATCGGTGTCTTGGGTTTCCTGATCGGCACGATTTCGGCCACCGGCTTGCCGTGTTTCAGAATTTGCACGGTTTCGCCTGCCTCGACGCGTTCGACGAGTTCGCTGAAATGCGCCTTCACGTCTTCAAGATTAACCTGCGTCATCGCCGCACCTTCATGGGTCTCGAGAGGGTCATATTACCGGAGAGAGGTGAGGGGCAAGCGCATAAAACAGCGAAAGCCGCCGCGTGGGGGATCGCGGCGGCTTTCGCACGGGGGCAGGGAAGGTCCCCGGATGTCAACCGAAGCAGCAAACCGTAGACGGATTTGCGGAGGCCCGGTTGGCGATGGCGTTGATGAAATTGCCGACCTTGGAGGTGTTCGGCTCGCGTTTACGTGCGGCCGTCTCCAGGAGTTGCTTGAAGTCTTCAAGCTTCACGCCGTCGGCGCGCATCACCATGGCGATCAGCGGGTCGCGAAGAGCTTCGGAAATGGTCAAATCTATGGCCTTTGTCATGGTAGTCCTCCTTTCGTGGGCGGTCGCCCGTGTTCCGCAGCCGCAGTCTGCCCTCTCGGCATTGACTCTCGCGATCGGCGGTGTTACCGGTAAGTAACAATGCATTTGTTACCGATCGGTCACATCGATGTCAAGGACTTCGTCCTCAAAAAAATCAGAAACTTCGACTGAAATCGCCCAAGGCATCACGGACGAAAAGATCCCTCCGCGGGAGCGTATCGTCTCGACGGCCTCGGAGCTTTTCCGCGAGCATGGCATCCGCGGCATCGGCGTCGATGCCATTGCCGATGCGGCTCTTACGAACAAGATGACGCTCTACAGGCATTTCGGCTCCAAGGATGAGCTGATCTGCGAAACGCTGCGGCGCGCCTCTGAAAAGGCGGAGCAGATCTGGCGTGATCTGGAAACCGCTCACCCGGGTAATCCGCGTGCCCAGCTCGATGCCTGGGTCGAAGGCCGCGCGCACTGTCTGAACGGCGAGCCGGCGGGCTGCGATCTTGCCAATGCGGCGATCGAGCTCAAGGGCGAGGGCCATCCGGCCTATGGCGTCATTGAGCGCCACAAGGCCGATCAGCGTCAGCGCCTCGTCGCGCTTTGCGCCGCAGCCGGCGCCAGCGAGCCGCAGCTTTTGGCCGATACGCTCACTCTGCTTCTCGAAGGTGCGCGCGTGACGCGTCAGTCGATGGGCAGCGATGGCTGCTGCAGCCATTTCGCCAAAGCGGCAAGTGCTGCCGTCGCCTCCTATTGCTGAAGCACACCGCCGTGGAACCTCCGCGGCGGCGAGGCGTTACCTTCCTGGTCAGGAAGAACCCGTGGCAGTGATATGAACTACACCTATCTCCATCGTCTCTATGCCAAGCGCGCCGAGCTTGAAGCCAAGCTTGAGTTGCACGAGGCACGCGACTGCTTCGGCGACGAGGAGATAGAAGACGGTACCGAAGCAGATCTGCGGCAGCGCCTCAGCGAAGTCACCCAGGAAATCGACAATCTGGAACATTCGCCGGGCGGCTAACTTGCAGCGTCCAGAAGCTCGACAGTCCGCCTGTCGAATTCTCCCTCGTAATATTTGTCGATCGCCCGGTGAAAGGGCGAGCCGTGGTCGCTGATCGCGGCAAACAGCGTGAGCGACGAGCGGAACTTCAGATCATCCGGCGACCCGAGAATGTCATGAGCGCTCCGGCCATCCACCGCCAGCATCGCATCGACGCAGCGAAGCAACCTGGTTCCAAGGATCGGATCGGCGAGATAGGCGGCAGCTTCCTCGGCAGAGCGGATGGCGTATTTCTCCGCCATCGATGAAGTTCCAAGTCCTGCGATCTGCGGAAAGATGAACCACATCCAGTGCGATCGCTTGCGGCCTGCCTTCAGCTCGGACAGAGCCTGGCCATAAATGCCGTTTTGTGCGTCGATGAAACGATCGAGATCGTAGTTCAGGTCACTGGACATGGGGCGCCTCCCTTGCGGGGAACATATGGGAGGCTGCGTGGATTTCCATCATGCTGCCGTCAGCAGCCCCTTTCGGCGTAGGGGCTATATTCGCGGCACGCATCCAGATGGTGGTGGGGGTGCGGAACAGCGGTGACGGGCGCGGCAATTGCCGAGGTCGTCACGGGATCGGTTGCGACAGGCGTGGTGAAGTGGCCGGTGAGGCCGACGATCGCAAGAAGCGCGATCGCTGATACGACTACGAGCCGCTCAATGCCTGAAAGCCTCTGGGCCTTCACATGTTCGGCATAATCCTGCTCGCCGTCGCCGGCGCTAAAACTGTCAAAATTGGTCATGGCATGAAACTCCGAGTATCGCCGCGAGACCTGCCATGAGCTAACCGCTCACAGCGGGTGGGAGCCCGCGTGCGCCACACATTTATGTAGCCGCCTCATTGAATTTAAGCCGTCGCTCAGCAAACGCTGTGTTCAGAAAATGGTATCAATAGACGTTATTGCCCAATCCGGTACTGGCGATGATCGGCGATCCGCGATAGTTCTTTGACCCAGCAGAGATTGCGGATTTTTTCCATGACCAAATCATATGGCGCGATGTCCATTGCGCAGCTTTCTGTCCTTATTCAAAGCGGTGAAGCGGATCCTGTCGCAGTGACGGAATCGATCCTTGCCGGTATCACATCCTATCCGGATCAGACGATTTTCCTCGAACTGACCGAGGATCGCGCCCTTTCGGAAGCCAAGGCATCGGCCGAGCGCCTGAGGCAGGGCCGGTCGCTCGGCGTGCTCGATGGCATACCGATTGCCTGGAAGGATCTCTTCGATATCGAGGGCATCCCGACGACGGCGGGCTCGACCGTTCTGTCCGATGCGCCGGCGGCAAAGAGTGATGCGGCTATCGTCACGGCGCTGAAGCAGGCCGGGATGATCGCCGTCGGCCGCACCAATATGAGCGAATTCGCTTTCTCTGGCCTCGGCATCAATCCGCACTACGGCACGCCGCACAACCCGCACGGCAAGGACCAGCCGCGCATTCCGGGCGGCTCGTCTTCGGGTGCGGGCGCTGCCGTCGCCGCGGGCCTCGTGCCGGTTGCCATGGGCACCGATACCGGTGGATCGGTGCGTATTCCGGCGGCGTTGAACGGCATCACCGGCTACAAGGCAACCCACGGCCGTCACGCCATGGGCGGGGTCTTCCCATTGTCCGGAAATCTGGATTCGCTTGGTCCGCTCTGTCGCACAGTGCAGGATGCCGTGTGGGTGGACGCAGCAATGCGCGGCCGGACTTCGTCCGAGATCACCCGGCGCCCGATCGAAGGTCTTGAAGTCGTCATTCCCGAGAATGTTGTATTCGACGGTGCCGAGCCCGGTGTTGTCGCCACCTTCGAAGCCACAGTCGAGCGGCTGAGCCGCAAGGGCGTCCGCTTTACGCGCATCAAGATGCCAGTCTTCGACGAGATTTTCGCGTTGATGGCAAGATACGGTGCGCTTGTCACCGCAGAAGCCTTTGCCCTGCACCGCGAGCGTCTGGCGGGGCCGGAAGCGGCGCGGATGGACCATCGCGTCGTCATGCGCACCCGGCTCGGCGAGCGCACGACCACTGCCGATTATATCGCCATTCTGGCTGAACGCCGCCGGATGATCGCCGAGAGCGAGGCGCTGATCGCTGGCCGGTTGCTCGCCTTCCCGGCAGTCGCCCACGTCGCGCCGCCGATCGCGCCGCTGGAAGCGGATGACGAGCTCTTCATCGCCGTCAACGGCAAGACCTTGCGCAACACGCTCATCGGCAATTTCCTCGACTGGTGCGGCGTCTCGATGCCCTGCGGCCGCGGCGATGCGGATATGCCGGTCGGCTTCCTGCTGTCAGCGCCTGCCAACTGCGACGAAGCGCTGCTTTCGGCGGCGCTCGCGATCGAGCCGGCGGTGCAGGAGGGGTTCTGAGCGGGCCCGAAAATTATCTGAAATCGGAGGAGTAAGATAATGACGTCACTGCCGAACGGCCGCTTCGCGGTCTCCACCTGGTCACTGCACCGCCTTTTGGGGCCGACCTATCCCTACAGCCCGGATCCGGCAAAGAGCGCTGCGCGCCAGGAGCCGTACGGGGCAGGCGGGGCATCGCTGATAGAACTGCCGAAGCAGCTTGCCGAGCGCGGCATCCATTGCATCGAAGTCTGCTCCTTCCATCTGCCGAGCCTCGATCCGGCCTACCTGGCCGAGTTTCGCGCGGCGATGAAGGCGTCGGGTATCCTGTTCCAGACGCTGCTCGTCGAAGACGGCGATCCGAGCCATCCTGAAAACAGCGAGCGCGATATCCGCTGGATGGCCGGCTGGATCGAAATCGCCAAGGCGCTCGGCGCCGAAAATATGCGCGTCATCGCCGGCAAGCAGAAGCCGTCGGAAGAAAACCTGCAGCGGGCGCTGACGAAACTGAAATGGCTGGCCGCGCAGGCTGACGGAAGCGGTGTTCGCATCGTTGTCGAGAATTGGTTCGACCTGCTGCCGGCACCCAAAGAGATGAACTGGCTGCTCGACGGTCTCGACGGCAAGATCGGGCTCAACGGCGACCTCGGCAACTGGGCGGCGCCTGCGAAATATGCCGGTCTCGCCGATATCATGGGCCGCGCCGAGCTTTGCCACGCCAAGGCCGATTACAATGCCTCCGGGCTCGACTCGGACGACTATCGCAAATGCCTGGAGGCCAGCCGATCGGCGGGTTACACCGGGCCGTTCACGCTGATCTATGACTCGCCCTTCTTCGCGGACGAGTGGGATGGCATCCTTTTGCAGAAGGCCTTCATCGAGGACTTCTTGGACACGCGCCAACGCGCAATCGCTTGAAATGCAAGGAGACATGACATGAGCGCCCCATCGGCTATCGACGGCTTCGCGGCGAGGATCAAAAAGGGCGGCCACGGCGGTCTGGTTTCAGCCTGGATCGGCATTCCCTCGCCGCTGATGGTCAATCATCTGGCGCAGGAGGATTTCGACACGCTGGTCCTCGATATGCAGCACGGCATGTGGGACCTCGGCACTGCGGCGGCGACCGTCTCGCAGATCAGGGCGGCTGGAAAGCCGGCGCTGGCGCGCATTCCGGTCGGCGATTTCGCGGCTGCCTCGCGCCTGCTCGATGCCGGTTTCTCCGGTATCATCGCGCCGATGGTGAACTCCAAGGCGGATGCCGAAGCACTGGTTAGCTTCACCAAATATCCGCCGCTCGGTGAGCGCAGCTGGGGACCGACACTGGCCCTGAATCACACGGGCATTTCGGCCGGCGATTATCTGAAGACCGCAAACGACCTGACCGTGACGATCGCCATGGTCGAGACCCGGGCAGCACTCGCTGCAGTCGACGATATTCTTGGCGTTGATGGTATCGACGGCATTTTCGTTGGCCCTTCGGATCTCTCGATCGCGCTGTCCAACGGTGCGAAGGTTGCGCCGGATACGCCCGAGATCGACAAGGAGCTGTCGCATGTGATCGCCCGCTGCCGGGCGCACAAGAAGTTCGTCTGTGCCTTTGGCAGCGACGGCGCGCGGGCCGGCGAAATGCTGACGCTCGGCTGCGATCTGGTGATCGCGGCAGGCGATTCCACGCAGTTGCGCAATGGCGCCGCCCGCGAGATTGCGGCCGCCCGGAAGGGCTTCAAGGCTTAACGGTTAGGCTTGACCGCCAGCCAGATAACGTGACGCGCGCCGCGGCCCTTCCCGGCGCGCGTACTCACCGCTTCGGTGGCAAAGCCGCCATCCTTGAGCCGGCGGGTAAAGCTGGTGTCCGGTCCCGACGACCAGACGGCCAGCACGCCGCCGGCGCGCAGTGCGGCCTTGCTCGCGCTTATGCCGCCGAAATCGTAGAGCCTGTCGTTGGACTTGCGGGTCAGCCCGTCCGGGCCATTGTCGACGTCGAGCAGGATCGCATCGAACCCAGCCTTTGCGGCGCGGATCGCTTCGCCGACATCACCCTCGAAGATCGTCACGCGCGGATCATCCAGGCATCCCTTGAACACCTCGGCCATAGGCCCGCGTGCCCAGGCAACGACTGCCGGAACCAGCTCGGCGACGACGACTTCGGCATCACCGGGGAGAACGGCGAGCGCCGCCCGCAGTGTGAAACCCATGCCGAGACCGCCGATCAGCACCTTCGGCCGCTTGTGGCTCTTGATGCGCTCGTAGGAGAGGGTGGCGAGGGCTTCTTCCGAGCCGCTGAGACGGCTGTTCATCAGCTCGTTGGCGCCGAGCATGATGGAAAATTCCGAGCCGCGCTGCTTGAGCCGCAGGTCGCCGCCGTCGCCGGGGATGGTTGCCTTGTCGAGTTCGATCCAGGGGAGCATGCCGTTTCGCCTTCCGTTCGGCCGCTCCCCTAGCACAAGCGATAAATGAAGTCACAGGCTGCGGGCAAAATGTCCCGGCGATGCCTCGATGATGGTGTCCTGGGTGGCGGCAGCCGCCTTGCGGATGCCATCGACCTCTTCCGGCTTCAGCCGCGTCTTCGGATCATCGAAGCGGACGTCCGGATCCGGTACCGCCGACAGCAGCAGCCGGGTATAGGGATGGATCGGGTTGTCGATCACCTCTGAAGTCGGTCCCCATTCGACGATCTGGCCGGAATACGTGACGGCGATATCCTCAGCGACGTAGCGGGCGGTCGCGATATCGTGGGTGATGTAGAAAAGGCCGAGATTCATCTGTTGCTTCATCTCGTTCAGCAGATTGAGGACGCCGAGGCGTACCGAGACGTCGAGCATCGAGGTCGGCTCGTCCGCCACGATGATCTCGGGCTTTGCAGCAAGCGCACGCGCAATGTTGACGCGCTGGCGCTGGCCGCCGGAGAGCTCGTGCGGATATTTCGGGGCGACGAGATCGGGGTCAAGGCGCACGCGCTCGAGCAGCTCGCGCACTGTTGCCTCGATCGCCGACGCCTTGATATCGGGGCGGTGCAGCTTGAGCGGCCGTGTCAGATGATAGGCAATCGTATGCGCCGGGTTCAGCGAAGCGAAGGGATCCTGAAAGATCATCTGCACCGAACGCCGGTAGTCGGCGATTTCAGCGCGGCCCGCAGCTTCGACCGGCCTGCCCTTGTAGAGGATCTGGCCCGAGGTCGGCGCATATTCGCGCATGGCCATGCGGGCGCAGGTCGTTTTGCCGCTACCGGATTCGCCGACCAGCGCCAGGGCGCGGCCGGGGTGGAGCGCAAACGAGATCGACCGCGCGGCATGCACTGTCGAGCTGCCGTGTCCGAACGTCTTATCGACCTTGTCGAGAGAGAGGATCGCTTCGCTCATGCGAGCACGCCTCCATGCAGTGAGGGGAAGGAGGCCCAGAGCTTCTTCGTATAGTCGTGCTGCGGGTTCTTGTAGATGTCTTCGGCGCTGTTCTGCTCGACGAGCTTGCCCGCCAGCATGATGCCGATGCGGTCGCAGAACTGCACCATCAGTCCGAGATCATGGGTGATGAACAGCACCGAGAAGCCGAACTGGCGGCGCAGCTCGTTGATGCGCTGCAGGATTTCGCGCTGGACGACGACGTCGAGTGCCGTCGTTGGCTCGTCCATGACGACGAGCTTCGGATCGAGCGCCATGCAGATGGCAATGACGATGCGCTGGCGCATGCCGCCGGAAAACTGATGCGGGTAGTTGCGCATCCGGTCCGGGGCGATATCGACGAGCTTCAGCATCTCGGCCGCCCGTTCGCGCGCCTGCGCCTTGGTCATTCCCTTGTGCTTCTTCAGCACGTCATAGAACTGGTCCTCGATGCGCAGAACCGGGTTCAGCGAATTCATGGCACTCTGAAAGACCATGGCGACTTCGCGCCAGCGGAAGGCTGCAAGGGCTTGCGGGTCGAGGTCGAGGACTTCGCGGCCGGCAAGCAGGATTTCGCTGCCCTTGCGGATCAGCGCCGGCGGCTTGTGCAGGCGGCTGATGGCAAAGGCGATCGTGCTCTTGCCGCAGCCGGATTCACCGGCAAGGCCGAAGACTTCGCCGGGCGCTACATCGAAGCTCACATTGTCGACAGCGCGGAAATCCTTTTCCTCGCCGATATAGTCGATGGTCAGGTTTTTGACCGACAGCAGTGGCTGGCTCACAGGCGGCCCTCCCCGGTGCGGATCAATGTCTTCCAGCGGCCGAGCTGTCCGCCGGTGCGAAGCCGCGGATTGGCAACCTCGTCGACGGCGAAATTCAGCAGCGACATGCCGATGCCGAGCAGCGCCAGTGCGAAGCAGGGTGTCAGGATATCCCACCAGGCGCCGACCGAGAGCGCGGATGCCTTCTGTGCGTTATAGAGCATGGCTCCCCATGAAACGGCCCGGGGATCGCCGAGACCGAGGAATTCCAGCGTCGCTTCGGTGATGATCGCAAAGATGACGCTGCCGATGAAATTGATGCCGACGATCGAGATGACGTTCGGGAAGATCTCGAACAGCATGATGCGCCATTGCGGCTCGCCCATCGTTTCTGCCGATTTGACGAAGTCCTTCTGCTTGACCGAAAGCGTCTCGGCGCGGGTGACGCGTGCGCCCCAGGCCCAGGAGGTTCCGCCAAGGATCAGGGCGATGACGAGGGGGCTCGCCTGGCCGATGAAGGCGGCGAGCACGAGCAGCAGCGGCAGGTTCGGAACGACGAGCACCATGTTGGTGAAGAAGCTGATGACCTCGTCGGTCTTGCCGCCGCGGTAGCCTGAGATGATCCCCAGCGCCGTGCCGACGATGGTGATCAGCAGGCCGGCGCCGAAGCCGACGGCGAGCGAGGTTCGGGCGCCGTAGATCAGCCGCGAAAACACGTCCTGGCCGATGCGCGTCGTGCCGAGCAGATGATCGAGCGACGGCGCCTGATGCGGACGGCCGGTGCGCGCCGTCGGATCATATTGCGTGATCAAAGGCGCGGCGATCGCCACGATGATGATGAAGAGAATGATGGCAACGCCGACGAGTGCCTTGCGGTTGCGCAGCAGGCCGGAAATGAGGGTCTTCATGTCACGCTCCCTTCAATCGCGGATCAAGCAGCACGTAGCTGACATCGACGATGAAATTAGCGACCAGCATGGTGGTGGTCATGATCAGGAGCTGTCCCTGGATAACGGGGTAATCGCGGGCTAGGATTGCCTGGTAGAGGATGTTGCCGAGGCCGGGATAATTATAGACCACCTCTGTGACCAGCGACCCGCCGAGGATGGTGCCGATGGCGATCGCCAGCGACGAGACGGTCGGCAGCAGCGCGTTGCGCGCGGCATACCAGATCATCACGTGCCGGTCGGAGAGACCCTTGGCGCGCGCCATGACGATATAGTCCTCGCCGAGCAGGTTGATCATGTTGTTGCGCATGGTGACGGCAAAGCCGCCGGTCATGACGGCGCAGAGCGTGATCATCGGCAAGACGGCGTGATAGAGCACGCTGCCGATATATTGCAGCGTGAAGGCCGGATCGAGCGACGGATCGGCGGCATAGCCGTTCGGAAACCAGCCGAGCGTGAAACCAAAGATGAAGACGACGATCAGCGAGGTGACGACGGCCGGAACCGAGGTCGCGAAGATCGCCACGACCGAGACGATGACGTCGAAAGCACTGCCACGGCGCCAGGCGGCGAGGATGCCGAGGAAGCTGCCGATGGTGAAGCTGATGACCGTCGCGGTGCCCATCAGGCCGACGGTCCAGACGAGGGCATGACCGAGAACCGAGGTGACCGGCAACGGGAAATACTTGACCGAGCGGCCGAGATCACCGGTGAAGATACTGCCGAGATAGGTCAGATATTGCTGCCACAGCGGCCCGTCCACGAAACCGAAAGTCAGCTTCAATGCCTGCAGGCTCTCCGGCGGCAGTTCGGCGCCGGCGCTCGAGAACATGATCTGCACCGGGTCACCCGGCATCAGGCGCGGCAGGAAGAAATTGATCGTTGCCGCCGCGATGAAGGCTGCCAAGTAGAAAGCCAGGCGGCGTAGCAGGAAAGCCATGGAAACTCCGTGAAACCGGGAGCGGCTGAGGGGAGCCGCTCCCGAGGGTCCGTGCTTACTTTACCGGCTCGAGAGCGAGCAGGTTCAGAAGGCGAGCGGGGTTGGTGCGCGAGATGGACGGATTGACGAAGGGGTTCTCCTTGGTCGACCAGCCGGTGAAGCGCTTGGTGTTGTACTGATACCAGTTCGGGTTGTTGAAGACCGGGATCATCGGCAGATTTTCGGCAACGATACGCTGAGCCTTGTTCATCGCTTCCTTCTGCTTGCCGAGATCGGCGGTCTGCGTGAACTGGGTGACGAGAGCCTCGACCTCGGGATTGAACCAGCGCTGCGCCGTGAAGCGTGTCTTGCCCTTGTCCGAAGCGCTGAAGGCGCGCTTGTAGGGATAGTAGGGCGACGACGAGGCCGGCAGGCTGTTGATCGCGGCGTCGAACTTGCCTTCGATCAAGTCAGAGGTCCAGACGGCTTCTTCCGGGGTCTCGATCTTGGCGTCGATGCCTACGGCCTGCATGCCTTCGATGGCGATGTTGACGGTGTCGATCCAGTCGGTCCAGGAATTCGGCACGATGATCGTGAAGGAAATCTTCGAACCGTCAGGATTGTCGCGGAAACCGTCGCCATCCTTGTCCTTGTAGCCGGCTTCGTCGAGAAGCGCCTTGGCGGCGTCGGCGTCATAGGCTGCCGACTTGCCGAAATCGGCCTTCACGGACGGGTCCGCCCAGCTCTTGTAGAGCTCGCCCATCAGGCCGGGATCTTCGTTCAGCGTCGGATAGCCGTAGCCTGCGACGTCGATCATCGTCTTGCGGTCCAGCGACATGGAGACCGCGCGGCGGAACTTGACGTCGTTGAAGGCCTTCTTGTTGCTCTCGTTGGCGGTTTCCTGGTTGAACAGGAAGGCCACCATGCTACTCGGCGAATACCAGTAGTGATAGTGATCAGGGTCCTTCGAGACATAGACATTGTCGATATCGGGAATGAAGGAAACGCCCCAGTCGAGCGTGCCGTCAGCGGTCGCCGTCAGGATCTGGTTGTTGTCGGCGAGCTGCGGGAAGCGCATGCAGTCGACCTTAAGGTGCTCGGCATCCCAATAGTTCGGGTTGCGGCACTGGTCATAGGTCTGGCCGGTGAAGCGCGGAACTTCGGTCAGCGGGCCGCTGCCGACAGGGGTTTCGTTGGCGAAGGTGACCGGATCGGCAACGTCCTTCCAGACGTGCTCGGGAACGATCGGCAGCTGCGACAGCTGTTCGGCGGCGAGCGAGCTCGGGTCCTTCAGCGTGAAGCGGACGGTCTGGCCATCGACGGCTTCGACGCCGGTGATGAAGCTCCAGATGCTGACGAAGTCGAGAGCCGGGAACTTCTTGAGATATTCGTAGGTGAACTTGACGTCGGCAGCCGTCAGCGGCTTGCCGTCCGACCACTTGAGGCCCGAGCGCAGCTTGAACTCGATCGTCTTCAGATCGTCGGACTGCTTGAAGCTTTCGGCCAGGCGGAAGACCGGCTTGTTGCTGTCGAAGCGGTTGAAGATCACCAGCGGCTCATAGATGAAGTCGAGCGTCGACTGGCGCGACGACGTCTGGTTGAACGGGTTGAAGTTGCGAACCCAGGTCGTCGCCGGTTCGATGTTGGCGGTCAAAACGGTTTGCGCCATGGCGGTGCCGGACAGCAGTGACAGAGCTGTTGCGGCGGCGAATATGTATTTTTTCACTTTATTCCCCTTGGTTGGTTGCTTCGCGAACCGGGCTGGTCAGGCGGCCAGCACGGTCTTGAACATGTCCTCGACTTCCGCATGTGCAGCGCGGACGTCGATCTTGAGATTGCCGAGGCGGGCTTTGCCGGCCTCGATACGGGCAAGTGCTGCAGCTGTGAGCGGGCGGGCGGCCTTGGCGGCTGCTTCGCTTTCCGGAATGTCGCCATGGCTGTGAAGCGCGATGTCGAAACCGGCGTCGAGCACCTGCTTGACGCGTTCCGGCATGGTGCCCTGCAGCGATTCCATGAAGATGCAGTCCGAGATCAGCACGCCCTCGTAGCCCATGTCCTTGCGGATCACGTTATGCATGACCGGCGAGATGGAGGCGGGCAGTTCCTTGTCGTAGGCGGTATAGACGACGTGGGCAACCATCGCCCAAGGCGTGTCCTTCAGCGCCACGAAGGGCTTGAAATCGGTGGCTTCGAGTGTCTCGCGCGATGCATCGACGACTGGGCGCTCCTTGTGGGAATCGAGCGTTGCGCGGCCGTGGCCCGGAATGTGCTTCATGACGGGCATGTTACCGGTTTCGAGCAGGCCATCGACGACCTCGCGGCCGAGGGCGGCGATGATGTCAGGATCGGCACCGAACGAGCGGGCGCCGATGACGGCGCTCGTGGTCGGGAAGACCAGGTCGAGAACCGGCGAGCAGCCGCTCGTCAAGCCGAGCTCGGTCATCATCGCGCCCATGGCCTGGGAGGAAAGGCGAAGTGCACGCTTGGCGAGTTCGAGATCACGCTGAGCGAGCTCGGCAAAGGCGCCGAAGCTGCGGAAGAGCGGCCATGGACCGGCATCCAGATGCTGGACGCGTCCGCCTTCTTGGTCGGTGAATACAGGCGCATCCTCACGGCCAACAGCCTCGCGGAAGCGTTCGATCAGCACCTTGACGTCGCCGGGGGTCTTCAGGTTGCGGCGGCCGACGAAGAGACCAAGCGGATTGGTTTCGCGAAACAGCGCGAACTCGTCGTCCGACAGGGTCGGATTGGGCATGCCGACGAAAAGGGCGAGGGGGGTCTTGGACACTCTTTATGCTCCGGTATCAGTTTAGGTCTTCGGCTTGCTTCTGAGCATGCCTTCGTAGGTGCCCTTGTCGGGCGCGGGGATGGGTACGGCGCCAGCGGTCTTGGCGTAGAAATCGACCGGGCCTGCGTCGCCGATGAAGGCATAGGCGTGGCCAAGCGTCTTCATCGTCTGTAGGCAGGCGGAAAAGAGGGCGAGGCCGATGCCCTTGCCGCGGGCTTCAGGTGCCACGCCAGTCGGGCCGAAGAAGCCGCGTGCCGTGGTGTCGTAACAGGCAAAGCCGAGAAGCTTGCCGCCATCGACGGCGATCAGGCACGCATTGGGCTGGCGGGAAAACGCGACGGTGACTTCGCTCGCCCAGTTCTCGCTGAAATGCTCGCGAACCCAGGCGGTAACGACATGCATTTCCGGCGGCAGGGCCGGACGGATGGTGACACCGGTTTCATCGGCCTTTAATCTCAGTCCGTCGAGCGTCTTCGAATATAGGTTTACCAGCAGGTCGGGCACCTGTCGTCCTCCAATATTCCGTTATTACGGAATGTATCCCCTTTTAATGACATAGACTTCGTCGTTTCGATCCTGGATGTCAACAGGGAATCTGGGGGAGGACAGAACGCCGCGCAGGGGGCGGCAAAACGCAAATAGCCCGGCTCTGCGCCGGGCTATCCAAGGCTCTTGCAAGATCAGTGATTTAGCGCGCTGCCCAGTTGGCTCCGCGGCGGAAGATGGTCTTCATTTCAGGCACGCCGAATTCCTTGGCCTGATGGCCGAGCGAGGAATAGAAGACGCGGCCCTTGCCATATTTGCGCTTCCAGACGACGGGCATGACCACGCCGTCGATCCAATAGGCATGGTCGCCGGTGAAGGTCGTCGTCGCCAGCACTTCGTTCGACGGATCGACATGCATGTAATATTGCTCCGACGTGTAGGGGAAATCGACGATCCCCTCCATGACAGGGTCATCGTGCCTGGTGATGTTGACTTTATAGTCGATGATATTGCCGGGGTGGGCGACCCACTGGCCGCCGATCATGAACTGGTATTCGACGCATTCGCGAAAGCTGTCGCCGGCGCCGCCGTGGTAACCGGCAATGCCGACGCCGTTTTCCACAGCCGCGGCCAGGTTCTTGATCTCTTCCTTTTCGATCTTCGACATGGTGACGATCGGTACGACGAGGCTGAGATCGTGCACGGAAGGGTCGGCGAAGGCTTCGGTACTATGCTCGACATAGACCTTGAAGCCGTCCTCCTCGAGCATGTCCTTGATGATGACGGCGCATTCCTGCGGCTCGTGGCCGCTCCATCCGCCCCAGACGATCAGTGCTTCACGCATGCATATTCCTCCTGAAAATTATTTGGCGAGCCGCCCGTCGACGAGCGATTCCGAGAGCGGCGCGGGCCGCTCGGTGGCCGTGGTGATGGTGACCGTGCGGCCGCTTTCCGAGGCCGTGTGGAACGCTTCCATGACCTCGAGCACATGCAGCGCCAGACTGCCATTGGCGCGATGCGGCCGGTTCGAGCGGATCGCATGGGCAAGGTCGGCGACACCGATCGAGCGGTAGTTGCCATCGGCATAAGGCGAGGTCAGTTCCTGCGTCTCGAAGCTGCCGCCCTTCTTGAAAAACTGCACTTCGCCGCCGAAATGGTTCGGATCGGGGACGATCAGCGTGCCCTCGGTACCGTAGACTTCAAGTGGCACATGCTTGTGGCCCGCAACATCGAAGCTCATGCCGATCTGCACGACCGCGCCATTGGCAAAGGCCATGACACCGGCCACATGGGTCGGCACGTGAACCGGGATCTTCTCGCCGTTGCGCGGTTCGCTGGTGATGACGCGCTCCTTGCGCGGTGCCACGGCGAAACCGGCAACCTGCGCGACCGGGCCGAAGAGATTGACGAGATCGGTGATGTAATAAGGCCCCATGTCGAGCATCGGTCCGCCGCCGACTTCATAATAGAAGGCCGGATTCGGGTGCCAGCGCTCATGGCCCGGGCACATGAAGGTCGCGGTGCCGCCAACCGGCTGGCCGATGACGCCGCTATCGACGAGAGTCCGCGCCGTCTGATGGCCGCCACCGAGGAATGTATCGGGCGCTGCGCCAATGCGAAGATTCTTCGCCTTGGCGGCTTCCGCCAATTTTTTCCCTTCCGCGAAATTAATGCCGAGCGGCTTTTCGGAATAGGTGTGCTTGCCTGCGTCCAGCGCCTGCAGGCCAACGGCGACATGGGCCTTCGGCACCGTCAGATTGACGATGATCTCGATCTTGGGATCGGCGAAAAGCTCGTCGATATTCTTTGCCGGGACATTGAATTCCGCCGCTTTCGCATCGGCCAGTGCGCGGTTGAGATCGGCCACGCCCCGGATGTCGAGGATCGGGAAGGAAGCCATCGCCTTCAGGTAGGCGCCCGAAATATTGCCGCATCCGATGATGCCGATACCGACTTTTTCCATAAGTTCCTCCCAGGATATGTATCTGTTTCAGCGCTATAGCGCTGGCCCCGTGGTGCTCCAGGGCGATTCATAGAGTTCGTAGAGCGCGACGGCGGCAGCACCCTGCGCCCAGAAATCGTCGCTGGAATCGTCGAAGACGAGTTCGGTGACGCCCTTCAGCGATGGCGGGATCGCCACCGCATAGGCATCGCGAAGGCTGTTCAGGAACGGCTCGCCGAGCGCCAGGCTGGATCCAACGAGGATGACGCGCGGTGGAGCGAAAAGGGTTACTATATTGGCGACCGTCAGGCCGACTGCCTCACCGGCGCGAATGGCCGAGGCGATCAGCGTATTGTCCTCGGCCTTGATCAGCGCCTGGGCGTGGGTCATGCCCCGGCCAAGCCGGATCGCTTCGGCAAAACGGCCGTCGGCCTGTTGATCGCCGAGGATGGCGCTTTCGCCCGCCTGAGTGGAGAGGCGTACCGTGCCCTGCGGCCCCATGCCGAGCACGAGGTCGCCGAGATTATGGCTGAGGCCGCCCGCGCCGCGGAACAGCTGGTTGCCGTGCAGCACCCCAAGGCCCAGCGTTTGTTCGAGCGAAATCAGCACCATGTCTTCCAGATCGCGCGCCTTGCCGAACCAGTGATGGGCAAGCGTGATGGCGTGCGCGTCACTCTCGACGATCGTCGATGTGCCGAGTCGCGCCGTCATCTCGGCGGCGAAATCGACATTCACCTCGCGGAAGATCGGGCTGCTGCGCACATGACCGGTGCGATGTTCGATGACGCCGGGAAGGCCGAGGCAGACGGTATCGACATCCTCGAGCGAGAGCCCGGCATCGACCACGCAGCGGCGCACGCCGTCTTCCACGAGATCGGCGATGACGGCGATCGGCTGCCGGTCGATGCGGATCGGAAGCGTCAGCTTTGACAACACGTCGCCACGAAAATCGGTGACGACGAAGATCATGCGGTTGGCGGCGATCTTCGCGCCGACGACGCGGGCGGCATCCGGGTTCAGCTCCAGCATCACCCGCGGTCTGCCGCGCGCCGCTTCGTTGCGGATGTCGCCTTCATGCCGCGGCAGGATGAGGCCGTCGTCGAGCAGCGAAGCGGTGATCGCGGAAACGGTCGTCGTCGACAGCTGGGTGCGTTCGCTGATCTCCACACGCGAGATCGGCCCGTGGCGGCGGATCGTATCCAGCACGTTCAAGCGATTGATCGCGCGCATCAATTCGGGATCTGCGGTCTTCATGAAATCTAGCCGGGCAATCGCTTGAATGGGGCCGTGGCCCAAACATTTTCGACGGGTTACAAATTAAATAACAGGCAGTAACAGGCCTCTGTCAAGCCGGAACGGCAAAAATTTGGGCAGTTGGGTTGACATTGTGCGCAAGCTCCGTTGAATTAATCCGCATAGGGGAAAAATTGTGAGGATGGAGCCCCTGGGAGGAAAAATCATGACGTATATGCACAAGGGCCTGGCCCTTCGCGGCAAGCGCATTGCATTTCTGGCAGCCGCTGCAGGGGTTTCGCTGATACTCGGCGCCAGTGCGGCTTCGGCGAAGACTGTCGTCAAATGGCTACATCTGGAGCTTGATCCGAAATTCGTGGCGAAGTGGGAAGAGATCGTCAAGAAATACGAAGAGCTGCATCCCGACGTCGATATCCAAATGCAGTTCCTGGAAAACGAGGCCTTCAAGGCCAAGCTGCCGACGCTTCTGCAATCCGACGACGTGCCCGATTTCTTCTACAGCTGGGGCGGGGGCGTCCTGAAGCAGCAGTCCGAAACCGGCGCGCTGCAGGAGGTCACGGCCGCGCTCGACGCTGATGGCGGCAAGCTGCGCAAGCAGTTCACGCCCGCTTCCGTTAACGGCATGTCCTTCGACGGCAAGGTCTGGGCCGTGCCCTACAAGGTCGGCCTCGTCAGCTTCTTCTACAACAAGGAGCTGTTTGCCAAGGCCGGCGTGAAAGCCGAAGACATCAAGAGCTGGGCCAATTTCCTCGATGCCGTGAAGAAGCTGAAGGATGGCGGCGTCGTGCCGATCGCCGGTGGCGGCGGTGAGAAGTGGCCGATCCACTTCTACTGGAGCTACCTCGTCATGCGCGAAGGCGGCCAGAAGGTGTTCGACGCTGCCAAGAAGGGTGAGGGCGAAGGCTTCCTCGATCCGGCGATCATCAAGGCCGGTGACGACCTCGCCGCGCTCGGCAAGCTTGAACCCTTCCAGCCTGGCTACCTTGGCGTGACATGGCCGCAGGCGCTCGGCGTCTTCGGCGACGGCAAGGCGGCGATGATCCTCGGCTTCGAGAACACCGAAGCCAACCAGCGCAAGAATGCCGGCGACGGCAAGGGTCTGGCGCCTGAGAATATCGGCCGTTTTGCCTTCCCGACAGTCGATGGCGGCGCGGGCAAAGCCACTGATACGCTCGGCGGTCTGAACGGCTGGGTGGTCACCAAGAAGGCGTCCAAGGAGGCGATCGACTTTCTCGCCTATCTGACGAATGCCGATAACGAGCGGGAAATGGCGAAGAACGCCATGTTGCTGCCGGTCGCTGTCGGCGCCGATGACGGTGTCGTCAACCCGCTGCTCGCCGAATCCGCCAAGCAGCTCGCCGGTTCCACCTGGCACCAGAACTTCTTCGACCAGGATCTCGGCGCCGCCGTCGGCCGCGTCGTCAATGACGTCTCGGTCGAAATCGTCTCGGGCCAGATGAGTTCGAAGGATGGCGCCCAGCAGATCCAGGACGCGTTCGAACTGGAGCAGTGATCCACTCCGCATTCTCTTCCCGGCGCCGCAAGGCGCCGGGACCTGATCAGGCGCATGCGAAAGCAGGACACATGGCTGACATTTCCGTTTCAACTGGCATCGGCGCGAAAGGCCTTTCCAAGAGCGCGCGAAAGAACCGCAGTTCGATCGCGCATGACCGCTGGGCCATCCTGCTGCTCTTCCTGCCGCCGGCGCTGATCCTTTTCACGCTCTTCGTCATCATGCCGATGGGCGAGGCGGCCTGGTACAGTTTCTACAAGTGGAACGGCTACGGCACGCCAACCGAATTCATCGCCTTCAAGAACTTCCAGGTGCTGTTCCGCAATGCCGCCTTCAGCCAGGCGCTCATCAACAACGGCCTGATCATCATCATCTCGATCGCCATCCAGGTGCCGCTGGCAATCTGGCTTTCGACCATGCTGGCGCACCGCATTCCGGGTGTCGTCACTTACAGGCTGATCTTCTTCCTGCCCTACGTCCTGGCAGATGTCGCGGCCGGTCTCATCTGGCGCTTCGTCTATGACGGCGACTATGGCCTGTTTGCCGCAACGGCCAATTTCTTCGGCTTTGCCAACCCCTATGTGCTGGCCGACAAGGACGTGGCGATCTATGCGGTGCTCGGCGTCGTCGTCTGGAAGTACTTCGGCTTCCACATGATGCTGTTCATCGCCGGCCTTCAATCCGTGGACAAGAACGTGCTCGAAGCAGCCGATATCGACGGCGCTTCCGGCTGGCAGAAATTCCGCTACATCACGCTGCCATTGCTCGGCTCGACGCTGCGCCTGTCGATCTTCTTTGCGGTCATCGGCTCCCTGCAGCTTTTCGACATGATCATGCCGCTGACCGGCGGCGGCCCATCGAACTCGACGCAGACGATGGTCACCTTCCTCTACACCTACGGCGTCATGCGCATGCAGGTGGGCCTCGGCAGCGCCGTCGGCGTCGTGCTGTTCATCATCTGCGTGACGCTCGCCTTCGGCTACAAAAGGATATTCATGCGCAATGACTGACACGACCGACACCATTCGCATGCAAACGGGGACGAAAGTCTATCTCTACGTCTCGCTGACGCTGATCGCCGCCCTCGTGCTCATTCCGCTGCTGACAACGGCGCTTGGCGGCTTCAAGACGCTGGGGGATTTGCGCGTCAATCCGTTCGGCCTGCCGGCCGCATGGCAATGGTCGAACTATACTGACATCCTTTTCGGCGAGCGCTACTGGCTGCAGATCTTCAATTCGCTGGTCATTGCGGTGCTGACAGTGTCGCTGACGCTGATCGTCTCGTCGATGGCAGCCTTCACCTTCGCGCATGTGCGCTTCTTCGGCTCGTCGTTCCTGCTGAACTATTTCCTGCTCGGGCTGATGTTCCCGGCCGCCACCGCCATTCTGCCGCTCTTCATCCGCATCCGCGATCTCGGATTGCTGGATACCTATTGGGGCGTGGTGCTGCCGCAGGTGGCCTTCGGCCTTGGTATGAGCATTCTCTTGTTTAGGAATTATTTTCGCAACCTTCCGGAAGAATTGTTCCAGGCGGCCTTCGTCGATGGCTGCGGCTATCTGCGCTTCTTCTGGTACATCTCTCTACCGCTATCGCGGCCGATCATCGCCACGGTTAGCATCATCTCCTTCGTCGGCAGCTGGAACAGCTATATCCTGCCGCTCATCATGCTCAATTCGGAATCGAAATATCCCTGGCCTCTCGGCATCATGGTCTATCGCGGCGAATTCGGCACCGAATGGCAGCTGGTGCTGGCCTTCATCACGTTGACGATCATGCCGACCATCATCGTCTTCTTCCTTGCCCAGAAACACATCATTGCCGGTCTGACGGCCGGAGCGGTCAAGTCCTGAGCGAGTTGAAGTTTGCGCCGTGGCCGCTACCATGGCCGGGCGCAGGCTTCACGGGGGATAAAGCGAATGGCTCCGATCGTCGTCGATCCGGACAAGGTGCATGAATTCAGCAATGCCGGGGAATTCTACGACTGGCTTTCGAAGTATCACGATAAAGAAAACGAGGTCTGGATCCGCATCTTCAAGGTGGCCTCGGGCCTGCCATCGATCACGCCCGTCGAGGCGATCGATGCCGTGCTCTGCTGGGGCTGGATCGATGCGGTGCGCAAGAGCCTCGATGAGAAGAGCTATTTGCAGCGCTACACCCGGCGCACGAAGAACGGAACATGGAGCCAGATCAACGTCGACAATGTCGCACGACTGATCAGTGAAGGCCGGATGACCGGTCACGGTCTGCGCGAGGTCGAGGCCGCCAAGGCCGACGGCCGCTGGGACCGTGCCTATGGCAGCGGCAAGAACATGAAGATCCCCGACGATCTGCAGGCGGCGATCGATGCCGAGCCGGAGGCGAGGGACATGCTGGCAAAGCTCAGCGAGCAGAACCGTTTCGCGCTGGCATTCCGCATGCACAAGATCAAGACCGAAGCCGGCCGGAGGCGGAATATCGAGAGCTTCGTCGCCATGCTCAAAAAGGGCGAGACGATCTATCCGCAGGGAAAAAAGCAGAAGGGTTGAGACCGGCGGCTTTTTCGCCGGTCCCGGTGTCTCACAGGTCCGGCTCGTTCCACAAGGCGTGAAAGTGATGGACGGGGCCGTGACCTGAGCCGACGCCGAGTTGACCTGCCGCCGCCACCGCATCGGCGAGGTATCGCTTGGCGATGGCAACGGCGGCTTCCGGCGATTTGCCCTTGGCGAGCTCTGCGGCAAGAGCGCTGGAAAGAGTGCATCCGGTACCATGGGTGTTCTTCGTCGGAACCCGCGGTGCCTCGAACCAGGTGATGTGATCGGCGCTCGCCAGCACATCGGGACTGTCGTTGCCGCCGAGATGGCCGCCCTTGAGGAGAACCATTCCAGGGCCGAGCGTCAGCAGCTTGCGCGCCTGATCCTGCATCTGCTCGCGGCTTTCGGCATGGCCTTCACCGAGCAGCGCTGCCGCCTCCGGCAAGTTCGGGGTCAGCATCGTTGCGAGCGGCAGGAGACGCGTGGTTAGCGCGCCGATCGCAGCAATGTCGAGGAGGGTGGCGCCGCCCTTGGCGATCATGACGGGATCGAGCACGATGGGAATACCGCGATGCGGCTGCAGGGCATCGGCGACCGCCTCGGCAATCGCGGCATTGGCGATCATGCCGATCTTGACGGCATCGACGCGCACATCGGCGAAAACCATGCGGATTTGCTCAGCGACAAACGCCGGAGAGACCGTCTGCACGGCAGAAACGCCCGTCGTGTTCTGTGCGGTCAGCGCCGTCAGCACGGCCATGCCATAGGTGCCACGCGCCGAGAAAGCCTTGAGATCGGTCTGGATGCCGGCGCCGCCCGAGGGGTCGGACCCGGCAATCGAGAGGACGTTACGGATCATGAGCGTGCCTTTCTGATGCTGGCTGCGATGGCTGCGGTCGCCGCCTGCGGATCGGGCTGGCCGCAGATCGCCGAGACGACCGCAAGGCCCTCGGCGCCGGTGGCAAGCACCGGGCCGACATGCTCGGCCTTCAGCCCGCCGATCGCTACGGAGCGAACCGGGCAGGCACGAACGAGATCGGCCAGACCTGTCAGGCCGATCGGTTGCTTATGGTCAGGCTTCGTCGCGGTGGCAAAGACCGGGCCGATTCCGGCATAATCGACGATGGCGGGATCCACCGCGGCGGCAAGCGCCGCCGTCTCGACCGACAGGCCGAGGATCATGTCCGGCCCGATCTTCCGGCGAGCTTCAATCGCGCCGAGATCATCTTGGCCGATATGCAATCCGTCGGCACCGAGCGCGATCGCCGCCTCGACATCGTCGTTGACGATGAGCAGCGCGTTGCTGCCCGTGAGCACATGCTGCAAAGCCCGGCCGGTTTCGATCATTTGCCGGGTGTCCGCCGTCTTGTCGCGCAGTTGCACGATGGTCGCCCCGCCGGCAACGGCGGCACGCGCGGTTTCGACAAGCCCGTATCCGGCACAGAGATGCGGATCGAGGACGAGATAGAGGGAAAGATCGAAGGTCTTCACGCCGGGCTGATCCTTGCCGCCTGGTCGAGGCCCGGACCGTCGAGTGCCGCGAGCGCATCAAGGAAACGCCAGGAGAAGGAGCCGGGGCCTTTCGCTTCCAGCGCTGCCTGTTCGCCGGCGACGGCAAACATTGCCAGCGCTGCGACTGTCGCATCGAAAGTCTCCTCGGGCGCAATCGCGGCAAAGGCGCCGGTCAGGCAGGTCAGCGAGCAGCCGAGCGCGGTGATCTGCGGCATGAGGGCCGAGCCGCCGGCGATCCTGACAGCACGCGCGCCATCGGTGACGAAATCGATCGGACCGGTGACCGCAACGGCAGCACCATACTGGGCGGCAATGCTGCGGGCGGCACCTTCCGCCTGCTCGACGGGATCGCGGCTGTCGACGCCCTGGCCGCGGCTTTCGCTGCCGGCAAGCGCGATGATCTCGGAAGCATTACCGCGGATGATTGCCGGATTGAGATCGAGCAGCGCCGCAACGCTCTCCCGGCGGTAGCCCGTCGCGTAATGGGCGACCGGATCCAGCACCCAGGGCTTGCCGTTGCGGGCAGCGGCCTTCGCCGCCTGTTTCATGCCGCTCACCCAGGCGGGCGACAGCGTGCCGATATTGATCGTCAATGCCCCGGATATCGCCGCGAATTCACCGGCTTCCTCTTCGGCATGCACCATGGCGGGCGAGGCGCCCGCGGCCAACACGACATTGGCGGCGATGTTCATCGCGACATAGTTGGTGATGCAGTGAACGAGCGGCGGCGCGGCGCGCAGCGCGGTCAGCAATTGTCCGGGTGATCTCGAAGTCGTCATCTTGCGTCCCTTGTGGGGCGGGGCAAGACGCCGGAGGCCGGACGAACGAAAGCGAAGGGCCTCGAGCGACTCCCTCCGCCAGCATTATCTGGTTCAGGTTCAAAGGGTACTTCTCAGCCCGCCTTCCGGCGAACGCCCCTGTCTCTCAACGCCTTCGTCATCGCAAATTATCGGCGGCTTGTCACGCCCTATCAGTTCAGCCGGGCCTCGCCGCTGACGATACGCTGCTCGCCTTCATCGAAGAGATGAACGGCATCATGAATGGGCGCAACCTTCAGGACATCGCCGGGCGCTGCTCTGATCCGCTCGCGGAAGACGCAGCTGATGGTCTGCGTACCGAGTCTGGCGATGACGAGGGTTTCCGATCCCGTCGGCTCAACGACGACAGTGGTGATCTCGATGCCACCGGGGTCGAGCCGGAGATGTTCGGGGCGGATGCCGTAGGTTACGGCATCGCCCGGACGGCGGTCGCTTGGGAGGATGATGCCGTCTTCGGTGCGGAAACCCACATCCGTCATGCTGCCCTTGATGAAGTTCATGGCGGGCGAGCCGATGAAGCCCGCGACGAACAGGTTGTTGGGCCGGTCGTAGAGATCGAGCGGAGAACCGGACTGCTCGATGCGGCCGTCCTTCATGACGACGATCTTGTCGGCCATGGTCATGGCCTCGATCTGGTCGTGGGTGACGTAGATCGTCGTCGTCTGCAGCCGCTGGTGCAGTTCCTTGATCTCCGAGCGCATCTGGACGCGCAGCTTGGCATCGAGATTGGAGAGCGGTTCGTCGAAGAGGAAGACGGCCGGGTCGCGCACGATTGCCCGGCCCATGGCAACACGCTGGCGCTGGCCGCCGGAGAGCTGTTTCGGATAGCGTTCGAGCAGGCTTTCGAGGCCGAGAATCTTGGCGGCATTGCCGACGCGCTTGTCTATCTCCTCTCGCGGCATACGCTTCAGCCGCAGCGAGAAGCCCATGTTCTTGGCAACCGTCATATGCGGATAGAGCGCATAGTTCTGGAACACCATGGCGATGTCCCGGTCCTTCGGTGCCAGCTCGTTGACGATGTGCTTGCCGATCTGGATCTCACCGCGGGTAATGCCCTCGAGGCCGGCGATCATCCTGAGCAGCGTCGATTTTCCGCAGCCGGACGGTCCGACGAGAACCACGAACTCGCCGTCGCGGATATCGACCGATACGCCCTTGATGGCCTTGAACGCGCCATAGTCCTTGCGGGCATTATTCACGGAAACATGAGCCATTGTCGTCCTCCCCAGGCCGCGATCAGAGCGTGTTCAAGGTGTTTCTGAGAAAGCCGAGGCCGACGCGCTCGCCCTCCTTGCGGGCCTCCAGGTCCTTGCCCGGCCAGCCGTAGGCGGCATCCTCATGCTCGATCGAGATCGTGCCGTCGAAACCGTAGCTCACGGCCTGGCGCAGGAATTTCGTCCAGTCAAGAAGGCCGAGGCCGGGCAGCTTGTATTGCCACCAGCCCTTGCCGTGATAGCCGACGGCCTGCTGTACGGCGGGATCGATCGCGGTGTCCTTGGCATGGAGGATGGCAATGCGGTCCTTGACGTCCTCGAGCGCCTTATAGGGATCGACGCCGATGCGCAGGAAGTGCGAGGGGTCGAATTCCAGCCCGAAGCGGCGGTCTGGAATGCGCTTGAACAGCTCGTCGTAGCCCCTCGGCGTCGTGCCGACGAAATTGTCCTTCGGCCCTGGCCAGTTTTCGATCGCGAAGATCAGGCCGCTCGATGCCGTCTCGGCAATCAGGCCGTTGGTGTAGGCGGCGAAGTCGTCATAATTGGCCTCGTCGCTGGCTTCATCGTTGCGTCCCGGGAAGATCACAAAGATCGGCACACCAGCCTCGCCGATCGCCTGGGCGAATTCCGAGGTGCGCGAGCGCAGATCCTTGCGCTTGGCATTGTCGGCGTCGAGCTGGTTGCCGAAATAGGTGATGGAGGAGACGTAGAGATTGCGCTCGCGAGCGAGTGCCACGGCAGAGCGGACCTTGTCGGGCGTCTTGATATGCCCGCCGACATCGATCTCGATGGCATCGAAACCGGCGGAGGCCGCGAAATCGACCACTTCTTCCAGCGGCCGGTCGTTGAACGTCGACGTATAGAAACCGATCTTCATCAAAATCCTCCCAGGCGCCGCCGCGGCGGCTGTTCTAGTTGTTCAGGCGATCCATGTATTTCAGGGGTGAACGCGTGCGTTGAACCTCATCTGACGACGCTAGCATCAGCGCTGCCGCCATTGGCATGGCCGCAGCACCGATCGCCGAAGCATCGTCGCCAAGCGAGGCGCGGTGAAGCGACGGCAAAGCGGCGTCGGCGGCATCGAGATGCTCATGTACATAGCGCAGCAGCTCGTCGATCATGCGGATCGGCAGCCGCCCGCCGACCAGGATGGCGTCGGGATCGATGATCATGCCGATATGCCGGACAGCGACGGCCAAATGGGCGCTCATCTCCCGCAGCCATTGCGAGACCAGCCGCTTTCCGCGCGTATCGAGCGTCAGTAGATCCTGCGGTACGCTGACCTTGATGCCGTGTTCCGCGAGGAACTCGTAAAGGCAGAACAGGGAAAAGATCTCGCCGAGCAGCCGCACCTTCTGCGCCCGCTCGTCCTTACCGTCGGCAATCGGCAGCCAGCCGATTTCGCCGCTAAGGCCCATGGCGCCGCGGTGGCCATTGCCATCCAGCACCAGTCCGCCGCCGGGGCAGGCATTTATGGCGATGTAGAGGAAGCTGCGGCTTTCGGCGCCGAGCCCATAGTCGAGTTCGGCCAGTGCCGCGGCATTGGTTTCGTTCTCGATGAAGACGGGGTGCTGCGTCAGGCCTTCGATCGCGGTGCGCACGTCGAATTCCAGCCATTCGGAATAGTCGGCCGGCTTGCCTGGAAAGGATATTTCGCCCAGCCAGTCCGGCATGGCGAGACCGATACCGGCCAGATGAGCGTCGTCGATCAGGCGGCTGCGCTGAAAATGTGATATCGCGTCGGCCGACAGCTGCATGAATTCGGCAGGCAGAATGTAGCGCTTTTCGTGATGCACGCGGGCACGCACATTGCCGACCGCGTCGACGGCAAGGATGGTCAGGTGATCGCGGTCGATATTGATGCCGATGGCGAAGAACGCGTCCGGATTGATCTCGAGCTCGATGGCGGGCTGTCCGCGCAAACCGTGGCGGCGCCGAGCCTCGATGATCAGGCCCTCGTCCAGCAGCCGGTCGACGATGCGGGCGATGGCCGGCTTGGTGAAGCCGGTCTGTCTTGCAATCTCCGCCCGCGAAATCGGGGCCTGCCGGTGGATGCAGCGCAGCACGACGGCGCGGTTATGCTCGCCTGCATCTTCGACATTTGCCCCCGATAGATCGGGGGAGAGCTTGACGCCCGCGGTCTGGTTCATGGTCGCGATCCTTCATCTTCCATCGGCATCAGACCGGTCTCATCCCTTGACTGCGCCGCTGGTCATCGCGCCGAGAATCAGTCTCTGGAGCGACAGGAAGGCCACGATCGCCGGTACGACGGAGATCAGGCAGGCGGCGGCAAGCAGCTGGATCGACGAGTCGGTCTGCATGCCGCGGAAGTTAAAGATACCGACGCCGATCGGCATCAGATTGTTTTGGGTCAGCAGCAGAAAAGGCACGAGGAATTGCGACCATCCGGCAATGACGGTGATAATAAAGACCGAGGCGATGCCCGGCGCCGAGAGCGGCAGGACGATACGCCAGAACACCGAGAAGCGATTGCAGCCATCGATCATCGCGGCCTCGTCAAGACTGCGCGGGATGCTATCGACTGTGCTCTTCAACAGCCAGGTCGCCAGCGGCACCCCGAGCGCGATATAGACCATGACGACGGCAAAATGCGTGTCGAGCAGGCCTAGCTTGTTCATGTAGCGATAGAGCGGCACCATGATCACAAGCGGCGAGATCATCTGGAAGAGCAGCAACCCCATCATCGACAGGCCCTTGCCGCGAAAGTGGAAGCGCGAGAAGGCATAGGCTGCAGGCAGCGCCACGATGAGAACGCCGAGACCGCTGAGCGCCGCAAGCTTCAGCCCGTTCCACAGATAAAGCGGGAAATAGCTGTTGTTGAGAACGGCGACGAAGTTTTCCATCGTCGGATTGTGTGGGATGTAGCGGGCGACGCCGCGATAGATCTCGCGCCGGTCGCGCATCGCCATCGACAGCAGATAGGAGAGGGGGCCGGCGAAGAAAACGAACATCGCCAGCATGAACAGATAGCTCAGAAAATCGCCAAACCGCGTGCCGGTGCGCCCGCTCATTGCTCTTCCTCCTTGGGCAGGAACGACGCATAGACGAAGGCGAGCCCGAGACTGATGATCAGCATCAGCACGGAGAGAACGCTGCCGCCCGACAGGTCGTAATTTCTGAAGACGATGTTGAAGACGTAAAGCGAGATCACTTCCGTCGCACGGCCGGGACCGCCACCTGTCAGCGTGATGATCGCGTCGAAGGTGTTCAGCGTCATGATGGTGATCAGGATCATGTTGACCAGGATCGCGGCGCGCAGCTGAGGAATGGTAACGAAGAAGAACTGCTGCGATCCGGTTGCGCCATCCACTTCCGCCGCCTCGTAGAGCGAGGGGTCGATCGCCTTCAGTGCCGCATACATGACGACCATCGAGAAAGCCGCACCGCGCCAGATGTTGGATATCAGCGCCGACCAGGGCGCGATCGACGGATCCGAGAGCCAGGCGACGGCGGGCAGGTGCATCATTCTGAGGATGCTGTTCAGCGCGCCATAAGGCGCTTCGGAAAACAGCATCTGCCAGATGATGCCGCCGGCGATACCCGGGACTACCCAGGCGACAAGCGCCGTGGTGCGCAGGATCGTCGTGCCGAACAGGCCGCGCTTTTCGCCTCGAACGACGACGACCGCGACGGCAAGTCCGAGGATCTGCTGGCCGATAACGCTCCCGCCGACGAAGATCAGCGTTGCCCACAGGATATCAGGCAGCTGCGGCGAGCTCAGCGCATTGGAGATCGAGCCGAGTGTATAATCCTGATTGTCGCCGATCAGCGTGGCATTGGTGAACGACAGGCGGAACACGTCGATGACGGGGTAGAGATAGAAGATGCCTATGACGATGATCACGGGCATGATCCAGGGCAAGGGTGCCCCGGCGAAACGGCGCATGAACGATCTGCTGTGAGGCGGGCTGACGGCCTCGATGGCGATAGGGCTCATTGGGCTTCTCTGTCCGGGTTTGGGAATGCCGGCGGCGCCCATTTCCGGGCGCCGCCACGATCACAATCTCTAGAGACGCTTGTAAGCCTCCATCGTCGCATTGAACGCGCCGTCCAGTGCTTCTTCCGGCTTCTTGGTGCCGGAGAGGACGTCACCCATCATGATCTGGATCTGGTTGGAGATCTCAGGATAGATCGGTGCACCCGGCCGCGCCTGACCGTTCACCAGGGCGTCGGCGAAGGTCTTGTTGGCTTCGGTCGAGAAGACATCATATTTCGTGAACAGCGACTTGCGCGTCGGAAGCTGCTGCTGCAGAGCGTTTGCCGGTCCCATATAGACCTCGCGGGCGAGGTTGGCGCACATCTCGACCTTGTCCTTGTCCTTGGCGAAGGATGCGATCGTCCAGCCGCCGGTTCCCGTTGAGCGCTGGTCGGCGGTCGGACCGGGGATCGGCGAGAAGGTCCAGTTCTTGAACTCTTCGTCGTCGAGCGTGGCCTTCAGCTGTGCATATTGCCAGTTGCCGCCGATGAAGAGGGCGGTGGTTCCGGCCGCAGCCGCCGCGTTCAGGTCGTCATAGTTACCGATCGTCGTCACGCGCTTCGGTGCGGCACCTGAATCGACGAGGTCCTTGTAATAGTTGAGCGCCTTGAGGAACTTCTCCTTGTTTTCACCTTCGCCAAAGATCGGCTTGCCTGTGTCGTCGACCAGTTTGCCGCCGAGTGCCCAATAGTTGGCGAGCCAGTCGAAGGTCGAGCCCTCATAACGGCCGGCGTTGAAGAGGATTCCCTCCATGCCTTCGCCGACAGATGCGATGCCGGCCTTCTTCAGGTCGTCCCAGGTCTGGGGCGCGTCGGCGACGATCGACTTGTTGCGATAGAGCACGCGCAAGTCGGTATCCCACCACCAGGCGCGGACGCTCTTGTCCTTGTCGGTGATGCCCTCGCGGATGAAGGGGAAGAGGTCGTCCACTTCTTCCTTCGAGAAGTATGGCGTGAAATCCGCCAGCACGTGATTGACCATGAACTGCGAGAGCACGAAGGAATCGACCGCGGCGCAATCCGGCGCGTTGCCGGCCTTGGCCTGCTCGAGCATCTTGGCCTGTTCGGTGCCGATATCGGCCGACATGAACTGCATCTGCAGCTTCCAGTCGGGATGCTTCTTGATGAAATCGACGAAGAGTTTCTGGTAGCCTTCGGCGATCTTTGCGTCGGCATTGTTGGGACTGTCGTTTGTCAGGCGAACGACGAGGGACTTCGGTGCATCGGCAAGGCCGATCCTGTCCTTCGTCGCCAGTTCTTGGGCAAATGCGGCAGGCACTGAAAATAACATTGTGCTCAGCGCCAATGCGCCGACGAACGCTCTCTTCATGATGGGTCTCCTCCCCATTTTCAACGGATACAGCCTGGTGGTCAGTTGACCTCTCCTCAATTCCATGCTGCATTAATTAGATTAAGTTACTTTGATTTGATGTCAAGCCGCACTTGGGAGGAATGAGATGCTGGCGACATTCAACACAAGTTAGGCGGGTTAAAACCCGGTTTCCCACGGATCGAACAGGCGTCTTGCGACCGTCGCAACACGCACAGGATGTGTTTTGCCCGGCTGCCGACGTGGTGGCCGAACGTGATATCTATGGAGGATAAGATGCGATTACTCATTCTCGGCACTGGCGGAATGGCGAACCAGCACGCTGCGCGGTTCAAGGAGATCGAAGGGGTCAGCGTTGTCGGCGGCGTCGATGTCGTGCCCGAGCGGCTGGCGGCTTTTTGCGCCGAACACGGCATAGCCAAGCAGTTCAGCACGCTTGAGGAGGCGCTGGCTTGGGGCGAATTCGATGCTGTCGCCAATGTCACCCCCGATCGAATCCATCATCCGACGACGCTGCAGGCGATCGCCGCTGGCAAGCATGTGTTCTGCGAAAAACCGCTCGCAACGGATGCCACCAAGGCGATGGAAATGACCGAAGCGATCGAGAAATCGGGCAAGGTCGGTATGGTGAATTTCACCTACCGCAATTCGCCGGCTCTCCAGAAGGGAAGGCAGATGGTGCTGGCTGGCGAGATCGGCGCTGTCAGGCATGTCGAGGCTTCGCATCTGCAGAGCTGGCTGGTCGGCCGCCACTGGGGCGACTGGAAGAGCGAGAGCAAATGGCTGTGGCGGCTTAGCAAGAAGCACGGCTCGAACGGCGCGCTCGGCGATATTGGCATCCACATCGTCGATTTCGCCTCTTATGGTTCGGGGCTCGACGTCGCCCATGTCTTTGCGAGGTTGAAGACTTTCAACAAGGCGCCGGGCGACAAGATCGGTGAGTATGATCTCGACGCCAATGACAGCTTCACGATGAATGTCGATTTCACCTCAGGGGCGATCGGCACCATCCAGGCGACACGAACGGCAGCGGGGCAGATGGACCAGCTGCGCCTTCGCGTCTATGGCGAGACCGGTTCGATCGAAATGATCTACGACACCGGAAAATCGACGCTGCGCGCCTGCCTTGGCGAGGACGTGCACACCGCGACCTGGCGCGATATCGGCTTCGATCCCGTCGAGACCAACTACCAGCGTTTCGTCCAGGCGGTGCGTGCCGGGAAGACGCAGGAGCCGTCGTTCCGGCGGGCGGCCAATATCCAGAAGGTTCTGGACAAGGCGCTCGCTTCCGATCTCAGCCGTACGGACGAAGCGCTGGCATAGATCAGGCCGAAACCGGCGGCAGCAGGGTGTTGAGGAACGGCAGCAATGCCGCCCCGAGCGCAATGCCGCCGCCGCTGAAGCTGGCCGGTTTCATCGGCGAGATCCACGGCGTCAGGAACGGGCGCTTCGAGGTATCGCGGCGCTCCACCGACAACTGATGGATCAGCGCCTCGATGGTAGCCCGCGGCAGATCGCTGCCGATCATGATGACGCTCGGGGCGACGAAGCCGGCGATCGCGATGATCGGGTCGAGCAGATGGCTTGCGGCGTCGCGGATCCACTGCCCGAGTTCGTGCGGCGAGGCCTCACCATCTTCGAGAACGCGTGCAAAGGTCTCGCTGCCGACAGCCGCGCGCAGTGCTCCGAACCCGGCCACGCTGTTCAGCCTGACATTGTCGGGACCGGTCAGCATTTCGCCAATGCCGCCCGCCCTGCCATGAACGCCGGAATAGGGCGCGCCGCGGACGAGGAAGCCGGCCTGGACGTCCTCGTCGAGAATGATCATCGCAAGGCCGCCCACCGTTGCCGGGCTGCCGATCGTGCGCTCGGCCAGCAGGCTGGCGGTACATTCGTTTTCGACCTCGGGCTTCGGAAGTCCGGAGAGCGCAGCAAGCGCCTCGTTCTGCTCGTCCGTCCAGATATTCGAGCCGATGCCTGCACCGATGATCGGCAAGGCCGCGTGGCGGTCCATCATTTCCTTGATGGCGCTGTGGACGGACGTCACCATGGCAGCTGGATCTGGCTGGAAATAGGCGCGGTCATGCACCTGGCCGCTGAGATCGATCAGCACGGCTTCGCAGCGGCGTTCACGGATCCTGATGCCGATCGAAAAGGCCCCACCCGGGCGCAATGCGAATTCGGCAGCGGCCGCCCCGCCGCCCGCGCCATTGCGCCGGTTCGAGGTCACAAGGCCTTCTTCGCCGAGGCGGCGAAGGATGTTGGTGATCCCTGGGCCGGTCAGTCCGGAGTGCTGGCCTAGCTCCATCCGCGTCAGCGGCCCATGTCGGCGGATCGCCTCCAGGATGACGCGGATATTCCGGTCGGCGATCTCCCCGGATCGCAAACCAACCGTTTTGCCGCGCGCAACGCCCGGTTCCTGGGTCTGACGCCGCGGCCCTGATCGAAGATACCGCATGACCGTCTTTCTTGAGCACTGACTTGCTTTTGTATCTGATAAACCCATCGATGTTTTGACCATCGCACCTGTAACCTATTGAAATTTGGCACCGGCTCGCGAAGAAAGCAACGAGGATTAGCCAAAAAGAAAGCTAAAACTGGCCAACAGCAATAAGCAAAAAGAAAAGCCGGGATCAAGCCCGGCTTTGTTGGCAATCGGTTTTTGAAAGCAGCTATCGGAAACGCACGGGATCGACGTCTGATCGTCGGTAAAACCGCGTTCCCGCCGCGATGAAGGCGGGAGCCACTCCTGCGTGATCGAGTTTTCCCATCAAGGTAGGTCTAGCAATCCCCGCATCTTCACTGAGCCGCGGTAGCGCTACGTACTGCCGGGTGAATTCGTGAAGGGCCTCAGGTTCGATCACGGTATGGTTGGATCCCCGGCGTAGGACCGGCCGCTGAACAGTCGGCAAGCGGCCTTCAGCCACGAGCGCGCTGACAACGCGGCCATCAATGGGAATAAGCCTGCTCACCTCTGCGAAGGTATAACAGCCATGCGGTTGCACGGCTGTACAACGCTTCACTTCGTTGGGATCGACCTTGATCCGGCCAAATCCGTTCTCATTGGTGTCGATGCCTACCGTCTTGATCGCGCCGTCAAGTATCTTCTCGATCACGACCACCAAATTGGTCGCCCCGGCGCGCGCTGCTTCCTGGATACTGCAGAGTCCATTGGTGTGAGAACAGGAAGCGGCCGAGGCAACCTTCGCCACCACTTCGTCGAGGACCCTCTGATCGAATGTCCAGTCGAGCCTGGCAGTGTCGAGTGATCCCATCGAGCTAGCTGAGATGATGTGTCCATGCTTGACCAAGGCTCGAAAAGAGGTCTCATCGATGCCGAGGTATGCACTCGCGGAACGCACATTGAGCTTCCGCTTGAGTTCCCTCGCGTGCGACTCCATGAGCTTGGCGTCAAGGAGAACCCGCTCCGGTGTCGTTGATCTCGCAGACACTGGCACAGCGCCTGCGTTGATCAGTTGGTTCAACAGCATCCGAGTATTGACTTTGAACTGCTGTGCCGCGGAGGAGACAGAATGTACGCGACGCTCAGTGAYGGGTCCAAGAAAATAGTCGCCTGGCGCAAGAGGCAGCGTCTCAAGTCCTACGTTCCGGATTATTTCCCGAATGGGACGATATTCCTGCTCGAGCGAATGGAAGGTCAACTGTCTATAGAGAGACCCAAGGCCACTCCGCCCGAGCGATCTTGGGTAAGCGTCCTGAAATCGAACCATTTGAGACCGTAGGGACTCTTCAAGTGATGCGGGACCGCCATGGACCAGATCGAAGCCCATACCCGCGCATGTCGACCACTCGCGCTCATCAAGAGCAGCTGCCCGAAAATCAATGCCATGACGCTCGCATGCTCCGATCGTTTCGCAGATTTTCAACGCGACGTACAAAGGGAAGGTGTCCAGCCATGGAGACATCGTCTTGTCTCCCGCAAGGCGCGCCTCCGTATAGAGTTGCAGGTTATCTGTCTTCATTTTTTCCGCCGCCGGAGGTGCAGACTTGGTGCGGACAAGTTCCGCTTGCAGCTCGGCCGCGAAATCGTGGAGGAACATCGGGTCGGGCCGCAATGGTGATGTGAACAGTCTGATGCCGTGGCGGCGGCAAGACCTGACAGACTTAATCTGCCATGTCAGCCGACCGAACGCTCGATGCCCGCGGCGTCCTTCGCCAAATCTCTCATCATCCTCGAGACAACGCGGGCAATACCTAAGCCGGGAGCGTTCCAACATCGACATCTCAATTTCTTGCTCGCCGCCGATTAGGAGGAAGTTCCCGCTCGGCTTCATCACTCCCGGAGTCAGATCTGACGCGTGAACCTGCAGTACATCGGCGTAAGCCTCGATCGCTTTCTGATTGCCGACCGCAAGACTGAAAAAGCGAAAGCCGTGATCGGTGCCGAAGGAATAAGCGCGCTCGTAACCGCTCGCGGCAGCAAGCCGCGAGCAGTGGCTGGCGACGGTTTCGCCAGCGTTGAAGGGAAGTAGCTCGGCAAGCCTGTTCATTGAGGGCGCACTCCGTGCTTTGTCGCGTTCTTTCCTTTGGACTTCAGCTTGGCCTCCTCCCAGGCACGGTCGTCGTCGCGAAGGAAAGCTGTAGCAGGATCGAGTTCCTCCCAGTTGGCCGCCTTGAAAACGTTCTTGTTCGGCCTGCATCCGGAGAACGACGCGTAAGTCCTGACGAAGTCTTCCTGCGTGACGAACTCGCGCGCATCGAGGATGGCCATTTCGACCGCGGCGCGGATCATCTGTACGGTTGATCCGAACTCTGCATCGCACGCATGCACGAGCCGACGGAGGAAGCTGCCCTTCCGAATACGTTCGGCGTCGTCGGAATCGTCTTCTTCGGCAGGCTTTTCCGAAAGATCGATGCGGATCTCCATGCGGGCATGGTCAACGACAATCGTTTCCAGGATTCCCTTGATTGCCTCGGTGCTGCCGTCAGCATCGATAGTGTCGAAAGGGATCACTGTCCGACGATTGTAAAGCTGCTTGCGGGCCAGGAAGCTCGCGAGCGGTGCCACGCCAGCGAGGATCAGGCGGACGGGCCACTCGGGCATCTGGGTCAGGGATTTGAATGCATCGCCAATGACGGTGGCTTCGCGTAGAGTAGCGGTCTCGATGGCATTTTGCGCTTCATCGATGACGACCCACATGACCTTGTGGACCTTGAGCAGCCGCCGGAAAAGCAGCCATGCTGCGCTCTCGCGGATGGTGTCCCGCGGCACGTGGCCGAGAGCTTCAAGGCCCGTGATTGCGAGAAGACGTGGGGTGCACGGGGAGGGCGCATCCAGAACGATAACAGGGTGAATGAGTACGCCATCCTCGTCGGTGTAGGACGCCATCGCCTTGATCGTTCCGATGTGCTTCATGAGTGCGGTGGTCTTTCCGGCGCCAGACCGACCGGAAACAGCCACGATGCGGCGCTTGTCAGGCTTGCCTGTGATTGGCGTTGTAACGCTGGCCACCGAGGCTAGGAGCGCGGCGCGCAACTGCTTGTCCCGATCGACTGCAATATAGTGATCGTACAGTTCCGCAATGCGATCGGCGACAACAAGACGGTTATCTCCCATTTGTCCGCGTACATGGTCGATGGCTGCACGGCTGCGTCTCGCGTCAAATTCCTTTTCAAACTGTGTCATGCAGTCACTCCTTACTCGTCGTTGAAGAGATTGTTGCTGATGCGGCGAACAACGGAGGTTTCGGTCTCCGGCGTCTGCTCTTCCCTGTTGTCGGCTGCCTGGTGATCTTGCTTTTCAGGCCTGCTCACCTTCCCGAGTTCAGGACGGCCGTACTGGTCCTCCTGCTCGCGGACCGCCTGTGCGCTCGCCTTCTTCTTGGCGTAGACGATGGGCTCGATACGCAGGGCGGCGAAGAGCTCGTTCGATGGCCGCCATTCGCCCTCGGGCACAGGCTCGCCCTTGACCGGGCCGTCTACGAGATCGAAGACATGATCCATCTTTTTTTCGAAACGCAGGAAATCGTCATCCGTGAGCACGGGGTTGACGAGCCCGGCTTCGAGCCGCGCCATCTCTGCCTGCTGCTTCAGCCAGGTGAACGTATCGAGAAGCGTTTGGCGAGAAACCTTGGCGTTCTCGCGGTTGAAAAGCTTCAGACGCTCAGTTGCCGCGAGCCACTGCCAGATGCTGACACCGGCCAGTTCCTTATGGACGCAAGGAACCTCGATCCAGCCGTTCTCGGTCAGCACGGAAATGCTGAAGAGACTGTGGTTGTTCACGCGGCCTACCACCTTGGCTTTCTTCGCTTTGCGGCGGAGCTGCTGCAACTGCTTGCTCTGGAAATAGAGACCAGCGACGCGGTAGCCTTTCTTGCTGATGACGCGCTCGACGTATGTTCCGAACAGGTGCGTTCGCAGTGCCCCGGTCGGGCCAGGTTGAACACCGTAGTCGCGGGCGAGTTCAAGCCAGCGATTGTTTGGCGTGGAGTCGTTGATCTCCGAGTGCTCGGCGTTGTGATAGCCATCGACGAGCCACCGGATCATGCACTCCGCGACCTGATCGGCCATAGCAGACGCGAACGCCTCGGAATCGTAGTCACCCTTCGCGCCTGGCGAGCCCCAAGTTCTGCCGTGAAAGTAGTTGAACATCTGCTTGGCGAACGTCAGAAACCACCGCTCGATGAAGCCACGCATGGATGCTTCACCCGCAGGAGGCAGGAAAAGATCGATACCGGCATCGTTTGCCGCCACGCGGAATGGACGGTGAACGAAGTACACGGCGCTGTCGACCGCGAGCATCTCCATCGTCCCGCCCTGTCGCCACGGCGACACGCAGCCCAGCCGCCGGGCGATGTCGGTCTTGTCCCGCGTCGCCATCTCAAGCGCGGTCATTGCAGACTTCTTCGACGGCGGTTCGGCGCTGACGTGCAGGGCGATGATGCTCCGCGACGCCACGCAGATCATTGCGGTGATGTAGAGCCGGATCCGCTTGACGCGCTTCTTCTCCGCCTTTGAAAGGGTTGGCCAGACGCCCGTCTTTACGAGCAGGGAGTGAAGATCCGTCTCGTGGTCGTCGAGCTCAACCCTTTCGAGCGCGCGGACGACATCGAGACCGCCGTGCTCCGGCTGCCAGTTTCGGCGGGCTTCTTCCTTGCCTTCACGACCAAGCTCCCGCCACATGTCCGGCAGGTCATTGTATCGGTTTCGGAGTGTCTCCGGGACCGGCACGCGAAGCTGGTCATCGGGGCCGCGAAGCTTGTTCGCCGCGATGATCTTGTCCTCCATCGTCTTATGGATGGCGGCGAGGTTTGGCTGCGTTCGCGAGCACGCTTCGCGAATGGCCTCGTTGAGAAAGACCAGCTCGTCGGCGTTGAAGTACTCTTCGCGCTCGTGCCTGTAGTTCGTTTTCAGACAAAGAGGATCGAAGTCGTTCGCGACCATCGCCGAGATCCAGCCCTTGAGCGTGGAGGGCCTTGGCTCGGTCCAGGCGACTTTCTTTTTTGTCCTGTAGGTGACGCGCGTCCTATTTCCGACCTTGAGCTGGATCTTGCGCCACTCGGCAGCAATAATAGGAATCACGCGTTCCAGGGCGTCGGCCGAGGTACTGACCGGAGGCGGAAGATCGAGGCCGTCAATTCGGCAGCGTCTCTTCTGCTCCTCGTACTCGTCGCGGAGACGAAAGAAACCACGGACGAAAAACTCCTTCTCAAGGATCTCGTCTTGGTGCTGCGGAGCCAGTGTGCTGAGACTGGAAGCTCCGCTGAGCCGGGCCTTTGCCTTCCTATGCGAATAGAAGCCAAACTCAACGGTCATGGGGTTCGACTTGCGGTTCAGGCGTTCGTTGAGATCGGCCTGGGTGAAGCTGATGGTCGCGTTCGTCTCGTCCATTCGCTTTAGCGTGGCGCCGTTGCGATCGCAGTAGAGCACGTTGTACTCGATGCCGAGATCGGTGACCTTGGCACCCTTTGGCAGGCGGATGAACGGAAGCGTGGCGGGCGCGTGCTGCAGCGCAAGCGCTGCACGGAGCTGATCCTGCATTCGGTTTCCTCTCACTGGTTGAAGTTGAAGCGGACGAAGGGCGCATCGATCAGCCGCAGATCGGGACGAACAGGGGCCAGTGCCTCCTGGAAGACCAGGCACCAGACCGCATTCCAAGCGTGGGCTTCGCTGTCGAAAATCGACATGAGATCGCGGAGCGCCACTGTGCCTTGGAAGCGAGCGGCGTGGTCCCTGAGCCTGTCGTTGTCGTCGACGCACGGTTGGGTGATGGCGCGCAGCACGCTGCGACCATTCCATCCGCGGGCATCCGTGATCTCGCGCTCGGTGAAAATGATTGCCTCGTCGGCGAAGCCATCCAGCGAGTGCGTGTTGATGCTGTCGACGGTGTAGGGCAGACCGTCCTTGTCGAGCAGTCGGGTGGGTCGCACTGCGACGACGACGCGCGTACCAGTCCCGGCCATGGTCGTGCGGTAGTCGATGGTGTGCTTCTCTGTCCCGTCTTCCTGAATGATCGGGATTGCCGATGGCTGGTCTTCGACATGGGATATCTGGCGCGAAGCACAAAGCATGTAGGCGAGATTCATTTCATGCGTGCTCGAGTGGGTGACTGCCTTACGGGTGCGCGGGTTGACGATGGTGCCTCTCGAGTGCCCCTTTGTCCTCGCCGGGTACCAGCGTGAGGGCGTAGCTTCGAGAGTTGGCTGCCAGACCCACGGATAGTCCGCGAGATGGTCAAAATTCTCCTCACCGTCGTCTTCGATCTCGAACGGAAGGTATCTGCCGGACAGCGGGCCGTCAGGCTTCAGAAAGACGGTCTCGGTCGGCAGCGGAAGCAAGGTTCGGTCGTAACCGGCCTCGAGCTCGTGCATGTACCGGATCACTTGTCGGATGCGTGTCATTGCATACTCCGTGGATAAAAAAGGAATATCGCCCTCGCCGCGGAACGGCGAAGTGGGCGTAGGCGGGAAGTGTGATTGGCAAAGCTGGGAGGCCGGGACGTCCAGCGCTATTCGTTCCGGTTTGTATTCAGTGCGCCTGCTTCGAATAGGAAGCGTTCGAGGTCGGTCTTGTACTCGTCCAGCTCAATGCGTTCGCTGAGATCGTTGTGAGCAGTGCGCTTTCGCGCGACCGGACGGTGACGACCTATGTCGTCGAGGGCGGCCTTAAGGTCCTGGAGGGATCGGATGGCTTGTCTGTTGTGCTTCATTGGAACTCCTTGGGACGCAGTTGCCGATCCCGGCGGCGTAGGCGACCAGGTCGGTTTGATTGATTTTGGGGGGTCGGCTACCGGAGCTGGATCGATGGCTCTGGTAAAGTCACTAGGTCGCGCGGCAGCGGCAGCGGTCGCGAGACCAATTGGAGCAGCGGGTCTTTTCCGATTTCCGGAACGCACGCATTTCAGCAAGGCTGCCGAACACGTGGGTCCGGCCAGTCATCCTGTCGACAGTCGCGCATCGCACTGGATCGCTTGAAACGCGGTGTTGCGTGATGCGTTCAGGGGACCTATCCCGCGACATTTTTCCCTCCTTTCACGTTTAGTGAGAACCGGACGAGATCGCGGAACGTCCCGAAGGGGATAAGCTCGAGCTCCGGTTCGCCCTGAGACCTGAAGTGGACGTTCATTTCGCGGATGCAGGCGGCCATCGCGGCCCAAATTCGCCAGGCGTGCGTCGGATAGCTGACTGCAGCGGCCATTGCATTGGCGAGCGTCTCTCCTTCCCACTGCGCGTATTTGGCGGGGCGGACGTCGATCGGCAGTTCCACGGCGTTGGACTTCTTGGTGGCACGCTGGTCATGCGTTGCAGAGTTCATTGAGCTTCTCCTATTGAACGGAATGGCGGCGGCATCGGAGGCGTCGACGCCGCCGTGTTCGCACGTCGGTTTGCTGTTCGTTGGCGGGAGCGGTGGCTACTACGCGGAGGCAGGCGGAACCTCGTCGAGAGGTTCGGCGAAGGCGGGGCGGGGCCGCGCTCCCGATTTCACTATCTTCTCGAAGTCCTCGAACGGCATGATCGGCAGTTCAGCCCGCCCGCGGGCTCGCAAGCGCAGGTTCATTGCGTCGATGGCGTTTGCCATGTCCTGCCAGAGATCGTTCTCGTCGCCGCTGAGATGCTCGGCCGCATCCATCGCGGCCTTGGTGAGTGCGTTGGCCAAGTGGCGGAAGTAGTCGGTCTCGATGATCTGCTTGAGGTCCGACTGGTTCCAAGTGAGTGCACGGGCGTAAAGAAGCAGGCGGTCGAATTCGCTGGTGGTCATCGCGTTGTCCTTTTCTGTAGTGCATGGGAAGACGTCGGCGGCCGTGATGGCGGCCGACGCGGAGTGCGATTAGCGGCCGCGGCGGCGAGCAAAGCGGAACAGGTGGTCGTCCTGGAAGATGAGATCCTCGCCGGGCGCTTCGTTGGAGAAGTATTCGTGTGCAGATTCTCCGTTGCGAGCAGAGCGATCACCGCCCACGCGGCAGAGGCGCGCAAGGTTGCGAAACTCCTGCGACGTGCACCAGCGAAGTCCGGCGAGCTGGCATTCCATCTTCATCGCCATGAAGCGCGACGAGTAATCTTCGAAGCGCATGGCGCGTGCACACTTTTCGGCATACATCACGTGGATGCTGCTTTCCTGCGGGGTGTAGCGTGTGGAAGAGAGGCGGGTTGCGAGGAGTGCTGCAGAGTTCATGTCGGCTCCATTGGTGACATGTGGACGTGCGTCGCCGTTCTTCCGGGAGTGCCGGAAAGTGGCGAAGGGATGTGGGACGTTCAAGGGTCCGCCTCGCGGCGGCGGTTTCACTTCACGGCGGATCGCGTGCGGATCGGGTCGGTTCGAGCATCGGCGGAGATTTCCTCAAGACACGGGTGGTCGTTTCCGGCATCGGTTTGGAGCCAGATAAAATCGGGGAGATGTCAGGAGGGGATCAGGCTATGACGGCGAAAAACGCTGCGTCGGTGCAGGGTGGTGTGAGGCGGTCTACTGCGTACATTTGGAACCCCAGTCAGATAACCAGTTGCAATTCCCAAACTATTTCATTTTCGTGTCAGGGAGCGTACCTAGGGCTGAATCGCGAGGAATTCGTCGAAGCAGCTATTTTCGCATGATAGTTTCTGGATTCTTGACACGGAAATTGGAGTGTCAGGCGCATATTCTGACGCTCCGCTGCAGCCCAGCGCTGAAAGAGCGTCAGGCACCGAATATGAAGAAAGATATCCGCTTCATCAAAAAGCCTCCGTTCAGGGCTGGCATAATTAACGCATATTAACCATGCCGAGTCCAGCGGTTTCTTCCAACATTATCAGTTGCTTGCGCGTTCCCGTTAAGTTCTGTTGTCAACAATTTGATGCGAATCCTTCGTCATTTGTGACTTGCGTCGGCGATGCAGATCATTCCCTCAGGACAAACCGAGGTAATGAATCCATGGGCTATTACGCGCAGATAATGATCGAGCTGAAAGAGCGGTTCGGGCACATACTCAAAGAACGCGGGCTCGTGATGCGTGGAGAGCGCATCGGCGGCGAATTGAATCTTGTGTTCAAGAGTGAGGACGGCGCCTGGAGGCTTCCGGTAGAGATCGAGATACCGGGTAGCGATGACACCGGCAAGCCAAGGGCCGAATGGGAGGACTTGAAAGTTTCGGCCCTGATCCACTCCGAGGTGAAGATCGGCAAGGATGGCTGGGTAGGATTCGTCGAGAGGCAGAATGAGACGCTGGAGCGTTCCGACTGCAAGAGCGCGTCACAGTTCACTTCAGCTATTGGCACCTATCTGAAGGACTGCGTCATCATACCGAATGTTCTTCTCGAAAGGGAGGTTGCTCCGGAGATCGCTGCCGCCTATTTCGAGTTTGCCGAAGGATTTGGCGTCAGCAGCGAAGACATCGAATTTACGGTTGGTGATGGCGTGCAAACTGTGACTGCACATGACGCTGCGGGGCAGGCGGTCAGTTTTGTCTGGTCACGGGGTAGCCGTTACGGCAAGGTGCTGGTGGACGGCATATGCGTCGAACAGACCAATGCCTTCGACTACACGGACATTGCGAACACGATATCGGAGCACTTCGAGCAGAGGACACGCAGACGGTCGAGGTGATGCATCGTCTGATGATGCCAGAGCGATAGCAAGCTGGTTCCGGGTATCGGCATGGATGCCTATAGCCGCGGACGGGCCAGGCCTATTCTACCGAACATGCGTTCGACGCCGGGAACGCAAGGCGAGCCGCCGCCACAGCAGGCGGCGGCTCAGATTGCCATTTAAGCGTCTACGCTTTGCATATCGAGTTCCTCGTCGATGGCCTCGAGCCAGTCACTTGTCACGGCATTCAACTTGGGGAGCGACGATTGAGCCGTCGTTGGCTTCACGCCGATCAGGGTCTCATCGAAGGGGACGAGCGGTGGCGGAACCACCGAGTTTGGCAAGCGGGTCTCCAAGGCGTGTGAGATGGCAACCCCGACCGCGCAGGACATCTGCGGCGGAAAGGCGTTTCCGATTTGATAGAATTGCTTATGGGGCGCTCCGTCGAATTCCCATGCGTCTGGAAAGCCCTGCAATGCTTTCGCAACCGCTACAGTCAGATGGGGAAGTTGCGATGGGCTGAGGATCTCGGCGGGCATGAGCGGCTTTTTGCCAAGTTTCTCGATGTCGATCTCGAAACCACTCTCGACTCTCCACCGCTCTATGATCTCTGGTTTCGCCTTAAAGAGACTCGAGACCACGGTGTACGAGGGCTCGCGACCATAGGTCTCCAGCCATCTGCTGGACCATTCATCGTATGATGTGTCTCCCTTGCCTCTGTGCGGGAACAACATATCCCCAACGACATCGGCCATGCCGATCTTGCGGCTGTCGCCTGCAGGCATCGAGAACACACCTTGCTGGTCGTGACGAATCCCCACAAGGACTACCCTCTTGCGTGCTTGAGCAAGACCAAAATTCTCACCATGCATTACGCGGAGGCGGATGTGATACCCGAGCGCCCTCAGCCGTCTGAAGACGGACGCTCTGTAGTGGGTGAACTTCTCGTTCCGGAAGCCGTCAACATTTTCGAAAAAGAACGCTCGTGGTCGGATGATGTCAACATATCGGATGGCCTCGTCGAACAAGTTCCGCTTGTCCCTCTGGCCCTTCTGCTTCCCGGCAACCGAGAACGCTCTGCACTCCACGCCGCCCGCAAGAAGGTCGATGTCATGGTACTGGCGAAGCTCGATGTCCTTCACATCCTGAATAGCTGCTTTCCGGACAATCCAGTTCCAGTTTTTGTTCAGCGTGTTGGTGGCGTTCGCGTCTTTATCGTAGAGCGCGACAGGCTCGAATCCGGCCTGCATGAGGCCGATTGCCTGCCCACCGGCTCCAGCACATATCTCGACGAAGCGCAGACGCTCCCGGTCCATTGGCGGCTCCTGGCTCTCCGGCTCAGCCTGCGTCATGCAGGGTAACAGGTACGCCAGCGCTTCCTGGAGTTCGTACTTGTAGATGTAGCCCAGCTCGAATCCGAAACCGTTCTGGTTCGGGCCGTATCCGAAAAGCCCCTTGGCGAAGCGCGTGAGAGCAAACTGAGCTGCCGCCAGTTGTTTACGGGGACCCGCCTTCAATGAAGCTAGGCCGCCTTCGGGTATTTCGATTTCACCGTACAACGCATGGAATTGCCGAAGAACCATCTTGGCGCTTTCACGGATGGCGACTGCGTCTGCCAAATAATCGTCGTACTCGACAACTCGTTGAAGGTGGACAGTCATCTCGTCAGGCTCGTAGGATCGCACAAGACGGTCGATCTGCATCAGCAGCGCTTCTGAACTCTCTGCGAGCTTCTTTACAAGTGAGGCTGTCTTCGCGTTGGCCGCAGCCTTCAGCGCGCGCTGGCGGCTTCGCTCTGAATATGCGTAGTTCCCGATCTTGGACCGCAAGGCCATCCGCTTGAGAAACGCAATGGTCCGGACGTCGACGATGTCCCCAGCAGCAATGCTCTGGAGCGCAGCCTCCCGAGTGACTTTGTCCGAGTTGATCATCGACTTGATCACCGCGAACGGCGTTGCCTGCTCGCGAAGAAGACCTGCGTCTCTTCCAAGGACTTCTTCAAAGGAAAGGATCGCCTTGACGTCCGACTGGGGCACGCCGCATTCGACTAACAGAAAACTGCGAAGATCACCTTCGCTCATTGATCCACGCATCTTATGGATGTCGGCGATCATGTCCAACTGGGCCTTGGCCATCAGACGTCGATTCCGAAGGATTCGCTTTCTGAGCGCTGTGGCGGCTCTCCCTTCAGCCTCAGTATCGATCTCGGCTTCGGTGTCGATCGCAGTATTGGTCTCTGTCATCATCAGCCCCATAATTCCGAGCTGTCTTACCGGCCGAACCCTACTGTCCCGGAAAGGGAATACGTCCAATTTTAATGGAGCTGCTTTTCCGTCTTCGGGTTATCGACGTCGTCGCGGAAAGCTTTTCGTGCTGCTCAACACTTGATGGGTTGAAGCAATTCAATGTGAGTATTCGTTTCTACGGATCGTCAACATGCGGAGCGTGGGACCATTTCTTCGGCTCTCGTACGTGCCTGCAGTCGCGGCAGCGCGATCCGATCATCCGAGGCATCACGGTCAAACTCCGGCAACGACACCTCGAAGGGCGGTTCGATATACCAGCGCGCCTCCAAAGGATGATAAAGACCGGGGAGAGGGAAGAGCTGGTGGATCAGAAGGTAGTCGTGAACATTGCCGCTCATGATCGGTAGCCGATGAGCAATCGATACGGCGGCAATTGACAGGTCGTGGCCGAGCCTGTTGCTCTTCTGACTGCTGGGAACGGTCCACATATGCTTCAGGCCGGGAACCGCTGTCATCTCGGCATATTTCATCGCGACATCGACGGACATTTCCGGAAAGTGGAAAGACGTTGCTATCAGCTCCTTGGCCCAGTTCGCTATGGCGATGGCCTTGCCGGGGTTGTCTCGGATCTTGAGGTTGGCGCCGCGCATGAGTTCGGCAATCACCGGATAGCAAAGCGCGAGACGATGGACGCCGACTTCAAGCAGCCATGGCCGGAGTCCGGGCGGGGCATTCGGATTGCCCATCAAACTCACAATGTCCGTGTCCATCAGAAGCATCGACTCTCTCACACGATAATTCCTGTGCGGGCAGATGGCGGATTATTGAAAAATCGTAGGCACTTCCCAATTCGGTGTTACAGTGCGCTCGCTCTAGTCGTCCCGGAAGAGGCCGCCCGATGTCGCAAAGTTCTGACTGGCAAAGACACGAAGCCGAGGATCGCATCCGAGAGGTTTTGGATGCGGCGAAGGCGCGGGGCGCTCAGAGAGTCGTCGATACCGACGGCAGATTTGTGATCACCTTCGAACCTGTGAAGCAAACGCTCGAGGAGCTGTTTGCGAAACCGGGTCCCTTTGCCGATGACAACTTCGATCCCTGATCTTGTCCTTGCATTTCGGTAACGGAGCGTAACCGGCGATCGCAGTCTCAACAAGATTGCCCGGAGAGGTTTCGATCAACCTCCGCCTAGCCCTCTGTTTTCGCAGCGCAATTTCGTAACGATCGTTAATGAAATGACCCGTTACAATACACTGTCCAGCCAATCCCGCGGTCATTTCGATTTCCCGGGAGGCGTGCAATCGTTAAGGAGAAATAAATTTTCGGTTGACGGCTCGGGAGTTGTTCACTATCTGTTCCGCCATGAGCACCAGCCACTCCTTCGCACTACGAATAGGTTGACCGATCCCGGGACGGATCCCGGTCTCGTCAAGATTTGTGTTCCGACGGAGTTGAGGTCATGAGGACCTTGAATGCTCATGCAGCAAGCAATGATGCTTGCGACTTTCCGATCTACAGACCCTATTTCCCCGCAGGTACTTTGAAGTGCATCGGCCGACCGCTTTTTCGGTCACGTGCTGCGCGAGACTACGCGTGCCTTCTGGATATCGAACCCGACGTCGTTGAGTGGCGCTGTGTCGTCGATCCCGTGCTCGAGGACGATTGCTGCGAAGACGCCGCCGAGCAGCACAACGTGGACTTCGAAGTTAACCTCGGAACATCGAGCGTGCTGGTCGATGTGTCGTCGGGTACGGAAGCCCCGGCATGGATTGGCGACGCCGTGCGCCGAAAAGGATGCCTATATCAACTCGTGCAGCCCACAGAATTCGCGGCGCTGCCTCGATTGCAGAACGCCCGGGATCTCCTTCGGTACGCGGATTGGGAGGCGGCGCTCGGCGACAGGATCCGGATACAGATGGCACTGGAAGAGTACGGCTCCCTGACGCTCGCGGAATGCTTGTCAGCCGTCAGGGATGGAAAACCGATGCAGTCGATTGCTTCGATGATCCTCAAAGGCGTCGTTAAAGTCGATCTCGACGAGGCCCTCGGGCCAGACACTATCGTCCGCCGCGCCAGTATTTGAGGTCTCCAATGAGAAGTGTTCCCTTGAGCGAGCGTGCTTCCACGCTCGAAGTGCACACCTATGCCTGCGCGGTGCGAACAGCGCTGCGGCGCGGTAGGGTTTTTGCTGGACCCGATCGACTGGTCGGGTTGCGGTTGCCTCCCGGCGCATGGATCGACGCGTACCGGGATGCGGCGGAGACGACCCTGAAATCGTGCGGGTTGGAGAGATATGTCATCACCAGCCTGCTGGCTTCAGCCAAGCCGGGCGATGCGGATGCGACTGATGCCATCTATTTCACGAGATTTAAGCCCGCGGTCGTGATCCTTATCCAAGATGGCGCGACGATCCCCATTGAACTGGAGGTTGGTCTCGACGACATCGTTGACGTCCAGCCGATCAATCCCAGGCATCTCGTTGCGGCGGCCAAGTCTTCGGTCGCGTTGAACATGCCACTGGAGGTCGCTCGGACGCTCGCAACCTATCCGGCCAAGACGCTGTTCTTGGCACTCCGGCCGGGACGTCCCCTGGATGTCGTGCTCAAGAAATTGGCGACAACGAACGAACCTGTGCGGTTTGTGAAGCCTCAGCCCTGGGAGCCTCGGATTGAAGACCTTGAAGGATATGGGGACGCCAAGCAATGGGCGCTGGATCTAATCGTCGACTTGAACGACTGGCGCCAGGATCGCATCCGTTGGGACGACGTGTCATCGGGGTTGCTGCTCAGTGGTCCGCCCGGCACCGGGAAGACCATGTTTGCTGCGGCTCTCGCGCGTTCATGCGGAGCAAACTTCATCGCGACTTCGTCAGCCCAGTGGCAGAGCCGCGGCCACCTAGGCGACATGCTCAAAGCAATGAGAGGCTCTTTCCTCCAAGCAGAGCTGGACGGTCCCACCATTCTGCTGCTTGACGAAATTGACTCAATTGGAGATCGAGGTTCGTTCGTTGGTCAGAACGTCGACTACAACATCGAGGTCGTAAACGCTTTGCTTGAGCTGCTCGACGGCGCCGCGGGGAGGAATGGCGTTATCGTCATCGGCGCTACGAACTTTCCAGAGAAAGTTGACCCCGGCCTTCGGCGACCCGGACGATTGGACCGGCACTTTGCTCTGGAGCTTCCCGACCACGACACCAGAGCACAAATCGTTCAGCTTCACCTGGCGCCCGAGCAGATCGCGACCGACGACATCCGGACGATCGCTACTGCGACGGTCGGTCGTTCGGGAGCCGATCTGAAGCAATATGTCGTAGACGCCAAGCGGAAGGCGAGGCGACAGGCAAGGCCAGTTGAAGCCGCCGACATTCTAAGCGTCGTGCCACCCATGCGGCCGCTGGAAGGCGATGAGCGCCGGATCGCCAGCATCCATGAATCCGGTCACGCCGTTGTCGGATTGGAGTTGTCGGTTGCCGAAATCAATTTCGTGGTCGTCATGAAACAGAAGATCGCGGGTCAGCCAACACAAGGATATGTCCAATGGAATGTCCCGCCGTCATCGTTTGGAAACCGCCAGTCGTATTTGAACAAAATTGCTATGCTGTTGGGCGGCATCGCGGCCGAGAAGGTATTCTACGGTGACCACTTCGACGGAGCGGGCGGGTTCGTCGGATCCGACCTCCAGCTAGCGACTGATCTTGCCACTCTCATGATTGCCGTCTTTGGCATGGGCGACGCGCTTACGTACACCCACGCACCGACACCCGATCTCCTACAGAGGCTCCGCGAGAATGATGTCGATATCCGGCAGCAGGTCGATCGCGTGCTGTGCGAACAGTTCGCCAGAGCGTGCGCCATGGTTGATCGGAACCGAACCAAGATCGAACGGTTGGTATCGATTCTGGAAAAACACGAGGTCGTTCCCGGCTATGAAGTTCGGGCTATCGTAGTTCAGGACGGCTTCGTGTGATTCAAGACAGTCGACTCTTCAGGCACGAAGCCGGGGAGGCGAAGTCGTCTATGGGACTGTAGCACCAATGTATACTCGGGGGCACACGCCGCTCAAGGATAAGTTAGCAGGAACACCTCTGAGCCATCAAGCCGCGACGGCTCGTTAAGGCTGCATGGCGCTTGCCGGCTTTTAAAATGGAAGGTGAAAAGCTCTATGCCGTTCGAAGGCGCGATCATTATCAGGTGCTAAAGAACGCTACCGCGTGGAGCTCGAATTCCAGCAGCTTGGTGCGGAAGTCTACGCGAATTCGGCTCTGACCCGGCCGCAGATCTTACTCGAATGCTTGTTCGTTTCCAGTGTTTGTGGATCTTGGGGTCGAATATTTGAAGGCACTGAAACCGCAAAGACGCTCGGCACACCGCGCTTGTGCTCTGGGATGCGAGAGGCTTGCCTCCGAACATCTCGCTAGCGGATAGCATGGCATGTTGCTGCAAGTTGTCAGCGGGGCGGCTGCCTCGCGCTATTTAGACTTTGACTACCCTGGCGGGTCCGACATAACGTACGCTTCTCACAATCAATAGGTTGAGCACGGGTGAGTCTATGCATGAAGTGCAGTCTGAGGCTTCTTCTTCGGCCGTGTCCCCTATGGATCAGGCTCGGAGGAACCTTGAGATCTTGCTCGCCGATGTCGGTGAGAAGGCCTCGGACGCGGTAACTGAGGAAGATGCAAAGATAAAAATTATTAATAGAGTGCTCATTGACGTTCTTGGATGGAGTACGAAGCAAATAAGTGCCGAGAGGCAACACGCTACCGGCTATTCCGACTATATCGTCGGTGGACCAAGTGAGCCTACCTTTGTCGTCGAGGCGAAGCGGCAGGGAATTCTTGATGTTGATCTTGCTCGTCGTGACAGGTTACGGCACTTGGCGCTCACTAACACGGCACTGAACGACTGCAGGGATGGCGTTTCGCAGGCCCACGGCTACGCGTCGGACGAAGGACTTCCATTCTCGGTCCTGACTGATGGCGAAATCTGGCTTATCTTTAAAACTTTCATACCAAGCCGCCCATTCAGAAGTGTCCCATCGTTTGTGTTTCCCTCACTACTGGCGGTAAAGAACGATTTTCACGTGTTCTACGAGTTGTTGTCCGTAAATGCTTGCGAAGGTCGGCTTTACGCGATGCGATTTGATGAAATCCACAACACGTCTGCAAATATTGAAGGGGCTCGATATTCTGCACTCAGCGACTCGGACATCCACTTAACATCAAAGACGGATTTTTCCTTCGAGGTCGAAAAGATCCTTGGGACATTCTTCGATAAACTTAGAGGAGACAGCGATCCAGACTTGCTGGTCAACTGTTTCGTCGAGAGTCGTGAGAGCCGTTACGCAGATTTCAGTCTTGAAAAACTGACCGATAGAATTCTTGGAAACATCAAGACAGGTGACATTGAAGACAAGCTAGCCGATGTCATAGAAGTTGCGGCCAATGACGCCAGTAGCGGAGAAACGGTTTTTATTGTTGGGCCAAACGGGGCCGGTAAGAGTACTTTCGTTGAGCGCTTCTTCAAAAAAATTCTGCGGGAGGACCTCCGTGTAAGGTGCATGGCAATACATGTCGACCTTCTGGACATAACTGGCGCGGCCGATAGCAGTAGTCGTGAGAGCATTGAAATTCTGATCGACATTATCCACAAAGGAATCTACCCCGAGGCCGACGGCCCCAGCTACGACCAGATGCGCGGTCTATATTTTAGCGAATATGAGCGCCGTCGAAAGGTGACACAGAGGAACCTTTACAATTCTGACAAGCCGCAGTTTCAGATCAATTTTGACGAGTATGTCGAAAAAATTGTTGAGCAGAACCGCGAGGACTATCTCAAAAGACTCCTGAAAGACATTGTCAATAATCGCAAGATGTTGCCCGTTATTGTCTTTGACAATATCGATGACCACGACGAGCAGACAAAGATCTTGGTTTTTCAACTCGCCCAATCTTTGAGGCGGCATGTTACCCACTGTTTGTTGATCTTTCCCATTACCGACAAAACAGCATGGGCAATATCGAAGCTTGATATCATCAATGTTTATTCAAGCCGATCTTTCTTTCTTCCCACGCCATCACCTCGTGAGATTTTTCGGAAAAGGATTGACTATCTTGCCGGTGACGATCTTCGGACTAAGAAGCCTCGGACGAAAGAATTTTACCTTTCGAAGGGAATTCGCCTGCAGATCGACGACATCCGAAAATTCTCGTACATCATCAACGACATTTTCGTTCGGCAGGAATACACGGCACAGACGCTCGGAGAGTTTAGCAATTACAATATCCGGGTGACACTCAACCTCGCGCGCCGCGTGATTACGTCGGCTGCCTTGCGTATCGACGCCCTGGTCGCGGCATATGTAGTTGGGGAGGCCACTGTCATCCCTTTCAACGAATTCTTGGAGGCTCTTCTGAAGGGCGACTACGTCGCCTTCAAGCCAGGCGACTGCAAGCAGTTATGCGCAATATTCGAAACCGACCGCCGCCTGAACCAAAGTCCGCTACTAAAGCTTCGAATCCTAAAATTGCTCGAGGCTCGGTTGATGCAGGGAGGGACAGTTGACGAGCGACATATTCCGGTTCAATCGATCATCGATTTTTTCGACGCGCTCGGATCGTCAGAGGCGGGCACTTCAGCTGCATTGAGGACATTGCTTGATGCAGGGCTCATTGAAACCTTCGACACCTCGTTGGGGCAGTTGTCCCAAGATCAGTCGGTTGCGATATCTCATCGAGGCGGGGCCCACTTGAGTCTCATTACTCGATACCCCGTTTTTGTCGAACAGCTCAGTCTGTCGACGGGCCTGTCAGATCGATCTCTCGCGGATGAACTCAAGGCTTTGGCGCAATCTGGTGATGGGAAAAAATATCGCGGGGCTGAGAAGTTTCTCACGCATGCGTTGAATAGAGATGCCCAGTTGCTTGGTCCGGTGGGTTTAGAGGATCGCGGCGATCAGAATGCGCTCATCCAAGCTCTTACGATGCTCTCGGCTGGAAAGCGTCCGGTGAGTTTTGGCGCGTCTGGAGTCAATGCTCAGCACCTCAGATGCGTTGTTGACTGGTTCGACAAGTCACTCGGATACGGTTTCGTTAAGCTCGTTGACCAGGGGTTGAGCGCGATGCTGCACAGAAATGCGTTTCACGGCAGTTCAAGCGATATCTTCGAAGGCGATGTCTTGGTCTGCGAGCTAGTGGAAGGAGAAAAGGGCTTATCAGTCGAGCGAGTGTTGTCGGTAGAGAAAGAGCATACGCAACGGGCTAAAGGGGTTTTGACAAAACTCTCGCTTGAAAGGGCTTTTGCGTTTGTCTCGATCGACGGCCTTCCGATCGATGCATATGTTCCTCTAGGACAAGTTCCTGTCGAAACTCAACGCATGCTGAAGGAGGGAATGAGAGTGTCCGTGGCATACGAGAAAAACCGCACCAAGGGCGGCTACGTAGGTAGAGAGCTCGAGATCGTATGAACGCACTGCTATCAAATCCTGAGATGCCGCATGCTGCGAGAACTGAAGCGGGTTGTCGCCCATGTGGAACGAGTTCTGCCTGATCGATTGACACAATTTGCGGCTTCAATGGTCAGGGTCAGGGGCTTTATCACCTGCACGTCGGGCGGCGTCTCATGTCAGCTTGCGCTCGCGTCGTACCCGGGCTACAAAAGCCCCACGAAATCGCGATCACCGGGTCGGCCCTAAGCCGGACGGCCGCGACAGCGCTAGGGCGGCCGGACATGCATGAGATACTGCACCTCCGGCCGTTTCGATTCTAATATTATAAACTGTCATGCGAGCCATTTTCGAATGATCGAACTGGTAGCGCAGCCTCGTGTTCTCTCGTCCGGAGTGTGCCCCTTTTGCGGATCATAGAGCTTGCTGAAGACGCTTTGGACTTTACACCTAGCCGCGAAGGTCCGATCCCAGGTCATTTGATGGATTGCGGCGGCGGCTGGAAGGCAAATAGACGGCGCTCCTCCGGCGTGTAGCCGTCATGCTGCCATTGTTTGCGGCGAACACCCGGCAGCCGACATCCGGCTCCGATTCGAATTGCCATGAGGATTATCCGATGCTGAAGACTACGTTCGCCACAGCTATTGCCGTGCTCTCCCTCGCACCGCTGGCCAACGCCTCGAGTGACGGAGCTTGGAACGCGCTCTTCGCCAAGGCGAACGGCACCTGCATCGGCCAGTCTCGCATGGTCTCTCCCGAAGCCACCGCGCCAGTTGTTTTCGATGATGCCACAGGCAAAATCGCCATCCTTCTTCGCGAGAAGAATCCGCGGTCGAAGAAGATGGTCAACGTCATCTGCCTGTACGACAAGAAGTCAGGCAAGGCTTCGATTGCAGAATACAAGTGGCTGGGGCAATAAGCTTTCGGGTCGCTTTCTGGAGCGGCCTCTGCGCAGGACGACACCAACCGTCAGCAAAACTGCGCCGCCGCCTCGCACGGCGGTGCCTCTCCTTTGCAAACGCTTGGAAGCCATCGAGCGCAACTCGCACAAATGCGCACGCACTCTAGTGATAGTGTTCGTTGCATCTTCCGACGCAGCGTCTGGACGCCAGAAAAGGATGACCGCGGGCTCCAAGACAAAAAGCCCGCGGGAGCAGTGCGAGCATCATACTCGATGAAGCGCAAGGATCAGGGCGAGCATGCCCATGCTCAAGAACTACAGCCCGACGATCATAGGAAAGCTGGGCGCGGCCTTCACTGCCACCCGGGCGACCGCCCGGCGGCGTCGCGGATAAGAATAAGGCGTTTTCATCGTTGGGCATCCTTCACATTGGAAACGGAGGAGCGGGGCATTCCCTTCCTGCTCGCCTTGGGAGCGGTCTCGCGCCCGGTCTGGCGTGCGCCAGGTGTCTTGTTCTCCTGCGGGATTGACCCGGTCACCGTACGGTCGGGTTTCGGCTTCGGCACGGGAGCCGTCGGCGGGAACACGAGATCAATCATCCACGTGGCCGATGCTTCGGTCGCGGGTGCGGTCGCCGCGATGAGAGCCGCTAGTGCGGAAATTGCGAGGAGGCATCTGTTCTGCTTGCTTTTCTGGGGCATTCGCATTTCCTCATTGTTGTGACGACGGGGAGAGAATTCGTCATGAAGGAAGGATAGTGGCCCGAGCGATTGCGCGGTATTCTATACAGGTCTCGTCCGGGTAACTCCTTGGTATGGTCTGGTTAATCTGGTTGGCACCGCGTCGTCCGGGTGCCGGACGTCACGGCCTTGCACCATTCGTGACCGTCATCGACAGGCGGGCATGCGCTTGTGCTTGCTCTCGCGTGGATGACCGGGGGCTGAACCAGCGGAGGGAGCATGTTCATCAGCAACACCATTACGAGGCCGATCATCGAAACGATCGACTGGATAACGGATATCGTCTTGGTGGCTTCGCCCATCGTCATGCCGAAGGACTCCTTCACCAGCCAGAACCCCGCATGGTTTGCATAGTTGAAGAAGAGCGAACCGCACCCAATCGCCAGTGCGAGGAGGGGAGTGTTGACGGGTTCGGCCATCGCAAGAGGGGCCAGGAGCCCCGCCGCACCGACGATGCCGACCGTCGCCGATCCGGTGGAAACCGAAAGCAGCATCGAGATCAGCCAGCCGAGGATTAGCGGTGAGAGTGCGAACTCCTGGCTGAGGTGGACGATAGCGTCACCGACTTTCGCGTCGGTGAGCACGTGCTGGAACGCGCCGCCGCCCGCTATGATGACAAGCACGTTCGCGATCGGCTTGAGGCTGGCGGACATGGCGTTTCGCAGGTTTTCCGCGTCCCCCGACCTGGCATAGACGAGTACCGACGCCGCGAAGACTACGCCGGCGAGCATTGCGATTAAAGGGTCGCCGACGAAGGCTGCGAGGCGGCCCATAGTGGAGGACGAAGGAAGGCGGAGCTCTGCGACCGCGTTGAGCAGCATGAGGATGGCAGGTAAGAGAGCGACAAGAACACTCACCGCCAGGCCCGGCCGCCACTGACAAACGATCGGTGCAGCCGCGTCACCGCGCGAGAATTGACCGACAAGAGATGTGTCCGGCTTGACCGCCAGCCGCGGGGCGATGAACGCGCCGTAAACCGGACCACCAATTACGATCGCCGGGATCGCCGCGACGAAACCGTATAGCATGGTTGCCCCAACGTTCGTCTTGAGCGATGCGATTGCAGTCAGCGGGCCTGGATGCGGCGGTACCATTCCGTGCATCGAAGCAAGAGCGGCGATTACCGGGACGCCGACATAGACATAGGCGGAGCCCCGTATTGCGGAGCTCTGCTCAAGTTTCCTCGCAACGTTGAACACGAGCGGCAGCAGCACGACGAGACCGACTTCGAAGAACATCGGGATGCCTACGACGAACGCGACACCCGACATGGCCCATGGCAGCATAGCAACAGATGTCCGCTTGATGATCGTGTCCGCGATGCCGTCAGTGACTCCGTTCTCCGCCATGATCTTGCCAAGCATCGCGCCGAGTGCCACGACGAGCCCTACGGCGCCAAGGGTGTTGCCCGCGCCAAGTTCAATCGACTTGACGACCTTGTCGACAGGCATTCCGGCTAGCAGGCCGACGAGAAGCGACGTTAGCATCAGTGCCAACAGTGGGTGCATTCTGACACGCGACATGATCAGTGCGACCAGAAGGACAACGCCTCCGGTGGCTACGGCCAAAAGCTGTATATCGGTGTCGCTCATCTTTCTTTCCTGAAACGCCTTCGAAACAGCAGACGGCTGTTGGGTCTTCTCGAAAGGTCTGGAAGAGATCGTGACGGAAACGGTGACGGGTTTCTTGTAATAATCGGCGCTCTGATCGCGCCGTCTCGCCGTCTCGCCGTGGCAATCTTCTGTGTGACACGTCCGTCGAGCGGCTACACAGCGGGCGGGCGAGTTAAATTTTCCGCGCGAAGGCAGCAGGGCGGAATAATACAATCCAAAATGCCACCCCCGAGCGAATTTTCCTTCGCCAAGCCACCGAACCTGATGCGTCGATCACCCGCTTCGACAGCAGGCTAGCAGTGGCGCGTCAAACGACATCCGAAACGAAAGGAAACATCCATGAAGGCCAGATTTTTGTTGGCTCTCGGCATCGCTGCACTGATGAGCGGGACCGCTTTCGCCGAGACCATCCCCGGAGCAAACGAACCGATCGTCAGAGGTAACCCCGTGCAGAAAAGCTATGGCGTCTATATCGATCAGATGATCGCCGACTTCATCGAAAAGAACCAGCTCCCCGGATTGACGCTGGCCATCGTCCAGGCCCCCTACATCCCGCGCTCAAGCGGCTACGGCAAGACGAGCATCGACCGGGACGAGCTGGCCTCGACGAAGACGATGTGGAATGTGGGGCCGATCACGCAGGCTTTCACCGCCGTCGCCGTTATGCAGCTCAAGGAGCAGGGCAAACTCAAGCTCGACGACACCATCTCCAAGTACGTCGATGAGCTTCCTGCGGCATGGAAGGACGTCACGCTCATGGAGTTGCTCCAGCACTCCTCGGGTATTCCGGACTACAGGCAGAAGCTCGATGACAGCAAGCGCTTCACGCCCAAGGAGCTGATTGCTCTGGTCGGCGACAAGCCTCTGCTTTTCGATCGCGGTACCAAGACTGTCCAGAGCGCTACGAATTTTACGCTGCTCGCGATGGCGATCGAGCGCGCCAGCGGCATGAGCTATCACGACTTCGTCTGGCAATACCAGATCGACGCATCCGGTCTGCCGAGCACGATGTTCGTCGAGGACATGAAGACCAAAGCCCGGACCGACAGGCCCGACAAGATGCCCGAGCACGACAACCAGCACTCGCACTTCAAGTCTCAGGTGGACTTCATCAACCCGGTAGAGCCTGCCACGGGATACCGCGAGGTCGATGGACACATGATCCCTGTCGATGCGGACCTTTCCGAGAACCTCTTCGGCTTCGGCAATATCTGGTCCTCGGCGGAGGACATCAGCAAATGGGACATCGCGTTGGCGGGTTCCGTGCTGATCAAGGACATCGCCGATCGCGATGTCATCTACATGCCGACCAAGCTCGCAAACGGCACCGTCGTTCCGGCGATGGCCGGATGGGAGTTCACCAATCACCCGGGCTTCATGGAAGTTAAGGGCAATTCCCCGGGCTTCAGCTCGTACCTCAGCCGCTTCACCGCTTCCTATGAATTGGTCTGCGTAACGCTGCTCACCGACAAGGAAGGCGTAGACCTTACCGTTCTGGCTCGCAATATCGCGGCGGCATACCGGGCGGATCTCGGCCCGGCGGTGGATCCGCAGAATATCGTCGCGCAGGAAAGCAAGTTCGGCGCTGCCGAGACCGTAGCACGCATCAAGGAGGACCTGGCATCCAAGAAGGTTCCGGTGTTCGCGACGTTCGACCATGCCGAAAACGCGACATCTGTCGGCGAAAAACTGCGCCCGACGACCGTTCTCGTTTTCGGCAATCCCAAGATCGGAACCAAGCTGATGCAGGCGGACCAGTCCATCGGTATCGACCTACCGCTTCGCGTCCTGGTCTGGGAAGACGAATACGGCCGCACGTGGGTCGGCTATCCGAACGTGGCCAACCTCGTCGACGGCTACGGCATCAAAGACCAGGCGACGGTAGGCACGATGACCAAGTTCCTCGACGGCGTCGTTGGCCGCGCTGCGAACGTCTACAGCTACTGACAGGAGACATCAGATGTTTGGACTCGATAAGCCGACCTCCCGTCGGTTCGCACTCGGTGCGCTCGGCGCATCAGCGATGGCTGCCGTAACTGTGGGTGCCTCCCCGGTATCCGCGAAAGAACAGACTTCCTCTCCGGCCGCCTCACAAGGCGGCCGGAAGCTCCGCAGCCTCTCAGCGAAGCTGGCAAAAGCGCCACGTCATCGTGATTTCACCTCGGTGCCTTTCATGGCTGACCGCAAGGATCTCTGGGATCACGAGGCCTCCGCCATTCTTCTCGCCTATGATGGCGGACCGCGGCAGGCCTGGGAGGCATCGGAGATTTCCGCCGCCTGGCTGAACCTCATGCGGGAGTCTATGAACGGCCAGGTGTTCGCCCACGGAAACAAGGACTTCCTCGCGGTAGCTGCGGTGCATGGCAGCGCCCATCACACTCTTTTCAGCCAGGCCATGTGGGACAAATACGATCTTGCCGAGATCGCGGGTTCCAAAAGCAAGCGCAACGACTTCATTGTCGGGAAATCCGGTGCGACCGAGGCGGACGATCGCCAGGACGTCAACGGGTTCTACGGTCCGGCGAACAACAACATTGGATCGCTGCAGAAGCGTGGCGCGGTTTTCGTGGCCTGCCACGACTCCATTCATGCTATTGCGCGCGCGATCGCTTCGAAGGAGAGCAATTCGGGCCTGCCAGCGGACGCGGTCGCCGCCGATCTGACAAACAACCTCATCCCCGGGGTCATCCTCGTTCCCAGTGTCGTGGCATATCTCGCGGAGCTGCAGGACGCGCGGTTCACCTACGCCAAAGGCGCCTGAAGACTAACGTCGGTGCGAGGCAAATCGCGTCGCGCCGACGGAAAATCTGGTCTTTGGCGGTCGCCGATCTCCAGAACGCCAACTGCACCATCAACAGCGCAAACGCGTCTTCCACGCTGTGACAAAACGCACGAATGACCAGCGAGTGCACGCGCGTAGACCGCTCGTGTCAAGACGGGATCGTTCAATAAATGTCGCACCGTGCACCCTCTATTCGCGCAAGAACAACGGAGCGAATGACCATGCACAGCAAACTCGAAAACCTGGCCGAGAAAGTCAGAGACGGGATCGAAACAATGCTCGAGATCGCCGACGTGTCACTTGAGATTCCGCCGACGCCGAGATCGAACGAGGACGAACTGCTCGATGAGGCGCTGATGGAATCTTTTCCTGCCAGCGATCCTATGGCGTCAGGCCGGATGGAGTAGGCCATCACGCTCCGACTAAACCGGACGCATAGCTGACACAGAAGGGGTCCGGCCTTGAAGGTCCGCGAAGCTCTTCTACGTCGAATTAATGTCCAGCTTTGCGGCAAGTCCTTTTTAGGACGGGAACCGGAACGCGATCCTAGCGTAAGCCGAACCGACCGTGCCGCTGGCCGCGACGATGCATTCCCGGGGCTGGCCATGCGGCCCGTCCGAATTCAAAGGCGACCTCTTACCAGGAACGAGATCTCTCATGGCAAAACAGACTATAGCGGAGTTGATCGTGGACACGCTCGATGCCGCAGGCGTGAAACGCGTCTATGGCGTTACCGGAGATTCCTTGAACGGTTTGAGCGACGCCCTTCGTCGCAAGGGTACGATCGAATGGGTTCACATGCGGCACGAGGAGGCGGCCGCCTTCGCGGCTGGTGCCGAAGCCCAGCTCACCGGAGAACTGGCGGTCTGCGCAGGCAGTTGCGGTCCTGGCAATCTCCATCTCATCAACGGACTCTACGATTGCCATCGCAGCGGGGCGAGGGTGCTCGCGATCGCCGCCCAGATTCCGAGCGTCGAGATCGGCAGTGGTTATTTTCAAGAGACGCACCCCGACAAAATATTCGCCGAGTGCAGCCATTACACAGAGCTTGTCTCGACACCGCAGGTGATGCCGCGGGTGCTCGATATTGCGATAAGACAGGCCTTTTCAAAGCGTGGCGTCTCGGTGATCGTAATCCCTGGCGACATCGCGATGGAGAAGGTGGACGCAGTCGCACCGGGCCGCTGGGTTGTGCCGTCTGATCCGGTGATTGTGCCGCGGGGAGACGACATAGATCGGGCCGTTTCCATTCTCGATGCCTCGGATCGGGTTACTATTCTGGCAGGGGCGGGCTGCTCCGGCGCTCACGACCATGTCGTCAAGTTGGCCGAAATTCTGAAAGCGCCTGTGGTCCACGCGCTTCGGGGGAAGGAGCATGTCGAATGGGAAAACCCATATGACGTAGGCATGACCGGGCTGATCGGTTTCGCTTCCGGCTACCACGCCATGAAGCAGTGTGACACGCTTCTCATGCTGGGTACGGATTTTCCATATCGGCAGTTCTATCCGAGCGATGCCAAAATCGTCCAGATCGATATTGATGGCACGAGGCTAGGGCGAAGGACCACGCTGGATATCGGCTTGACCGGGGACGTCGGCGCGACCATCGAAGCGCTGATTCCAAAGCTCCGGCTCAAGGAGGACGATGACCACCTGCAGAACGCGCTGGACAACTACGCTGAGGCTCGCGAAGGGCTCGACGATCTTGCGTCCGCTGGGAAACAGGGGGAGCCAATCCATCCCCAATACGTCGCCAAGCTTGTTAGTGAAATCGCTGCGGATGACGCGGTCTTCACCTGCGACGTCGGCACGCCGACCGTATGGGCTGCGCGTTATCTCAAGATGAATGGCAAGCGACGCCTGCTCGGATCCTTTGTCCACGGTTCGATGGCAAACGCGATGGTGCAGGCCATCGGGGCGCAAGCGGCGTTTCCCGGACGTCAGACCATTAGCCTGTCCGGCGATGGCGGTTTCGCTATGCTAATGGGTGACCTACTCACGCTCCGCCAGCTCGACCTTCCGGTGAAGATCGTCATCATCAATAACGGTGTGCTCGGCTTCGTCGATATGGAGATGAAGGCTGCTGGATTACTGCCTTCGAACGTAAAGCTCAAGAACCCGAACTTTGCCGCGATGGCCCAGGCAGGCGGTATCATGGGTGTTAGGGTCGAACACGCTGCGGATCTCGATCACGCTCTAAAGGAGGCCTTTGCACATCCGGGTCCGGCGGTTGTCGATGTGGTGACGAACAGCGACGAACTCGCCATGCCTCCCAAGGTCACGCTTGAGCAGATCGGAGGGTTCAGCCTGTGGATGGCGAAGGCTGTCTTGAGCGGCAGAGGAGACACCGTGCTTGATCTTGCGAGCTCTAACATTCGCTGGTGAAGCGGGTAGGTCTTCGGGGCCGGAGGGCATCTATCGCGCGCAACATTCTTTTTCGTTTTCCTCCAGCCCGGCGGGGCAGGGGCCGTAACGCCGTCTTTGCGGGCCGAGCCAAATGATCGCTCCTTCTGCTGCGGCCCCCGTAATCGGCCTGCTCCCACGGACACTTACCAAACGACAGCATTCTACAATAATCGAGCCGCTAGTCGGTGTTTCGTCTCACCAGCAAAGGAGAGCCGACATGACCGAAGCAGCATCGAAGACACCAACGAAATTTGCCGAACTCGAAGACCGGAAGATCGCCTACAGACGTTTCGGTAGCGGCACGCCGCTCGTGCTGAATATTCGTTTCCGCGGAACAATGGATTCCTGGGACCCGCTTTTTCTTGATGAACTGGCGAAGAATTTCGATGTAGTCATTTACGACTATACGGGCCTCGGAGCCTCGACCGGAAACCCGAGCTATGATCGGGCCTCTCTGGTTAAGGACGCAAGGGACCTCATCGATTTCCTGGGCTTCAAGAAGGTTGTGATCGGCGGGTGGTCGCTCGGCGGCGTCGTCGCCCAGAAATTCACCGCAACCCATCCGGAACTCGTGTCCCACACCGTGCTCATTGGCACGGCCCCTCCGGGGAAACCTGAGGTGAGCGGCGAGCGGTTGTTCATGGAAACCGCGATGCATCCCACCAACGGTTTGGACGACCAGATCATCCTTTTCTTCGAGCCGACATCGGAAGGTAGTCGGGAAGCGGCAAAGCGTTCGCTTGAGCGTATCGAAAGCCGGAATGTCGACCGTTCCCCGCAGATCGCAGAGGCGGTTTTCATGAAGCTTCTCAGCGAGGCCAAAGACCGCTCCACGATCTATCCCGATCCCGAAGGTTTGGAGATTGCAGCGCTGGCAGCTGGCCCTAATCCGGTCCTCGTCGTCAGTGGCGATCATGACATCGCCTGCCCGATTGAAAACTGGCTCCCGCTCACGAAGAAGTGGAAGTCCCTTCACCTCATGACAGTTCCGCAGGCCGGACATGGGCCTCACCACCAGGAACCGGAATTCTGCGCGGAGACCATCACGTCCTTCGTCAAGAACGTCCGCTGACGAGAGACGCCGCCGGGGCACGTATCTGTCCCGGCGGCGTCTCATTCGAAATACCTTGCGACTTAGAAGCCTTCCAGCACGATCTTGCCCTTGGCCCTGCCGCTTTCCAGAGTCGCGTGCGCCTTCTTGAGGTTCTCGGCGTTGATAGGTCGCAGAACTTCCGTGACGGTGGTCTTTATCGAACCGCTGTCGATCAGTTCGGCTACCTTGGTCAGGAGCTTTCCCTGTTCTCCCATGTCGGCTGTGCCGTACATTGAACGCGTGAACATGAATTCCTGGTGCACGGACGCCGATTTCCGCTTGAAGCCCATGATGTCCAGGCTATCCGGGTCGTCTATGAGGCCGAGTCTACCCTGCGGAGCGATAAGTTCAATGATTTCGGAAAGCTGCGACTTGGTCTCATTGGTGGAGAACACGAACGCAGGCGCACCGATACCCAGTGCCTTCACCTGTTCGGCCAATGGCTTTCTGTGGTCAATCACGTGTTGAGCACCCAGCCCTTTGACCCATTCGACTGTTTCGGGCCGCGATGCGGTTGCGATCACAGTCAAGTCCGTGAGAGCACGTGCAAGCTGGATGGTAATGGAGCCGACGCCGCCCGCCCCACCGATGACGAGAATAGCGTTGGCCGCCCCCGGCACCGTCTTCTGGACGTCGAGCCGATCGAACATCATCTCCCACGCGGTGATTGCTGTAAGCGGCAACGCGGCCGCCTCGACGTCCGAGACTTTTGCTGGCTTCCTACCGACGATGCGTTCGTCGACCAGGTGGTATTCGACGTTCGCGCCCTGCCTGACGAGCGATCCGGCATAGAATACGGCGTCGCCGATCTTGAAATCCTTCACGCCCTCACCGACCGCCTCAATCGTTCCGGCGGCGTCCCAGCCCAGCACCTTCCAGGAGCCTTCCGGGGGCGACATGCTTTTCCTGATCTTGCAGTCCACGGGATTTGCGGAAACTGCTTTGACCTTGACGAGGAGGTCTCGTCCTGTCGGCACGGGCTTGTCCAACTCGATATCGACTAGGGAGTCTGCGCGATCCAACGCGCCTGCCTGTTTGTATCCGATGGCCTTCATGAAGCTCTCTCTATGTTGCTCAACTGGGATGCAGCTCACACTGCCAGACGATCGGTAGGTAATGGCACGGGGAGCGTATTGTACAAAAAAGCTCTCAAAACGACGAAGCGTGATGCGCCGGGATCCAAACGAGGAGTTCGATCCCTCTTCCGAGGCGGTATCTTACAATCTTCGCTGACGCTTCGACCCGACTTTGCGTGACGCTAGACCCTTCATGTTGCTTCCCTCAGTGGGGAGCGGGGTCTCGCTTGAAAGGCTTTCAGATGTCTCACCAAATCCGAAAAGGTCATGGAAAACGTATTGCCGTGGCAGGCGCTACCGGGCGCATTGGCTCGGCACTTATCTCGGGACTTGTTGATGACGACGTCGATCTCGTGGCGCTGTCCCGCAGCACATCTCGCGAACCCGCTCTTGGGGGCGTGGCAGCGACGGTTGTCGATTTCGAGAAACCGCGTACCCTGTCAAATGCGCTAGAGGGTGCGGACAAGTTGTTTATCGCGCACGGAACCAGCGCGCGGCAAGTCGAAAACGAGATTGCCCTCATCGATGCCGCCGTCGCATCTGGGGTGTCCCACATCGTAAAGGTCTCGGTGATGGGACCGCCGCTGCGGCTGCATCCGTGGGACTGGCACCAAGAAATCGAAGCCCACCTCGCCACACGTAACATAGGCTATACCTTGCTGCGCCCGACGACCTTCGTTGACACCCTGGCGCGTGCCTCCGCTCCTGTGGCGCAGGGTTCTTGGGGCGGGGCGGCGGGCCACGGTCGCGTCAACCTGATCGATACGCGCGATGTCGCTGACGTGGCGCGAGTGGCACTGTTGGACAACGATGACGTTAACGCACAACGCGCCCATCATCTGTCAGGGCCGACGGCTGTGACGATGGATGAGGTGGCGACCGAACTCTCGAAACAGCTCGGCCGCGAGGTCGTCTATCAGCATCGTCATGCAAACACGCAGCGCGAACTTCTGATCGGCTCGGGCCTGTCTGAAATGGTCGCGGATCTCCTCCTCGGTATCGAGCGTCTTATCGAACAGTCCGCCCAGGCGGAAACGACAGCGACAGTGGCCGAACTGACAGGAAAGCCTCCTCGCCCGTTTTCAACATGGATCAGAGAGAATATCGCAGCCTTCCAGCGTCCACTACGGAGCGATCGATGAGCGACTACCCGACTTTGCCCCCGATCAGAACTGGTCTAAAAGGCCGCTGCCCCCGTTGCGGACAGGGGCATTTGTTTGATGGCTTTCTGACGCTTAAGAACAAATGCGAGGTCTGCGACCTGGATTATTCGTTCGCAGACCCGGCTGATGGCCCAGCTTTCTTTGTCATTTGCTTCACGTGCGTACCTGCCGTAGCGTTCGCTTGCTGGCTCGAAGTCGAATTTAACCCGCCAATCTGGGTCCACGCAGTCTTGTCGCTTCCGGTCGTGCTGTTGGCATGCATTCTGCCACTGCGCCCTCTGAAAGGGTGGCTCGTTAATAGCCAGTTTTTCTACAAGGCCGAGCAGGGTCAGATCGATCGGGACTACAGGCGGGAAATTCGTAAATAGCGCCTAGCGTTGCAAACGTTGTCGCAATCGTTCAAAACCGGACTAGAAACAAAAAAGGCCGGGGCGAGACCGCACCGACCTTCCTGATCATCGCTTGATTACCCGTGCCAGTACATCCGTGGTCAAGAGCTCAATGCGACGCGGCAGTTGGGAGCGGCGAATTTGTCTCAGCGCTCATCAGCAATGCCGATATCAGTTGTATATTCAGGCATTGTGGTCGCAGCAAGGCGAACTAAGTCGGGGGTAATGGCGGACCGCAATTTGTGTCCGCTCCCCGCGGCGCCGCTGCGCACTTTCCGGGACATGAGCACCTCGATCGTGGTGCCGGGTCTCGCCTTAAGCGGCAAGGCCCGGCAATCGGCATCAACGAGCCTCGGCGGCGTCTTCGATCACTTTGGCGACCCGGTCGGGATGGGACACCATGACGACGTGCGACGCGCCCTTGACCTCAACGGTTTCCTTGGCGTTCGCCCGCTTGGCCATCCATTTCATCGCCTCCGGCGGGATGTTCTTGTCGGCCGAGCCGAAAATCGACCATGAGGGGATTTCTTTCCACCCGGCATTGGTGGCTGCTTCGCCAAGGGCTACGTCCGTTACAGGGCGTTGCGAGGCGGCCATGGCGGCTGCGGCCTTCTCGGAAACATCTGCAGCGAACTGCTTGTGGAACTTGTCCTGCTGGATGTAGAGATCCTTTGCGCCGTTCTCCAGCTCGACAGGCTTGTCGAGCGTCGGGGAGAGGGTGCTTCCCGGAAACTTGCCACTCAGCTCGAGGGCCGACTCGCCGATCTCGGGAGCGAAGGCGGATACGTAGACGAGCGACTTAATCTTCTCGCCCTTGGTCGCGGCTTCGGAGATAACCGCGCCGCCGTAGGAGTGGCCGACGAGAACAACTGGCGTATCGAGGTTTGCGATGATCCGCTTGAGATATGCGCTGTCACCCTTGACGCTACGCAGCGGGTTGGCAACGGCAACTACCCGATAGCCGTCGGCCTCGAGTTTTCCGATGACGCCAGTCCAACTGGATGCGTCAGCGAACGCGCCATGGACCAGGACAATTGTCGGCTTCTTGTCGGCTGCGTAGGCGGACGCCCCCGTCAAGGACGCAGCCAGCACTGCAAATGAAAGCAATTTCTTCAACATGGGATTTCCTCTGATTGTTTCGACCGTGACAGGAAGCCCGAGGACGGAGCCTAAATATTGTACGATCGGTCAGAACGGCGAAATCGTAGATTTTGGCAACGTTCGCTCTTGTGATGCGTATCCCAAGAGTGGCTTGCATCGGCCTTGTCGCCCCGTGCCGATCTCTTCAGGACTTCATCCCCTTCTGCGCGTAAGCCTCGGACTCGAGATACACTTCCGCATCTGCCAGGTCGTTCGCGGGAGGTAACCCGGGAAATAGTGCCAAGGTGCGCACAATTCTCTCGCGATCTGCCGAAAGTGTCTCTAACGCACCGTACTTTGCGAGGCTGTTTGCGCATTTCAGCTGCCAGATCAGGGCGGTTTGAAGCCTAGCGATTTCGTAGCCCTTGAGCAGCATCTCTCTTCCGCCCGCTTCTCCATGGTCGAGCAGCATTTCCCCCTTGAGCCGCAGAAGCTCCGCTCGGCACCAGCCCGCTTCTCCCGCGAGTGCAAGTTCAACTAGGCGGGATCCTGCCTTTTGCCCGGCGACTGTAACGATGTTCTCAAGGCGCGGCCCGCTTCCACCATGCCGCAGACCCAGGATGACGTTCGCGTCTTCGGCGTGGGCCGCTCTCAGGGCAAAATCGAAGCCATCGACCCACTCCTGCCAGCGAACCAAAGAGTTCCTTGTAGAGATGTCCCTCAGAATTTCCAGAAATCGGTGGCCTTGGTCATTCTTGCCCAGACCAAAGAATATCGGGCAGGCCCCGACTGCGAGGCCGAGGCAAGTCGATATTGGATGTTCCACGGCGAGTGCGTCGGCCGTCAATTCGTCCAGATACTCAAGAGATTCGTCGATACGCCCCCTCAGGTAGGCGGTTTTCGCCATGACCATCAACGACAACGTCTTCTGACCGAAACTCGCGCCGCTCGTGAGTGTCCCTCGGACCGCGAGACCATTCGCCTCCAAGGCGCGACGCGCTCGGGCGTAAGCTTCGTCATGGCGTCCAAGATAGTGGTTGTTGTGGGCAAGGATCCGGTCGACGGCAGGCTCTGCGACAGGTCCGAGGTCTCGAACCAAGTCCAGCGCGACGTTATTGGCTTCGTGGTAGCTGCCCTGAGTGGTGAGAAGCGCGCAAATTCCGCTGCCTGCCCGCAGCAATTTGGTCGCGTCGCCCAACGACCGCGCCAAAGTGGCGGCAAGTTCGAACTGGCGTCGCGCTTCGAGGTCGCCCGCGACGCTGTGGACGTTGTAGGCGATCGAGCCGTAAGCCGAACGCAACTGGGTTTCCACCGAGCGATCGGTTGCCGGGGCTACCTCGAACGCTTTCACGGCTCTTTCGATATGCCTGAACTGTTCGTTCATCAGTCCCAACTGCGTCCAGAGCAACCCGGATGCAGCAAGAAGCTGATGGAGCAGTTCGGAATTTTCTGTCTCCTCGCAGAACGCGAGAGCGAGGCGCAGATCGTGAATGAGTACCCCATACCCGTTCATCCATTGCGATGTCGGGAGTCGGTCCCATTGCGATTCGGCCTCTCTCATCCGCACAAGGAGGAGAGAGGCGTGTGCGAGACGAGCTTTTGCCTGCCGTCCGGAGGCTGCGAGCTTGACGGCCGCGTATTCCCTAGTTGTCTCGAGCAGCCGCAACGTCGTTCCAGACTCTGACCTCGCAAGAAGGGATTTCGATTGCAACCCCCAAATCGCGTCTTCAGTCTCCTCCTTTCCGAGAGATGTGCCGCACACCACATAGGCGCCCTCACGCGAGAACGAATAGGCGAACACAGATAGCGCCTGTAGCGCGAACTTCTCATTGTCGGTGAGGAAGCCGTAACTCCAGTCCAGCGTCGCCTGAAGGGTCTGCTGGCGGCGAGGCGCGGTACGCCGACCGCGTCGCAGAACGGTGAATGGACGGTCTAGCGAGACAAGAAGCTCTTTCAGACCGAGGTCAATCACACGGGTCGCGGCGAACTCGATGGCGAGCGGGATACCTTCCAGTTTTCGGACGATAGCCGCGACGATCGCCATCTGCTCGTCGTCGAGCGGAGCGCCAATCTCTAACGAACGCTCCATCCTATCCATGAAAAGGGTCACCGCGGATCGCCGGGAAGCGTCCGCAGTAACTTCGCCCTCTTCGGGGACATCCAGTGATCCGATGCGCCTGACCGTTTCAGCGTAAATGGAAAGAGGCTCGCGGCTTGTGGCAAGCACAGTGACCTGCGGGCATGCCCTGGTGATGGTTTCGACGATCCTGGCGGCATCGGAGATTACGTGCTCGCAATTATCGAAGACAATCATCATCCGACGGTGCGATAACGCCGCCGTGATCCCGGGCATTGGATCTTCCCCGTACACAGAATGACCGAGCAGGGACGCGAGGGTTGGCCCAATGCTGCTACCCACACCGAGCGCCGCGAGGTCGAGGAAGTATACGGCTTCGTACTGGTCACTCAGCAGATGAGCGATTTCCACAGCCACGGTTGTCTTTCCGATTCCTCCGCTCCCGACGATCGTTATCACCCTCGACTGCCGAAGATCGAGGCACCGCCTGATGAAGTTCTCTCTACCGATGACGCCTCCATGTCTGCCCGGCAGGTTGCCATTGCAATGGGGCAGAGGCTGCGCCGTCTCGGCGACAGGAAAATCTTCCCTGACCGTGGCGGACAAAATGTATCCACGGCCCGCGACGCTTTGAACGAGACTGTCGGCGTCGCCGATCGAAAGGGCCTTTCTCAACGCGACCAAGTGTACACGGAGGGAATTCTCAGCAGAAACACTCCCCGGCCATACGGCTTGCAGTATCTCGCTTGCGGAAATGACTTCGCCAGCGCGAGATGCCAGCACCGCAAGAATATCGAGCGCGCGCGAACCGACCTTCACGGGTTGGCCGCGGTGCGTCAGGAGTCGGCGGGAAACATCCAGTTCGAAATCAACAAATCGCATCGTAGACATCAGGATGTCTCGGAACCTCCTCGAACAACCAGCAAGCGACGGGCAAGCGAAAACCAATCGGTCTGCACTTAGTCCTTACGCTCTGGGATTTTGCGGAAATACCTAGCCATAGAGGTAGGTTGATGGACCCACGTCGCCCGGACTAACTGGTTCGACGGAAAAAGGGGACTATGCATGCGGATCGGTAACGCGGAGGTCCTCAGGATCGAGGAGTATCACGGTCTCGGCTTTCCCCCGAAAGCATTCTTGCCGGATTGGGATGACCGACTGGTGGACAAGCACCTTCACTGGTTGGTGCCGGACCATTATGCGCCGGAAGAGGGTAGACTGCTCGGGTCCATACACAGCTGGATGATCAAGCTGCCCCATATGACCGTCCTTGTGGATACCTGCAGCGGCAATCACAAGCACCGCCCGGACAGCCCTTTCTTCTCGATGATGAACTCGGGCTATCTGCAGAACCTCGCTGCTGCCGGGGTCGATCCGGACGAGGTGGATTTCGTATTCTGCACCCACTTGCACATCGATCACGCGGGTTGGAATACTCGCCTTCTTGATGGGAGCTGGGTGCCGACTTTTCGAAACGCCAAATACGTGGTTTCGCGAACCGAGTTCGAGCGCCTTCTCGAAGAGAAGGTTCCATCGGCCGACCATATCAACCTGATCGCCGACACGATCGTCCCTATAATCGAGAGCGGCCAGTGGTTGCTTATCGACGCCCCGTTCCAGCTTTGCGACGAACTCTACATCGAAGCGAGTCCCGGCCACACGTCGGCTCATTGCCACGTGACGCTGACTTCAGGCAATGAAAAGGCGGTGTTCTCGGGCGACATCATTCACCACCCGATACAGGTCTATATTCCGAGTTGGAACTCGGCTGCTTGCGAAGCGCCGGAGAAGGCAGTCGCAACGCGTCTCGCGGTCCTCGAAAATCTCAGCGAGACCGGGACATGGCTGATGCCTGTTCATTTCGCACGACCGTTCTGCTGCCGGGTCGGAGAGCGACGGGATACAGGGTTCGTCTGCGAAATGGGTTGACCGCCTGGAACTCCCGCGGATCCATGGCGGCTCAATGAGAGCCGACATGTTTGTCGCCGACGCCCCTCGTTCGAGGGTTATCAATTCAGGAAATACGTGCTGACTTGCCGGGAAACGAGCAGGGACGAAGGATCTCATGGGAGGACCTGACACGATACAGCCGGATTTTTTTCGGGGAAGTGCCTTGGAATTTGGTGCATACGCCTGGGACGTATCGGCCGATTTGTTTCGGATGGACGCCACCCTGTGTCGATATCTTGGATTTGACACATCCATCGGCGTGAAGGGGATTTCAATCCGCGATCTCGCCGCCGCGATACATCCCGAAGACCGATTTGGTTTTTGCAATTCGATTGAAGCTTCCGCTCGATCTGGAACGGCATTCTCACACGATTTCCGGTCGCTTACGATGGAAGACCCTCAGAAGCAGTTGCGCGCGATAGGGAAATGCTTTCAGGCCTCAGGGCAAGTTCCCTGCATTTGCACCGGACTGGTGTATCGCATGGACGCGGCACACCGAGACGCGGACGCAGATCTCGTCGAGCATTGCATCGCCGCTTACCAGTCTGCCAAGTCGTCGAACTCCCTCATAGTCCAATACTTGATTTCGATGGCTCTAATCGAGATCGGATACCAGGGCGCAGAGATCGATCCCGGAAAGTATCAGTAAGTCGGAGTGTACCTGGCGCTTGGCCACGCGGGTCTACCCCGCGTGGCCAAGTTCTGGTCACGGTCGAGTGTCAGCTTCTAATGAACGCCAGAAGATCCGGGTTGATGACGTCCGCGTGGGTCGTCAGCATACCGTGCGGATAGCCTGGATATACCTTGAGGGTGCCGTTCTTGAGGAGCTTGACGGACAGACGTGCCGCGTCGTCGATCGGGACGATCTGGTCGTCGTCGCCGTGCATGACCAGCGTCGGCACGGTGATCTTCTTGAGATCTTCGGTCTGGTCGGTCTCGGAGAACGCCTTGATGCCGTCATAGTGGGCTTTTGCGCCGCCCGTCATGCCCTGACGCCACCAATTCTGGATAGTGCCCTGGGAAATCGTGGCACCCGGACGGTTGAAGCCGTAGAACGGGCCAGTCGGCAGGTCGAGGAAGAACTGGGCGCGGTTGGCGGCGAGGGCGTTGCGGAGGCCGTCGAAGACTTCGATCGGTAGGCCACCGGGATTGGACTCGGTCTTGAGCATCAGCGGCGGGATCGCGCTGACGAGTACTGCCTTGGCCACGCGCTTCTGCGGTTCGCCGTATTTCGCCACGTAGCGAGCGACTTCGCCGCCGCCCGTGGAATGACCGATGTGCACCGCGTTCTTGAGGTTCAGGTGTTCGTAAACGGCGTTGGCGTCCGCGGCATACTGCTCGATCGTGTGGCCGTCGGCGACCTGAGAGGAGCGGCCATGGCCGCGACGGTCATGGGCGATAACGCGATAGCCGTTGGCAAGGAAGAACAGCATCTGAGTGTCCCAGTCGTCCGAGGACAGCGGCCAGCCGTGATGGAAGACGATCGGCTGGGCGTCCTTGGGACCCCAGTCCTTGTAGTACAGCTCGACGCCTTCTTTGGTCTTTACGAATGCTTCGGTCATTTCGAATTCTCCTTCGATTGATGCGTTGCTCTTTTTGTCGGCTGCGTCTGCGCCCGGCACAAACATGGAAAAAGAGACGGCTGCCCCTGCAATGAGTGTCTGTCGGCGGGAAAGTTCGTAGGTCACGAGTCGCTCCATTTATTCGTGCCGGTCTCGGCATGCACCAGGAACTTATGGGCGACCTTGCGGTGATTATTGTAGGATCGCGCACTACCCGTTCGAGGCGCAGGAAAACTCCATCTCAGGATGGTGTTGCTGACCTGGCAGCGAGATTGAAAGCCTCCCGCGGCAATCCCGGAGCTCCGCGTCTTCACCCGGAACATTGAGCTCGACGTCCCGTCAGATGGACCAAGCGACGCACTGCTGAGGTGGGATCGTTCAATATAGCCGCTACGCCTACCGATAATGGCCTTCGGCTTGGAGCCACGGCCGATGTTCTTCGGTCCCGCGGTTTTCCTGCGGGACGTAAAGAGACCGGAAAGGCGGGTCGTCGTGGGAATCGTCCACTGGAAGCTGAACAGAGGAAGCGCTAGGACAGATGTCGTCGCCACCAGACAGCACTTCTACCAGGACGACGAGCACTTCGAGTACCCTGAAGGGCAGCGTCCGGCGCTACCAGGCGCTCCGGGGTTTCCAGACCATCCTACCGGACGTCGTATCATCTACGCCATCACCTCGGTTCTCGTTGGAATTACCGGAGCGTTGGGTAACGCCATCGTCGCGGCGAACCTGCCATTCCTCCAAGGTTCTCTGGGAGTGGATATCAGCGAGGTCGCATGGCTTCCGGCAGCATACCTCGTGACCAACGCCGTCACAGGCTGCGTGTTGGTGAAGTATCGTCAGGAATTCGGCGTGCGATCCTTTTGCATGATATTCCTGACATTGCAGGCGCTGCTCATAACGTCCCACCTTTTCGTGCAGGGTCTCACTGGGGCTATCCTGGTCCGAGCAGCAAGCGGGATATCGGCGTCGGCGCTGACGACACTCGGCGTATTCTACATGATCCAGGCATTCCCCGCGAAACACAGGCTCAGGGCGGTATGCCTCGGGCTGGGGACACCGCAACTCTCCCTCCCGATAGCCTGGCTCATACCGAAGGACCTTTTGGCTTTGGGGAACTGGAACGGGCTCTATCTACTGGAGCTTGGACTGTCCCTCGTCATTCTCGGTATCGTATCGATCGTCCGGCTGCCTCCGAGCGTCAGGTCGAAGACCTTCGAGCCGCTCGACGCTGTCAGTTTCTCGCTCTACGCCGTCGGTTTCGTCATGTTCGGATCGGCAATGGGGCTCGGGAGTTATCTTTGGTGGACCAACGTCTCGTGGATTGGATGGGCTTTGGCAGCCAGTATCCCGTGCTTCGCGCTCTTTGCCTGGATTGAAACCAACCGGAAGCGTCCTCTCATCGACGTGAAGTGGCTCTCGGCCGGGGCATTCCTCCGGTTGGCGGCGTTCGCAGTGCTCTGCAGGTTCCTCCAGTCCGAGCAGACCGTTGGCGTAATGACGATGCTGCGTGATTTCGGCCTCACGAACGACGATATCCGGCCGCTCACAGGCGCCATTCTTGTCGGGTCCATGCTCGGGCTCGGAATGGCCGCGCTTACCGTGTCGCCTACGCGGCTCCCTTACATGGTCCTGGCTTCACTGATGCTTGTCGCCGTCGCGTCATACATAGATGCCGGGGCGAGCGTCTCCACCCGCGTTCCGGAACTGCTTGTCAGCCAACCGCTTGTGGCGTTCGCTGGGACGCTCTTCATCGGTCCGCTTTTCATCTTCGGACTTGGAAGAGTTCTCGCCGAGGGTGGCGTGCGGATGACTAGCTTCATCGCACTTTTCAACGCCACCCAATCGGTAGGAACCTTGGCCGGGAACGCGTTCACGCAGACCTATCTATTCCACGCCCAGCAATATCACCTCAGGACTTATGCCGCGCAGGTGGAAAGGTCAGCCCCCGACGTCGCCGCGCTGATAGCATCCCTTTCCGCGCGGTACTCTCCTGTCATCGCGGATCCCGTCGCAAGGTCAGCCGAAGGCGTAGCCGCGCTATCTCAACAGATATCGCTTTACGCTCGCGTGGCGGGATACATCGACGTTTTCACCGCGATTTCGTTGGCCTCATCGGCCGGAGCCGCCGCGCTAGGCGCGATCATCTCCATCAATCTCCTCAAGCAATATCGGAGCAAGCAACCATGAATGCGGTTTCCCCGATTCCCACCGCCGCAACCTCAGCCGTGGTCGATCAAGTCCCGACGGCGACTTTGCCGTGGCAACCCAAGACAAGCAGCGTACTGACAAAGGCCTTCGCTGCGTGCCTCGTGGCCGCAGGCATGGCGGTCATACTGGCTACCTGGCAACTGCCTCCGTTCTCGACGGCTGTCGTCAAGACAGACAATGCCTACGTCCGAGGCTGGACCACGGTCATAAGTCCTCAAGTGACGGGATACATTGAGGCGATCGGAGTAAAGGACTACGCTGACATCAGGCAGGGCGATGTGCTGCTGCGCATCGACGATCGCATCTACCGAGCGCAGGTCGCGGCCGCCCGTGCCGATCTGGACATCGCGGAATCGAACCTGGCGAACAACCAGCAGGCCATCGCGCAACGGAAGTTGGACATCCTGACCGCGGACGCCAAAACCGCCAGCGCCAAAGCGCAGCTCGTGAAGGCAGAGGCTGATTTTAGGAGGGCCGCCAATCTGGCGGCTCGGGGTTCAGGTCCAGTCAGCGCGGAAGACGCCACGCGGGCGGCGCGGGACGTCGCTTCGGCAGAAGTTCAGGAAGCAAGTGCGGGTCGCGGCAACGCTGAACAGGCTCTCAAGGCGGCGACTGTCAACGAGGGCTCGCTCAAAGCCGATGTGGAAAGCGCCCAGGCAAAGCTCCAGCTCGCAGAAATCAATCTAGGATATACTGTCGTCACGGCTCCAGAAGACGGGAAGCTGAGCGACGTAACGGTGCGGCGAGGGCAATTTGTCACAAGCGGTGCCCAGCTGATGTTCCTCGTCCCAAAGACCCGCTGGGTGGTCGCCAATTTCAAGGAAGCGCAATTGGGTGCGATCCGTCCCGGGCAGCGCGCATTGTTTTTTGTCGACGCACTCGATGGGGTGCGTTTCGAGGGTACTGTCGAGGACATTTCGCCGGCGGCGGGTTCCGAGTTTTCAGTCCTTCGCACCGACAATGCGATCGGCAATTTCACTAAGATCCCGCAGCGCATTGCGGTGCGCATCAAAATCGATCCCGGCCAACCCGATCTCGATAGGCTCGGGCCGGGAATGTCGGTTGAAGCGCACGTCGATACGAACCGCCAGAGTTCGAGGAAGGCGGAGAGCCACTGAAATCGCGGTCTACGACTGGGGGCTGAGCACGAAGAATCCCGCTCCGGGCGATCCTCATCGGCGGGCGCACTACGGCCCCCCCCGGGCTCGGCTGCTAAGTGGCCGAATTGGCCTTGAAGTTTGGCGATACAGCATCCAGTAAACCGAGCAGCCGTTGCCTCGCCATCTCTGCATCTCTCGGTCCGGGCGCAAGGATCACGCAGTCGGCCGCTCCGGGAAGGACTTCGAACTCTTTCCATGATTCTGTTGGGGGAGGGAAAATGACAAATCCTCCCATCGGGTGGCACCTTACTATCCGGCCATCGACCGACCAACCGAGTGTACGGCGATACTTTTCGACCGTTTTTGGCTTGGGGTCCTTGCTATGATGCTCTGCGCTAGCGAGGGTGGCGTCGCCCACAACGAAGATACGCTCGTCCCCGACTGTTATCCGGAGCAGGTAGTCTGGAGAGCACTTCTCTTCCAGGCCCAAGAACGGACGTTCCAGATCCATTTCCTGGTTCAGCGCCGCCCATTCCAGGACGGGCACAGCTCGCTCGTGCGGAGGTGGGATCCTAGAGTAATCTACGTAGTTCGGTTCTGCCTCAAAATCGAGTTCGATTTGGACGTTCCCTTTCCGGAGACGCCAGGAACATGCGTCCGGGGCTTTTTGGGGCTCCGTAACGCAATGTCCGGTGAACCCAAGCTCGCGGAACACCTTCACAAGCCAGACTGCTCCCCAGAATTCCCACAGCTTCGTAAGGAGGATCGGGGGATAGCGTGATCGCAGTGCCTCGGATTCAGCGATGGCCTCCGACATCAGTGGAGAAAACGCGCGCAAAAGCAGCCGGAGGCGATGGTCACGGTGAAACAGGGGCGTAGGGTAAACGAGGGTGTTGAGCTCCGAGGAGTCGTTGCCGAACCGCGCGATGATACTGGAGAGATCTTCTAGCTCTGTCTTTACCGAGATCAGCGTTGAGAGCCTGTCCTCGATACGCTCTCTCCGCCTTTCAGCGTGTCCACGTGTCGCCCTTTCTTCCAGCGACCGGATCTCTGCCATGCACACAGCCGCGCAATCCCTCAGCTGGGCGCATCTCCTCGCTGCCCAGTGCGACACGACCGCGTTTTCCGGAAGAGGCAAGTTTCGTCTGGAGCGAGGCCCAAGCTCCATAAAAGGTTCTCGTCGGAGTAACTTAGCCGTAGCAAGCTCTTCGGTCGCTTCCCGGATGAGTTCGAGGGCAGTGATCGAACCTCTCCGATCGGTTCCCCGGCTCCATGATCTCTCAGGCTTTGGATTGTCGACATCCCATGCCGCAACTATTCCAAGTTCGCTTTCGATGTCCTCGACCATGGCTATGACATCCCGGAGGTCGAGCAATGCGGTCGGTATTATGTAGCAGCGTAGAGCCGAGTTTTTCGGAACCTTGAGGTCAAGGTTGATCTCTCCGAAACGGCGGAATCTCGCGAGGTAGGTTTCGAGGTCCCATCTCTGCCACCGTGCCCCTCCTTCCCGGCTCTCCTTCAAGTCTCGGAGTTTCGATTCGTCTTTGAGGTCAACTTTGGCATTGAGGAGCGGCCCCCGAACGAGGACATCAAGGAAGGGCTTGTCGTCGCGGATCAGATATCTGGTCGCTGGATTCCACGGAAGCTCCTTGTACGCTCCATCGGCGTCCGCAACCCGAACTGCGATAATTGATGAAGCCTCTACTGCCAAGGTGACACGAACCCGAGACGCGCCTGATGTCGAGCAAGCTTCAAACGAGCCTTTGTTCTCACCAATTCGTCCAGTCCGGTGGACGCCCTTTCCAGCGCGTCCAGAGCGGGCAGCACCTGATCAATGGCGCCGGACAGCTTCACGAGAATGCGGCTTGCGACGATCCGGTCCACTAGCTCACCGCGGTCCAGCAAGCCTTTGGCCTGCAGATCCAGTTGATGATGTAGATTGAGCATAGCCCTGATGTCGCCTAGCACTCGGCGGGAAGGAAGCAGATCATGGCGAAGACCATGCTCATGAACCGCGACATGAAGTGCGTTGAGGATGTTCTCGACGCGCTCATCTTTGCCAGCTCCGCCATGGCTCACGACCGGGAGACCGGGCAGCGGATCGATATCTTCCAAGTCCACCATCCCGTCCGACTCTGTGTCCCACGGAATTTGGGAAAGCTCCAGGAGAAAGCAGCGGTCAATGACCTTAGGCGACGGAGGTCGGGAAAAGTCATCGACGTTCATCGTCCCGAGTATTCGGCACGGTGCGATGCTCAGTCCGTTATCGATATGCCCATGCCCCCCGTCCAAAGCGTGGAAGAAGCGTGAAAGGTAGTATTCGGGCCGGGTCAGGTTGAACTCGTCGAAGAGGACCAGGTGCTGGTTCGACGTCTTTCCGAGCATAGGGCGAAGTAGGCCGGATTCGCCGAACAAGACGCTGTCGTCTTCCCAGTGCGCCTGGACAGCGATCTCGTGGAAAGTCTGGCCGCGCGTCGTGCCTAGCATGCGAGCGATCATCCGCACCAAAGATGACTTCCCGCAACCGGGAGGACCGGCGAGCAGGACGACTGGTCGAACGGACATCGCGAGCAACGTTACGACGACGTCGTCGAAGTGAAACGTCGGCGTATTTCGGATCACTGCTTCCTTGAGGGCCAGCAGGGAGTTGGAAAAAACGGTCTCCGGGACCCGGTTTCCCCAGTCGTGATAAACGTTTTCGGCGCGACTCACCCCGCTTATTGGGGCGACCGCTTTCTTGGGAGCGGCTTGGGGGAACAGAGGAGAGGCGGCATCTTGCCGCCGAGCAATATCGTGGTCTGTAGCTACCTCGACGTGCTCTTCATGTCGCTCAGCCGCTTCCTCCCGGGGTGCCGCGAGTGGTTGATCGTCAATTGAATCCACAAGTTCCGATGTGGACACGGTGACGGCCCCCGGGGCCGCATCGTCGCCCGAAACCGTTCCGATGCCATCGCGCATCAGACGTTCGAGTTCGTTGGCTGAGGTCCTGCCGCGCTGGGCGGTCATCACGACGATCTTGGACATCCCGAGATCTAGGATAACATCGTCCGCGCCATCAATGGCGAGGTCACCTGTCTCTAGTTCGCCTTCAAACGGTTCCAGCGCGGGTTCCGAGCGTTTGCGGAAATCCTTTCCCTCGATCCAGAGGTACGCGACACCGTCGATCTGGTCTGAAACGACAAAGGCCTTTTCCTCGTCGGGGTCCCACTTCAAGGACATTTTCCCGGGTGACTGTCTCACGTCCATGGCTTTGAACGGACGTCCTTGGCGCGCCGACAACCCGGCACCCAAACCAGGAACCAAGCGCATTTTCGGGTGAGAGCCCGCTGCAAGGGCTGGCAGTCCTTCGATGGCCCTAACACCGCCGTCGTCCACGAACGGATCGTTCGCATCCAGCACCACTATACGCTGCTCCCGTTCGCCAGGCTGTTTGATGCCGAGAAGGAGGGAGTCTGGAAGCGTGGACTCAAGGGGGGCGGATCGAACCTCAGTGTTGTCTGCTCGGCGGCTACGAAGCCTGGGAGGGTCGTAGTTCTGAAGGATGTGGGCGAGCCCTCCGGCTGCCGCGGCAATCGCAAAGGAACTACCCACCTTGAGGACCTTGGGTTGCTCGCCCTCGGGGAAGAGCGTTTCCATCATCGCCTCGTCGAAACCCGGCAAAAGGCTTGTGCCGCCTGCGAGGAGAACCGTATCGATCAGGCGATAGGCCTCCTGAGGTGACTTGACGCCCAACTCCTCCATTCGATCCGCGCTCAGCCGCTTTGCTTCGATAGAAGAGGTCTGGTTTTCGTACAGCCTTTCGCATAGCTTCTCGAAAAGCGGCCGAAGATGAAACCACAATTCCTTCGAAACGGACGACAACGCCTTCTTGGTCAACGAGGAGGGCTTAGTAGTGGTGCCGCCTTCAAACGTGGTCGACTTTCCGCTGAGGCTAACCTTTATCTTGGCACTCTCGACCGCGCGCAACGCCTCCGCGGTCTCGGGCATCCCAAGCATCTCCGCGAGACGGACATCTACCCAACGCCCCGCATTTCCGACGCTGTCCCCCCTAAGCGCTCGCAGCCGGAGGTCGCGTTGGCTGCCCTTCTTTCCAACCGAAACGATCTTCTGGTCACGTCGACTTACGATAAGTGTCATGTTGGCAGTCGAAGCGCCGACATCGACCACCAGGATGACGTTGTTTCTACGCTCTTCCAGTTCGAGCGTGCCTTTCACCAAGCGAAAGTATTCCGCCACCATCTCCGGCTCGGGCAGCAGGGTGATGCCCGGTATTGCCGCTTCGACTGCTTCTTTATATCGGGTGCGAGTCTTTTCATCCGCGATCGAAGGCATGAGCGCGTGCCTGCGGTGCGACTGGTACTCAGGCGGCAGGCGATCCAGAATCTTCCTGAGGTAAGCCCTGAACACCTCGTCGCGATTAAGTGTTCGAAAGGGCGTAAAGCGGTCGCTTCGATCAAAGATCATTTGACGGGTGTCTTTTTCCCCGTGCAGCATCCAATCCTTTATGTCGTCGATGCGATGGACCCACCGTTGGCCTACAGGCTCCTCGAGTTCTACTGACCACTGATCCTTTTCTGCTGCAGCCGGGTCCGCGACGATGTAACATCGGGAGGGAAAGTAAGGCTGGCTATCTTCCTGAAGAAGAAACTTAAAAGCATTGTCAGACATCTACCAGGCCGCCCCTCAAAGACATGCAATCGTAAGACAATTTGGATATATCAAAGCGGGTAAAATGGCGACATGCAAGACGCGCTCCCGTTGTGTAAATCATTGATTATCCACAAGTCCGATGGGCGTCCCCACGCTCGGGAATTCGCGGAGACGTCGATCGAGCAAACCAAATTCCAGTTGGGGTATCGTCGCAGGAAATGCTGTTGCCTGCGGCAGTTTCATCCGCGCCAGAGATGCAAGAAGTCCCCGGTCTCTTTGACGCACGTTACGGGTAAATTATTGGGAACGACTTGAGATATCCGATGAGAACACTGGAGATCAGGTAGAAAGTTCCGCCTGAAATCGCCATGAGCGCGAAAATCGGGCCGACATCGGCCAGCGAGGGGCTGTCGTGAGCCGCGACACTGGGAGAGCTTACGAAAACATTGTCGTTCGCAGCCTGCATTTCGCGTTTGCCGGAGACCACTCTCAGTGGTCCGACTGGAACTTGCTTGAACACGCACGACGTCCGAGAGAACTTGAGTGCCATTTTTTCACCTGTTGGCTCTGGTCGATCGCACAACGTGTCCAGAGGGGAGTGATAGCTGACGCCATGCCTGTGGCGACGGACAGTTCAGCATCCTTCCTGGAGTGACGGAAGTGCGGCCATTTGACAGTTCTAGGAGAGCGAAACGTCAAGCGGGATCGGGTTGCGCATCGAATTGGCTACTGGCGAAAAGTAGTTCGCCTGACGCACGATCTCATCAAGCTCTTCGCGGGGTGCGTCGCCCTCGATATCCACCTTCACGCGGATAGCCTGAAACCCCATCTGGAGGGGGGCGCGCGCAGCTCCACCAGCACCCCATGCGGCGGAATTTCCTACATCGCCTTCGATATGCAGCTCTAGGCGCGAAAGCCTGACGTGCCTGAAGGTCGCGACCGCCGTGATGCCGACGGCAAGGCAGCCGCCGAGGCCGGACAAGGCGATCTCTCCCGGTGCGGGTGCAGTATCCTGACCGAAGAGATGTAGCGGCTCGTCCACGACGACAGGATCATGATCGGCTACGTAGCTGAGAGTGCGATATTGTCCCTCGCAAACGGTATGAACCAGATTCGTTCCTCGACGGTCCGGATTCGCTCGACCGCGCTCTGCAAAGGCAAGCAAACCATCGCGGTCAATCGGTCGAAGGTAGGTCTTGATTGTCTTCTTCTGGTTACTCGACATGGCGGTTTCCTCGATCTTTTCGGATTGAATGTGTCATCACACCTTTCCTGCACGAGGCGAATATGGACCGCGGAGGCTCCTTGCTTATTGTAGGATAGCAGCCTGGCAAACCGCATCGGCGATCGCACGATCAAACAATCCAAATAGCGGAGAACTCGCGACATTACCGCATTGCTGGGGCAACGGGCGCACTCCGCATCCCACCCCAGCGACTGGAGATAGTGACATGCCGAGCGTGCTACCCGATATCGGAGAAATTTCTTACCTTGAGATCGATGGCGTCAACGTGCGCTTGGCGACGGGCGGACGTTCCAATGGTATCCCCGTTTTGCTGTCTAGCCCTTGGCCCGAGAGCATCTACTCTTTCAGAGATGTGCTCCCTCTCATCGGAGATGTTGCACCTTACGTAGCTATCGACCTGCCCGGTTTTGGAATGTCACAAGGGCGTTCGGACTTGATGTCGCCGAGCGGGATGGCGCGTTTCATCGTGAGCGCCGCCGAGCAGCTCGGAATCGAGAGAATGCATGGTGTGGGCCCTGACGTAGGAACCCCTGCGATGCTTTTCGCGAGTGCGGAGCGCCCGGATCTATTCGAGAGCCTGATCGTAGGCAGTGGAGCAACGAGGGTCGATCTGGCTTCGGGCTCACTTGTCGACCTGATCGCGTCCCCTGCTGGAGCGTTCTCGGATTTCGAGGGCGGCGAACTTGCCATTGGCTTTGTATCGCAATCGGCGAGAAAGCCCGTTCCGCCGTCCGTGATGGAAGACTACTGGCATTCGTCGGCTGCCGGGCGCTTTGAACAAGCGACAAACTTCGTTCGCGCCTATCCGGGGGAACTGCCACTTCTCGGAGGATTGCTGCCGACAATAGAAGCACCGGTTCTCGTCCTCGCGGGTCTCCGCGACCCGCTTGTACCGCCTGCCAACGGCCGGCTTCTCGTAGACAACATTCCGCGCTGCCGCGAAGTGCTTCTGGATGGAGGTCATTTGATATGGGAGGACGCGGCAACAGCGTATGGTTTGGAAGTCCGGAACTGGATCGAGGGTGCATACAAGGATCTTAGCCAGAGCTAAATTCTGCATCTATCGCGGCAGACGGGCGACAGGCGCTTTGCACGGAACTGGCGATGCTGATCGATGGAAACGCGATCCTGCAATAACCCATCGTCTCTCTATGAGAAAACGACGCCTTAAACACGCTAGGCTGCCGCGCCAAGCGGCTCAATCGACCGTTTCGAGGGGAAACAAACGCAATGAGAGTCTTAGTTCTGTTCGCGCATCCGGCGCAGCGGAAATCCAGCATCAACGTGGCCATGGCAGATGGCGCAAGGCACTTGGAAGGGGTGACCTTCGTCGATCTGTACGCGGAGTATCCACGTTTCTCGATCGACGTCGATCGGGAGCAACGCCGCCTCATCGAACATGACGTCATTGTTTTTCAGTTTCCCGTGTTCTGGTATTCGACACCCGCTCTGCTCAAACAGTGGCAGGACCTCGTCCTCGAGTACAACTTCGCATATGGGCCGCAGGGAAAAAGACTGGCTGGAAAGCTCACACTGCCTTGTGTCACTACAGGCGGCAGCCGTGCTGACTACTCCGAAGATGGAGGCAATCGTCGAGAAATCTGGCACTTTCTGTATCCATTGGAACAGACGGCTACGCTTTGCGGCATGGACCACCTTCCGCCGTTTGTCCTCCATTCAGCCAATCATATCGATAACATCAGTGCGCAGCATCACATCGGGGCATACCCCCAGCTTCTTGTCGCGCTGCGCGATGACCGTTTCGATCTTGCAGGTGTACGTCAGCTGAAGACCTTCAACAGCTTCGATCTCTCTGACCTGGTAAGGAGCTGAAAAGTGGACGGCTTGGCTTTCTATGCACTGTGCTATCTCGCCGCCGCCGTCGTTGCGGTCATTGTCTCGCAACGCGTTGGCCTCGGGTCGGTTGTGGGTTACATCGCCGCAGGCGTTCTTGTTGGCCCTGTTTTCCAGGTTTCTATGGCGGGGTCGAACTATCTCGAACAGTTTTCCGAATTCGGCATCGTCATGATGTTGTTTCTCATCGGCCTCGAGATCGACCCCCAGATGGTATGGCGTCTCAGGGGGAAACTATTGGGCCTCGGCGGTCTGCAGGTTCTCGCGACAGTCGCTGCAGCGACAGCAGTCGGGATTATCCTCGGTTTTAGCTGGCAGCAGGGCCTGCTTTTCGGTTTTGTCGCGTCTCTCTCCTCCACGGCAATCGTACTGCAGACACTTGAGGAAAAGGGCTTGCTCAAATCCGACGGAGGTCAGGCGAGTTTCGCTGTGCTCCTTTTTCAGGACCTTGCGGTTATCCCAATGCTCGCCTGTCTTCCGTTGATCGCGGGAAGCGGTCATGGTGTGTCGTCCGGACACGGCGGCGCCGCGCTAATGGAGAACCTGCCTGGTTGGGCATCGGCGATCGTCACCTTGGCAGCTGTCGGATCAGTGGTTGCCGCTGCCCATTTCCTCTCGAGGCCCATCTTCAGGACGATCGCACTCCTCGGCCATCGAGAGGTTTTCACCGCCGCCGCACTTCTGGTAGTTGTCGGTATTACCGTCCTCATGTCCGCTGTTGGACTTTCTCCAGCTCTCGGGGCGTTTCTAGGTGGCGTCGTCCTAGCAAACAGCGAATTCAAGCACGAGCTCCAGAACGATATCGAACCCTTCAAGGGGCTGCTGCTAGGCCTCTTTTTCATGACTATTGGCGCGAAGATCGATCCGGGGGTGTTGCTGGCAAACTGGGCTACGGTCGTCGTCGCCACGCTTGGGCTGATCGTTATCAAGATTCTCGTCCTTATTCCGCTGGCCTGGTTCTTCCGGTTGCGGGGCGCGGCCAAATGGCTGTTCGCGCTTGGGCTTGCCCAGGCCGGAGAGTTCGGCTTCGTCCTGCTATCCATTGGCGGAGATCGAGGTCTTCTATCGACGGAAACGGCCTCGGTATCCGTATTGGTCATCACCTTCGGAATGGTCCTCACTCCACTCCTTTTCATGCTCAGCGATCGCGTCGCGATCATGCTCGCGAACAACGGGAAAGACGGACGAGACGCCGATCAACCGGAGCAGGGAACGATAATCCTGGCCGGGGTAGGGCGCTTTGGGCAGATCATAAACCGCATGCTACTTGCCAATGGATACAAGCCTGTCGTGCTCGACTATCGGGCGGACGTGGTCGACAACGTGCGCAAGTTCGGCGTGAAGTCGTTCTTCGGCGACGCCGGACGTCCAGATCTCTTGGAATCAGCAGGGCTAGCCAAGGCAGCTGTGCTTGTGGTGGCGATCGACGATCCGGATCGCGCTACGGAAATTGTCACTCACGCGCGCCTTGCTAATCCCGGCATCCAGATCATTGTCCGGGCATATGACCGCCTCCATCACTATAAGCTGCTTGACGCAGGTGCGGACCATATCGTGCGCGAGCTTTTCGAAGGCTCGGTGCAGGCAGCGGGCATGGCCCTGCAGTCTCTTGGGATGCATCCATATGAGGTTGAGAAGCGGAAAGCGGTTTTTGTCGAACAGGACCTGGCAGGCCTTAACCGCATGGCGTCGGTCGTTAACGACGACACACCCGCGATCAACAACCCGGAATTCATTGCAGGCTTCAACGATATCGGGAAGGTTATCGAGAATGCCATGATGGGATATCGAGCGGAGTACGACGATATTGTATCGCGGGGATGGAACGCTTCGAGTGAAGCCACCATCCATGTGCCGAGAACCAATTCGTTGGGCCGAGATCAGTAGCTGGGGTATTCGTCACGAATGGTTGAAAGCGAGTTCGAAGATCAACGAAGATTTTCCTAACTAAGCGCTGGCCGCCAAACTTTAGTCAATCACTTCACGCGAACACGTTCGCGGCAACGGCAGATTTGCGCCTCGGGACAGGAAGACAGAGAGCAGAGAAGCCGCTAATTGAAATCCAGATAGCTTCAACGCCTAGATGAGACCCATTTTTACAGCTGCGGCGACCGCTTGCGTTCTGGTGACGGCTTCCAATTTTTGCATCGCTGTCTTCAGGTAACCGGTTACGGTGTGACTGGACAGGTCGAGAATGATAGCTGTTTCATCGCTGCTCTTGCCCGCGGCCGACCACGCGAGGCATTCCACCTCTCGCATGGTCAGCAGTTTTTGACGTTCCGCCTTTTGTGCATATTGGTCCAGCGCTTCCATTAGTTGTAGAACGAGCGACGCGACATTGCTTTGATTTACAGGTTCAGGACCGGAGAGAATGATTGCATGATGCTGACGATTGGCGTCGTGAAGCGATATCGCGATGGTGTCTTTGAAGCGCTCGCAAACGTACAATCCCACGAGCTCGCACCTCGTTTGCGCGGACGGGAATGGAGGGTGATTGGAGAGTACTGGCATGATGCTTGCTCTCAAGTTTGCGATGAGGCCTTCATCGAGTAGCAACCCCCCGGTCTCGTTCTGCTTGAGAAGCGAATGCGGCCAGTTTGTCGCTGTAATATTTTCGTTGAAGTTTGGGCGGTTCACAGTCGGGAAGTCGCAAACCATATAGAAAGACAGGCCATGTCTCCTAAGCACTCCCTCAATTTGCAGCGAAAACTCCAGCAGGCGCGCATCGCCTCTCGACCGCCCAACTTCGACCGAAAACCGCTGATGTAACATTTTTCCCCTCAATACAGAGCGCCGATGGCGCTTTCTCCGAGCATCATAGATCGGACCGATGAATACGGTGCGGTTGGGGAAAAGGTCTTGTACGTTACAGCCTTCGGCGGTTGGAAGGCTGAATTTGCTTACTCGCAGGCAGACAACCCTTGGTCCTTTTACGAAAACCGAAGGCATTTGAAACATCGGGCTGAAAGCCACCGATCAGATGCGCATGTCAGCGATGCGCATCTGATCGCTTGTTCAATTCGACTCGCGCATTGTTTTCAGTGCAACCGCCCATTTATGCAGTTCGCTCAGAAGCGTAGTCGTACCAGTTTCGATGGCCTCGTTCGGAACGAACAAACCGTCATCACCGATCTGCTTGTTGTAGAACGGCACTGGCACTGGTTGATTGATTGCCATCACGTTTTTGTTGCCAAGCAACTGCCGTAGCTCCTGCGAACTCCTCAGTCCGCCCGAGACGCCTCCGTAGCTGACAATCGCGGCAGGCTTGTATTTCCATTCGTGGAAAAGGTATTGGATTGCGTTCACTAGCGATGCGGGGACGAAATAGTCGTATTCCGGCGTAACGAACAGAAACGCGTCCGCCGATGCGACGCTCGCACTCCAGCGCTTCGTGTGCTCGTGCTCGTATTTCTGCATTGCGGGGTGAGCGGGTTCGTCCAGGATCGGAAGCCCGAAATCCGCAAGATCGACAAGCTCCACATCGAAGTTCCCGTCCGATTTGGCTGTCTCGAAAACCCAGTTTGCCACCGAGGGACCTCCGCGGCCGGGGCGAGTGCTACCAATAATGACGTTGAGTTTGAGTGTCATTTTATCCCTTTCATTGGTTGGTTAAGCGTTGATAGTCTGTCTGCCCTGTTTTCCTGCGCGCTCATTTTCGGTTGTCGAATGCAGATGGCGCCAGCGCAGCAGGAAAGTCCTGATAAGAAACGGGTCGCAGAAAGCGATAAATGGCCATTGTGCCAACTGAGCTGGACCTGCCGTCGGATGTCGCCGGATAAGGCCCGCCGTGCACCATTGCTGGCGACACTTCGACGCCAGTACCGAAGCCGTTGACGAGCAAGCGCCCCGCCAGCATTTCCAAAGTCGGGATAAGTGGTTTGGCGAGGTCAATGTCCGGTGCGTCAAGGTGCAGGGCAACAGTCAGCTGACCCTCCAAGGACGCGAGAACTCGCTCGAGTTCGCTGCGATCAGCGCAGCGGACAACAAGGCTAGCCGCTCCGAAAACCTCTTCCTGAAGCTGGAGGTCTTCAATAAGCGCAGAACCTGTGGTCGCGAACAGGACGGCCTGACCCTCAAGTGACGTTCCGGGCTTCCCTCTGCCGACCACCTGAACGCTCGGGTTAGTTTCAAGCTTGACGGTACCGTGTCGGAACGCATCACAAATTCCGGCGGTCAACATGGTTTGCGCTGCCGCATCAGCTATATGGGATGCAGCCGCGCTGAGAAACTCGTCCAACCCGCTCCCTTCAATCACGAGAACAAGGCCCGGATTGGTACAAAACTGTCCAGCGCCGAGAGTGAGGGAGCTAATGAAGCTCTTGGCTATCTCTGTCCCGCGATGCTCCAGAGCCGCAGGAAAAATAATCACCGGATTTATGCTGCTCATCTCCGCGTAAACAGGTATCGGTCGCTTTCGACGCGCGGCGATGTCGACCAGTGCCAAGCCTCCGCGGCGCGAGCCCGTAAATCCAACGGCTCGGATGCGATCGTCGGCAACCAACGCTTGGCCCACCTCGAACCCGGCGTCGAACAGGAGGCTGAAAACACCCGGCGCAAGACCAGAATCTGCAACAGCTTTTTGCACAGCCCTTCCGACCAGCTCCGAAGTGCCGGGGTGGGCTGAATGAGCTTTTACCACGACGGGGCACCCTGCTGCGAGCGCGGAGGCGGTATCGCCGCCTGCCACCGAGAACGCCAGAGGGAAATTGGAAGACCCGAACACTGCGACCGGACCCAGCGGGACGTTCCTAAGCTTCAGGTCAGGCTTCGCGACTGGTTTGCGATCAGCGTCTGCCGGATCAAAGCGCAACTCCTGGAAACGACCTCCGCGGACCTCGGTCGCGAACAACCGAAGCTGACCCACGGTCCGAGCGCGTTCGCCTTCAATGCGGCCTCTCAAAAGCCCGGTTTCGGCGCTGGCGGTAGTCACCAGCACGTCTCCGATTTCAGAAATGTTGTCAGCGATGCGTTCGAGGAACGTGGCCCGCTGTTCAAAGGAGGTTTCACGGTAGGTTAGAAACGCTTCCCACGCGAGGGCCAGAGCCTTTTCGGTATCGTCCGGGGTGGCGCCGTGAAATGCGTCGCCGAGCCTTTGCCCGGTCGCCTGCTCTATCGCGAAAATGGGCTGACCCCGCCCTCGATAAGACTCGTTGCCGATCAGAAGCTCGCCTTTGATGTTCATTTTGGTTCTCCTTGATTCTCCTGTTGCTCTAAGGTCGACGTGGGGAGTGACCTTCTCAACGGCAACGGTGTCTTCTGCATCAGTTCTGCATAGCAGCTGTGCAATTGCGGAAATTGGCGATCTCGTCCCCAAACTACCATAGCTGACAGTCGCTTATCGCTAGCCTTTCAACGGCATTTGGGTCGCATGCCGCAGCATATCCATTTCAATGCCGACCAGAGTTCTCTCGCACAATGACGGAACCATTTGCCGTCGAACGCCTCGCGGTAATTAAAGTAAATGGCCGCTCTCGCATTCGTCTCGAACTCCATCTTCTGAGTAATGGTATCGCTCCGACATATCATCTCAGGCATCCGCCCGATTGGACATTTTGGTCTTGGGCTCAATCACAGAGCTGGTGTGGTGTCACGTTCATTCGCCATTAGATGCGGTGGCCGCTGTTCCCGCTTTTTGAAGAGCCTTCTCAGCGGATCGGAGGGAAGGATCACGCTTTGGCCTGCTGCATATAACCAGAAGGTATGGTCTCAACACACGGTGGTCCGAACAGATTTCGCATCATCGGAAAGGCAACATCTGCTCATCGAAATTCAAATCACGGAGAGCACCGATGAACGCCTACGCCCCCACCAAGGATCGCAAGATCATTGAAGCAGCATCGCTCGCGATCGTCTCTGACATCAACCTGTCGGCCGCCGTTAATGCCGCGGCACAGGCTCCGATCTCTCTTCCGGATCTCTCCTCAGATGTTGTCCAGCGTGATCTTCTCCTGCCGTGGCAGCGCCGCAAGATCATGCAATTCATTGAGGAACATCTGACGGAAACGATCAAGGTCGAGGACCTCGCTGCCCTCACGAAACTGAGCAAGACCTATTTCTCAAGGGTATTCAAATCGGCCTACAACGAAAGCCCTTACAACTATGTCCTGCGCCGCCGCATGGAGCTCGCAAAGGAGCTGATTACCGAAACCAATGCGGCGCTCAGCGAAATCGCTCTGGATTGCGGAATGGCCGACCAGGCACACCTCTGCAAGACCTTCCGCAAGGTCTTTGGTACGACGCCGAACTACTGGCGTCGTTCTTCCCAGGCAGTCAGCCGTTCGTCTGAAACACGACGTAACGCTACCGCGAACCGGGAGTCGAACGCGGCGCGTTTCAATTGACCGACAAGCTGACGGGACCGAATTCGACAAGCTGACTGCCTGCAGGAATGACAGTGTTCCACTGTCGGTGACGACCGTTGTGCACCTTGAAGCCATTCCTCTTCGGTCCTCAACCGCAAATGTGACCGCAGATCACCAAGCTGAACGCAACTTCTTTAACTCGAAAGGACAACCCGTGCGCTTTGCAACAATTATAGTCTCACTTTCAACGCTTCTTGTTCAGCCTGCATATTCGGCTTCCGAGCATTTTGTAGCAGGGCGTCTGGAGTGCGACGTTTCGCGCTCCGAAGGAGCAATCCTCGGTTCGAAGCAGAATGTTGACTGCATCTTTCTTCCTTCCAATCAGGGCACTCCCGTCCGGTACTTGGGATCGATCGATAACTTCGGATTGGACGTCGGCGAGGTCGAGAAAGCGAAGCTTATCTGGGCGGTAGATGCCGTTAGCAGGCTGCCGTCCTACGATCTTGAGGGAACATACCGTGGTATCGAAGCAGCGGCGGCTGTCGGCGTCGGTGGTGGCGCTGTCGTCTTGACAGGTGGTAGCAACGGGACGCTTTCCCTCCAGCCCGTCGCAGTCAATGGGCAAGAGGGCCTCGACATCTCGGTGGCCGTTACGCAGCTTCATCTGAAAGCGGCAATGTAAGCGCGATCCATTTTCGAAGCTTCGCGAGGCCAACAGGAAGAACCTGTTGGCCTTTTTTTGGCAGGTTCACGGATAAGGCCAGCGGGTCGATCCTTGGGGCGGTAGCGCGCGTCGCAGAGTTTGCAGTTCTTTTTGGCGTGCCTGCTCGACTTTTCCAAGACGAAGGCATCGCTAACGAGTTCAGGCAATCCGCGTTGTGCCGTGTGCTCTCGTCATTGGCTTACTTAGGCTTCGACGTTGCTCCTGCATCAGCCTGCTGCGGAAACAGCGTGTCGGATCCCATCATTCCTGCCTACTCTTCGACCATCGGTCGCGGGAAGTTGGCTTGCCCCTACGGCTTGAGTTTACGAGCTGCAGGTTTCGGCACCAATGCCCGATGATCCATGTGCGTCTCCGAGAGACTGCCCGTTTGTCCGATGGAGGCTGTCGGGGAAATCCAGTAACGGATGGCGACGCGAGTCGCTAACCGGACGAAGCGGCGTACCGTTCCGTGGTCTTGTCGGGGGAGGCGGGATGCTCTCGCCGGATCCTGCTTCAGTCACCCAAGCCAGTGGTTGCGAGGTTCCAGGATCACTTTCCTGAGATGACAGTCGTCATAGGGTTGGAAGACGGCTTCGAGCTGTGTTGAATGCGCGTTCAGGCTTCTTCGATGCATCTGATCAGATCGTCGGCTAATACCGGTTTCTGAAGAAGCTCCCTTGCTCCGCCCGCGATCGCTCGTCTTTTGATGACCTCGTCCTTGAGTGCCGTCATCATGATAATCGGCATTTCCGGCCACCGTTGCTTGACGATCTCCAAAAGCTGAAGCCCGTTCATCTCAGGCATATTGATGTCGGTCAACAGGAGCGTGACGAGGTCTATGTTGTCATAGGCGAGAAACGAAGGGCCGGAGCTGAAGGGGAGCGCATCGTAGCCCATCGACTCCAGAAAACCAGAAGTGGCTTCGAGAAGCGCCTCGTCGTCATCGACAATGGCTACGGATTTTTTAGCAGCAGACACTAGACGTTCCTTTTTCCCGACTTACGGGTCGTGACATCTAGTTAGATCGGTTGGCGGGAATTTGTAATAATACGATTGTATGGTTGGCTGGGTTTTGGTGCCCGATCGGTCGTTTCACACTCGCCAAAAACGCAAGCGCGACCATCTCAGGCCAGCGATTTGAGGATCTCAACCTTGCGAACCAGATCCGCAAGTGATGTCACGTTCATCTTTCGCATGACATTGCCTCGATGGATTTTCACAGTGACTTCCGAAATATCGAGAAGATGGGCCACTTGCTTGTTGAGCAGACCTTTTACAACTGCGTCCATCACCTCTTGTTCACGTGGAGTGAGAGATGAAGCAGATTTTACCACCTCGTTGGCGGCGCTGAGTTCCAGGCGTCGAGACCTGTCACGTTCAATCGCTACGGAGACCGCGTCGAGCATCTCCTGATCCCGGAACGGTTTTGTCAAAAAGTCCGTCGCTCCGGCCTTCATCGCGCGGACGCTCATTGGGACGTCGGCATATCCAGTCATGAAAACAATGGGGAGTTTGTTGCCCATGCCGTTCAATTTGGCTTGGAGGTCAAGTCCGCTCAAACCCGGCAAACGGACGTCGAGGATCAGGCAACCTGGACGATCGGGCAGTGGCTCCGCGAGAAGTTCCGTTGTCGAAGCAAACCCGAGTGAATCGATACCGACCGAGCGCAGTACGTCCCTCACGCCGTCGCGCATTCCATCGTCATCGTCAACGACAACGACGAGCGGCGCATCGGATTGGGCGGCCGAGGCGCCAGGAGCCCGATTACCCAGTGCAGCTGACATCGGTGAATACCTCAAAGTAGCCGTTCAAACTCGCTGCGTGTCCATTGATCTTCTAACTGACACTGCGCGCTCTTATCTCCGAATAACTACAACGCCTTTAGGTAAATCTCGACCTAGCCATGAGGATAGGTTCAGGCGGCGGGTCATTGTTGTAAGGTCCGTCCGGCTTGGGAGGGCCGAAAGCACCAATCACTCCCGGGATAGACACTTATGAATTCCAGAGCCCAGTCTGATATCGCTTACGTCGGCGACGAACCGATGCCGAGCGGAATGACTTTTCGAATCCTGATGTCGAGCCTGGTCGGAACCTCCGTCGAATTCTACGATTTCTATATCTATGCCACCGCCGCTAGTCTTGTGTTCGGGCCGCTTTTCTTTCCGGCGAGCATCTCGTCGATGGAGTTGATCGGAGCGTACGCCAGCTTCGGTATAGCGTTCATAGCCCGGCCTCTCGGCGGAGCGGTTTTCGGTCACTTCGGCGACAGGGTCGGTCGCAAGGCGACCTTGGTCGCTTCGCTGGTATTGATGGGAGCATCGACAGCGGCAATCGGACTGCTCCCGACCTATGCGGTCGCGGGCTGGCTCGCTCCGGCCCTCTTATGTCTCCTTAGGTTTGGTCAAGGATTGGCTCTCGGCGGGGAATGGACTGGGGCAGCGCTTCTCGCTCTCGAAAACGCTCCGAAAGGATGGCGGGCGCGTTACGCGATGTTTGCGCCTCTCGGCGCGCCTATTGGGTTCGTTTTGGCCAACAGCCTGTTCCTGGCACTGACACTGACGCTTTCGCCGGAGCAATTTGCCGACTGGGGATGGCGTGTTCCGTTCCTTCTAAGTGCGCCCCTGGTGTGGATGGGCATCTGGATCCGGTTCAACCTCGTTGAAACCCGGGATTTTCACGCAGCGATCAGCAAGTCCAAGCCGTCCCGCGTGCCGCTGTTCGACATATTCCGGCTGCATATGGACCAAGTGATATCCGGCGCGTTTGGCGTAGTCGCCTGCTTCTCGCTCTACTACGTCGTTACGGCGTTTGCACTGGGATACGGCACGTCGGAACTTGGCTACACCCGATCATCGTTCCTGATGGTGGAGCTTGGCGCGATCCTCTTTATGGCAGCTGGCATCGTAGTGGCCAGCTGGCTTTCCGACAGGATCGATCCAGAGCGCATACTGATCTTTGGATGCGTCGGTACCATCATCTCGGGCGTCGTGCTCGCGCCTATGCTGGGAAGTGGATCGCTGCTCGTTATTTTCATCTATCTTGCTTTCTCGCTCTGGGTAATGGGCTTCGTAAATGGGCCTCTTGGCGCATGGTTGCCGGGCCTCTTCCCGACCCGGGTCCGCTATTCCGGAACTTCGGTCGCCTTCAATGTCGGTGGCATAATCGGGGGAGCGTTGACGCCTGTGGTGTCCCAAGCTCTTGCTCAGTATAGCGGGCTGGTAGCGGTCGGTTTCTATCTTGCGATCACGGGTGGCCTGAGCCTCATCGCGTTCGACGCTAGCGCTAGACGCAAGGCGTTGGGGGCGCTCGCACAGAGTGAGACGAGATACCGTTCCATTTTCGCTCAGAACCATGTCTCGCTGTGCGAAGTCGACCTATCTCTCCTGTGGAAGCGGCTGGAGGCCGTCCGCGCTTATCCTCCGGCCAAGCTGCGGGCATACCTCGACTCGACGCCGGAGTTCGTCGATCAATGTTCCAAGCTCGTGAGGTTCGTGGACGTCAATGATGCCACAGTGCTGCTGCTAGGCCGCACGAACGAGCGGGAGGTGCTCGGCTCGATAGACCGTTTTCTGCCGCCTCGAAGTGAGCTGGTGGAGGCGATTATCCTCGGCATGTGCTCGGGCGACGATAGGGTCGAAATGGAAGCGCGACTTCTTAGAAGCGCGGGCACCGAAGTGATCGTAATTTTTGTCATCGCGTTTCCGGAAGACAAGGACGCGTTCGACCGAGTGGCCTGCGCGATGATAGACGTCACTCAACGCGAGCAAGCCAAAGAAGCTCTAATGGCGGCGCAAAGTGAACTCGCGAGGGTTGGCCGCGTCGCGACCGTGGGCGCGATTTCTGCGTCGATCGCCCATGAAGTTAACCAGCCGATCGGTGCTGTTGTCATGAGCGCCCAAGCTTGCATGCGCTGGCTCCAGGCGAACCCGCCCGACATCAAGGCGGCCTCGACGGCGGCGGAGCGCGCGATCAAGCACAGCATCCGGGCGAGCGAGATCATCCAGCGCACGCGAGAGCAGGTTCGAGGCACTAAAAGAAAACTAGAGAGCGTTGACCTTAAGAAGATCGTTACGGACGTCCTCGGGCTGCTTGATCGTGAACTGATATCTGCATCGACGAGGGTGACGACCGATTTTTCGATTGACGATGCGTTGGTCTTGGCAGATCGGGTCGAGATGCAACAGGTGATCGCAAACTTGGTCACGAATGGCCTACACGCAATGGTCAATGTCCCCTCGGAGGAGCGTGACCTGAACATCTCTCTGACCAAAGTGGAGATGAATATGGTCCAGCTGGAAGTCCGAGATCATGGTACGGGCATCGCTCCGGAGAATCTCGCAAAGCTCTTTAGTCCGTTCTTCACGACGAAGAATGAAGGCATGGGCATAGGTCTCGCGATTTGCAAGACGATCGTGGAAGCGCATGGCGGATCGCTAACCGCCCGTAACCACGCGGAAGGTGGCGCGATTTTCGAGATTATACTTCCTTTGGCGGCTGAAGAGGAAATAACCGGTATTCGTGCGGCAGCGGTGGGTGCATAGCGCCGCCGAATACCAAACAGCCCGTCGAGAATAACGTGACGGGCTGTTTGTTTAGGATAGCTTTTCTCAGCCATCATCCACCACCGCGGTTTCGGGCCTATCGCCCCCAAGTGCGTGTTCGCTCCGCCAGGTGCCGTCCGCGATCTGGTAGGTGATCTCGGCGTCTCTACCCTCGATATGCTGCCGCTGTGCCGCAGCTTCGGCCGCCTTGAGCGCCTGTTGATGGGTCGCGAATGGCTCGGACCAGACGTTGTCGAGACGATATGCGTAGCCGCCGTCGTGTTGTCCGACGTGATAGGTAATCTTCATTGATGGTTCTCCAGGAAAAGCGCCATCTCTTGGCGCGGCTAGGCTTGTAAACATGAGCATCGTATATGCGCGCTGCCCGGTGGACCCTCACTTTAGCGACCGCTGCGCTGTCGGATTGTCCAATACATCCTCGCCAAGCTCACCGAACGTCGACGTCCAACACGTCCGTATGAATCGGGCGACAAAGCATCTGTTTATCGAGCTTGGAGAGTGACGACGCCATGTACATCGAAACGGTCGAAAAATTCGCCGCCGTGGGCCAGCACAAGGTTCACATGATCACGAACCATCTGCCAGCTTTCTTCATCGGCGCGATGATGGCCGGGGCCTATATTGGCTTTGGCGACATTATCATGTTCACGGTCGGCGCACACGCCGATCCTTCATGGAGCCACCTTGTGATGGGCATCGTCTTTGCCTCGGCGTTGACGATCGTCATCTTTGCTGGATCGGAGCTCTTCACGGGAACGGCGATGTACATGGCGTTCGCTCTATTCAAGCGGACAGCCTCGGCGAGGGACGTGCTAAAGGTGTGGGTAGTTTGCTGGCTCGGCAACCTTGCGGGCGCTGCGCTCCTGGCAGCGATCATGCACGCCGCGGGCGGAGGGGTTCTTCTGGGGGATGGGAGCGCCACGTTCTATTCGATTGTCGAAGCTAAAATGAACGCCGCTCCTATTGCACTGATTGCAAAAGGGCTTCTTTGCAATTGGCTCGTATGCCTTGCGATCTGGATGTGCGGAAGGACCGAAGACGACGCCGCCAAGATTTTCCTGATATTCTGGCCGATCGTCATTTTCATTGCGTCCGGGTTCGAGCACTCGGTGGCGAACATGTTCGCGTTCTCGATGGCACTCATGGGTGACCATCCGGCCGAGGTGACGTTGACGGGAGCGGCACACAACCTGTTCTACGTGACGATAGGCAATATAGTCGGTGGCTTCGTCATGCTCGGTGTCGGCTACTGGGCGCAGGAACCGGGCTTTGGTCACGAAGCGCATTTCAAGGCATCCGTAGGAAGCGACCAGCGCGCCAGTTGAATTGGTGAAAATTTCGTGTTGACCTCGTTGCGAGGCTTCTGATCAATGCCCAAATTCGGAGTTGTTGCTTTCAGAATCCGGACCGATAGGATGATTTCCAAGTACGACGGTGTGGAGGTGTTGCTTCCGGAGCTTTCGAAGTTCCGGGAGGGGGATATTTTGTTGACCTTCAATGCCGCGGGCACGAGCATGAAGGGGTCGGCGATATCGAACGCGATCACGAAGTTTACGTCGGGTCGTTTCAGTCACGTGCTTATCTGCTCATCGCCACCGACGCTCATCGAAGCTGTTGATGCGGGCGTAAGTACTTTGTCTCTCGCACGTTGTTTTGCGCACTCGCGCGGAAATATTCGGGTACTTCGACACCCAAGACCTGAAATCGCTGCTAAAGCCGCCAGCTTGGCACAGCTTGATGTTGGTCAAAGCTACTCGAAGAGGAAAGCGGTGTCGGCGATCTTTCCAAAAGCCACTCTTGCCTCAGTTGCCGACAATGGTATTTTTTGCTCCGCTCTCGTCGCCCAAGTCTATCAGCTCGCATGCGCGGTTGAATTCGAAAATTTATCAGTCGCAAAGACAACACCAGCGACGATCGATAGCCTTGAAGGGTTATCGGATGTTACTGACGAGTTGTTCAGGCCCCGGCTTGCACCACGAAATATAGAGACGATGTCAGCCTTGGATGGCGATAGATCGCCAACGATTTCATCCCGACAGACTGCTATTACGGGGCGCTACGCCAAAGATTTGTCCTTCGCTGTGAAAGCGATAATCGACGCGCATCCTGAGCTTGAAGTGGAGTTACCCGGAGGATTTTACGGGACGATTCAATTCATCATGAACGTCATGGACTTGGCAGATGAGTTTCCAGCTGACGAGAAACAGCGTCTTCTTGGTGCCGTTACCGATCTGGACCACGCGGCAGCTGCGTTGATCGCGACCGGGGAGCTTAAAGAACTCATGGACGAGATAGTGGCAGCTGACGGTTTGGAGCAAGCGAAACTCCTCGCCGAGTCCTTTGCCACCGCTCCTGATATCGATGTCAAATGGCTCGAAAATTATGCTACGGTTTCTGAGCGGCAGCGAGATGCTCGGGCGACGGCCCTTCAAGGTTTTGTAGATTGGGGTACGCACCGATCCAAAAGTGTGGCTGGATATGTCGATCTCGAGCGCAGTTTGACGGGATCACTTGAGCATCGGGTCACCGTGGTGAGAGAAGTAATCGCACGTCTATCTTGAAACAGATTACGTTGCGGGGCGCTGTCTCCCGACCTCTCCTTCGCTTTGATTGACCGCAACGCGTGGCGTCAGCGCTTGGCGACGGGCTTCCCGTAGAGTTCGGGCATGTCTGCTATATAGACCCTAGCTGTCGGACTCGCCCGGAGCGTCTCGCCGAAGGCGACGAGATATCCGAGCATGCCGACCATCAGGCAGAGGATGAAAAGGATAATCGGACCCGCGCCATAGCTGTCCTTGGCGCGCTCGTAACTGTCTCTCATCGACTGTCTCCTTTCTGGAGGCTTTGACGAGCGGACGCTAGGCCGTACCACTGGACTGCTATTGTAAGAAATCACGGCGCGGAGCCGATGCCTGATCGCAAGTGCAGGATTGTCCAAAACCGTTGGAGCGCGGCGGGACGAAAGCCGTAAGATACAATCGCTCAACCGTGCCCGCGGACAGACTGTCTCTCCAGTAATAGCTCGAGAGACAAGGTTCCCACCATGAAACCCAACCAACCAGGCCTATCGCGGAAGCATGTGCAGTCAGCCATCTTCGCGACGTTGGCCACACTCTATTCGGCGTCCGAGACGTTCGGACAGGAAATGTCCGCACCGCCTCCGGTCACCGTAGCGAAGCCTGTGGTCCGAATGGTCACGGATCAAGACGATTTCATTGGCAGGTTCCAGCCTGTAGAAGAAGTCGTTATCCGGGCGCGGGTCGGGGGGTACCTTGACAAGGTGCAGTTCACCGATGGTGCTCTCGTCAAGAGCGGAGACCCGCTCTTCGTTATCGACCAGAGGCCTTTTGAGACGGCTCTCGAAGAAGCGACCTCGGCACTCGAAGTCGCGAAATCGACTTTGACCTATTCGGAGGCGCAGTTCCATCGCGCCGAAGCGCTTTCCACCAGCGGAAGCCAGTCGATTTCGATACTGGACGACCGACGGCGCGAGTGGATTTCGGCACAGGCCAACGTTCGAGGCGCTAAGGCGACCGTCGACCGCGCCCAACTGGACCTCGGCTACACTCAGATCACCGCGCCCCTAAGCGGTCGTATCGACAGGCACATGATCTCCCCCGGAAATCTCGTCCAGGCCGATCAGACAGAGCTTACGACGATAGTATCCCTGGATCCGATCGACTTCTACTTCGATGTCGACGAGCGCAGGCTTCTCTCCTATGCCGCACTCGCCCGTGAAAACGGGAAATCCCTGCAGGAGGGCGGCGGCGGTCTCGACGTGACGGTGACAATCGCGGATGGGGTGTCGAAGCCCTTCCGCGGAAAGCTGAATTTTTCCGAGAACAAGGTCGACGGCCAGTCTGGCACTATGCGCGTCCGCGCTCGGTTCCCGAACCCCGACCTGGTGCTTCAGCCTGGCCTTTTCGGCAGGATCGAGGTGGGAGCGTCGAAGGCCTACACTGCAGTTCTCGTGCCGGACGAAGCGCTTTCGGCCGACCAGAACCAGCGGGTCGTCTATATCGTCGGCGAAGACGGAACCGTCACCAGCAAGGCGGTCCGGACAGGGCCCAAGCTCTATGGGTACCGCGTGATCCGCGAGGGCCTCAAAGGGAACGAAACGATCGTCGTCAATGGCCTCATGCGGGCACGCCCTGGCCAGAAGGTCACACCCAAGATGACGGAGCTTCCGCGGGAAGCCGTGGCACTGGGAGCGATCCAATGAGGTTTTCACACTTCTTCATCAGGCGGCCGATTTTCGCGTCCGTTCTATCCATCGTCCTGCTGATCGTCGGTGGGATCGCCTATTTCAATCTGCCGACCGCCCAGTATCCCGAGATCGCACCACCGACGATCGTGGTGCGCACATCCTACCCCGGCGCGGATTCCCAAACCATCGCGGATACCGTTGCGACCCCGATCGAGCAGGAGATCAACGGCGTCGAGGACATGCTATACATGTCGTCCTATTCGAGCGCGGACGGCGCCATGTCGATCACCGTGACCTTCAAGCTCGGCACGGACCTCGACAAGGCGCAGGTGCTCGTCCAGAACCGCGTCGCAATCGCGGAACCACGACTTCCCGAGGATGTCCGCCGCCTTGGCGTGACAACCGTGAAGAGCTCGCCGGACATCATGATGGTGGTCCATCTGCTTTCGCCGGATAGCCGCTATGACCAGCTCTATATCTCGAACTATGGCCGCAACCGCATCCGCGACCAGCTTGTCAGGCTTGAAGGGGTAGGGGACGTGACGCTGTTTGGCGAACGCGAATACTCGCTCCGTATCTGGCTCGACCCCGAAAAGCTCTCCGCGTACGGGATGACGTCAGGCGACGTGGTGCAGGCTTTGCGTGACCAAAACGTCCAAGTGTCCGGTGGCTTGATTGGTAGCCCCCCGGCTGCAGGAACGAACGCGTTCGAATACACGGTAAGAACCGAAGGCCGCTTCAGCGATGCGCGCCAATTTCGGTATGTCATCGTGAAGTCGACTGATAGCGGTCGACTGGTCCAACTCCAGGACGTTGCCCGCGTCGAACTCGGTGCGAAGAACTACGTCACGAACAGCTATCTCGACGGCATCCCAGCCGTCGGTCTGGGTATCTTCGCCCGTCCGGGTACAAACGCCCTTGAGGCGGCGGCGGCGGTCAGGAAGATCATGGAAAGCGAAGCCAAAAACTTCCCTCCTGGCCTCGAGTACAAGATCGTCTACGATCCCACCAAGTTCATTTCGGAGTCGATCGACGAAGTCTACAAGACGATCTTCGAAGCCGCGGTGCTCGTCGCCATCGTTGTCTTGGTGTTTCTGCAATCCTGGCGCACCGCGCTGATCCCGATCGTCGCGATCCCCGTATCGCTGATCGGCACGCTCGCGTTCCTGCTGGCGTTCGGCATTTCGCTGAACATGCTGTCGCTTTTCGGGCTTGTCCTGGCCATCGGCATCGTCGTGGACGATGCCATCGTGGTCGTCGAGAATGTCGAGCGAAACCTTAGGAACGGTCTCTCTCCAAGCGAAGCTGCCCATGTGACGATGGACGAGGTCGGTACCGCCGTCGTCGCCATTTCGTTGGTCCTCATCGCAGTCTTTGCCCCGACCGCTTTCATCCCCGGCATCACCGGACAGTTCTACAGACAGTTTGCCGTGACTATTTCCGTCGCGACGGCGATCTCTGCCCTGAACTCGCTCACGCTTTCCCCAGCCTTGGCGGCTATCGTACTGCGCCCCCACGAGCATGGAAAATCCGCGGGCATTGTCGCCCGTTCCGGTCAGTGGGCGGCTGATAGATTCAACGGCGGCTTCGATCGGCTCAGCGCAGGGTATTCCTGGATCGTCCGTAGAATGGTACAGAGCTGGCGCGCGCTGACCATCTCCATAGCGGCATTCGTCGCGCTTCTCGGCGGCACTTATTACATGACGCAGGTCGTGCCGCGCGGGTTCATCCCAACAATCGACCAGGAATACGCACTTGTGGTCGTCCAGCTTCCGGACGGCGCCTCCCTTAGCCGCACTGACGACGTCGTCAAGCGCGCTTCGGCATTGATCAACAAGATGCCGGGCATCGCCCATACTGCGGCGTTTGCGGGCTTCAGCGGGGCGACTTTCACCAACGCGTCGAACCAAGGGTTGATCTTTGCCACATTCGACCCGTTCGAGGAGCGGCTGGAGAAGGGACAGACCGCCGAAAAGCTGATCGGCCAACTCTATGCCAACCTCCAGTCGATCGAAGAGGCATTCATCATCGCCATTCCCCCGGCTCCCGTACGTGGGGTCGGAAACTCGGGCGGCTTCAAGATGCAGATCAAGGACCTCGACAACTCGGACATGAAGCGCGTACTGCCGCTCGCCTACGAAATCATGGGAGCGGCCAACAAGACGAAAGGACTGGCTGGCGTCTTCACGACATTCAGCGCGTCGAGCCCTCAGTATTTCCTGGACATCGACCGGGACAAGGCACGCGCGCTTAACGTTCCCATCCCCAATATCTTCGAAGCACTGTCCATCAATCTCGGAACCTCATACGTCAATGATTTCAACGCCTACGGCCGCGTGTATCAGGTTCGGGCGCAGGCCGAGCAAAGCCACCGTATGGAGAGAGACGATATACTGGCTCTCAAGGTGCGATCGGCGACCGGAGCGCTCGTCCCCATGGGCACCCTGGTGGAAATCAAGGACACGACTGGCCCTTCACTCGTACAGAGGTACAACATGTACGTGTCAGTTCCGATCCAAGGACGGGCAGCGCCAGGCGTCTCCACGGGAAGCGCGCTCGACGCGATGGAGCAGGTAGCGGCCAAAATACTGCCGCCGGGAACGAGCTTCGATTGGACCGAACTATCCTATCAGGAACGGAACACCGGGAACACGGCGACATACATCTTTATCCTGTCGGTGGTCTTTGTCTTCCTGGCTTTGGCCGCACAATATGAAAGCTGGACTTTGCCGTTGGCAATTATCCTCATCGTGCCGTTGGCGATCCTCGCTGCGCTTATCGGCGTGTATTTGCGCGGACTGGACAATAACATCCTGGTTCAGATCGGGCTGATCGTGCTGATCGGCCTCGCCGCCAAGAACGCAATCCTGATCGTCGAGTTTGCGAGGCAGGCACAGGACGAGGGGGCGACGGCTGTCGAGGCAGCGATAACCGCGAGCAGGCTGCGGCTGCGACCTATCCTGATGACGGCCTTTGCGTTTATCTTGGGTGTTGTGCCTCTGATGATCGCCGAGGGTCCCGGTGCCGAGCTGAGGCAATCGCTGGGGACCGCCGTGTTTTCCGGTATGCTGGGCGTGACGTTCTTCGGCCTGTTTCTAACGCCCGTGTTCTATGTCCTGCTGCGTTCTCGCTACAAGCCAAGTCCGGCGATCGAAGCCGAAGTGAAGATAGCCGCCTAGTTCAGGCTGCCTCCTCGCAAAAGAACGCCGATCCTCTGGGTCGGCGTTTTTCTTCGCAACGGCCAATACAGGACGAGATGGTACAAAAACGACTCCTCAGGAAATCGAATCTTGCAAGAATATATGCCCGATTTCAGGCTTTATACATCCAGGTGAGGCAACACGGTCGACTTCCCCTCCCATCGACCTGCCTCTCTGCGAAGGTGCTGTTGACGCCTTCCAGTCGTAGTCCATCCGCCATGGCTGCGACTTTGCGATCCCTGCTCTTTGCCGCCCCTCCCAAAAGGAGCGGGGATCGCCTCTTTCTAGCTCAAGGCGAACGCTATTCAAGCCTGTAAAGAAATAGGGGTTCCGGCGGCAAAAGTGCAGGATTGTGCAATCCAGCGGCCCGGAAATCGCGTCCTTTTGATTACTACGCGCTGGGTGAACGTGTGGTCGAAGCAACCATGGCTTCGCCCGGCCCTGACGCAACAGAGCGGCGTGCGCATCCAGAGTGCGAGTGCAATGCCGGGTTTAAAATGGAAAGGGCAAGGCAATGGCACGCTGGCGGAAGTATATTATCGGGATCTGTATCATCTTGGTCTTCGGCATTTTCGCCGCGGCCTGTTTCTTCTTCTGGCCCCATGGTCTTCCGAATATCCAAGCGAGCAAGGCTCAGCCGACGGGAGCCGAACTCATCGCGCGCGGCGAGTATTTGACTGTTGCAGCGGACTGTGCCGCCTGTCACACCACCAAAGGCGGGAAGCCCTTTGCTGGCGGCCTAGCATTCAAGCTCCCTTTCGGAACGATATACTCGCCCAATATCACGCCCGACAATACGGTTGGTATTGGCGATTGGAGCGATGCCGAGTTCGTTCGCGCAATGCGGTCCGGCGTCGGCAAGCATGGCGAGGATCTCTACCCGGCTTTCCCGTATACGTCATACGCGCTTCTCTCAACGGATGACATTCTGGCCATCAAGGCTTACCTGACGACGCTCGCCCCGGTCTCAGATCCCGCACCGGAGAACGCATTGGCGTTCCCGTTCAACCAGCGACCGCTGATGCGGGCGTGGAAACTTCTCTTTGTGCCGTCGGGCCCGTTCAAGCCCGATCCAAGCAAGGGAAAGGAATGGAATGACGGCGCTTATCTCGTTGAGGCCCTGGCCCACTGCGGCGAATGCCACACCCCGCGTGGCATTATGTTCCAGAGAAAGCAGGGTGTCGCCCTGTCCGGCGGAGACGTAGATGGCTGGAAGGCCTGGAACATCACGTCCGACAAAGAGTACGGCCTTGGAACCTGGAGCGATGGCCAGATCGCGGAAATGCTGGCTACCGGACATACCGAAGGCCACGGCGTGGCCGCGGGTCCGATGCGGGAGGCCATCGACCTCAGTCTCAGCAAGCTGCCTAAATCCGACATCGATGCTATCGTGGCGTACCTCCGGACGGTCCCAGCGGTAGCGGGAGATCCCGATCTCAAGGCGGTGCGGAGTGACAGTCAGGAACTGACCGCGGTGTCGACGCAGATCTCCTCCGCCGTACAACCCGGCAAGCAGATCTACGCCGGAGCCTGCGCGAGCTGTCACGGATGGAACGGCGAAGGACAGTTCAATCCGCGGGCAGCTGTCCTCGGCGGGCACGCTCTCAGCGATCCGACTGCCAGCAACGTCGTGAGGGTCGTCCTGCAGGGTTCCTCCGACCACGAGGCGGCTCCGGGAAAGACGATGCCGTCTTTCGCGAAAATATACTCGGATGAAGACGTGGCAGCATTGGCGAACTTTGTCGTCGAGCATTTCAGCGGGCGGACGGGAACGGTCACAGCCAAACAGGTCTCAGCGGCACGCTGACCTAAAAGAGATCGGGGATGGCCCATCCAGGGAGCGTGTGGGCCGCTCTCCCAATCCTGCCTTCTAACCGGACAACCGCGATGGACCATCTTACTAAGATTGTTGGCCATATCACGCCACGCAGCCAGTTCGTCACGGACGATCCGATCGAGATTTTGCGTCATGCGCGTGATGCGTTCGAGGACGGTATCCAAGTTGCACTTGTGACTCTCGTAGACATAAGGGGAGGAGCCGCCCGGCCGCTTGGCGCGCAAATGAGTGTTCGCATCGACGGCTTTTACTGCGGTTTCGTATCCGGCGGGTGCACCGAGGCCGCCGTCGCGGCAGAGGCAATCGACGCGCTCAACGCAGGGCACGATCGATTCCTTCTGCTTGGAGAAGGCTCCCCATTCGTCGACATCGTTCTGCCCTGCGGCGGCGGCATCCGGCTTTCCATCCATGTACTCAGGAACGCCGCGCCGATCGACCGTGTCCTGGATGCCGTGGGGATGCGGCGGGAAGCGGGTCTTGTATACAGGCCAGAGGCAGAGACTCTGGCCTGTCAATCCGAAACGAGAACTGGTTGGCGTTCGAACGAATTCATAAGCGCGTACCGCCCACGCACCAGGGTCGTGGTGTCGGGCAACGAACTTGAAGCTGGTGCCGTAGCGCGCGTGGCGCGAGCCGCCGGATATGAAGTTTGTATTTCGGAAAAATCCACTGGACGGAATGTTGCTGACATCTCTTTTGACAGGTTCACAGCAATGGTTCTTTTGAATCACGACTTGGATACCGAACTTCCTGCGCTCGAAGCTGCTTTGAGATCGCCAGCGTTTTACATTGGCGCGCTGGGAAGCCGTCGTACGCACGACAGGCGACGGAGCCGCCTCCTCGAGTTGGGTTACGGCCACTCGGACATAGCCCGGATCAAAGCGCCCATCGGCATTTTCGACAAGGCAAGAGATGCGCAATCGCTCGCCTTGTCGGTGGTGGCAGACATCGCTGCTCTCGCAGCGGACGGCACCTAGTGAAGTCCTTTTAAAATGAGCGTTGGCCGAGCCGTCGAGAGGCCGCCTTCCGCCGCAGTCTTCGCGAACTTATAGCCGCCTGCCCAGCTTCAAGGATCGCGAGCTTCGACGAGAGACAACACGTCGAACGCTACGATGCGCCCCTGCTGTCCAGGAGTCCCATGGCAATGGACAAGAAATCATCGAGTGGTCTTCGGTCGCGCGTGAGCTTCATGCGAAGAACCGTCCCTTCCCAGCTGTTGATCAGGAACCGAGCCATTTCCACGGGTTCAAGGCCGCGTTTGATCTCACCACGCGCTTGTCCTTCTTCGATTGCCTTCGCGAGCAAGTCCGTCCAGGACGACAACGCGTCTTTGAGCGCTGTCCGAAGTAGCGGAACGCTGTCTGAACTCTCAGCCGACAGGTTCCCAATTAGGCAGCCTCTGTCGAACCCTTTCTTTTCATATCTTGAGATGAAAAAACCAAAGTGCTCCTTAATCCGGGTCAACGGAGAAAGAGCAGGATCGGACAATATCTCTCGCTTGGACGATGCGATGTATTCGTCCAGAACTTCAAGAGCAAGACGCTCCTTACTCTTGAAGTAATTGTAGAAATTACTCTTTGGCACTCCAGCGCTGTCGGCAATTTCCTGTATGCCGCAACCGCTGTAGCCGAGGGCGTTGAAGCGGTCCTGGGCGGCATCTACGATTTTCTGTCTGATGGTCGTGACCATGGTGATCTCCCGTAGCCCCTGCTTATGAACGAGCCGTGCTGGTTTCAAGGCCGCTGCGGCACAAAGGCGGAAAATAAACTGTGTTGATTCATAATACGACCAGTCGTATTATTGCGCAACACTCAATTGGAGACGCGCCATGTCGGCGGAAATAGGAAGTCAAGATCTAACGCCAGCCTGGGTGATGGCGCTCGGCACTTTTGCGATCGGCACGGAAGGGTTCATGATCGTTCCCCTTCTGCCCAAAATGGCCGAGGACCTGCAGCTATCGATCGCAGCGCTTGGTACGCTTGTCACCGTCTTTACCCTTACACTTGCATTCAGTTCACCGATATTGACGACCATGTTCGGAAGGGTCGATCGGCGTCGCCTGTTGATCGCGACGATGGGATTTTTCGCCTTGGCCAATCTCGTCGCGTGGCAGTCGAGCGGATACTGGGGCATTTTCACCGCCCGCGTGCTACTCGCTCTCGCGGCTGGTCTATATACGCCCAACGCCAACGCGTTGATCAGCGCGCTGGTCGCGCCTGAGAAGCGAGGCAGGGCGCTTGCCATCGTCAACGGCGGCATGACCATCGCTATCGCCTTGGGATTGCCGATTGGATCGCTGGTGGGTAACGCGCTTGGATGGCGCGTGACGTTCCTCGGTGTCGGTATTCTGTCCCTGATTGCGGTGGTGGGGCTGGTCGCTGGTCTCGACAGGTCGGCGGGATCGGGCATCGCGGTTCCGAGCCTCTCGGCCAGGATCGCGGTCGCCAAACGCCCACCGATCTTGGTCGGCCTGGCCATCACACTGTTCTGGGCGATAGGTGCCTATACTGTATGGACCTACATCGCGCCTTACCTCCAGTCCGTTGCGAACTTCGGGCCTGACGGCATCAGCTTCATCGTGTGCCTTTGGGGAGTAAGCGCGGCCGTCGGAATTTTTAGCGGCGGAGCACTTAGCGACAAGCTCGGCGCGAAAGTCGTGATGGGAGGGAGCCTCCTTCTTCTGACCGGTGCGTTTCTGCTGCTTTCCTTTACGGCCTTTTGGCTTTCCCCGACCCAGGCGGTCATCCCGATCGTGATTTCAGTCGCCGTCTGGGGCGTTACTGTGTTCGGTTTCTTCCCTGCTCAGATGTCCCACCTGATCCATGTCGGCGGGCAAGGCTCAGCTCCCATCGTGCTGTCTCTCAACACATCATCCATGTACGGCGGTTTTGCCCTCGGCAGCGCGATCGGCTCGGTTGTCGTCTCCCAAGGCCAAGTGGCCGACCTTGGCCTCGCCGCCGCAATGGCGGAAGTGGTCGGCCTCATACTGCTCTTCGGATTTGCGGCAAGAGCCGCTTCACCGAGGTCGCTGCCTGCCCGCTAGTCGCGATGACTCGCGGACGGCCTATCCACCTGAAAGCAACCCAAACCCTTTTAACTCAAGGAGAATGACCATGAAACTGACTGGCAACACTATCTTCATCACTGGCGGCGGATCTGGTATCGGCCGCGGTCTGGCCGAGGCCTTCCACAAGCTCGGCAACCAGGTAATTATCTCGGGACGCCGCAAGGCAAACCTTGATGAGACTGTTAAGGCGAACCCCGGCATGGCCGCCTACGAAATGGACATCACCGACCCTTCGAGCATCGAGGAGGTCGCGGCCAAGGTTATTGCCGATTATCCGGCGCTGAACGTGCTGTTCAATAACGCTGGTATCATGCCGTTCGACGACGCGGCCAAGCCAATCGATGAAAAGACGATGCAGAATATCGTTACCACGAACTTCTTCGGACCCATCCGGATGACGTCCGCGTTGATTGAACATCTCAAGAAGCAGCCTTCTGCGGTGATCATCAATAACACCTCCGTGCTTGCCTTCGTCCCGTTAGCTTATAATGCCGTCTATTCTGCAACCAAGGCGGCGCTCCATTCCTTCACGATGTCGCAGCGGTTCACATTGCGCGACACCTCGGTTAAGGTCCAGGAAATCGCTCCGCCGTGGGTCGACACGGACCTCATCAAGAAGAGTGGCGATCCGCGCGCGATGCCACTCGACGCCTTCGTGAAGGAGACGATGGAGAAGCTCGCGACCGACAACGAAGATATCTACGTCGACGCGATCCAGATGCTCCGCGACAACCCCGGTTCGAAGGAGCATGACTTCGTCAACAAGTTCAACGAGGCGCTTGTGGCTGAACCGATCCCGGTCTGATCAACCGTCGTAGGCGAACGTACTGGAATCGTTGGCGCAAAAAAAAGGCCTCAGCGCTAAAGCTGAGGCCCTCATTATTGACGCCCGACAATCCTCGGGCGGCCAGCCTCAATCGAAGCGGAATTCCGACAGATCCACCGAGACGATGAGCGGCTCGGGAAGCGGTGTGTTGTCCGGCTTGCGCGGATAGATACGCATCTTCGAGGGGAGCACGATGCCATCGACCTTGACCGGATCGGTGAGGTAGCGCGCTGCCGCGTTCTTGCCCTGAATGTCCACTTCGTAGTCGTGGCGATAAAGGATGCCTTCCTCGTCGAAGTAGAAGGTCTGCTCGGTGCTGTGCGTGGCGATCTCGTCGGGGAAGCGAACGTGAAGGCGACGCAGGGTCTTCCCGTTTTCCTGCCACGGCTCGATCTCGTTGCAAACCACGCCCGGCCGCTTCAGAATGAAAGGTGACGTCAGGTAGGTCCACATCGTGTAACCCGAGAAGTACGCGACCTGCGGATTGCTCCACGGGGTCTCCATCTCATAGCCCTCGAAGGACTTGCGGGGATCCAGAAGTTCCTCGACGACAGCGCCCTCAGGTGTCTCGATCGTCACGCGACCGGGAGTGAACGCCGATTTGTTATCGGTCGGGGCAAAGGGCCAATGTGATACCCATTCCTTCTTGAGGTCCACCTTGACGTGGCAGTCCACCAAGACTTCGGCCTTGCCCTTGAGGCCCCAGAGGACGCCGCCCTGGTGCAGCTTGGCCGTCAGGTAAGAAAATTTCTGAAACTGCTCCATTCCCCCGTGCGCCTCGACGGCGATGTCTAACAGGTCCTTCATGCAACTGCTCCTTGGCTAGAGTTTGAAAGCTTCAACGCTCCTTTTCTCTACGAGGATCAGGCCCGACTTCATTGTAAGATTGGACACCTGTGAGCTGGGGCAGGTTGAGGTGCTACGCGCGTCGCTCTGCCAAAAGCGCACGCGCGACCTCCATGTCAGGGATTGCGGTGCTGGAGTCGAATTTCTCCAAAGCAGAGGCAAGTTCCTGCATTGCAGAGGCGGCTTCGGCTGGAACTGCCAAGTGGACTAGGCAGATCGCGCAGCGAAGTTCCCATATCACCGCCCCCATCGAGCGGGCCAAGCCGATCGCCTCCGCAAGGATCGTTCGAGCTTGTGCGCGGTCCCGCTTTATCAAGGACACCGCCTTAAGTCGGAGTAGTTCCGGTCTGCACCATCCGGCATCCCCCGATAACGCGTGGTCTATCGCGCCTTGAGAAGCCCTGCATCCGGCAAGCACCGTCATGTATTCGAGCCGCATGCCGACGCCGTCCAGCAGCGCCTGCTGCAGGGCCGTCTGTGTCTCTTCAGTCTGAGTGTCCTCGGGCACGACGAGATTGTAGCCATCGACCCACTCCTGCCATCTTACCAGCATGTCCTTTCCGGCGATGCGCTTCACCGCATCCAACCTCGATCTCGCCTTGTCAGTTTGGCCTGCGAGATAGGCGATTGGTATAGCGCTCAAGCACAGCATCAGGCAGGTGGATATCGAATGGCCGAGCTGCTCGCAGTCGGCAATGAGTTCATCGATACCGGAGAGGCTTCGATCGACTCTCCCCTCGAGGAAATCAATCATCGTGATGACCGACCTCGCTATCGTTCCCTGATCATATCCCGTGCCGTAGTTCTGCGTCGTGCGAACCGCGCGGCTGGCTTCAAACAGCGATAGCGTGGCCTGATCGCGGGAGGACTTGAGATCTCCGTGAAACAGATAATTGTGTTCAAGCAGCCTGCTATAGCTCAGAGCCCCGGGAAACCGTTTCTGCAGATCGGTAGCGACGGCGATCGATTGGAGATATCTGCCTTTCGAGCTTGCGACGGAGGCCATTCCGCCGTACGCGCGCATAATGAGCCCCGGGTTGCCAAGCTCTTCAGCGATTGCGGCAGCGCGTTCGAACTCGGCGCTCGATTCCTCGTCGCTCCGGAAGCCACCGATATGATACAGGGCGCTGGCCCTCGAGAGCCTCAACTGGAGCTCCACGTCGGTTCTCGGATGCAGGGTTGAAGAGAGATGACCGATAGCGCCTTCGGTCGCGATGAGTTGCTCGTTCATGGCGCCGAGTTGTACCCAGAGGGTGTTGGAGATCGCAACAAGCTCCACCGCGAGATTGAGGTCACCATGAGGCGCGCTCGCCCATTCGATAGCTGATCGTAGATCGTTGATCAGTGTTGCGTAGCGCCTCAGCCAGTCGCCTGTGGGAAGCTTGCTCCAATGGTGCTCCGCCCTCGACAACTCCTCGCGGCAGTATTCGGCGTGGGAAAGGCGACTGGTCGCCTCGAAAGCACCCGCGGCGAGCTTCTCCAACGCATAGCCCTTGGTAGTATCCAGAAGGCGATATCGACCATCGCCGCTCGAAACCGTTATAAGGGATTTGAGAAGCAGGCCGTCGAGGGCATTGTCAAATTTCTCGCCGGACAGTCTTTCCTGCACCAAGAACTCCGCGGCTTGCTCTGAGAAGGTGCCGGGAAAGACCGCGATGGCCGCGAAAAGCTCTTTTTCGTCGGTATTGAGGCTGTCGTAGCTCCAGTCCAATGTCGCCCTGAGAGTTTGCTGACGCGGGGGAGCGGTGCGCCGTCCCCTTCGCAGGATCGACAGCGGATTGTCCAGGGAGCCGAGAACACTCTTGAGGCCAAGGCTACTTACGCGAGACGCCGCCAGTTCGATCGCAAGCGGGATGCCGTCTAGGCTTCGGACGATCGCTGCAGCCGCCTGCAGGCTCGCTTCGTCTCGAAAATTATCGAGGTCTGAGGCAACCCTGACGGACTCCACGAACAATTCGATGGAGGGAATAGACAGAAGCTCCTGCGTCAACGTGTCAAAGTCTGGGACGGGCAGGGAAGGTAGCTGCCTGACACGCTCGCCTGCCACCCTTAGCGGCTCTCGGCTGGTTGCTAGTATCGACACCCGCGTGGTTGCTTTGAGAATTTGATCCACCTCGACTGCGACGGTCTCGATCAAGTGCTCGCAGTTGTCGAACAGAAAAAGGATGTCGCTCTTGTGAAGGGAATTGAGGACCGCTTGCCTGTAGTTATCCGTATAGAGAACCAAACCAAGCAAGGAGGCCAGCGTTGGCATGAGCAAGCGGCCGTCCTGCAATACCGCAAGATCGACAAAGACCACCCGCCTCGATGACTGAACACGAGTTGCTATCTCCAGTGCGACAGCAGTTTTGCCTATTCCACCCGATCCCGAGATCGTCAGCAATCTGGTCGACAAAAGGGCTTTCACGCTAGTCGCTATGAATTCCTCTCGCCCAATTAGGCGACCTGCGGAACGGGGTAGACTGGTTTCGGGTCCTTCCGCCAAGGCGCCTTGAGCGGCAAATTTTGAGAGTTCTATCGGAGCGACAAAGACATAGCCCCGACCCGCGATGTTCTCGATATACCGTTGCTCGCTGTATTCCCCGAGCGCCTTTCGCAGCGTCATCATGTGGACCCGCAACGCGCCCTCATCGACGGTTGTCGTGGGCCAGGCGGCTCGGAGCAGCTCTTCCTTGGAGACGATTTCGCCTGCCTTGCCAGCGAGAGCGACGAGTAGGTCCAGCGCTTTCTTGCCAAGCTGGTAGGGCCGACCGGATTCCGTCAGCTTCTTGTTGACCAGGTCGAGTTCAAAAGTGCCGAACTTAATAACAGTCATCGTAGAAACGCAGATCCTGCCAGAACTCAGTTCAATGACGGATATCACATCTGCATGGATTTCAAGCAACGGCTACAAGGATTCTGGCAATCATGCGGAAACGGGGCGGACTCCAACTCGCATCCGGGATAGCAGCGGTCGACAGTCTTGCAACTCAAGCGCTATGAGCGTTCCGAACACTTCTGGTTGGCAGGTCCAATCAGGGCTTCGAGACGTTCCACGTATTCACACAGTCGCGCCGAAGTTTTCTGGGCAGCGTCGATGTCGGGAATTTCTCGACCAAGCCAGCGAAGGTTCGTCTTAACGCCCAGCTTCAGAAGGTAGAGTAGCTCGGCGAGCTCAGTCGAGCGAGCCGCCTTGTCGGTCGGACCAACCTCTGCAATGCAGTCATCTGGACTCATTTTCCTGCCGGAACCAGAGTGATCGTCTGACATCGCGTTCAACTTCGCCATCTCCGCGGTATCCGGAAAGATACGTTTCCCGATCTCGATCATTGCCTTTTGCTTCTCTCGAACCACGACAATGTCGCAACGATTACCGATAGCCCACCCTCGAAAGAGGGGGTGGATTTCGATGATCTCCTGACAGTTCCGAGCAAATGGCGCATCAAGCTCTGTGTAAAAACCACTTGCGCCAGTCTGTAACAATACATTCAACGGCCACAGCGGCCTTGGCGAAAGCCTGGATTTGTGTGCCTGCCGCTTGTGTCAGCTGTGCCTTTCGGCATAATCCGACAGTCGATTTTGCGCATTGCGGGGGCGGGTCTTGCGTACTGTTATGTCATGGAGAGTTCTGCCGCGGACCTTGTTTTGGGTCATGGCGGTACAACTTTTCATCTCGACGCTCGTGAGCATTCCCGCCAGAGCAAGCGAATCCGTTCCCACGGCAACTGTCCTTCAAGAAATCCTTAGCAGCCGACTGATCCCGAAGAGCGATATCCAGTTCACAAAGCTGTCGTTGTCCCAAGGCCTCTCCCAGACCCGAGTCGGACAGATCATCCAGGATGACGACGGTTTCATGTGGCTTGGTGCTCAGCACGGGATAAACAGGTTCGACGGATATACCTTCCAGGTCTTCAAGCACGATCGAGACGATCCCGATAGCTTGAGCGGTGTTTACATCTATTCGACTTTCAAGGACCGCGACGGCACGATATGGATCGGAACGGACCAACTTCTCGATGCCTTCGACCGAAAGACGGGGAAGTTCAGACACTTTGCACTTGATGCGTCAACGCCGACGGTGCTTCAGATCAGCCAAGACCCGAGCGGCTTTCTTTGGTTGGCCACGTCGCAGGGCCTGTACAGGCTCGATACCTCAACGGGCAAGGTCAAGCGTTTTGGGCAGGAGCCCAGTCAGGAAAATGGGCTAAGTACTGACGATATCAAGTCGACCGGGACTGACCGCGAAGGCGTGTTCTGGGTGGCGACAGGGAACGGCCTCGAGGCATTTGATCCGGAAAGCGGCAAGGTCAGCCACCGTATTCCGCTGCGAATTGAAGCCAGAGAGTTTCAGTTTTTCGAGGACTCGAAGGGTCTTTTCTGGATTCTCTGGGGCTCGGGCAGCGGGCTCGCGCTCTACGATCGCGCGTCGGATACGGTGAAGAAAATCTCGTTCAGTAACACCGCCGACGGCCTGATGTCAGGCATCTACAAGATGATAGAAACCCGCAACGGCGATCTGTGGCTGGTGAGCATGGGCGCTGGCCTGTTGCGGTTCAATCGGGCTGATTTTACTTTCGATCAGTACGTTAACGATCCCACGGATCCTCAAAGCCTGTCCGAGAACAGGGTGATCGAAATCTTCGAAGATCGCCAGGGCAACATCTGGACAGGACTGCACGCGAGCCCGCCCAATGTTTTCACTCCGGAACCCTTGCCGTTCCGGAAAATTTGGCCGTATTCCGGCCACGTGAACAAGCTTGGGGAGACGTTTGTCAACGCGATCCTAGAAGATCGGAAGGGCAATGTCTGGATGGGCACAGGTGGCGCGCTGACGCGCGTCGATTCGGCAGGCCAATTACGAATATTCGACATTGCCGGAAACGGTGCTTCGGTAGAGATCCTCTCAATGGTGGAGGGCGATGACGGGACCCTCTGGATCGGGACTATCGGAACAGGCCTCATTTCCTTCGATCCGGAGACAGGCCGTACACAGGCGTTCAGATATCAACCGGGACGGCGCGACTGGATCAGTAGCGATGTGGTGACGCGGGTTTTCCTTGATCGACAAAGGGTATTATGGCTCGCGACCTGGAATGGTCTAAACCGTTTGGATACAAAGACGCTGACATTCAAGACGTACAGAGCTGACACGTCCTTGAACAAAGAACTCTTTTCGATCGACGAGGACGACCGGGATAACCTCTGGATCGGCTCACGTGTCGGGCTCGTAAAGTTTTCCAAGAAAACGGAGGAGTTCGAGGAATTTCGGCACGATCCGTCCGACCCGACGACGATCAGCAATAATACCACCAACAACGTATTCCGCGCCCGCGACGGGCGACTGTGGATTGCCACTCATAACGGCCTGAATATGTTCGATCCACAGACTCGAAAATTCACTGCGTATTTCGAGAAAGACGGCCTCGCCGGAAATGCGGTTAGCTGCACACGGCAGGATTCCGACGGAAATCTCTGGATCAGTACCAACCGGGGTGTTTCCAAGATGGACCCGGAGACTGCCAGCTTCGAGAATTTCACCAGCGCGGACGGCTTGCCGGGTAACGACATGGGGGGATGGCATGCCTGCAGCAGCGGACAGGCTGGGCGTATGTATTTTGCGGGTTTCCCGGGTGCTGCGGTCGTTGATCCTTCAAAAATCCGATCCCCTGCGCCGTCGGCCAAGGTATTGTTCACCGACGTTAGGGTAGCGGACAAATCGGTTCTCTATCCGCTCGGTGATCCGGATACCGGGTATCGAATTCGCTACGACCAGAATTTTGCAGTGAGCTTTTCGGCATTCGATTTCTCGAATCCGGCAGCCGTGAGATACAGGTACCGGATCGCCCCGCTCGAGACCGAGTGGCACCTCCTGCCAGCGGCGCTGAGGACAATCAACTTTGCGACTTTGCCGACCGGGACCTTCACACTCGTGGTGGAGGCTGCCACCGAGAGGGGAGAATGGGGAGGATCCGGCTCGTTGGCGATCCAAGTTTCTCCGCCATGGTGGTATACTTGGTGGTTCATAACGCTGTTCTGCATCCTGGCGATGGCGGCGATCTTCGCTGCCTACAAGGCTCGCATGATGCAAGTGGAAACGCTTTACAACGCCCGACTTGAGGAGCGGCTTGGCGAGAGGACACGCGTCGCGCGCGACCTTCACGACACGCTCCTGCAGAGCTTCCAAGGCTTGATCTATCGCCTCGAGGGGGTGAGGAACCTGCTTCCGGAAGAGCCGGGGAAGGCGTCCGAAATGCTTAACGTAATTCTTCTCAAGAGTGACGACGCGATAGTAGAGGGCAGGGAAACCATTCAGTCTCTTCGCGATCCCGCCAAGGCCACGGCCGACATAATCAAATTGATCGAGGAAGATGCTGCCGAGCTGTCGTCCCTTCAACCCGACGGAGCGCGCGCAAGCTTCTCGCTGAAGGTAGAAGGCAAGCTGCCGCGCCTCCCCGTCGAAGTACGAGATGAACTTCGCCAGATTTGCCGCGAGGCGCTTAGAAACGCGTATTTCCATTCGGGAGGCAAAGGCATCGAGTGCCTGCTCAGGTTTGAGGGCGCGCGAATGGAAATCACCGTTAGTGACAACGGAAAAGGAATGCCCTCCGAACCCGGAGAGATGCAAAATTCGGGACACTACGGCATATCCGGGATCTTGGAGCGTGCGGCAAATATCGAGGCGCAGCTGTCGATCTCGAGCCAGCAAGGAAGAGGAACGAAGGTGACCCTGAAAATGAACACGACCGAGTCAAAACTTCGATCGATTTCTCGCAACCTTGTCGCTCACCATGTACGCTAGCGCCTCCGGCCTGTACAAGGGCCCATCGTTCAAGTCTGAGGAATGCACAAACTGTCTCGGTCGCCGATCGCTATAGTTGAAGATGACCTTGCCGTAAGGCGGGCATACGCCGATCTATTCTGTTCTTATGACTGTGAAACCGTCGCCTTCCCGACGGCGGAGGAGTTTCTCGAACACATCGTGGACGAGACTGTGGCTTGCCTTATCTTGGACCAACGGCTGCCGGGGATGAGTGGCCTCGAGCTTCAAAGCTTGCTGCAAGAACGAGATGTAGCCTTCAAGACTGTTTTCATAACGTCGCAGGATGACGACACCACGAGAACCAAGGCTATGGAGGCTGGGGCCGCAGCGTTCTTTAGCAAGGGAAGCGACGTTGACGACATTATCGCCAGCGTCCTGCATCTAGCAGGTTACCACATCGACTGAGAACGTGACGTTTTCCGGTGGCCTCTTTTATCGGTTGTCACGTTCAAATTGACGCTGACCAGGCAGCGGCCGCGTCGTTCAAAGGAATCGAAAACGCCGCGACTGCCCCTCCGCCCTTTCTGTTGTGGAGGGTCAGCGTTCCGCCGAAGCCCTCGACAACGCTCTGACACACCGTCAAGCCGAACCCCAACCGGTTAGGTCTGGTGGAAAAGAACGGATCGAAGACGAGCGACAGGTGTTCCTCCTGCACGCCAGACCCGCGGTCAGACACTGAGATCCTCAGTTCCGTCGCTTGAGGTGGTCGCGATATCGCTACCGTGACACTTGCGGGCTTTCCTATGGCGTCTCCCGCCTCCAGCGCGTTCAACAAGAGAGCGCACAGTACCTGCTGTAAAGCGACCGGGTCGGCCTCGATCAGGGGAAGATCGTCATCGGCGGTTACCGTTACGGTGGCGTGCTTCGGATCGAATGGGCCGAGAACGAAATTGCGCGATCGCACAGCCAACTCAAAAATGTCTACGGGCTGCCTGTTCAGACGGTTCGGCTTGAGACTGTCCCTGGTCCGCGTTCCGATGTCGGTCAGGCGCTGGGCGTTCCATCGAAGCCTATCCATCACTTTCGCGACAGCTTCCGCGCCGCGCGGTCCCATGGCGACAAGCCTGTCCGCCGTAGCCAAATCGAGTGATATTGCTGTGATGGGTTGGCTCATCTCGTGAACTAGCGATGTAGACAGCGCAGACGCACAGGCGATTCTGTTTGCCTTGGATAGTTCCTTCCGGGCTGCTCCGGCTTCCCCAATTCGCTCATCTGAGCCTCGGGTATCGAATAGCGAAACCCTGGCAGCGCCGTCGTCAGTAATCCAGAGCGAAAAGGGATAAGAACTTGCCTCGCCGTCGGCATCTATCAACTCCGCAATTCCACATGTCGACGATAGACCATTGATCATGGCGGCAAGGATAGCGATTTCAACATCGAGTTTGCGAAAGTTGTCGGTTCTTGCCCACTCCGTAACCGTATCGAGAGTACCCTTGTGGCCAAGCGCTCTTGAGCCACCCTCGCTGGCCCGACGGATTCGGATCGTCTCCCTGATCTTGTCAGTCAGCACGGGATTTAAGATGACCTTCCCGGATATATCGAGCGCACCATTCTCTCTCAGCATGTCGGAGATTGGTTTCGCGGACGCTATGTCATATTCGAGCCAGGCAATCTCCCTTGTGTTGAAGAGCGTGCTCAGGCGCTCGTCGCAGCGGGCGACCGCTTTCTCGCACTCGTCGGCGACAGTCTGAAGGTCGAACTGCAGCCTCGAAATCATCTCGCGGTCTTCCACCTGGCTTTGGACGTCAACTAGACTCCCGAACCATTTGACGACCTCGCCGGATTCGGGCGATCGCACCGATCGGCCGAGCGATTCCATCCATCGGTATGAGCCGTCGTTCATGCGTACACGTGCATAGGCCGAATAGTTCGAGCTACCGTTTTCGACAGCCCCACGCCAAGCCTGATACATCTTGGGCCGATCCACCGGATGTATCGGGTCAGCCCAGCTTTGATCCCTTATCGCCTCAATACGCGGGATGCCGAATGTCTCCGTGTATCTTTCGTTGAGAAACTCGCACCGCCCATCAGCGCCGGTTCCCCACAAGATATGTGGTAACGCGTCGGCAAGTTCCTGTCGATTGTCAACGGGAGGGACTGGGGGACCAAGCGGACCGCGACGACGTTTACGCATCAAAAAGAGGATGGATGCGGTCATCGCGATTGCCGTTATTCCCGCGATTTCTACGAGATACGATGCTTGGAACCAAGCGTAAATGCGAGCGGGAGAAAACGAGTCTAGCCGTGCGATCAAGAACAAGGAAACAGCGATTATGGCCACGAAAGCAAACTGCCGCGTGGCACCTATCAAGTGCAACTGCTCGGTCACATGATCCATTGAGGAAACGATCCGGTTTGGCAGGCCAAAGCGACGGCTAGCGGCGAACGTACTGCGGATGCTCGACATCGCTTCCTCTCAAACTCTACCGTGTGGACCCGCCTCAAGGTAGACGGCTCGCGTTCTTCGGATGATTTGCTTTGGGAAGTCGAGAGCCTGAGCCGACCGCATGGATTCCGGGATCAGCTTCATAACAGCCAGGGCTCAGGTGACCCAGTAATCTGCGAGATCGACCTTCCGGGCAGCGCTTCCTTCTCCGCCGAAAACCAGGGCTCCCCACCCAATCCTCCGTTGCAAACTTGAGCTAACACCGATGTTTCCCGATCCGATACCTATCCATTGTGGTAGGTAAACGTGTTGAAGATATTCAACATCCATCCTGCTCAGGAGGCTTCAGAAAAGGTTGCCCCTCTTTCGAGGGTGGACAACTTCGGCTTGCGATCTACGATCGCCTGGTTTCTAGGAGGCCAAACTGATCAGCTCCGACGGAGGCGGATCAGGTCGAAAGCGAAGCAGTGGATCACGGGAGTGGCAATAATGGTGTTACGGACTGAAACTGGGCTTGTCGCTCACTGGATGAGCCAATCAGAAACCTTACAGTTTAAGTCACAGATCGATTACGAGGTTAGCTGACAGACATGGCATCGCGCCCCATACGTGTCATGACCGCCGACGATCATCTGCTAATCCGAGAAGGATTGGCGGCGCTCATTGCCGCGCACTCCGATATAGAGCTTGTGGGAGAGGCGGCCGATGGTGAACAGGCTATCCGACGTTACGGCGAACTCAAGCCCGATGTGATGCTTCTCGACCTGCAGCTTCCTAAGGTCCATGGCATCGATGTCCTGACCGAAATTCGCAAGGCATATCCCAACGCCCGCGTTATCATCTTGACGACCTACGACCTTGAACAACTGGCAAGCAAAGCGATAGCCGCGGGGGCTCAAGCCTATCTTCTCAAGTCATCCGTCAGGAAGGACCTGATAAACACGATCAGATCGGTGGCGATTGGGCGACGCCACGTCGACGCAGAGGTAGCGAACACCCTGGCGACATATGCGGACGGCGAGTCTCTCACCGCTCGTGAGATATCAGTCCTCGCGCTGGTCGCGGAGGGCAACTCGAACCGGGAGATTGGTCTGGTACTGGCGATCGCCGAGGAAACAGTGAAAGGCCACATCAAGAGCATACTGAGCAAGCTGACTGCGAACGACCGGGCACATGCCGTCGCGATTGGACTCAAGCGCGGCATAATCAGCCTCTGACGCCCGGTTGATTTCAGTCGTTAGATGTCCACGGTTTTGATATTTGGATTAAGGAGTGAGGCTATGGCAAAAGTGGATTGGAACGAATTTGTCGACTCTCACAAATCGGGGCACGGCGTAGGTGACGCTGACGGAAAGAAGCCCGCTTCCGTACGCTCTGTTCTCCTAGGCGCCGTTGCTGCGGCTGTTACAAGCGACTGGTCGGTGATGAGCACGAACTGAAAAACTAAAATCGGCGGAAAAATCGCCTCTGGGACGGTCTATCACCTGATATATAAAACAGTAGAGGACAAGGCCGCCGCCATCCAGGTCATCGGCGCTCAATCCCATCAGACGGCACCTAAACCCCAAAAGCCTTTTTGCCACATACAAGTACCTGGGCGACTTGACGCCCGTTGGCTACGAGAAGCTAGTGGCAGCACGTTCGAAGCCGAAACTGCGGAAGTAACGACGTTTGCACTACGCGCTGTATCCACCATCCACGTTCAGGACGCTTCCCGTGATGAATGCCGCTCCGGGACCAGCGAGAAACATAATAGCATCGGCCACTTCAGACGGCTTTCCCAGTCTTCGTAAAGCATTGGCATCTCTCTCGGCCGCAAGCATCTCTCTGGACAGCCCTTGGCCAGCATGGGATTCAATCGCGCCGATCTGAACAACGTTCACCGTTATCCCACGCGGCCCGAGGTCATGAGCGGCGCCCCGACAGAAAGCGGCGATCGCTGCCCGCGTCGCTGAAAAATCGGCAAGTCCCGGTGTTCCAACGCGGTCGGCAAGACAGGAGCCAAGGGCAACCACCCGGCCGCCGTCTGTCATGGACTTGGATGCGGCCTTGATCAGGGAAATGACGCTTCTGACGTCCGTGGCCATCTGTTCGTCGAGCGCGTCCTCGTCTACGTCCTCGTCATCGATCTGGCCTTCCACGCGCCGGAGGGTGTTGGTGACGAGCACGTCGATCCGTCCGAACGACGCGAGCACCGCGCGCACAAGCTGCGCAGCCTGCATACCGTTCGGTGATCCCGAGATCGGAAACCATACAACACGGCTACCGTAAGATCGCAATGACTCCATGAAGTGTGGAGTCGGCTCTGCCTCAAGGGCAAGCGCCAAGTCCGTTCCAGTTCGAGCGAGCGCTTGAACGGTCGCTACCCCAATGTCGCTGCTCGCCTGCGTTACGAGGGCCACCCGGGGACTGGCGCCCCTGTCCGAGTTAAGTTCCACCATGCCCACGGAATGCCTCATAGAGCTGCATTGATCTGGGAGAATCCGAGCCGGACTAGCGGCAAGGTCCTTGTCTTGCTGCTATCGTCCTCGTGGTGGCGGGTATTGTAAAATCCGGTTCCGGCGTTGTTATGGTTCCCGCCTTAACGGCATAACTTCTTTTTACATCCTATAACTCGTTTCACACGTCCCAACACGGCAACCTCAATGCATCGAAGCAGCGAGGACATCGCGATGGACACCTCCCTTTCCTTCAGTACCGTCCTGGACGGCGGCAGTGCGCCCCAGGTCTGGCAGGCCGAGATAGACTTTCAGGCGTTCGAAGGATGGTTCGACCGAAAGAACCTTTCAGATCGACAGCCTCCCGTGGCAGTGGCCTTCAAGGAGAAGGTTACCTCTGGACTCAGCGAATGGCAGCGAAAAAAAATCGTTCGCTACGTCGACGAAAACGTAGACACTCGGCTCCGGGTCAGCGATCTCAGCGAGCAGGTTCGCCTCAGCGTAAGCAGGTTTTCGAAGGGCTTCAACGTGACCTTCGGTCGCCCGCCATATGATTACGTCCTGTCCCGGCGCATTGAAGCGGCGAAATACCTGATCGCGTCGACCCAGGAGCCGCTTAGCCAGATCGCCCACGCCTGCGGTCTCAGCGATCAGGCGCATCTTTCCAAGGTCTTCAAGCGCCTTGTCGGAACAACTCCTCTCAAGTGGCGCAAGAACGCCTCGGTGTCTAAGACCAGGCAATGGGATTATCTCACTGCGGGTAGCCGGGCGGAGTCCGATATCGGCCCTCAGGTTTCAGTCGGATACTAGGATCACGCGGCGTGCGCCTCGCTGGCGCGCCGCCACGATCGGTAGCGTCCGGGTTCGTCGGTGCAGGATCGTCCAATTATCCAGCCTCAAATTCCGTCACCGTGCGCGATGACGGTTTGACAACCCGGCCAGCCGAAACGCGGCGTACCAACCGGATGTCATAGAGAAGAGGCGACAATGATAAAGCTGACCATCAACGGCCAAGTTCACGATGTCGATGTGCCGGACGACATGCCGCTCCTTTGGGTGTTGCGCGACGTGCTCGGCCTGACGGGGACGAAATACGGTTGCGGCATCGCCCAATGCGGGGCATGCACAGTGCATCTCGGAGGCGTGGCGGTTCGTTCCTGCCAAACGACGATGGACATGATCGAGGATATGCCGATCACCACCATCGAAGGTGTCGGCGACACGCCGATCGGAGCCAAGGTCCAGGCCGCATGGCTGGAGAAGGAAGTCGTACAATGCGGCTACTGCCAGTCCGGACAGATCATGTCGGCTGCCGCTCTCCTTACCGATAACCCCAAGCCCACGGATGCCGACATCGACGACGCGATGGCCGGAAATATCTGTCGTTGCGGCACATATGTCCGAATCCGCGAAGCAATCCATTCGGTCAACGTGTGAGGGCCACGCAATGATCGAGAACCTCGTATCGCGCAGAAACTTCCTCCGGGGAACCGCACTAGCGACCGCTGGGCTTGTACTGGCCGTCCAGCTTCCAGGAAATACACGCCGCGCCTCAGCTGCGGTCGGTGAGCAGTCGCAATTCATACCCAATGCCTTTGTCAAAATAGACGAAGAAGGCATTACGCTTATCATGCCGCATACGGAAGTTGGCCAGGGTATCTATACCTCGAGCGCCATGCTCATGGCCGAGGAACTCGAGGTCGATCTCGTGCAGGTGAGGGTGGAGGCGGCGCCTCCGGATCTCAAGAAGTACATGGACCCCATTCTCTTCGACCAGGCGACGGGTGGCTCAACGTCCACGCAGTCGGACTGGGTGCGCCTGCGGGAAGCGGGCGCGTCCGCACGGATCATGCTCGTCGGAGCCGCCGCAGCACGGTGGGGAGTTTCTCCGGACGACTGCAAGGTCGAAAAAGGCGTCATCCATCATGCCCTATCCGGCCGTTCGCTGAGCTATCTCGAAGTCGCTCCGGACGCCGCTACCCGAGAGTTACCTAAACAGGTCCCGCTCAAGGACCCGTCGCAGTTCAAGTTGATTGGCACCAGGGCAAAGCGGCTGGACACCCCGGCCAAAGTCAACGGCTCGATGGTCTACGGGATCGACACTAGGCTGCCTGGGATGGCATATGCGACCCTCGCGATCGCCCCCGTCAAAGGCGGCAGGATCGCCAGCATGAACGAAGCAGCCGCGCGTGCGGTCAAGGGCGTCCGCGACGTCGTCCGAACAGAAGACTCCGTGGCGGTCATCGGCGACCACATGTGGGCCGCCAAGACTGGCGTCGAGGCGCTCGACCTGAGTTGGGAAAGCGGGCCGAATGCGACTGTCTCGACCCAAGCGATCATAAACGACATGCATGAGGCCTCCCTCAAGCCGGGCGTTGTGGTGCGCGACGACAACAGGGCGGCCGAAGCGATACGGAATGCAAAGACGAAGCTCGATGCGATCTACCGTTCGCCATTCCTGTCGCATTCTCCGCTCGAACCGATGAACTGCACACTGCATATCGAGGATGATCGTGCGGAGTTGTGGGTAGGAACTCAGGTTCCTGTCCGGGCGCAGAAGGCGGTCGCCGAAGCGACCGGATTGGCTCCCGAGAAGGTGACCGTGCACAACCAGCTCATGGGCGGCGCTTTCGGTCGGCGTCTCGATATCGATACGATTGAGCAGGCGGCAAAGCTCCTGCGGAACATACGGTATCCTGTCAAACTGGTGTGGACACGCGAACAGGATCTTACTCACGATTTCTTCCGACCGTACTACTACGACCGCGTGTCGGCGGGATTGGATGAGGCAGGCCGCCTTGTAGGGCGCACGCACCGGGTGACGGGATCGTCTGTCATGGCGCGATGGGCACCCCCGGCCTTCAAGAATGGCATCGATCCTGACTCGCTCGATTGCGCGGCTGAGACACCCTATGACGAGACGTCCGTCTTCGCGGACTATGTCCGTCACGAGCCGGAGGGACTTACCACAGCTTGGTGGCGGGGTGTCGGCGCTACCCACAATCTCTTCGTTTTGGAGAGCTTTGTCGACGAGATGGCGCACGCTACCGGGCAGGATCCGGTAGATTTCAGAAGAAAGATGCTGACAAGGAATCCGCGGGCATTGGCCGTACTCGAATTGGCTGCCGAAAAGGCTGGATGGAAGGACAAGCTCCCCGAAGGCCACGGCCGCGGAGTCAATCTGCAATTCGCCTTCAATACCTACCTCGCGCACATCCTCGAGATCGAAGTTGTGCCCGGTAAGCAGGTAAAGCTTCTGCGCTCCGTATTGGCGGTGGACTGCGGGATCGTCATCAACCCGGACACAGTCAGGGCGCAGATGGAAGGCGGCGTGCTTTTCGGGCTTGGTACCGCGATGTTCAACGAGGTGACTTTCACCAACGGAGCGGTGGACCAGAGCAATTTCGACAACTACCGGATCCTTCGCATCAATGAAGCTCCAAAAGTCGAGGTTTACCAGGTCAAGAGTCTCGAAAAGCCTGGCGGCGTTGGGGAAGCGGGTACCGCGGCGGCAGCTGGCGCTCTAGCAAACGCGATATTTTCGGCGACAGGAAAGCGCATCAGATCGCTTCCCCTTTCGCAGGCAGCGGTATGAAATCGGCTCCTTGGATTGGGACCGCCTGTGTAGACAGGCGCTGGGTGGGGGCTGGAACAACGCATGGAAAAACCGACGATGGACCGGATGATGGACGGCTTCGGCCGCTGCGTTAGCTATTTACGTGTGTCGGTGACCGACCGCTGCGATTTCCGATGCACATACTGCATGTCGGAGAGTATGTCGTTCCTACCGAGGGAAGACCTACTCACCCTTGGGGAACTTGAGAGGCTTTGCTCGATCTTTATAGCCAAAGGCGTGCGAAAGCTGCGGCTGACTGGTGGCGAACCTCTGGTGCGCAAGGGAATGATCGACCTCGTTCGGTCGCTCGGCCGTAGGATCGGATCGGGCCTCGACGAGTTGACTTTGACGACGAACGGCTCTCAACTCGCGCAGCACGCGGTGCAGCTGGCAGACGCTGGTGTTCGAAGGCTGAACGTGTCGCTCGACTCGCTACAAGCCCACCAGTTCCGCAAGATAACCAGGCGGGGGGAGCTCTCGAGAGTATTGGACGGGATCCAGGCAGCGCTTGCCGCCGGGCTGAAAATCAAGCTCAACGTCGTGGCAATGCGCGGACTGAACGACCACGAAATCCCGGACATCATCCGCTTCGCTCATTTCTATGGCATGGACGTCACGGTTATCGAAACGATGCCAATGGGAGATGTCGGCGAGGACAGAACTGATGTCTACCTGCCGCTTTCGGAAGTGCGCCCGACGCTCGCCGACCATTTCACGATGAGGCCTCTGGACTATCGGACTTCAGGTCCGGCAAGATATGTAGAGGTTGCGGAAACAGGTGGTAGGCTCGGCTTCATCACGCCCATGAGCCATAACTTTTGCGAGAGCTGCAATCGAGTCCGCCTAACCTGCACCGGGACGCTCTACATGTGTCTCGGCCAGGAAGATGCGGTCGATCTCCGTGCGGTGCTGAGATCGGGTGCCAGCGACGTCGAGCTTGGGCGGGCGATCGACGGCGGAATCGCACGTAAGCCGCGGGGGCATGACTTTGTCATTGGCAGGGGAGAAAAGCCCACCGTACGCCGTCATATGAGCGTGACAGGGGGCTGATCACCATTCTTTGCACCGCCGAGCTCGGGCAAATCCCCTACATAGCGAAGCCGTCCAGAATTACGCCGGGCGGTGAGACCAGCGTTTTAAGCGGTTTCTAGGATTTCTACCATTCTCGCGAGCAGTCCGTCGGTTCCTCCTACACAGGTGTGTACGAGGCTGAGGCCACCGTCAAACGTCGCCGCCGCCACTACGTCCTGGCCCGGAATCGACCGAAGCGCCGGGGCCCAAATCTTCTCGACTACAAGGTTGCCAAAGCTGGTCGGCATCCGCAAGACCCCGAAATTCGTCATTACGCTGTCAAATGGACCGTGTTCGAGCACGCGCCGCCTTGTCGCTTCGTAGCTCGGATCGTCGATGCATCGCTTCGCGATATCCCCGACCATCCAAAGGGCCATCTTCCTCTCTCGGAATTTGGCGATCTGCTGGTGCACTCTGCCAACCTCGTCCCAGAACGCTGTATGGCCCCTCTCGAACGAGGTAATCGCGATCGACAGCGCCAGGCCGACATGCTCGGGAATATCGAATCCCGATCGGAGGTCGATCGGGGACATGACACGCAGGGGCTTTTCCGACCAGCCTTCATTCAGAGACACGACTGACCGCCCGAGTGCAGCCGTGATCATGGAGTTAATCGTCGTGCCATGGGATTTCGCGGTCTGGTGAAGCATTGCCAGTCGATCCGCGTCGATTTCCACGGCATTGACGGTTGTTCCAAGCGTAGAAGGATGGAGTGAGCCAGCATTGGTGTCGGCGCTCGAACCTGAAGTGGGCGAGCTTTTCCTGAAGAAGTGCGGCACCTCCAATCCGATCCGGTCCTCGAGCCTTGCACAAGTAGCCGCAGCCGAAAGCTCCGCTCCGCTCAGTACGGTTAGCAGTTGGCGCATCACGAAAACGGCGGCCATGCCGTCAGCGATTGCATGATTGAACGTGAGGAAGAGTGTCGTGGAACCGGATCCGGCAACCATCGCGGCGCGGACAAGTGGTGCGTCGGCCGAAACAAGTGGCCTGTTCATCTCGCTTTCGGCGATCCGCTCCCAACTGCTTGTAGACGCCGAAATTGACGTAAGGGAGATCGGGCGCTCCGAAATCATGAAGCAATGCGTGCCGTCCTCGCTCCACCCCAGCGAAGCACCGAGCAGGACATGCCGTTCCTGCACCTTTGCGAGCGCGGCAACGACGGCCGCTTCCGACAACGTGCCGGAAACGCGAACTCCGATCGTAAAGTTCATGGTGCCGTCTTCGCCATAGGCGGCGAAGAGGTGCTCGAGCGCGCCGAGTGTTCTTAGGGTTCGGGATGTGGCGATGGTCATATCGTGTCCTCTTTACTGGCTGTGCATGCACCCGGATACGCGTAAAGGCCCCCCGCCATATTGAAGGATCCGGTCGCGCGAAATGAGGGATGTCTTGTTGTGATGGCATCGAGGCCGTGCGGATAGGCCTCGCGCAGGTAGTCGCACGACCCCGAAGGCTGAATCGTCCTATTCCGCGTGGGAACGAGGGCATAGCCATGGTGGTATCAATAGCCCTTGCGGCGACCCGCGAAACTGGTGTCGAACATGCCTCAGCCATATCCCATACTCGTAGAAGCGCTTGCGGAGATCGCCGCTTCCAACGACAGCGATCAGATTGCGGGGATCGCCCGCGACGCCGCACGACGGATCCTGTCGGCCGAGGCTATCGAATTGATCCAGGCAAGAGCAGGGATGAATGTGGACGTGCAAGCGTCRCCGACCCCGATGCCAGCTTTCTCGTTGCTGAGCGATCCGGGCTCTCCGGTGATTGCCGTGAGCGCGACGGGGGATAGGCAACTTACGGAGGGCTGCGCCCTTTCCGGCCCTGTCGGTCGTGTCCAAGTGCCATCGAAAGTGCTTCGGCCACCGATCGAAGACATTTCCGCGTTCGTTTCCAAGGAAGCGGTGCCGGATGCAATCGGCGAGATCGCTGCGGCCCAGACACTGGCGCGGGCGGCGTCGGCGGCGATCTCCCGATGCGTCGATCTAAGCGAGTTGATGGACGCGAGCGCACATGTGAGGCTGGAACGCGACGAGGCGCAGCATCGGCTCAAGAACGTCTACGCCTCGGCGATCGGGCTTGCGAACCTCTCCCTTCCTAAGGAGCATTCGAAGGAATTCGCGCAGCGCCTTCGGACACTCGCCGACGTGCATCATTTCCTAGACAACGAATGCAGTGAAAGCCCCGGTCTTCTCCTGCGGGAACTCCTTGCGTGTGTCCTTTCTCCCTATCATGACCCCGACAAGCCGCGGATACTCGCGGAAGGTCCCGACTTGGAGGTCAGCTCCACTGTTGCAGTGGCGTTGGGCCTTCTTGCGAACGAGCTTGCTACGAACGCGCTCAAGCACGGCTCGCTTTCCGTCGAATCCGGCCAGATACTTATTCAGTGGACCTGCTGTGACGGTGAGATCGGCCTCTGGTGGAGAGAGACCAGCGGACCTCAAGTCGACTGCAGGGCATCCCCAAACCAGGGTTCTATGCTGCTGCGTAAGATCGTAGAGAGCCAGCTCCGCGGGAAGATGGAGCATAGGTTGACGCGGTCAGGGCTGCGTTTCTCCCTGCTGTTTCCGGTGTGCCCGTAGGCTGGAAGCTCGATTTTACAATCGCCCGCCACGCTCTGCTGCTTCTCTTCACGTGGATACCAATCCCCAAGGAGAAACAACAATGGCTCAGGTGGAAACCTTCGACATCCTCGTTTTCGGAGGCGGCAAAGCGGGCAAGACTCTGGCAATAGAACAGGCAAAAACAGGCAAGCGTGTAGCCGTGATCGAGGCTGGCCTCATCGGCGGATCCTGCATCAATATTGCCTGCATCCCCAGCAAGACCTTGATACGGAGCGCGGAAGTCGCGCACGCTACCCGTAGAGCTTCCGAGCTCGGCACGCATGCCGACAATATCCGGACCAGCCTCGATCTCGTCCGAAACCGAACCGCCAGCGTGGTGGCTGAAATGGTTGCCCTCAATCAGACCGGGTTCGACGCCAGCGGCTTCGAACTTGTAATTGGCTGGGGACGGTTCGTCTCGCCCAAGACAATCGCCGTGGACACCGAAAATGGCGTCAGAACACTTACAGGCGACAAGGTTTTCATAAACCTCGGCACCACGGCCGCGGTACCGGACGTCCCTGGGCTGGCGGACGCCGACCCGATCACACACGTCGAAGCCCTCCAGCTCGGCAACATGCCCACGCACTTGCTCGTTCTCGGAGGCGGGTACATCGGCATGGAACTCGGCCAGGCGTTCCGTCGGCTCGGTGCGGAGGTGACCATCATCGAGAACGGCGCTCGCCTCGCCCCGAGAGAGGACGAAGACGTAAGCGCCGCCTTGCTGGGTGTCCTGCAGGACGAGGGCGTCAAAGTGGCTCTTAACTGCGTGGGAACAACAGTGGCCGGAAAGTCCGGACAGGCGGTAAGCATCGCAACTGCGGACGGCCGCTCTTTCGACGGCTCCCACCTCCTCGTTGCTGCGGGCCGCCGTCCGCGCACAGACGGTATAGGCCTCGATCTGGCGGGAGTGCAGCTAGATGGGCGCGGATTCGTGAAGGTGGACAATCTTCTCAGGACCTCGGCGCAAGACGTCTGGGCGATGGGCGAGGTGGCGGGAACGCCGATGTTCACCCATGCCTCCCTCGACGACTACCGAGTGGTATCCGGGCAGCTCAAGGGCGGCGACAGAACCACGGACGGGCGGATGATTCCCTACTGCGTGTTCATCGATCCCGAATTCGCGCGGGTAGGCCTTAACGAAAGCGAAGCGTGTTCAAGGAACGTCGGATATCGGGTGGCCCGACTGCCGATGGACGTCATTCCGCGGGCGCGCACCCTTTCGCAGAGAAAGGGCTTCATGAAGGCGCTGGTAGCAAAGGATAGCGACCGTATCCTCGGCTTCGGAATGCTGGGTGTCAACGCGGGCGAGGTTATGAGCGTTGTGCAGATGGCGATGCTTGGCGATCTGCCATTCACCGCTCTCAGAGACGGAATCTTCGCCCATCCGACGATCTCGGAAGGCCTGAACATGCTGTTTGCGAACGTGAAGTAGTCGCGTGATCGGCGGCGGCCGGAGAGCCGGCAGCCGCCGCAACACTTCAGGTTCCAGCAGGTATCTCGAGCAGTCGCCTTATACGCGTGGCAAGGGTCTCGGGGTGCGTGCCATGCGAGAGCGTGCTCGCGTTCGAAAGATGCTCCTCCTCTTCCATCCGACGCGACAGAAGAATCCCGAGTTCCTCCGCTAGAGCCGGACGATCGCGCATGACGGCGGCTAGATCGTCCTTGGTTATCTCGTAGATGACCACGAAGGTCAGCGCCGTCGTATCTCCCGACTCCGCGGCATCGACCAGCACCCCTCGCTCGCCGAATAGGTCCCCCGGGGACAGACGCGCCAGCTCGACCGAATGGCCTCCTTCCACACGCTGCAATGCCGCGACGCCTGTTCGCATGATCATCAGGGACGTCAGCTTGCTCCCCTTAGAGGCGATGATCGATCCTTTCTGGTAGGTGCGGCGCGTCATGGCCGACGCGAGGGCGTCTTTCTCGTCGTCAGTCAGGGTGGCGAAAAGCCGGATCGACTCAAGCAGTCTCCATGGGGTGCCCGGATGCTTGGTCGACTGCACTTCGGCGGACGCCTCGGAATGCAAAACGGCGACATCCCTTGGCCCGGCTAGTTTCAGCCCGCTTGCCTTCGCGTGACGATATATGAGGTCGTAGACTTCGCTTTTTACCGCGCTGGCAGCGGCGAACCCAGATATGCGGAAGGCGAGCTCGATTTCGATGGCCTGACTGTCGATCCCGACAACCAGCGCTGTAGGTGGCGGCGACTTGAGGATGGCAAAGCTGCTCAGCAGGACTGTCCGCATCGTCTCCTCGATTGCGGCGGGGGTGCGGGTGGGAAGGAACCTAGCGGTTATCGAGACCCCGTGCGTCTCATCCGGGCGTGTCAAATTGACGAGGCGTGCCTTTGCCAAGGTGCTGTTCGGTAAGACGACCAGGTCGTCAGTGCCGTTCACGAGGTGCGTCGAGCGCCAATTAGTTTCCACGACGCGCCCTTGGAAGCCTCCCTCCAGAACAATCCAGTCGCCCACTGCGTATGGGCGGCCAAGATTGAGCGCTATCCCAGAGAAGACGTCGTTGAGAGTGCTCTGCAGCGCCAGACCCAACACGATCGCGAACGCACCGGATGTCGCGATCAAAGTGCCGACAGGCAGACTGAAGACATTGGCTATCAACGCCAGACCAGCTCCAAGATAGATGATTCCAATAACGAGATCCTGCGCGAGTCGACCCTCCCTCGGCTTGTTCTCAAAAATGAGGAATAGCCTGACAGCGCTGACGAGGACCACAGCTCCACCGATCCACCAAACAGCCTTGAGAAGCCCAGTGGTTATCCGCCTTGACAGAACTTCGTCACCAAGATCGGGAGAATAGGGAGCTATGTCGTGGGACAACAGGGTGGCGGTCAACAGCGCGAAGAAGCAGACGCTGACGATGAACCTTATCGTGGGATTCCGGCCGAGGGCGATGCGGACTGCGATCGTCGCTAAGACCAACACGGAAAATTGGAGGACCGGGTTCCAAATGAGCTGTTCGATCATGTCGTTCTTCATCGGCTAAGTTGAGTTGCCCAAGAAGAGTGCACCGCATGTCGAAAGCGGGATTGTCTTAAATCACCTTTATCGGCCGAAAGTGACCGCTCATCGCGGGTTGTCGTTAGACGCGCACGTCGGGCACCAGGTGATACGTCTCACTCGACAGGTTCGATGCGACGCCGTTCAGCTGATGATCAAGTGTCCCGGGAAGCTTGGCGAACGCTGCGGACTCGTCTGGAGAAAACGCGTCGCGAAAAAACTGGATCGTACAAGGCAGCGCAGATAGAAGGTACTCGGCGCCGTGTTCCGATCCTTCCAGGAGACTCGCACGGCAAGGTATCCCGAACTGCGCCATTCTTTCTTGCATCAAGGCCATACCAAGAGCGGGAATGATCTCATTTGTCGAGTTGAAAAGCATCATTTTCGCCGCCTGTGGGGTGACGCGGGCCAGAGGGCTGGTCGATGTAAGAAGGCTGAGATTGTTGGCGACGAATGCCAATACCACCCCTCTCAGAAACGGAATTTGTTCGCCTGCAGCAACTATCGTTTCCCAGCTGACACCGTAATGATCCCGCAGATGATCGCTGTCACCGAGAGTGGCCGTGTTGTCCATGAAGCCTCGGAAGTCGATTAAAGCGGACCATGCCGCGACGGAGATGCTCTCCTTCAAGCCGACCTCGATCGCGACCGTGCCGCCCACACCGATGCCCATCACCCCCACGCATCCCCGGTCGAACTCGAAATCAGAAGCCTCGAGCCAGCGGAGCGCAGCGACCGCGTCGTCTAGGGCCTGGCCGCTGGGACCACTTCGATCGAGGTTAAAATCCGCCGCGAACACTACGAATCCTGATCTGCAGAGGCGCTCGGCGAGTACTGCCACCCCGCTTTTGTCGCCTTCGATCCATCCGCCGTGTAGGACAAGTATGGCGCCTGAGGGAGCGTCCGGCACGTACGCGTCAAGCGCGAGACGATCGCTGAATTCGAGGTTTGCGATAACTCGCATGGCATTGTCCTCTGTAGCAATCCGGATGCAGCGGATAGGCGAGAGCGCTCAGGCGGCTGCGGAAACGATGACGGGGACGCTTTTGTAGGATGGCGTGCCGGACAGGCGGTCGTAGTGCTCGAGTGTGACAACGACGTTGAGCTCCGGATAATACCCGGCCACCGATCCCTTCGGGATGTTATACTCGACCACTGTGAACTTTCTGGCCTTCCGAGGCTCGCTTGAGAGCGTTGCGGTCAGGTCTATAAGGTCACCGTCCCGAAGCCCGCGATCGGCGAGGTCGGTCTTGTTCATGAAGATGACATCCCTTCGGCCGAAAACGCCCCGGTATCTGTCATCGAGGCCATAGACTGTCGTGTTGTACTGGTCGTGGCTGCGTATTGTTGTGAGCATCAGCGCCTGTCGGTTCTCGACTAGGCGATCATCATCGAGGCTCGGAGAAAGCAGAAAATTCGCTTTCCCTGTGTCTGTCTTCCAGACGCGATACGAAGCCGGAATGTCCAGCCTGAAACCACCCTTGACGCGCACACGCTTGTTGAAGTCGTGAAAGTCGGGAAAAACGATTTCAATTTTCTCGCGAATGCGGTCGTAGTTGCTCACCAGTCCGGCCCAGTCAATGCCGTGACGGTCGCCAAGCGTCGCCTTGGCGATCCCGGCGATGATGGCGGGTTCCGAGCGGAGCAGGGGGCTCGGAGGATTGAGAAACCCCCGGGACGCATGGACCATGGACATGGAGTCCTCGACGGTTACCGACTGAGGTCCCGAGGCCTGGGTATCGAGATCGGTCCTGCCGAGGCACGGAAGGACAAGCGACGTCTTGGCGACGAGGAGATGCGACCGGTTCAGCTTCGTGGCGATGTGAACGGCAAGATCGAGCTTGCGCATCGCCGCGAACGTTGCATCCGGATCGGCCATGGCGACGGCGAGGTTGCCGCCGAGGCAGACCAGCGCCTTGGAGCGACCATCGGCAATCGCCTCGATCGTTTCGATCGCATTGTGCCCCTTTTCACCAGACGGCCGGAAGCCGAATGCTTTCTCCATTCCATCCAGAAGAGCATCGTTGGGAATTTCCGTGATACCGACGGTGCGGTCACCTTGGACGTTCGAGTGACCGCGAACCGGGCAGATACCTGCCCCCTTGCGACCCAAGTTTCCACGCAGCATCATGAAATTCGCAAGCTGCTGAACGTTGGCGGTACCGTTCTCGTGCTGGGTCAGCCCCATTCCATAGCAAACGATGACCCTGTTGGCGCGGATATAGACGTCAGCCGCATTCCCGAAAGCCGTCATAGAAAGCCCGGACACATCCAGGATGCTCTCCCAAGTCGTTGCCACAACTTCTTTTCTAAGTTCTTCGAACCCAACCGTATGCTCGGAAATGAACTCGCGGTCCAACACACCCGGACCCCCACTGCGAGAGTCCGCATCGTCGCGCTCGAAGACCATCTTCATCAGTCCCTTGAGCGTGGCAATGTCGCCGCCGACCCGAAGCTGGTTGTAGGAAGAGGCTATGGGTGTCGACGACAAAGTCAGCATCTCGACGGGGTTCTGCGGAGCGGCGAACCGCTCGAGTGCGCGCTCCTTGAGAGGGTTGAAAGCAACGATCGGCACACCGTGGCGGGAAGCCTCATGTAGCGTCGTCATCATTCTCGGATGGTTGGTGCCTGGATTGTGGCCAAATGAAAAGATCGCGTCACAGTGATCGAAATCCTCGAGTGTTACGGTTCCCTTGCCGACGCCGATCGACTTGGGTAGCCCAACGCTCGTAGCCTCGTGGCACATGCTCGAACAGTCAGGGAAGTTGTTGGTCCCGAAGGCGCGTACGAAGAGTTGATACATGAAGGCCGCTTCGTTCGAGGCGCGGCCGGAAGTATAGAACTCAGCCATGTTCGGGTCGGGAAGCTTATTGAGTTCGGACGCGACGATTTCGAGCGCTCTTTCCCAATCGATGGCCTCATAGCGGTCGCGGTTCCGATTGTAGAGAAGCGGCGTCGTCAGTCGTCCGGAGTCTTCCAGCTTGTGATCGGTCCAAGTCCAGAGTTCATCGACGGTATTGTTCTCGAAGAAGTCCGGGCCGACGCGGCGAGCGGTGGATTCCCAGGTGATGGCCTTCGCGCCGTTTTCGCAGAACTCGAACGACGAGGTATGCTTGGGATCGGGCCAGGCGCAACCGGGGCAATCGAAGCCGTCCGGCTGGTTCGCCTTGAGAAGCGTCGCGGCTCCCTGGGCGACAATCTGCTGATGGGCAAGGGTCTTTGCGACCGCCTTTAGCGCACCCCAACCGCCCGCCGGATCATCGTACGGCTCAATTCCTTGCGGGCGTTCGTCCTTCATGACTGATCCTCTCTATCACTCTGCATGTATACGACTGCCACTGGTCCGGCATACTTTGCTGCTCGGTCAAAGAATGCCAGTGTCCGGGCCAGGGTATTGTAAAAAACATCCCCGATCGCGCTCGCTGTTCAACTGACGGCACGGACGCCCTAAGCGTGCCGCTCGACGGCAAAAGGAAGGTCGAATGAGAAACGCGCTCCTCCTTGAGGAAGATTGGCGACGGTCAGTTGCCCACCCATCGCCGCAACGGCGGCGCGGCAGATCTCAAGCCCCATGCCAATACCTGTCGCCTTGGTGGTGAAAAACGGCTCGAATAGTTTCTGAATGTACTCGCCGGGTATGCCTGGCCCCGTATCGCTCACACGCACTTCGACGGAACTGTCTTTCGCGATTAGCTCGATCGCGACACGCCTTGCTGCACTCTGGCCGCGCATGGCGTCGACAGCGTTGTTGACCAGATTCACGAACACTTGCTGAAGCTCGACGGGATCACCCATAATCTCCGGCAGGGGCTTTGCGCAGACGATTTCCAATTCGACATTTGCCCTCTTGAGGTCATGATCGATAAGATCGCGTGTTTCCAAAGCGAGCCGCTGGAGGTTGATAGCTCCCACGGCACGACGTCTTCCCACAAGGTTCTCCCGGGTCCTCTGGACGATGCCCGCCACCCGCTGCGCATTCTTTTCCATGCGCTGCAGGATGCGGTCCACTCCTTCGATATCGGGGTTTTCGCGGCTCACCATTCGAATCCCGGTTCGCGCGTCGAAGACCATGGAGGTGATAGGCTGGTTAAGCTCGTGCGCAATCGAGGCCGAGAATGCCCCAACGGTCGCAATGCGGTTCGCTCGGGCCATTTCGGCCTGCGCGGCCTGACGCATCTCCTCAATGCGCTGCTGTTCGGACAGGTCTACATGGCTGGATAGATGCAGCCCGTCCGTGAGCCTTGTCACGGTAAAGTAGACAGGGATTCTCCGGCCTCCCTTCCCAACGAGCACGGTGCGGCCATCGATGTGATGGACGCCCTTGAAATACATGTCCAATTGGCGAAGAAGGACTTCGGTTCCGTCCTCCGCATTCTGAGCTGGCGGGTTGGCGACAAGGTCTGCGACGCTCTCGTATCCCATCAGGCGAGCGAGTGCCTCGTTTACTCTCGTCGTCCGGATCGCCCCCAGTGTGCGTTTCAGCTCGTCCGGGTTGGCCGTCATATACGCGGGCAAATCGGTCACGCCGCGCTCCTTGAGCGCGTCGAGCATTTTCTCGGCGGCGCTGAAGTCCATCTCCGCGAACGTCATGTTGCTGACGTCAAACAGTCCGGCGTACCTTTGCTCAGTAAGCACGAGCTCAGATGTCCGCTCCGCTACGCGCTGTTCCAGTGTCTCGTTGAGTTCCTGCACCTTCTGGTGCGAGGTCACCTCGTCGTGGATATCCGAAATACCCCCGTAATACCTCACATCCTCAGAACCCTCTCCCAGTCGAACAGGTCTCCCCACCAAAGACATCCAGCGATATTCTCCACTTGCATGACGCAGCCTGTAGGTCGCGCGTACCTCTGTGCGGCCGGAGATGGCTTCACTCCAAACATCCGAGAACCGTTTTTGGTCATCCTGATGAATGTCGTCCGCATAGTCTTGGCGTTCTATCGACGTTTGGACATCCCTGCCGGTGATTTCGGTGTAGCGACGATTGAAGAAGTCGATCTTGCCCGAGGCATCGGCACGCCACAAAATCTGCGGAACAGAGTCAGTGAAGTTCACCAATTCCGCGCGGCTGGTCTCGAGTTCGTCCCGGACAACCTGAAGCTCTTGCTTCGCGACGACCTCGTCGTGGACATCGGATAGTCCGCCGAAGCGTTCCACCTGATCGGTCAGCGGGGAATAGGCCGGATTGTCGTAGATCTGCATCCATCGGTATGACCCATTCGCCTGACGAATTCTCACCTTGAGATTCGTAACGGTCCTGTTGGCAACCGCGGCGGAGACCGTCTCGTTGAGGATCGGTATGTCGTCAGGATGGACGACGTCGTTATAGCGCTGCCCCTCCAGGACCGTCAGCCGATCCAACCCCGTGACTGCCGTCCAGCTCGCATTCAGATATTCGATCTCGCCGCGAGGATTCGACCGCCAGAGCACATAAGGGACGGAATTCGCGAAAAGGTCGACTTCGGCCCGACTTCTTTCGAGATCCTGCTGAGTTTCCTCGAGCCGCTTCCGGCTGACCAGCAACGCTGCGGTGACAGCGATCGCAATGCAAGCGAACAGGCAGCGCAACACGCTCGCCGTCGTTGGAGTATGGAAATGGACGACAATCCACGCCAAAACAGTCAGGGCTCCGCAGCCCTGGGCAGCGCGATTGACCTCCCTGCCGTTGCCGACCGCAGAAACGAGCACCAGTACCGCAAGGTATAGAATAGCGACCGAGGATTCGTATTCCGCGATGCTGTCGATCCAAAAAACCAATGCCGCCAAAGTGGCTGCCAATGTCAGGAAGACAGGTCGTTGTATTACTTCACTCATGCCGCCCAGGCCCTCGTACGGTCGGCCGTCCCACTGACCGTCCCCATTAACATGAATATCCCCTTATCCCTTCATTGTCGCTAGGCATTAAGTCTCGCCCACGCCGACTGGCGACCAGTCGTCTAGGGCCTGGTCTAGCGCCAGCTGACCCAAGTGCATGCCTTGAGAACGATTGTGTGACACCCACCGGGACTGTCCATTGTCATGATACCGGTTTCGGTCGGTACCCATTCCGGAGATGCCGACAGAACTAGCGGGACAGGCCATGGTTCGGAGAATACGGCGCGATTATCCAATAAATCACCTCCAACGCCCTTCAGGTTCCAGTGATCCCGGATGGGTGGCGCTACCGCTACCGTCATCCGGCAGCACCAGAAGGAGATTTCCGTGGACCAGACTTCCGCCTCGATGCGTCGAAAGGCGCCCCTGAACACTTCGACCGATCTCGGTCAGAACGCACGCAACGACATATCCGGCGCCCTTACCGCCTTGCTCGCCGATGTTTTCACGCTCTACATCAAGACCAAGAATTTTCACTGGCATCTCTCGGGGCCCCATTTCCGCGACTTCCACCTTATGTTGGACGATCATGCGGATCAGTTGATCGGCATCACAGACGCGATCGCCGAGCGCGTCCGGAAGGTCGGTGGCACGACACTGCGGTCTGTCGGCCATATCGCGCGCGTACAGCGACTGCTGGACAACGACGCGGACTTCGTTACCGCCGAGGACATGCTCGCGGAACTCAAGAGCGACAACGAGCAGCTGATCCGGCTAATGAGGCAGGTCCACGAACTGACCTCCGAGCACGGCGACGTCGCAACCACGAGCCTTCTCGAAGGCTGGGTGGATGAAGCCGAAGGCCGCGTGTGGTTCCTGTTCGAATCGAATCGCAAAAGCTAATCGTTCTGGGGTCATGGCTAAAGGAGCGATGTGGCATCGGCCACATCGGCGATGTCTTCCCGGTACTCTACCGTGTCCAAGGCCTTGAGAAGCATGCTTCTCAAGGCACCTCTGCGGTCTGGTCGGGAATGACGGAGAAGGCTGGCTGCGCATCTTAGGGTAAACGTGCCCGCGGCCTGCTTCACGGCTAGATCATGAGCGGTTTGAAGGAGTGCGCGCCCGTCGGCCGGGGAAGTCGGCATCACCAACTCTCCACGCAGCCGCAAGATTTCGGCACCGCACCAGGTGCCTTGCGGTACGATTCGCTCCAGGAGTTCGGCGCTGGCAAGACGGCCTCCGATGACCAGACAGTTTTCGAAAGGCGTTCCCCCCAATCTTGATACCGTCTGCTCGAATGCCGCGGGATCGTTTTCCGCTGTCGCAGCGACGACCTCTTCGTAAGCCTGTCCCCAGGCTTTCCATCTCAGAAGCGAATGCCTCGTCGATGCTTCGCGAAGCATCCCCATCAGTCTCGCCCCAAGAGCTGCGTCGCGCATGCCAAGCGCGGTCGGGCAGGCGGAGGCGGCCAGATAGAGGCATGTCGAAATAGCGTGATCTTTCTCCAGTACTTCGTTCAGAGCCTCATGGAGGGTGGTTTGTGCGGCGGAGTATTGCCCCTGTATCCAGAGTGTTTTGACGATCACACAAAAGGCGCTGATGCGGGTATCGAAATAGCTTGCGCCATTTGGCAGGGATTTCGGGGCTTCCTTCGGCGGCACAAGTGCAATGCGGGCGTGCTCCATGGCATTGTTGAAGTCGCCGATGTAGTGATAGTTGTGGTTCAGGAAATGGCTTCTTGCCTGTGGCGGCATTTCATCGAACTCTTTATCGAAGCGATGAACGAGGTCGAGCGCCTTCTGGTAGTGACCGTTGGCTGTGTGTATAGCCGCTGCCCCCGCTATGGCTCGCATCAAAATGGCGATGTCGCCAGCTCCGGTGGCGAGCTCTAGCACCCTGTCATACTGATCGATAACCTCCCGATTTCGTTCGAAGGTCTTGGAATGGTAAAGCCCTACGCCGTAAAGCATCCGAAGCTTCATTTCGAGGCCCGCATCAGCGAAACCTCTCGCTTTGAATAAGTTCAAGGCCCGTTCGGATACCGCGTATTGTTCTCCAACCAGACCGAACTGGACCCATAGCGTGTCTGAATTCGCCGTGAGGGCAAGGCCAAGGTCCTCGTCCCCGCCCTCGCCGAATGTCCAAAGAAGAGCGGATCGCAATTCATTGACGAGCTCGCCATTGCTGGCGCGCCACGTCACAGGATCGAGCCGATCCCATTCATCGGTGGCCGCGGCAAGGCGCTCAAGGCAATGTCGCGCGTGCGCGAGCCTGCACGACCTGGAAAACTCCGCTTCGGCAAGCTTTTCGCGCGCGTAGTCCCGCGTCGTCAACAGCAGCCTGAAGCTTCCACCGCGGTGGGTGACAACTAGAAGTGACTTGAGGAAAAGGCCGTCAAACGCTTCGTGGAAGGCATCTGGATCCCCCGTCTTCTCCGAAACGGAAAAAGCTGCGTCGGTGGAAAACGTTCCTGCGAAGACCGAGAGTCGCAGCAGTAGTTCCTTCTCCTCGTAGGACAGGGTGGAATAGCTCCAGTCCAGGGTCGCCCTCATCGTCTGCTGGCGAGGCGGCGCGGTCCTTCGGCCACGCCTTAGAAAGGCGACTGGCTCGGCGACCGATGCGTGAAGCGATTGCAAGTCCATGTCAAAGAGGCGGGCCGCAGCGAGTTCGATCGCCAGCGGTATGCCGTCAAGGCTGCGAACTATGTCCGCAATGAGTCGCACATTGTCGCTCCCGGAAAGATCTACGTTGTCTCCGGCGAGAGCTGCCTGCGAGACGAATAGCTCGACCGACGGAAATTTTCGGAAATCTACGCTTTCCTTCGCGTCGACCGGAACATCGAGCGGCGCAACTTGCCTGACCTTCTCCATCGAGGTTCTCAACGGTTCCCGGGTTGTCGCAAGGATTTGGGTTGTCGGAGATTCCCGAAGGATGAGTTCAGCGGCGTTCGCAGCGGCGTCTACGACGCGTTCGCATCCATCGAGAAGCAGCAGAGTGTGCCTTTTCGAAAGTTCGGCGATGATACCAGGGAGGACATCGTCGCCGAAGGCACTCAGTCCAAGCTGTGTGGCGAGGGTCGGCAAAAGAACCTTGCCGTCGGCAAGGGTCGTGAGGTCGATGAACACGACCCGCTTTCTTTCTGCGACGGCGTTCGCGCACGACACGGCGATTGCCGTTTTGCCGATGCCTCCGGGACCGGTCAACGTCAGGAGCCTTGTAGCCTCGAGCAAATGGAGCGTGGATTGGATATACTCGCTTCTGCCTATCAGCCTTCTCGGCATACGCGGCAGGCTGCCAACGAGATGGTAGGCTGAGGTTGACCTCTGGTTCGGGGGCGTTTCGTCACGCGATATCTGCCGAACGCTTCCAGCAAATAAATAGCCTCGGCCGGGTATCGTCTCAATCAAGTGTCGCGCATGGTCCCCGAGTGCCTTCCTGAGAGTTACAAGATGTACTCGAAGCGCACCCTCGTCCACGATGGTCGTAGGCCATACGAGCGCGATCAGCTCGTCCTTGGTCAAAACAACTCCCGCTCTGCTTACAAGGGCAGAAAGAATATCGAACGCCCTGCCTCCTAGGCGCAACGGTAGGCCGTTTTCAGTGAGGCGTCGTTGTTCGATATCCATTTCGTAGTCATCGAATTGAAGGAGCGACATGCCAGATGACCTCGTGGATCAGTCGCTCGGGTCGACAGTTGAAGGGCGGGAGAGATGTAGCCTCACCGCGTTCGCGATGATCAACGAATCCGCGAGCCCTTTTGCCTCATCGAATGCGGCCCAAATGATGATACCGCGGCGATCAACGAGATAAGTTGCAGATAGCTCGGGCGAGGCATCGTTGTGATTAAAACCGTAGAGGCGAGAGACGAGGGCTTTCGGCTCCCAATCCAGCAAGACAAGGTAGGCTCCGTGTCCTGCTTCAAAATGGATCTGCACGCGTTCGGGTTCACCACAAACTATTCCCACGATCGCAACGCCGCACATGCCGAGAGCAGGTGCTATCGCGTCGAGGCACGCGCTCTGTTCGATCCAGCTGTCGTCTGATCCGGAGTAGAAGTGGAGGACGAAAGGCGTGCCGATCAAATCGGCGGATCCAAACATTCCCCTATCGTTGCGGGGCAGGACGAACGCGGGGGCGTGCTGCCCGATCGGCACACTTCGCTCTTGCAAGTCGGCCATTGGCGAGCTGGCCCGGCTCTGTATAACCGAGCCCACAATTCCAGTGTCCGGGAAAATGGCTGCCAGGTTCGTTCTCGTCATGTCTCCCCGTCGCCTCGTACGATGGACGTGGCTCAACAGCCAAACGCCTTCCTAAAATGACGACCTAAGCGGGTGCATAACGTTCCCTCTCTCAAAATGGGAGCCCTAGGACGCAAAGGCTTTCGAACTCGCACGGTAGGCCGTGTCCGACCTTCACCGAAAAAGTGAGTTAACGCATGTGAAATGTTGTTAAGTTTGGCCTTTCTGGGCAATCAACGTGATCCGGATCGCTCTCTGCGAGCGTATGGCGCGGGAACTTCTTCCCAGCAACCGACGTTGCTTAAGAATGATCTGCGGCGCCCATGCCGCGGGCCGAGGAAATTCGCGAAAAGGCATAAAGCTTGACGACATACTCCCTGGTATCGGTAATCGACGATCATCCTAGTGTAAGGGTTGCGATCGACGACCTTCTCAAAAGCAGCGGTTACTCTACGCGAGTTTTTCGCACAGTTGACGGATTTATGAGCTCGTCGGCGTTATGGGAAAGCGATTGCGTTGTCAGTGATATCGAGATGCCGGGCATAAGCGGTGTCGAACTGCTGCGATTTCTCCGCTCGAACAGGATAGACGCTCCGGTTATTGTGATGTCGGCAAGGGCTGCGGGAACAACCTCGACCGAGATGACGGATTCAGGGGCGTTCGCTTTTATTGAGAAGCCGTTTTCTCCAGAGCGCTTTCTGGACTTGGTACATTCGGCGATCCGCCAAAGCCCCGTCAGCGAATGATCGGCTGACGGACGGTTTCGGTCTTTTTCCCACACATCTATGGGCATTGCTGAATTGCAACGTCTATTGTCCCGAGCTAAAACCATCAAAGGCGGCACCGTTATCGGCAGAGGCTATCCGGCGGGAGCCGCATCGGACCAAGGATCGCTCAGTGCAAGAAAAATCGTCATCACAACCTCTAGTTCGTATCGTCGATGACGACAATTCGGTTCGCACAGCTTTATTGGATCTTTTCCAGTCGATCGATCTAAACGCAATCGCGTACGAATCCCCCAGAGCTCTCCTGGACGCTGACAACCTTGATACGCCAGGATGCATAGTGCTCGACGTGCGCTTCTCAGGCGCTAGCGGGCTCGATTTTCAATCCGACCTGCAGAAGGCGGGCAACCGAATGCCTATCATTGTGGTCACGGGCCACGGAGACATTCCGATGACTGTGAGGGCGATGAAAGCGGGGGCAGTGGACTTCCTAACAAAGCCCTTCAGAGAACAGGATCTGATCGACGCAGTCACGGGTGCTATCAAGCGCGACAAAGCTATCAGGTCGCAATCTCAATCTCGTTCTGACGTGGAGAAGCTTCGAGAGAGCCTCACACCGAGAGAAGTCGAGGTGATGCAAGCCATTGTCAACGGATACATGAACAAGCAGATCGCTGGTCAGTTAGGGATAAGCACTGTCACGGTAAAGCTTCACCGATCGAACGTAATGAAGAAAATGCGCTCTCGATCCGTTGCCGACCTCGTGAAGAAGGCAGAAGTTCTCGCACAGGCGCAATCGCTCTCTCAGGAGGAGGGCTAGGCAGCCACGTTTTCGGCGGCATGAGACTGCAGACCGGTCCGTAGGGATAAAGAAGCCGCTAATTGCGAACTGTGATGGTCTGCGACTGTTGTGACGAACGCGGTTGCAGGATCGTGCGACCCGATCGAAGCGCGCTTCTCCAATGCGTACTCACGTATCAACCTGGGCATGAAGTATTTCCCATTGCGCTGCTGGCCAGCTACCAGCGACTTCACGACGAGGCCGTCGAACGCTTCTTCGAAGTCTCGCGGTGTGAACTCGAGCCTATAGCGCTCTCGTGCAATCTCTCGCGTAAAGTCCGTATCGAAAGCGGATAGCAGACCAAGAAGGGACTTCATTTTCCTGTCCAGAAGGTCGTAGCTCCAGTCAAAATTCGCTCGCAGAGTTTGCTGGCGAGGATGGGAGGTGCGATTTCCCCGGCGCAGTGTCCGAATAGGCCGATCCAAGGATATCACCAGATTTTCGAGCCCCAGATCCGCGACACGTGATGCAGCCAGTTCTATTGCGAGAGGATTTCCATCTGTCTTGCGGACGACTTCGGCGGCTAGCTCAATGCTCCGCGGACTTTCGATCGAATATTCTTCCGCCACCATGGATACACGCTCCGCAAACAGTTCGATGCCACTGAACATTGTCACATCGTCGATTTGTTGCGTTGACGGCGGCACGTCCAGTCCAGGCAAATGAAGGACATTTTCGCCGATAATCCCTAGAGGCTCGCGACTTGTTGCAAGTATGACTAGATCCGGCCGCATGTCGGCGACCGTTTCTGCGACAATTGCCGCCCGGTCAATTGAAGAGTCGCATCCGTCGAGAACGAGGAGAACTGACCCTCCAACGAGACTGTCCACGGCTTGCCGAAGGATGTCCGATGTCAGGTTGACTGCCTTAAACGCTTGGGCGATCGGAGTTGAACTCCCAGCTTGATCGGATGTGTCGACGAAAATCACCGAGTCATAGGCATGCTTTAAGCTACCAGCGATTTGTATCGCGACAGATGTTTTGCCGATCCCTCCCTGCCCTACGATGGTGGTGATCCCAGCGCCGATTTCGTCTGCCCATTTCGTGGAAAGTGCGGCCCGCCCTATAAGGCGCGCGCACGTGCTAGGCAGAGTTTCTGCGTGAAGGGTGCGATCAATGGAAAGTGATGGTCGGTAGGTGTCTACTTTGGCGACCGGGGCGGTAAAGGTGTAGCCTCGACCAGCGACATTCTCGATCATGCTGTAAGGATTCCCACCATCGAGCGCCTTGCGGAGCGACACGATGTTGACTCGGAGGGAGCTTTCCTCCACGTGGGTCGCAGGCCAGGCGGCCTCCATCAGTTCCGCCTTGGAAAGGATGTCTCCCGGTCTCGATGTCAGGGCGCCCAATAGATCAAAGGCGCGTGAGCCGAGGCGGACGTCCTCGCCAGACCTTTTGAGGCTCCGGCTTTGGATATCCATTTCGAAGTCGCCAAACCGCAGTATCGTCATAGTCCACCTGCGCTCTATTTTGCGGTCGGTCCAAGCAAAACAGTCGGATCGATCCAGGATATAAACCCGGAGCAATTGCTGTAAGCTTGCCCCATGCAATGGATATACGAGCAGTGGATGGGAACAATTGGACTCTGTGGTGGCCTCACCTATCCCTAGAGACAGGTCACGATGAGGTACAGAGTAAGAAAAGGGGAACGCCTAAGGCACTGAAGGCCTTCCGACCCGATATCTGTCGACGCTTCTCTGGCGGGTGCAGCAATCGGCATACCGGAGTGGAGGCACCTCGGTCACACGCTTTGGCCGCTACACGACCGAGTTCGTCGCCGCGCAAAACGAAAGGCTCACATCTAAGTTGCCGGAACCGCTATTGCGGCGTAGGCGTCAGCACGATGCTCATCATCCGTAGCCGCCAGTCTAAAGGCAACAGTTTCCAGCAAGTCCGCAAAGGATTTTTGATCCATATTGTCTGCGGCATTGACCAGCGCTATCAAACCGTCTGCGATCGCTTCGCGGATTGTCAGGTCCATACTCATGAGTGGCTCCGGTTTCTTATCGACGCTGCGATGCGATCAGCGCACAGACTTCCATTTCTTGTCGACCGTTTCGACGCTCGAGGCTTGCCAAAAGATGCCCACCCCGGGGAGAGAACCGGGATGGGCAGGTCCCAACTAGGTTCCTGATTTGGTCAGGAGCCCATTGTCAGGACAACGCGGAAGCGAGGCTTGCCGTGCATCATCTTGTTGTAAGCTTCGACTGCCCGCTCCAACGGGAACTCTTCGATCATCGCAGAGATGCCAAAAAGCGAACTGAAGCGAAGCGTTGTGTCACCCGTCGCCGGATCCCCGGTGAGCGCGCCCTCGACCGAGCGCTCTTGGAGAAAGAGGTCGCCAGACGCGAGCTCGATGGGCTCTGCTGTCGCTCCGATGACGATTGTCTTGCCACGGGCTTTGAGGCCCTTCACTGAATCCGCCACACCCTTCCCGCCGGAGGCGGTCGCCAGCACCAGGTCCGCGCCACCGAGTCTCTGGAGCGCTTCCGCGACTGACTCAGCGCTGCTGTCGATGTAATGGTGGGCGCCCAGCTTGGTAGCCAGCTCACCGATGGCCGGGCCGCGCCCGATGGCCACGACCTCGAATCCCATGCCACGTGCGTATTGAATAGCAAGGTGGCCAAGGCCACCAATGCCGATAACCGCGACAATGTCGCCAGCCTTAGCGCCAGAGTTTCTCAGAGCGCTGAACGTCGTCAGGCCCGCGCACAGAAGCGGCGCCGCTTCAACATCTGTGAGATCGTCAGGTACAGACATCAAGCCCGATGCCTTCGCTACCATCCATTCGGCATAACCACCGTCGTGGTGGACGCCCGTGAACTCCTGGTTCTTGCAGTTCACGAGATGCCCGGAGCGGCATTCGGAGCAATGTCCGCAGCTGCCCGCCAAGAAGCCTACTCCGACCCTCTGGCCGACGCTCCAGCCCTCGACGCCTTCACCGAGACTTTCGATTTTCCCGACGACCTCGTGGCCCGGGACGCGCGGCCAGCTGATCGGAAAGACGCCTTCAACGGTCGCGGCATCGGAGTGGCAGACCCCACACGCTTCGATCTTGATCCGAACGTGACCGGGGCCGGGTGCCTGCATCGGCTTCCTGGTAAGTTCGAGCTTGCCAGGCGAGACGGCCTGTACGGCAAGGTAGGTCTGTGTTGTGTCGGTCATGGCGCTCTCCGTTGCCTTGTTGCGAAATGCTTCCCGACTTGTCGCAGGCTGCTCGCCCCGGTTCTTGTAAGATCGTGTCGCGGACGCCTGGCGGCCGTCCCAGCAGGCGCCCTAGCTCGCTGAAACGGCCGTATCCTTCATGTCAGCGTGATGTCGGAGAGATCGATGGAGACGACGAGAGGTTCCGCCATTGCCTGACCGTCCGGCTGCCTCGGGTAGATACGGCGGTGCGTCGGAATCTTGATCCCTTGAACATCCGTGTATCCGCTGATGTAGTGTGCTCCCGGAGTGCCGCCGGCGATCTCGACGTCGTAGTCATGCCGCTTGAGCAGACCCGCGTCGTCGAAGTAGATGGTCTGCTCCGCGCTGTGGCTCACGATCTCGGCAGGGAAGGTGATCTTGAGTCGGTGCCATGTTTCGCCGCTCTCGGACCAGTCCGGCAGTTCCTCCGTCAAGACGCCTTCGCGGGCGAGCAGGAACGGCATGTTCAAGTAGGTCCACATGGCGCAGCCAGCGAAGTAGGCGAGCTGCAGTTCGTTCCACGGCGTCTCAAGCGTATGTCCTGCGAATGATGACCGCGGGTCCTTGAGTTCCTCGACGACCTTGCCCTGGGCATTGCTCAGCGTGACCTTGCCGGGTTCGAAGCTCGATACCTTGGCCTCCGGGCCGAACGGCGAGTGCGAGGCCCATTCCCTAACGAGATCAACGGTCACGCTGGTTTCTGATAGGGTCGCGGGCTGTCCCTTGAGGGTCCACAAAGCTCCACCCTGGCTGAGTCGCGCCTTGAGCAAAGAGAACTTCTTCCATTTTTCGAGGCCGCCATGGGCGTCTATGATCTTGCTGACGAGAGCGTTCATTTCATGATCCTTCGAGTTGGGGGGATTAGAGTTTGAGAAAGGTCTTCACGTGCGCCACGAACGTCTCGGGCTCCTGGAAGAGAGCGCCGTGTCCCGCGTCCGGATAGAGAATCAGGGTGGCGTCCGGCATGTTCTTGAACATCGTGTACGCGTTGTCGGAGGGGAACATCGTGTCGTCGCTGCCATGTACGATGAGCGTGGTGGTCGGTATGGACTTGAGCGAAACGTGGTCGGTGTCCGTCCGGGCGCACCATTCGATGATCGCCTTGGCCTGAGGATCGCTCACGGAGTCACCCTTGTCTGGAGCCCGATCATGGGAGCGGGCGAGTGTCCTGTCGACGAACGCCTTCCCCGCTGCTTGGCTCTTTGGGGACGGAGTGAAGAACAAAGGAAGGCGAACGTCAGCAGCATTCTGCTCGAATGCCTTGCCGACCACCTCGAGAAGGTGTTCCTCGCCACCCGCTGGCGCACTCCCTGCGACGATCATCCGTCCGATCGCCACACGCTTGCGAGCAGCCATCACCTGAGCGAGGAAACCTCCGAGAGAAAAGCCCAGAAGATCGACCTCGCCGAGACCCAGTGCCGTTACGAAACCTTCGGCGTAGTCCGCCATCTCCTCCACGCTGTCCGGCGTAGTGCCATCGGAGGCGCCGACGCCAGCGTTGTCGAACACAAAGACCTCGGCGACTTCGGCCAGCGCGTTCACGACTGCCGGATCCCAAGCGTCCATGGTCCCGGTGAAGTGCTGCAGAAGGACCAGCTTCCGTTCGAAGCGATGTCCGATCCGGCGATAGGCAAGCTTTGTTCCTAGTACATCCACATATTCAGTTGTTGCGGTTTCCAGGTTGGTGCTCATGACAAATCCTTTTGTTTTGGGAGTTTCGAGATCGAAGCCTCGAACCCTGCCAAGACAGCAGGATCCGGAGCGTTGGGTGCTATTTCAGCGGGGAGTAGAGAGCGTCTTGTTCGCAAGAAGCAGATTATTTGGCGGGCGTGGGTTTTCCGTACAACTTGCCCGACAGCAGAAGAAAAACCGTCATGACCGCCAGTCCGAGCACGAACACATTCGCCAAAACGAAAGTGACGGGTGCGATGAGCGAGATCGCGGCGTTATCGCCTACGGCGAGAAGGCGGACGGGGGCCGTTGCAATGGAAGTCGCTCCGAAGCTGAAGGCCCAGAACCCCATGACCGCTCCGGCTTCGCGCAGCCAAGAGGAAAGGCGCAAGAGCACGAGGAGCTGGAGAATTCCGTAACCGATCAAGGCGTGCACGAACATGTCGGGAGCTCCTCCGGTGACCGAGATATATGCGACGGCTCCGACCGGGGCTGGAGCGAGCTGAACGCCGAGCGTTGGACGAAGCGCGGGAGGCATCATGGGCCCGGTTAGCAGGCGGTGGAGAAGGACTGACTCGATTGCCAGCCAGGAGAAAATTCCAGCACCGAAGGCAAGTTGACCCCAGTCCTGATACCCGAGCGCAGAGGCGAGAGTCGCGGTCACGAAGCTTCCGGCGACCGTCGGCAGGTAAAGCACCGCCGTCGTGGTCGCGGGATCCCGCTCGCCATGCCAAAGGCCGCCTGTACGCCAGACTGCGAAAATGACGGTAAAGGCGAATCCGATGAGGAAGAGTGTGGCACCGGCCGTGTAGGAATACGGCTCCACAGCCCCGGCGATCAGCATCGTCGCGACGCCGATCAAGCCGACAAAGCAGCATTGGACCGGGTGATTGATCTCCACGACCAGCTTATCCATGGCAAATAGCGCCTTGGCTACGAACAGGATAACCAGGACCGCCCAGACAGCGGCGGCGAGCGCCAGGATCCATTCCGAGATCCCGTTGCCAACATGCCAGTTTTGTTCAGCTGCGCGCCAAGCGTTCCCAAGACCCGCAAGCCCCAAAACCATGCCGAAATAAGCGGCAGGCGTTCTGGCGGCCACACTGGCTATCCAGCTCGTCTTCAGCCCTTCTTGACTGGGTTGAAAACCCGTCGAATCGATTGCCATTTCACACCTCTTGAGTACTTGGAAGATAGCCACCGCCGCCTCAGCCCTCGTGGCCGATAGATCGCGGCAGCATCAGCGAACGCTTCGCTCGAGTTCCTGGAATTCGTCATCGGAAAGCTGGATAAGTGCGGCAGCGACGTTCTGCTCGAGATGGCTGACCTTCGAAGTGCCGGGGATCGGCAGCATGACCGGGCTTCGCTTGAGCATCCATGCCAGCGCGATCTGGCCAGCTGTTGCGGCGTGGCGCTTGGCCAGAGAGTCAAGAACTCCACCTGGACGGGCGAGGTCGCCAGCAGCCAACGGGAACCAGGGAATGAAGCCTATGCCGTTGCGTTCGCAATATTCGAGAACGTCCTCGCTCCCGCGGTCAGCGAGGTTGTAGCGGTTCTGGACGGTGGCGACTTTGAAGTATCGGGACGCGACCTCGATTTCATCGATGGAAACCTCGCTCAGTCCGGCATTGGCGATCACACCCTCGTCAAGCAGCTGGCGAACTGCGGCGAACTGGTCCTGCATGGGGACGCGCGGGTCGATCCGGTGCAACTGCCAGAGTCCGATCTGGGAGACGCCGAGCTTTTTGAGGCTGCCCTTTGCACGCTCGATCAGGTACTCGGGTCGACCATGAGGCATCCACTGGTCCGGACCGGGTCGGCGCAGTCCGGCCTTCGTGGCAATGAGGATGTCGCTGCGGCCCGCTAGGGCTTCGCCGATCAGCTCCTCGGCAACGTCCGGGCCGTAGGAGTCTGCGGTGTCAATGAAATTCACTCCTAGTTCCGCGGCGCGGCGTACCGTCGCCAGTGCTTCGGCGCGGTCAGTCGGAGGACCCCAGATACCGCGTCCCGTGAGACGCATCGATCCGAAGCCGAGCCTGTTTACGACGAAATTGCCGATCTTGAAGGTCCCGGAAAAGCTTGCTGTTGTCTCGGTGCTGTCCATTTTGCGCTCCCTTTCGGCGGATTTTTTTAACGAGGTCGCGACCTATGTTGGCTTGCAGCCGCCCGTCGCTCATCGTGTGGGAGGAAATTACGATGATGCCGCTCGTCGTTATTGTATCATCGTGCACGGTCGACTTTTCTCGCAGGCTCTATCCCTAGAGCTAGGTGGACTGGAGGTTGCCGTCTGATATGGTTGCGCGCATGTTCGCGGTCTCGCGAACTGGATGCCCACGGCTTTGAAGCTCGAAGTCCAAGCCAGTGCGTTCGTCTGTAAAGTCGTTAGCCGCGTTGAAATACGAAGTCCGTTATGCCTTGCAACGTTTTCAATACCGCAAGTCGTTACGACCGTTCCAACGAGGCCATCGGAGCCAAGTGAATTGCTGACGATCGCAATAGTTGAGGACGATGATGGAGTGAGGCTCGCATACGCGGACCTCATGTCGTCGTACGGGTACGAGGTAAAGGCATTTGGCTCTGCCGAAGATTTCATTTCTTCGGATTGTCACGACGAGGTCCAGTGTCTGATTTTGGATCAGCGGCTACCGGGATTGAGCGGCCTGGAGCTCCAGGCTCTTTTGCACAGAAAACGCAGCACGCTCCCAATCGTCTTTGTCACCTCGCACGACGACGATGTGACAAGGATGAAGGCGCTTGAGAACGGTGCAGTGCATTTCCTCAACAAGCCTATCGATGCCGACGAACTGGTGAGGTGCGTCGCCGACGCCCACACTCGAACCCGCGACGGCAGCTAGCCCCTCGACGAAATAGATTGATCATCGGCGCGTCGGTGAATTTCACGGGTGCCCCCCCGCGCGTGTGCCGATCGATGTCGTATCCTCCAGCCGCACTCCCCGTCTCATACGAACCGAATTTTGCAATTATCGCAGCAGCCTACCGTCTATCTTCGCCTGGAAGCCAAAATCGTTCCGCAGGGCCGAAAGGGTAGTACAGATGTTGCTAGAAGCCACCCTCCAGAAATTCATCAAGATTGGTACTCTCACCGTCAAGTTCCCCGACGGCGGTTCTCGCAGTTTCGGAACCGGGCGGGAGCCTCATGCCGCAATGGTAATCCGCACCGAACGCGCCAAGCGCCGGCTGCTTCTCAATCCTGCGCTCGCGCTCGGAGAGCTCTACATGGATGGGGAGATTGAACCCGGACCGCGCGGGCTTTTCCAGACTCTGGATTTCCTCGCTATGAATTCCATGGAGGGCGGCAGCCATCCCATGGACAAGCTGATGGAAAAGATCCGGCGGTTTCGGCGGAAACTTGACCAATTGAATTACGCAGCGCGCTCGAAGAGAAACGTTGCTCACCACTACGATCTCGATGGGCGGCTGTATTCCCTCATGCTGGACGATGACCGCCAGTATTCCTGCGCCTATTTTCCGGATGGCGACGAAACGCTCGAGGAGGCACAGCTGAAGAAGAAGATGCATATCGCTTCCAAGCTTAGGCTCGACCGCCCCGGACTCGAGGTTCTGGATATCGGATGCGGCTGGGGAGGGATGGCTCTTTACCTCGCCAGCGAGTTCGGTGCGCGGGTAACTGGCCTGACCCTATCCGAAGAGCAGCTCAAAGAGGCGCGGGTCCGGGCCAAGGAGGCACAGCTTGAACACATGGTCAATTTCGAGCTCATAGACTACCGTCACTGGACCCGGCAGGTCGATCGCGTTGTGTCCGTTGGCATGTTCGAGCATGTGGGTGTCAACCACTTCCAGACCTATTTCGACAAGATCAAGTCAATCCTGAGGGACGACGGTGTGGCGCTAATCCATGCCATCGGCCGCGCGGATGGACCGGGTAGCACCAATCCGTGGATCGCCAAGTACATTTTTCCGGGCGGATATTCTCCTGCCATCTCAGAGGTCATGTCCGTCGTTGAGAAATCAGGCCTCTGGGCCACGGACATCGAGGTACTCCGCCTTCACTACGCCAGGACGCTTGAGCAGTGGCATCATCGCTTTGCCGACAACAGGGGTAAACTCGCCAAGCTTTACGACGAGCGCTTCTGCCGGATGTTCGAATTCTACCTCATCGGGTCCGAGCTGGCATTCCGCCGGATGGGGCATATGAACTGGCAGCTCCAGTTGACAAAGAACGTCTCGGCCCTTCCGCTCGCCCGTGACTACATGCTCGAAGCGGAGCGGAACTCGGCGGCGAAGAGCAGCATGGCGGAGGGCCTGACGGCCGTCGGCTGGGACCGTCAGTGGGAAATGTCTTGAAAGCTTCGATGCATCCCAATTCCCAGTGATCCCCGCAGACAGTTCGCATACATAACTTGAACTTAGACTGTGACAGTAGGTCGGGGCGAAGAGCAGGCTCGTTAATATGCTTGACTGCTTGTTCATCAAGGGCTCGTCGGATGTCAGGGTGACAGGATGTTACAATCCCGGAGCGACCTGCGACACCATTCTGGTTCCTGTATCCTCGGTAAGCCCTCGACGTCGCATCGGATCGCTGGCCGATCGGTGGGTACTGGTTCCAGAAATTGGTCAACACGCCCACGCGATCGAAAAGTGATCGCCGCCGGGCAAACCGCCCTAAAGGAAATTTCCATGACGGACAAAGTCATTCCGCTCGCATATCGCGACCCGCAGAACCCGGCACTCCCCAAAACCGACGTCGAGATCGATATCCCGCGAACCGCGCTGGTGATCACCGACCCGCAGATCGACTTCCTCAGCCCCAAGGGCGCGGGTTGGGGGGCTTTCGGCGAAAGCATCACCGAACACAATACGGTCGAGAACATCGGCAAGCTCTTCGAGGCGTCGAAGAAGGCAGGCATCGAGGTGGTGATTTCGCCCCACTACTACTACCCGTTCGATCATCGCTGGGACTTCGCGGCCACGGGCGAGACCCTGATGCACAAGCTCCGGATGTTCGACCGCCGTGACCCGCTGTCGCTCGAAGGCTTCGAGAATTCGGGCGCGGACTGGATGCCCGAGTACAAGCAGTACATCGAAGACGGCAAGACAATCGTGTGCTCGCCCCACAAGATCGCAGGTCCTCAGACCAACGACGTGGTCTTTCAGCTGCGCAAGAAGCGTATCGACAAGGTGATCCTGGCAGGAATGGCCGCGAACTTCTGCGTTGAATCTCACCTCCGTGACTTTGTGGAGAAGGGCTTCGAAGTCGCCGTGGTTCGCGATGCGACGGCCGGAAGCAAGCTGCCCGAAGGCGACGCCTATCTCGCTGCTCTCGTGAACTTCCGCTGGTTCGCCAACGCGCTGTGGACCACCGAGGAAGCCGCCGATAGGCTTGTACAGGCCGCGGCGTCTCGCTCGGTATCGCTTGCCAGCTGAGGTCATTCCCAGGCGGTGAGATAGCAGACGGCGGCAGGTGTTCACTTGCCGCCGCTTTAGTTTTTGTCGCCGGGATCAGCCCGCGGGCGGGCGGCTGTTTCATGCCAGCTACGACGCTAGCCCTTGTCTGGTGGAGTCGACGGTCTGTCCGGGATAGTCGCGCTGTCTGACAGGTAGTGCTTCTTAATCTCCTCATCTGCGCGCGCAGCTTTTCCGCGCTCCCCATTCAGGCTTCGACCTTTGGCATACCTGACTTCAAAAAGGTGAAATTCGATAGAGGCGAGCGCAGCAAGATTTACAGACAAACGTCAGGGTTGAACGATTTCCCGAGTGCGCCTATGTGAGTGATAGCGCCTTCGACTTGATAAGAGCTTCAATTGCGTGGTCCTTCGCATAACTCCAAGCTTCCCTTCCCCTTGACCTTCCGGGGTGTGACATATCTGAGTTTTCGCCAACTCATGGGGTCTATTGATCCTCCGACACCTGTGAAAGCGGTCACCCTCGCAGGTCGCCTGCGCCGCTTCTTCGACGGCGGCGGCATCGTTACGGATCTCGTGCTGAATGAGCTTCTGTACCTCAACGCCAAGCAGTTCCAGAACAAGTATGGCAAGCGCGTCACCTGGATAGAAACCGACGAGGGAACGATGTCGGCGGAGGAACTCTACGCCGAATATGCCTCTGGCGACGACGTTTCTCCTTACCCAGTCTTCCGCACGCGGCTGAGGTCGCTCGAAAAGCGATCCACTCCTATCACGCGAGTACTGATCGCCAAAGCGGTGTCCGCCAGCCAGGCCGACTGGATTACCGATCACGGCGGCGGCCGCCGACGGAAATTCGTTTATGACGGTGACCTCTACCCGGATCAGCGCGGCGAATACTCGGCACTGACATCCTTCCTCAAAGCGATCGGGCGCTACGGTGAGCGAGAAATCATGCATGCAAGGTGGAAGGCACAATGGGCGATCGACGACATGCTGTCCGAACCGCCTATGTCAGACGGCGCACCTGGCTACATCTACAAAATCACGGACAACACGACGGGTAAGATCTATGTCGGTTTGACCGTCAACAAGCCCGAGATCCGTTGGGGCCAGCATCTCATGATGGCCGCCAGGGGCGGAGGAAGTTTACTTCACCAAGCCATTCGCACCAACGGTTCCCAGAATTTCACGATAGGCACCCTCGAGGTTGTCGAGGGCGGTGAAGGCAAGCTCGCTGAGCGAGAAATCGAATGGATGAATGATCTCGACACTCTGTACCCCAAGGGATTGAACACTAGGGCCGGGGGGCAGATCGGCTCCTACGACGGAAGAATGGTCGATTGGGGTGGGAGGAAGTTCAGATCGATCGCGTCGATGCGCCGTGTCATAGCTCGGGAGACAGGGCTTCCGGAGCACGTCGTCGAGAGCCGTTTTAGGCAGGACAAGCCGCTGCCCGTTAAGGCCAGAAAGCACAGCAAACACCCCGACGCCGGGTCGGCCCTTTTCCGTCAGTACCTCGGAATTCTCAAAAGGGCACGAGATCGCGGCGACACAGTCGATGTCGAATGGCAGGACTACGATCGCTTCAAGGCTGATGTCAGTGGCAAACCTGGAGCCGGACGGCTCACGCGGCTCGACGAGCGGCAGCCATGGGGGCCGACCAACTGGACCTGGATGGAGCAAAAGGCGATAGTGAGACGGAGTAGCGGGAAGCCGATTAAGGCGTTTGAGAGGGTCTGGCCTACCCTGGAAGATGCCTTGGCGGAATTCAACATTGGCTCCAGCGCCTATCATCTGCGTCTCAAGGCTGGGATGTCGGTAGAGGACGCCTTGTCCAAACCGATCGGGCCAACTTCAAAGAAGGCTTTCACGTTTGAGGGCGAAACCTGGCCAAGCAGGAACCGGGCGTGCGTCGATCTCGCGGCCAGGCACGGAATAACCGCCGACAAGGTCAAGGACCGCCTCATACGTGGAATTCCGTTATCGCGCTGGAAGCAGATGGACGGAAAGGGCTGAAGGCTCGCGCTGCAAGCCCGGGCTAGTGACTATTGTTAGCTTGAAAATTCGGTTACCGTCTGGAATCGGAGCCGACCTCGTTTAAACTCGTCATCACGGCGTTTCCACTGCGATGACGAATTGATTTTTACCCTCAGAGCCTACCAGCCCTGGCGCCTATTCCGTGGCCCTATCTACGGCGAATCCGAGAGCCCGCGCGATGCCTGCGCCATATTGCGGGTCGGCTTTGGTGCAGTTGACCACATGGCGTTCCCGAACCTTCACGGAAGTGCCCGCCATCGCCCGCGCCGTGTTGTCGAACAGAACACGCTTCTGGTCGTCGGACATTGAACGGAAAAGGTTGCCCGGCTGCTCGTAATGGTCTTCGTCGATCCGGTGATCCCAGTGCGTGGCGGCACCTTCGAGGGCAAGCGGCGGCTCGCGGAAGTCAGGCTGTTCAGCCCATTGGCCCGCCGAGTTGGGAACGTAGGAGGTCGTCGCGCCGTGATTGCCGTCGATCCGCATCGCGCCATCGCGATGATAAGAATGGAACGGACATTTAGGAGCATTGACGGGAATCTGGTGATGGTTCACGCCGAGACGGTAACGGGCGGCATCACCGTAGGAGAACAGGCGGGCCTGCAGCATCTTGTCCGGCGAGAACCCGATTCCCGGCACGATGTTGGCAGGGGTGAAAGAAGCCTGCTCGACCTCGGCAAAGAAGTTTTCGGGATTGCGGTTGAGCGCGAAATATCCAACCTCGTGCAGCGGGTAGTCCGCGTGCGGCCAGACTTTGGTAAGGTCAAACGGGTTGTGCCGATGCGTCGCGGCCGCTTCCTCCGTCATAACCTGTATGTACATCTTCCAACGCGGGAATTCACCGCGCTCGATGCTCTCGAAAAGATCGCGCTGATGGCTTTCCCGATCGGCACCGATCAAGGATGTCGCTTGCTCGTCCGACAGATTCTCGATGGATTGCTGGGTCTTGAAGGTGAACTTCACCCATGTGCGCTCGTTCATCGCGTTGATGAAGCTGTAGGTGTGCGAGCCGAAGCCGTGCATGTGCCGGAAGCTCTTGGGGATGCCGCGCTCGGACATGACGATCGTAACCTGGTGGAGCGCCTCCGGAAGGAGCGTCCAGAAATCCCAGTTGTTCTCGGCGCTACGCATCCCCGTGCGAGGATCACGCTTCACCGCGTGGTTGAGGTCGGGGAAACGGAGAGGGTCGCGGAAAAAGAAGACGGGCGTATTGTTGCCGACAAGGTCCCAGTTGCCCTGTTCCGTGTAAAACTTCATCGCGAACCCGCGGATATCGCGTTCTGCATCGGCCGCACCGCGTTCGCCAGCGACCGTCGAGAACCTCACGAACATCGGCGTCTGCTTGCCGATCTCGGCGAAAATTGCCGCCTTGCTATATCGGCTTATGTCATGCGTGACGGTGAAAGTTCCGTAGGCCCCGGCACCCTTAGCATGCATCCGGCGTTCCGGGATGACCTCGCGGTCGAAATGGGCGAGCTTCTCGATCAGCCAGACGTCCTGCATCAGGGCCGGGCCGCGACGACCTGCCGTCTCGATGTTGAAGTTGTCGACTACGGGAGCGCCGGCGGCGGTCGTCAGGCTTTTTTCTGTCATGGTTCTCTCCAAGGACTTGCGAAAATGGGCTGTAGGATCCGGATGACCGTAGCTATCGGCTGAGCATCCGGCGCTAAAGGATGGTTTAGGAGGATGAAAAACGGGGCGTTCTTGTACATCTCGTCACTTCGCGAGTCGTGAACGGCCGATTCAAAGCCAGCCGCTCTTCCTGAAGCGTCCATAGAGTACGGTGCACATCGCCGCGATAACGCCAAGCACCACGTAGTAGCCGTATTCGGTCTTCAGCTCCGGCATGTTGCTGAAGTTCATGCCGTAGATACCCGCGATTGCCGTCGGCACAGCTAGGATGGCCGCCCAGGCAGCCAACTGGCGGGTAATCGCGCGCTGCCGCTGCTGTTCGAGGAGACTCGACGCCTCGAAAACGGAGGTCATAATCTGTCGTAGCCCGCCCACTAGGCTCTCCACCCTTCGAACGTGATCATGGACATCGCCGAAGAACGGTCGTGCGTTGACGTTGACGCATGGCAGGTCCAGGTGGGTCAGCTTTCCGACCACCTCGCCCATCGGACCAAGAACTCGCTGGAATTTCAACACCTGCCGTCTCATACGGAAAATCCGCCTGATCTGTTCGGGGTCGAGAAATGACGAAAGTATGTGCTTCTCGAGTTCGAGGACGCGATCCTCGATCGTCTCGACCATCGGGAGGTAGCCGTCGACGACGAAATCCACGATCCCATGCAGAACGTAATCGGGGCCATGGGCGAGAAGCTGCGGAGACCGTTCAAGTTGCTCTCTCAGCGACCGATGTGATCGCGACGTCCCGTGGCGAACCGAGACAAGATGGCTCTTCCCGACGAAAACGAATATCTCGCCGTAGGCGATCCGGTCACCCTCGAGGTGGGCCGTCTTGACCACGACGAACAGCTGGTCGCCATAGACATCGATCTTCGGGACCTGCTTTCCGGCCAGTGCGTCCTCGACGGCCAGGGGATGAAGGCCGAACATAACCTTGAGGGTTTCCAGTTCTCGTTCTGTCGGTGATGACAATCCGATCCAGGCGAATTCGTTCTGCCCGGCCTCGAAGGGCTTAGTGGTGAGCGGCATTTCTTCCGCACGAGTGCCGTCACGGTAAAGATAGGAGGCTACGACGGTCATGGCTGTCCTCGGGGCGTTGGCTTGTCCGCTCGCGCAAAGCCATCGCGACAACGAAACGGAATAGCGATGCCGGGCTTTGACGAAGATCACATCCCAGATCGTTAGATGAGGACGGCAAAGCGGTCTTTTACGATTGTGGCGTCGATCATGGGCACCACGTCGCCATCCACTTCATCTGTCCGGAACTGTTTCATACAAGACCATCCGATTGCGATGGCTCATGGCTTGCCTGGACACCCGGCAGGCATTCCGCCGCTGCCTGTGGCTGCGATCCCGGCCGCATTTGGAGAAATGGATATGTTCGGTTTGACGGCGCTCGAGCTGGCGAGAATACAGTTCGGGTTCACGGTATCCTTCCACATCGTATTCCCGGCCATCACCATCGGTCTCGCCAGCTATCTTGTTGTGCTTGAGGGATTATGGCTGCTGAAGAAGGAAGAGGTCTACCGCGATCTCTATCGCTTCTGGTCCACGATCTTTGCTGTCAACTTCGCGATGGGCGTCGTGTCCGGCCTGGTGATGGCATATGAATTCGGTACGAACTGGAGCTTTTTCTCGGCTTTCGCCGGACCGATTACCGGGCCGCTTCTTGCGTATGAGGTGCTTACTGCCTTTTTCCTAGAGGCGGGTTTCCTCGGGGTTGCTCTTTTCGGATGGAACAAGGTCGGCCCTGGTCTGCACTACTTTGCCACGACAATGGTTGCTCTCGGCACGTTGATCTCCGCAACCTGGATTTTGGCATCCAACAGCTGGATGCAGACGCAAGGCTTTGAGATCGTCGATGGGCGAGTGGTTCCGGTCGATTGGCTCAAAGTTATCTTCAATCCGTCTTTTCCCTATCGCCTTGCCCACATGACCATCGCCGCTTTTCTCAGCACGGCCCTGTTCGTGGGAGCCGCCGGAGCGTGGCATCTTCTACGGGGGAACGACAATCCGCGCGTAAGGAAGATGTACTCGATGGCGATGTGGATGGTGCTGATCGCCGCGCCGATCCAGATCGTCGTCGGTGACGCTCATGGTCTGAACACCCTGGAACACCAGCCTGCGAAGATCGCCGCGATGGAAGGACACTGGCGCAACGAACCGGGGGCGGGGGTGCCGCTCATCCTTTTCGGAATACCGGACATGGAGAAGGAGGAGACGAAATATGCTGTCGAAATTCCCCGTCTCGGCAGCTTGGTCCTCACCCACAGTCTGGATGGCCAATTCAAGGGCCTGTCTGAATTCGACGCGAGAGACAGACCGAACTCGCTGGTACTTTTCTGGTCGTTTCGCATTATGGTCGGCCTCGGCATGTTGATGCTTCTTTTGGGCGTCGTCGGCCTGGCTCTGAGGTCGAAGCGACGCTTGTTCTCCCAGCGACTGTTCCTCTGTTTTGCCACCTTCATGGGCCCGTCGGGGCTTATCGCGCTATTGGCGGGCTGGTACACGACCGAGATCGGTCGGCAGCCATGGGTCGTCTACGGGGTGATGCGTACCGAGCACGCTGTCTCGAACCACTCGGCGCTGGCGCTTTCGGCGACCCTTGTCGTGTTTGTGGTCGTCTACTTCACGGTGTTCGGCCTCGGGATCAGCTACATGCTCAAGCTGGTGGGCAAGGGCCCGGCGGAGGGGCAACATCACGACGGGACCCGCGTAGGCAAAACGATGCGCCCGGCTAGACCGCTCTCCGCCGCGCCCGACGACGTCGACCCCATCCCTCGCTGAAAGGAAAATCAACATGGGTATCGATCTTCCGCTTATCTGGGCGGTCATCATCGGCGTCGGCCTCATGATGTATGTCGTCATGGACGGCTTCGACCTCGGCATCGGCATACTTTTCCCGTTCGTGCGTGACCGCGAGGAACGCGATACGATGGTCAACAGCGTCGCCCCCGTGTGGGATGGCAACGAGACCTGGCTCGTCCTGGGTGGCGCGGCTATGCTGGCAGCGTTTCCGGTCGCCTACTCGGTCATCCTGAGCGCTCTCTACCTGCCGCTGATCTTTATGCTTGTCGGCTTGATTTGGCGCGGCGTCGCATTCGAATTCCGCTTCAAGGCGGACGAAGGCCACAAGGCGTTCTGGGACAAGGCCTTTGCCTGGGGATCGTATATCGCGACCTTCTGTCAGGGGACCGCACTCGGAGCGTTCATCAACGGCTTCGAAGTTGAAAACGGGGCTTACTCCGGCGGCCTGTTCGACTGGCTTACCCCGTTCAGCGTGTTCACCGGACTGGGTCTTCTCGCCGCCTACGCACTTCTTGGCGCGACGTGGCTGGTCATGAAAACGGAAGGGAACCTGCAGGCCGACATGAGGAGGATTGGCAAGCCGATCGTTTTCGCCCTCTTTTTCGTCATCGTCGTGGTAAGCCTATGGACGCCCCTGGCCCACGACGCGATCGCGGAGCGCTGGTTCGCGCTGCCCAACCTGGTCTGCTTTGCCCCTGTTCCCATCCTGGTCCTGCTTTCGACAATCGCGCTTTCCAGAACCCTTGCAAGCGGGAGCCATGCCCTTCCGTTCGTGCTGACCCTGACGCTGCTTTTCCTCGGCTACACGGGATTGGCGATCAGCATGTGGCCGAACATCGTGCCGCCGGGCATCTCGATCTGGGATGCCGCATCGCCGCCGCAGAGCCTCGGGTTCGCCCTGGTCGGAGCGCTGTTCATCATCCCGTTCATTTTCGCCTACACCACATGGTCCTATTACGTTTTCCGCGGGAAGGTGAAGACCGGGGAGGGATACCATTGACGAAAAGGGTTTGCGGACCGCTGTCGTTTTTGAGCCGCCTTGGCTGGCTAGTGGCGATCTGGTCCGCGAGCGTCAGTGCTCTCGGTGTCGTCGCGCTCGCCTTCAGGTGGTTTATGTCGCTCGCAGGAATGACCCCGTGATCCGCCCTTTCGCAAGGCGAAACGCCAAAAAGCGACTTGCTTGGAGTATTTTCATTCCGAATGCGAAAAAGCGCGGTTCCCAATGGCAATCATCGGTGCCAAAACAGATATCAGCTTCGGCTTGAAAAGATCGGTCACAGAGCGCACGGATGTCATCCCAAGTCGAAACTTCCAGTCAATCGGACGACCTCAAAGCGGTGAATGTCGAACTCGGTCGTCACGGAGGTTTCCAGGAGGCGTTGGAAGCCGCGAAATCCAGCTTGGCCGCCGCCGATCTCGCCGCGTCCGATCTGAACATCGGAATCGCGTCGGCACTTGCGACGACAAAGCTCGAGAAAGCCGAAGTCTGCTGCCTCAAGATAGACTGGCATCTCCGTCGGTCGGAGGTTCCTGAGAGTGTCGCCGCAGGCCTCAAATGTCTGAAGGAATTCGGCCTGGTCATACCGCTGCGCCCCGACCAGGTTGATCTTGAGACCGCCACCATCGGCGTGTGGGAGCGACTTTACGGACGTCCGGTCGAAGAGCTCGTCAATCTCCCGATCATGGACAATCCCGAGGTGGAGGCGATTGTCAGCGTCCTTTCAGCCATGACAAATTCCGCGCAACTCACGGACGAGAGGTTGCTGGGTGTTGCGCTCAGCCATATGGTGGTCCTGACTCTGGACCACGGGATCACCAAGGCAGCCGTTCTCGCGTTTGGCCTTTTCGGTTTCTTTCTCAGCAACCACTTCGGTCGCTACCAGGATGGTTTGAAATTCTGCGAAACCGCACGTGACCTTGTCGAGCTGCACGGGTTCTGGGAGCACGAAGTCAAGGCGATCAGCTACATCGAACTGGTCGCCGTGTGGGCACGTCCCCTGCATTCGGTTATCGAGCTCACCAGATCGTGCATTGCGGCGGCGGAGGGCAGCAATGACATTCCCTATTCCTGTTACGCCCGGGTGCGCATCGTGGCGTATCTGCTCGCACGAGGCGACAGCCTAGTCGATGTTTCGTCAGAACTCGACGATGCCGTCGGCTTCGTCGAAAAAGCGAGCTTCGCAGCTCCTCTGATGGCCCTGCACTCGCAGAGAGCGTTCGTCCACACGATGGTGGAGGGACGTGGCGTCGGCGATATCTTCGATCGCGATGACTTTGACGCCCGCGCCTTCGAGGCCAGATTTATCCCAGAACAGACGCCGACCTACATCTGCTTCTACTGGATTCTCAAGGCTCACGCGTCGTTCGTATACGGCGATTTCGGCACCGCTGCGGATGCCGTCAGGCGCATCTCAGGCCTGATCTGGGCATGCACCGGACATCTCCAGCTCGCCGGGTATCACTTCATCGCCGCACTGGCACTTGCCGCGGAATTCAATGATGGCACCGACGCCGAAAGGGCCGCTATTGTTGGTCATGTGGACTGGCTTGCCCGATGGGCCGACACATGCCCAGAGACATTCCAGAGCAAGCGGCTGCTCGCTCTTGCCGAACTGGCACGGATCGACGGAGATTCGAAGCGGGCCGAGCGCCTGTACGAGCAGTCGATCGACGCGGCCGCGAGGTTCGGTCTTCTCGCCGACGAGGCGCTCGCCTGTGAAGTTGCCGGGCGTTTCTACGCTGCATCCGACAGGGAGCAATCGGCGAAGTCCCATCTTTACAGAGCAGGGGACTGCTTTCGCCGTTGGGGCGCGGCAGGGAAGGTAGCGCAACTCGAGAGCATCTGTCCCAGCATTTTTGCGGAAGCGGTTGAACAGCAATTGCGACAGTTGCCCACTATCGGCGAAAGCGCTTTGCTGGGAACAGTGCTCGACGTTTCGCAGACCATCGCCTCTGTCATCGGCTATGGACCGCTCGCCGAAACGATCCTCAGGACAGCGTTGGACATGTCTGGAGCGGACAGGGCGATGCTGATCGAGCTGGACAACTCGCAGGTATGGATCACCGCCTCCGGAACTCGTGGGAGCGAAGCGACGACCTATAGCGCGGAGCGCACGACTGCCGGAGAAGGGGAAGTTTCCCGAGCTGCCGTCCTTCAGGTAGCACGTACCCTTGAGCCCTTCTTGGAGGAAAAGGGCGGAGACGCGCGGCTCACGGACGAGGGCGTAGAACCGTGCGAAGGGTACTTCATTCCGCTGGTGAAGAAGTCTCGGCTCATCGCCACCTTGTATCTTTCGAACATTGCCGACGACCAGCAGCCGGGTCGTGATGGTCTGCGGACACTGCTCGCCGTCGCGCCTCATGCCGCCATAGCGCTGGACAACGCGAAACTGTTCGCCGAGCTAGAAGCCCAGAAGGCCGATCTCGCCGAGCGCGAGCACGAGTTCCGGATGGCGAACGACACGATGCCGTCCATGACTTGGAGCGCCGACGCAAACGGCGCGAACGAGTGGTTCAACAAGGAATGGTACGAATACACCGGGCTTACACCCGAACAGGCGTGCAATGGTGGTTGGAAGTACGTCTTTCACCCGGATGACAGGGCGGAATCCGCGGCGACATGGCATCGCATCGTCACCAAGCGCGAGATGAGCGGATTGGAGGCAAGAAAGCGACGCCACGACGGGGAGTATCGCTGGTTCATAGTCAGAGCCAAGCCTCACTGTGACGCCACAGGACGTATTGTGAGGTGCTACGGGGCGGAAAGCGATATCGACGATCTCAAGCGGGCGGAAATCCTCTTGGCTGGAGAAAAGCGGTCATTCGAGATGATGACGACCGATCAGCCGCTGACGACTATACTGGATTCGCTCTGCCAGACGCTCCACGTACTTACCGACGCGGCCTTCGTCACTATCATGCTTCAAGACGAAGAGGGCCGAACCCTACGACCCGGTGGAGGGTACAAACTACCTGAAGGCTTCAGCGACGCGGTATGCGGAATTCCAGTGGGTCCAGAGTTCGGCTCTTGTGGAACAGCCGCCTTCAGGCAGGAACCTGTATGGATCGATGATGTCGACACGGATCCCCGATGGGACTGCGCGCGTGGCGTAGTCGATCGCTTTGGCTTTAAGTCCTGCTGGTCCACTCCGATCATGTCCGGTCGTGGTTCGGTGTTCGGAACGATAGCCGTCTACTCCAACAGGCCTCGCTCGGCGGGCGAGCGCGAGCGGCAGGCTATCGACCGTTTCACCCAGCTCGCGAGCTTTGTGCTTGAACGTAAGATCGCTGAGGACGCGCTTAAGAAGAGCGAGGCGATGCTGGCGGAAGGGCAACGGATCTCGCATACCGGAAGCTGGGCGTGGAACGCCGCAACCGACAAGCTGGAATGGTCTGAAGAGCACGGCAATATCTTCGGCTACAACGTCTCCGACGTAGGAGGAACCCTCGGCAGCATGCTTGATAGAATGCTTCCCGAGGAGGCCACCCTGGTGAGGGATGAGATGCGGAAGGCGGTCTTGGAGAAGACCGATATTCAGTTCGAGTATCAAGCGACACTACCCGGCGGCAACACCATCCAGTTACTCTGCACCGGGAGAGCCTCGTTCGGGCAATCCGGCGAGGTGACGGGTTATGTCGGAACGACAATGGACATAACTGATCGGAAGAGGGTCGAATCTGAACTGATGAGAAGCGCGGCGCATTTGAGGGAAGTCCAGGCCGAGCTTGAACACGTAGCCCGGGCGACGACGATGGGGGAACTCGCTGCCTCGATCGCGCACGAGGTGAACCAGCCGCTTACCGGGATCGTCGCAAGCGGCGGAGCCGCGCTGCGCTGGCTCTCCAAGGCGACTCCAGACGTCGTCCGAGCAAGAGATAGTCTCAAGAACGTTATCGATGACGGAAGACGCGCCAGCGAGATTGTCACTAGAATTCGTAAGATGTTCAGGAAAGAGATGGCGTCGGTTGAACCCATCGGGATGGCGGAGCTGATAGGCGATGTAATTTCCTTGACGCGGGGCGAACTCCAGAAAAACAAGATCGCCCTCAAGCTGGATATACCCGAAGACATGCCCCGGGTTCCCGTCGACCGCGTCCAGTTGCAGCAGGTGTTCGTGAATCTGATCCTCAACGCCATTGAGGCAATGAGAGAAACGGCGGACACAGATAGGGCGTTGGCCATCGACGTGGGATCGGACGGAGACTTCATGACTGTCGGTTTGAACGACAACGGGCCAGGTGTGTCGTTGGATCAAGCCGAGAGCATTTTCCGGCCATTCGAGACGTCCAAGATCAACGGTATGGGGATGGGGCTGTCGATCTGCCGGACGATCGTCGAGAGCCACGGAGGACAGATGCGTCTGGTGCAGCCCGGAGGGCCGGGATGCCGTTTCGAATTCACTCTGCCCATGAGAGCTGCCTAGGTGCGGGGCGACGCTTCATCCTCATAACGCTTGAGCATTCGCTGAAGCGATCGGCGATGGAGGTGCAGCTTGCGCGCAGCCTCCGAGACGTTCGAGGCACTGGATCTCATGATTTCTTCGACGTGTTCACGCCGTAGACGGTCCGGTGTTTCGATTCTGCATTCGCGCGGTACCTTGTCAGGCCCGAGTAGCAGGATGCTGACCAGCAATTCTTGGTCGGTGGGCTTGGGTACGAGATCGTCCGCTCCGGCTTTTGTCACGGCCACCGCGGTCGGTATGTCTGCGAACCACGTGTGTGCAATGATCCTCGTCGATGGAAGGTGCTCCGCAATCCAGTGCACGAGCTTCATTCCGGAACCATCGGGAAACCGCATTTCCGTCAACACGAAATTGGGCGGTGTTAGCGAGCACGCTGACATGGCGTCGGCAAGAGTGGACGATCTGACCACATCGTAGCCGAGTTTGCGGAACATCGAGGTAAGCGGCGCTGTTTGCTCGATGAACGGGTCGGCAATTAGGACGAGGCCGAGTGAAGCTTGTCCATCTGGCCGATCATAGTCGAAGGAATCCATGTTGTGCCTCGCACTGTGCTGACAAGGCAACTGTGTGGCCGGTGGGCTGGTCAGGATTGTAATATCTGGCTTCGGCAACAGGAGGCACTCGGTTTTTTCCAAGACGCGACCAGGGCCAACCGCAATCGAACGTGTGACGGTTTCGTGGGATTTGCAAAGCGGGCTAACTATAAAGTAGCCCGGTCGACATCAGAAGGGACGCATAGGCGTTACTGTCAACGTCAATGTGCTGTCCACGCGATGGCTCTGCTTGGCTCTAACTGTTACGGCAGCCGACTTCGCGGCAGAAGTCGCCTATGGCTACCGCAGGGGGGCGTCACTAGACGATCATTCATCGCCTTCGCGCCGTCGCACGATCAGGGCAACGGATGGCGCGGTTAAGCAAGGCGTTACGGCCTAAAGATGGAGCCAAAACCTCCGCCAAGATCAACGGTGGGTTTGAACGGCTCATCCGCACGTTCGGCGAGAGCTTCCAGTGCCCGCACCGCGAACTTATGACCTCGCGGGCGAGTGTACGCGATGTGAAGGTCTTCCGCGCACTTTTTAGCGCTTCGCAGATCACGGCTCCGTTTCATTGTGTGACTTGCCGTCCGAATGTGGGCGATTAGCGCGCGATGGTGCTTATCCATGATCGTCACCCCTGCAAGTGGAGCGAGATACTCTTCAATGCGCTCCCGGGTCCTACTAAGCTCGTCAGCCTCCGCAGCTGTGATCTGCTCTAATGTCATCACTTCAGTATCTCTCATGTTACCCGCCCTGGACATAGCGCCGAGCTCTTAAATACAGCGATAAGAAATGGATAAGATTGTACGGTTTTGGATCCGAGCTCGACCTCAGCCGTATAGCAAAGGCCCGACCTCTTCTTCAGATCGGGCCTTCCCAAGTGCCGCCTTACGGTAGAAGCGCGTCGGCGGGCGTGTTACGCAAACCGCGCTCGGGCGTCAACATGGCGGTTGCCATGATCGTTCCTCCTTAACCGCGTCGAGAAGGCGTACCCATTTGCATCGGTCCAGACGCCGTTGTCGCCGCAGCGGTTGAGACAGAGGCGTCGGACAAATTCCAACATGGCGCCGATGCAACTGGGCTTGTCGTTGAACACGTAACGGACGGCCCATTCCGCAGTCTCCAGCGCCTTGTGAAAAAGGCCAGGTCCAGCGAAGAACTCAAGGACTATGTGGATTATTTCGGGCCCAAGGGTACTGCGGGAGCTAGCGACAGAAAGGTTCGCGACGCCGTGCTAACTCTGCTCGGGCCCGTGACGTTGGAACAAGAGGTACGCTTCTTACGGAATTTCTTCGCGTTCCAAATGCCCGGACTCGACGATGGGGGGGCGCTCCATGCTGAAGTCGTCAATCGCCTAGATGAGATCGTAGCAGATCATGAGGACGGCCAACCGCTCGCGTTCGACGCACAGTATGCTGCGAAAATCTTCCTTTTTTCCGATAGAAGAATGGTGCAAGTCGAATACACCTAGGTAGAAAATCCAGGCTTTGATCGCCGATATGTCTCGCTGGACCGCCGAACGGCTGATGCCGCCTTGGGGCGACGAGACAAGGCGAGACGCGGAGACCCGCCTCTTCGAATGGATCCGCACACTGGGAGCGATCTTTGCTCGCGCACTGCCATTCTTCGATTTCCAGTGGGTACGAGACACCTGTTTCACGCCCTTTTCCTCGGCACACGAAAATGCTCTGCGAGTGCTCGCTGAGTTCGCCGGGAGTGTCGTCACGCGCCACGTTTTTGATGCCGCAGAGATACCGGAGAATGCGATGCTCATTCTTGGCGATTGTGTGGAGCGCGTCATCAATGATGAAGCGTTCGTGACTGACGGCTACCGGACGGGCGAGATTTATGGCAGCAACATGCCGTAGCTCATTGAGGCACTATTGTTTGTCAACGTTCATGCCCATCGTCCCGGCTCAGCGAGGTGCAAATGGAAACTGGAGCGAAATCGCAAACGTCATGCCATTGATCACCCAGCTCATCTCTGAAACGGGATGGCATAGCTTCGTGATGGAAAAGTTCTTGAACCTATGCGAGCGGGCAGGGAAGTCGTATCCGGTGGACGATTTCGACGCACAAGTCAACGCGGCGCTGGGTAAGATAAAGGCAGTTGGGTTGGCACAACATTGCCCTCCCGTCTTGCATCGGTTCTCCAGCGTCTTGCCGAGGCGAACTATCCGCTCGGGGCTAGCCGAGCGCGGGGGGCTCCTCCGGATACTCGACGCACTCATCGACCTCGGGGATCGGCGTAGCGCAGCATTGGTTCAGAATGAGATATTCCGCCGCATCCAGGGAGCAGCGGCATAATTACCAACGAGTGAGCTCGCGGTTGCAAGTTGAATAGACCTCGTAGTATGTCCTAAAATAATCGCGCAAGTTGCTTCCTTGCTACTAGACCCCAATGGCAACTTTATGCATCAGTTACCCTATTGGAATGGGGTGAGTTCATGCAATCCGAAAATGCAAGTGCAGCGGAAGATTCCGAGCAATCGATCTTTGATAGCAACCTCTCAATAGAGGCGAAAATTGAGCGAGCACGAACCGAGCTGCTTGATCTTTCGGCCCGGAACCGATTGCTAAACGTTCCTAGGTTCTCAAAGAGCGCCAAGACTATCGACATCGTAGACGAAAAGTCCGCAGAGATTTTCCGGCTGCTGGTCTCCGAAGGCAAATCGATGACCTTCCTGGCTGGGGCCAAGGGAAGAGATCCAAAAGATGGCGAGGAAGCCGAAGACCTCATCGAGCTCGCACTCCCTGATGACGATGATCGTGATGAAAGCGGCCGTCTCACGCGGCACTCGGATACCAAGCTGCAGACCAAGATGACTCCGAACGCGCTACAGAAGCGCTTGCTGGATCTCTATTTCGACGCCCGAACCCTGGAAGAAGAGCAGGGCGTCAATATCCTGTTTCTCGGGCTTGGCACATTGAAGTGGATTGACCCGCAGAATGCGGAGAACATCCGCTATGCTCCATTGGTTTTGATCCCTGTTTCGCTGGTCCGCGGTAGCGCCGCCGAACGCTTCAAGCTCAAGGCCCGACCCGAAGACTTCGCGTCAAATCTTTCTCTCGAAGCGTTCCTTGACCGCGTCCATAAAATTCGGATGCCCGACTTCGAAGCCACCGACGAGTTCTCCTTCGAGACGTATGCGAACCAAGTGGCAGCCGCGGTCTCCGTGAAGCCTGACTGGTCGGTCCAGCCGGACGACGTCGTCTTAGGATTCTTCAGCTTCGCTAAATTCCTAATGTACCGCGATCTTGATCCGACATTGTGGCCAGCTGACGGGAAATTCACCGAGCGGCCGCTAATCACGGGGCTTGTGTCGAATGGCTTCGAACGCAGTGACGAGCTTCTCGATGACGATGCGAAAATCGATGCACACATCTCCCCATCGGAAATGACGCACATCGTAGACGCTGACAGCTCGCAAGCAGTTGCCATTCACGAGGTTCGCCAAGGGCGTGACCTTGTCATCCAAGGGCCGCCCGGAACCGGGAAGTCGCAAACCATCGCAAATATCATTGCCGCGGCGGTGGCCGACGGAAAAACTGTGCTGTTCATGGCCGAGAAGATGGCCGCGCTCGAGGTTGTAAAGCGGCGCCTTGATCAGGCCAATGTTGGGGACGCTTGTCTTGAACTCCACTCAAGCAAGGCGAACAAGCGTGCGCTTCTCGCAGAACTGCAGCACGTATGGGAGCTGGGCGCCCCAAAAGGCGAGGCAGCCGAGGCGCACGACCGTCGCTTGCTAGAGGCGAGGGATAGCCTGAACGCGCACCCAACCCGGATGCATCAGATCTACAGTCCCTACAATCTGACGCCTTACCAGGTTATCGGCCACCTGACGCGTCTGCGTAGGATGGGTCTGCAGCCGTCAGATATCGAGCTGCCAGCGGCGGCAGGTTGGAGCCCGGATGCAAAGGATCGAATTGTCACTACCCTGTCTGAACTTGGGCAGCGGATCGACGACATCGGCTTGCCCTCGAAACATGCGTGGTACGGTGTCGGCCTGACTGGTATCACCCCTCTCGACCTTGAGCGACTGACAACACGCTTGACCGAAGCATCGCGCGACCTGGCCAATCTTCTGGGTTCGATGAAAGCTGTGACAGATGCGCTCCAACGCGAGCCTGCGGATTCCATCATATCTTTCGAGGAGGCCCGGGCGCTCGCTGAGCGTCTAGCGACATGCCCGCCCGAGATATCCTCCGAGGCGTTGGCAAATGCGGCTTGGGAAGCGTCGCCGCAACAGATCGCAACCATCATTCGTGATGGAGCCGATTTCCTTCGCCTGTCAGAGCAAGTACGCGCCCAGTTCAATGATGCTGCGTGGGGTGCTGACACCTCTCCGTTGGTGACCACGCTTCGGCGTCTGCCAGCTTCGTTCACACAAGCTGGCCATCAAACCATCCAGCAACTCGATGCCATACTGCCAAGGTTCTTGAATGCAGCTGCCTCGCTCAAGCAGATGCTTGGCGTAAACGCGTCCGCGACCCTCGGATCGATCGGCAGACTGGTAACCATCGGCGAGAGAGTTGCCGACGCTCCTGACGCTAGCCCGGATGCTTTTGTCGCGGCGATCTGGGAACGCGGCCTCGATCAAGCCAGTGACCTGGCCGAAGCCGTATCTACCTATCGTCAAGTGAAGTCTGAGCTATCTGGGAAGATGGCTGATCAAGCCTGGGACATGGACCTGATGGCTGCGCGGACAGCCGTCGCCATGCATGGCCATCGTGCCTTCAAGTTCCTGAGTGGCGATTGGCGTAAGTCGAAGGCACTCCTCCGCACCGTGATGTCGGAGACCAATCCGAGCGAGATGGTCAGGCTGCTTGACTTGCTGCAAAAGGGCAAGGCCGCAAGGGGCACGATCAAGGATGGTGACAGCTTGGGCCGCGGCGCATTTGGTGCTGACTGGCGGGGAGAAAAGTCGGATCCGCAGCCGCTCGAGAATCTTGTCCTCTGGATGCGAAGCCTCCGCGGAGTCGGCGCAGAAGCGAGACAGATTGCCAGCAGGCTGACCGACAAGGCATCTGTCGCAACGCGTTGCGAGCAGGTGAGAACGCTCCTTGAGGATACTCGGAAGCTGATGTTCTCTCTTTGGAGCGATCTCGGTGAAGGCACACCACAGGTCTTCCAGGCCGCTGCCGGACCGGACGAGGCTGTCTTGACCCAGGCGTCAGCGGTTTTCAAAGAGATAGCCTCCGCCGACGCGGCTATCTCGGCGTTGTCGAAATCAGATCCCGAGACCAATGCGGCTCGGATAGCCGCGCTCGACTTGCTTGCAACGGCCCAGACTCGCAAGCGCGCCGTCGATAATTCGAGCGAACTCGGTCGTGCTGCATTCGGAAGCCTTTGGCAAGGTGCTGCCTCCGACTGGATGAAGCTCGCGGCTGTTTTCGACTGGCTGTCGCGGAACGGCGATATCCGGATGTTGGCGTCGAGGGTCAGCGACAGGTCGAACACAGCAACCAATGCACAAACTGTGGCATCGCACGCCCATCGGTTTGGCGCCGAATTCGACGACATCCTGAGTTTCCTTGATGCCGACACTTCGTTGCTCTTCGGCGCAGTCGATGTCACCCATGCACCACTTACGTCTGTCGGTGAAAGGCTTGCGCGGTGGATCGAGAACGACGAGCAGCTATCGAAGTACGCCGCATACAATGGTCGTGCTGCCGACGCCGGAAACCTCGGGGTCGGCCTAGTCGTCGAAAGGCTTCAGGACGGACGTGTCGCCACAGCCGATGTCATCCCATATTTCGAGATGGCCTTCTACGAGGCAATTCTCCGTCATCAGCACTCACGGGATCCAGATCTCGCCAGGTTCGACGGCGAGGTGCATAGCAGGCTGGTCGGCGAATTCGCTTCGCTGGATCGCAACCGCATGCGCATATCCCGTTTGGAGGTGGTAGAAGCCCATCACCGGAACATTCCCGCGGTCAGTGGCCTCGGTCCGGTAGGGATCCTTCGCGGCGAGATGGCGCGTCGCCGCAACCACATGCCTATTCGACAGCTCATGCAAAAGGCTTCGCTCGCTATTCAGGCTTTGAAGCCAGTGTTTATGATGTCTCCGCTGTCCATTGCCCAGTTCCTCCCTCCGGGCGTGCTTGAGTTCGACCTACTTGTGATGGACGAAGCCAGTCAGATTCAGCCCGTTGATGCGTTGGGCGCCGTCGCCCGCGCAAAGCAGGTTGTGGTCGTGGGGGACGAGAGACAGCTGCCACCCACGAAATTCTTCTCGAAGATGACATCAGGAACGTCGGACGACGACGATGACGGCGGCGCGCAGGTGTCCGATATCGAGAGCATTCTCGGCCTCTTCTCCGCTCGCGGTCTCCCGGAGAAGATGCTTCGGTGGCACTACCGCAGCAGACACCAGTCCCTGATTGCGGTCTCAAACACCCAATTCTACGAGAGCAAGCTGTACATCGTTCCAAGCCCGTACACGCAGGAAGCAGGCATGGGTCTGCGGTTCCATCACATCCCTGGTGGCACGTTTGATGATGGCGTAAACAAAGTCGAGGCAAAAGCTGTCGCCGAGGCGATCATCCGGCATGCACTCAATTCGCCCGGCCTGTCTCTCGGGGTGGCGGCATTTTCGGTCAAGCAAAGACGTGAGATTCAAGACCAACTCGAGCTGTTACGAAGGTTGAACCCTCAGACCGAAGAGTTCTTCCATTCGCACCCGCACGAGCCGTTCTTCATCAAGAACCTCGAAAACGTTCAGGGTGATGAGCGCGACGTTATCCTGATCTCTGTCGCTTACGCCAAGGGACCGAGCGGCGCTCCAATGAGCATGCGTTTTGGACCTCTGGGCGCCGAGGGCGGGGAACGTCGCCTGAACGTGCTCATCAGCCGCGCCAAACGCCTCTGCGAAGTCTTCGCGTCAATCACCGACGACGACATCGACCTGGAACGAGGCAAAGGGAAGGGCGTCTTTGCGTTCAAGCTGTTCCTGCATTACGCGCGGACCGGACGGCTCTCCATGAGCCAACGGACCGATCGCCAAATGGACAGTGTCTTCGAAGAACAGATCATGGCGGCTCTGCAAGAGAGAGGGTACCAACTCCATCCGCAGGTCGGCATTGCAGGTTTCTTCATCGACCTAGCCGTTGCAGACGAGACGGTTCCGGGGCGCTATCTCCTCGGCATCGAATGTGATGGCGCTTCATATCACGACTCCCGTTCAGCCCGTGACCGCGACCGTTTGCGCCAAGCCGTCCTCGAGGATCATGGTTGGAACATTCATCGCGTTTGGAGCACTGACTGGTTCCAGCGACCAAAGGCTGAGCTCGACCGCCTGGTGACTGCAATCGAGCAGGCCAAGGCCAACGCGCTGTCCGGCGATCAGGTCGGTCAAGCTGCCGCGAGAGCTGTTCCGGTCGAAGTCGTCACGATCGAGCGCGCGGATGTGACTGAAATAGGGCTTCAGCCTGTTTCGTTCGAAAGTACCACGCCTTTTTACGAGGAGGCATCACTGACCCCGCGGACGGCTACCGAGCTGCACGAGGCGCCGATCAGTATATTGACCGAACTGGTAAAGCGTACCGTTGAGCTTGAGGGTCCGGTCCATCGCGACGAGGTGATCAACCGTATCCGGGCAGCGTGGGGACTGCAGCAAACGGGAAGCCGTATCAGAAGCCACGTTGGCCACGCGGTCGATGTCGCCGTCAGTGGCGCAGATGTCTACCGTTCCGGTGATTTTCTCCTTTGGCCCGGTGCCGAAGTCCGGCTTCGCGACCGCAGCGCTGTCGTATCGCCAGGTCTCCGCCGGATCGAGATGATCCCGCCAATGGAAATCGATCAGGGACTGACATCCCTCATCGCGACCAGCTTGGGTGCGACCGAAGGTGAGGCGGTTAACGCTGTCGCTCGCGGGTTGGGCTTCAAGGCGACCAGCAGCCAGCTGCGTGATGTTATTGTCGCCCGGATTGAAGTGTTGAAGTCCGATGGGGAGCTGTCGGTGCGAGAGGGCATGCTCGTATCCGGGAATGGGGCGGCGTCGGTGCAGTAATGTGGTCTCGAGAATTGTCCTGCAATGTTCGTAGGTCGCGGCGGACGAGTGGCGTCCTGGCTGTGGCGCTAATGGTGATGCTGGTCCAAGCGACAGCGTTAGAGGCCGCGAATACTCCGTGCAGCGGAGCCAAGGGCGGGATCTCTGGCTGCCAAGGAGAGACCTTCATCTGTAATGACGGGTCCGTCTCGGCCAGCAAGAAATCGTGCTCGGCATATATGGGAGGAGCAGTAGGTCTCCTCGGGACAGCCGACCGCGAGATGGAGCCGACGGTCGGCGGTGAATGTTCCTGTCGATATGGTGCTTATTGCACCGGTCCGCGGGGAGGGCGCTACTGCATTTCGGATAGCGGGAAAAAGAGCTACTTGCGAAAATAGGGTCGCAGGCAAATGAGTTAGGCAGGGGGAGTATGAATGCTCGAAGAGCTTGCTGTAGCAAAAGTCGCGACTTATCCGGAAGCGGGTCAGCGATTGCATGGTCTCAAGCAGATCAATTTTATCTTCGGGACTAACGGTTCCGGCAAGACGACAATCTCCCGTGTGTTGGCTGACAGCGCCGCATATCCAACATGCCCCATGATTTGGCAGCGAGGACGTGCAGTTGAGACCCTGGTGTCAATCGGCTCGCAATGTTGACCCCTTATCGGCGTCCAATATTCACCCCCCTGTAGACGATCAGCGCTTGGCCTGCCCGGCGCTGGCCGGGGTTGCAAAGGGAAGGCCAAGTGCGGGTGATGGGTATCTTCGGCTTTAGCTTTGAG